>NZ_SPMZ01000004.1 GCF_012939995.1 Candidatus Competibacter phosphatis | reverse complement strand
CCATTTGGGCCGCAAGTGCGACGGCCCTCCCCGGCCCTCAAGCGCTCTGGATCGGTTTGCAGCGCGGCCCGTGATCTCGCTTGGGGGATGCAGTTGCTTCCAGGCTCCTTGCTCCCTCCAGCCGGATAGAGATCTGTGTAATGGACAGAGTTCCGCCGCCGCCCAACCCACCTCCACCGTCTCCATGATTCTTCACCTTGTGCCGCTTGTTCGCTCCCTCAAAATGGAGGCCGCTACCCTCGCTATCAAGATCTGTGTAATGGATAGCATCGAGTACGGGCCATGTTTATATGGCCTCAATTCGACTCATGCTGCGAAGAATTTGTAAAGAACGAGTATTATTACAAGGGACTGCTTTAGAGGTAGCTTAGGTAATTGAGTTTTTTTCACAGCTTCTGAGGCCTGACGTAGCCGGCATTTTGGATGATCGAGAACAGCATTGTGTACCTTCCCAGGAATTTTCTCATGCCGGAGAAGGCGAAGAATAGCCGAGTCTGCGTTGATGGGCGGGATAATGGAGTGGAGACCCGATCCCCTGTTCGCCGCTGTGCGAGGGTTCAGGGGCCGGGTCGTGAGGGCATGGAAAGAGAAGGGAAGAGGTTTAAGCGCCGGCGGCGATTCGCTGTTGGATAGCGTCCACCACACCCTCGCTGGCGGGAGAATCGACGACCAGCAACAATCCTTCCTGGCGGTAGAATTCAATCAACGGCGCGGTCTTTTCGAAATAGGTGTCGAGACGCTTGCTGATGGCTTCGTCGGTCTCGTCGTCGCGCTGAATGACCGGGCTGCCGCACTTGTCGCAAACTCCAGCCACCTTGGGCGGATTGCTCCTGACGTTGTAGATGGCTTGGCAACTGGTGTTGGAGCAGGTGCGGCGAGTGGTCAGGCGATTGAGGATTTCCTCGCGCGGTACTTCGATATTGGCCACGACATCCAGCTTGATTCCCAACTTGTTCAGCAGCACCTTCAGCGCTTCGGCCTGCGGGATGGTGCGCGGGAAACCGTCCAGCAGGAAACCCTTGGCGCAGTCCGGTTCCTGCAAGCGCGTTTCCATGATGCCCATGATCAGATCGTCCGGCACCAGGTCACCGGCTTTCATGTAAGCGTCCGCCTGCTTGCCCAACTCCGTGCCAGCCTGCACCGCGCCGCGCAGGATGTCGCCGGTGGAGATCTGCACCGAGCCGTCGATCTGCGTCAGCAGTTTGGCCACGGTGCCCTTACCGGCGCCCGGGGCGCCCAACAGAATCAGTCGCATGAATTTTTCCTCGTTATCCGAATGACGGGTTCAAATAATTTCCGGTCGCCGCAACCGCGCCGTCCAGCACCGTCTGAAATTATAAACCATGGTTCCGGCCGGATTCGGATAATCGCCGCTCTGTTGCTTCGAGAGCGTCGGGCATCGTTCAGAAGTGCCAGGTGGGTTGTTGCAACCATTGCATCGCTTCGACGGCCGGCGCTGGCTTGCTAGTGAGAAATCCTTGAATTCCGTCGCATTGCCGCGCCCGCAAAAACGCCAGTTGCTCGACGGTTTCCACCCCCTTGGCCATCACGGTTATCCCCAGCGCGCGCCCCATGTCGATGAGCATGCCGATGATCACCCGATTGTCGGCATCCTGAGTCAGATTTTGCAGGAAAGAGCGGTCGATGCTCAGTTGGTGTACCGGCAGGTCGCATAGGCAGCGCGGGTTGAAGGAGCTACCACCGAAATCGTCGATGCCGCAGCGCACGCCCTGTGCTCGCAGGTTTTGTAACAACCGCCGCAGGAATCCGGTATCGGCCAGCAGCGCTTCTCCGCGCATCTCTAGCTCCAGGTCGCCGGGTTCCAACTCGGTTTCCGCCAGAATGGTGGCGATAGTGGCGGGTAGAGCACGTGTTGAGATCTGTCGTGCCGACAGATTGACGGCGATCGGAACGACCGATAGCCCGGCCAGCCGCCAAACGCGATTTTGCTGGCATGCCTCGCGCAGTACCCATTCGTCCAACTGGCCGATCAGTCTGCGGTCTTCGGCCAGCGGGATGAATTCGGCCGGCGGCAACAAATCGAGAAAGCCGGGGCGTTGCCAACGGACTAGTGCTTCCAGGCCGATCAAGCGGCCGCTGGCCAGTTCGACTCGCGGTTGGTAGTACAGCAGCAGTTCGTTGCGTTCCAGCGCGCCGCGCAAAGCCGCTTCCGTTTCCAGCGCCGCCAGCACCGGAGCGTTCAGATCCGAGGTGTAGAATTGATAGCCGTCGCGATCGTTTTCCTTGGCGCGGTACATGGCGGTGTCGGCGTTCTTGATCAGGGTTTCAGCGTCGCGGCCGTCGTCGGGGAAGATGCTGATGCCGATGCTGGTGCCTAGCCTGAATTCGTGTCCCATGATCGGCAGTGGCCGTGCCAGTGCCTGCTGGATCAGGTTGGCGACCCGCACGGCATCCCGGCCGTGCCGGGCATCGGGCAGCACGACCAGAAACTCGTCGCCGCCCAGCCGGCCGATGGTGTCCTCCTGCCGTACCACCGCGCTCAACAGGCGAGCGACCTGCCGCAGGCAGACATCGCCCGCCGCATGTCCCAGGGAGTCGTTGATTCGCTTGAAATGGTCGAGGTCGACGAAAAGCACGATGACCTTGTGGCCGGCGCGATTCGCCACTGCCAGCGCCTGGTCGAGGCGGTCCAGCAGCAGTCTGCGGTTGGGCAGACCGGTCAGCGTATCGTAGTACGCCAGTTGGCGGATTTGCGCCTCGGCTTGTTTTTGCGCGGTGATGTCGGCATAAGCGCCCAGTACGCCGATAATGTGCCCCTTGGCATCGATCAGCGGGGCTTTACTGGTGTGAAACCAAGCCTCCGAATCGTCGGCATGGCGGCCCAACTCTTCGAAATCGAGTTTGGCCTGGCCCGATTCCATCACCGTCCGGTCGTCGGCGTGATAGCGTGCGGCGGTAATGGGATCGAGCGGCAGGTCGAAGTCGGTTTTGCCGCATAGGTCGTCAAGATGAGCGAGACGGGTGTCTTGCAGAAAAAGCCGGTTGGCGCCCAGATAGCGCGACTCGCGATCCTTCCAGAAGATGCGGACTGGCACGTTGTCGAGGATGGTTTGCAGCATTTGCTGCGATTGCCGCAGCTCCGCTTCGGTTCGATGGAGTTCGAGCAGCAGCCGGGCGGTGCCGATCACTTGATCGATCAGATTCAGTTCGGCTTCGGTTGGTTCGCGCTTTTCGTGGTAGTAGACGGCGAAGGTGCCCAGTACCGACTGATCGTCGCTCAAGATCGGCGTGGACCAGCAGGCGGCTAGCCCGAAGCAGCGGGCGATGTCCCGGGCATTCCGCCAGTACGGGTGGGTGTCGATGTCGCTGACGATGATTTGTCGTTTTTGCCAGGCCGCCGCGCCGCATGAACCGGCCTCGGGTCCGATCTCCAGGCCATCCACCTGACGGATGTATTCGGCGGGTAGTCGAACGCTGCCGCTGTGGCGCAACCAGCGTCCTTCTTCGAGCAGCAGAATCGAGCAGTAGGCGTCGGGCATCCAACGTTCGATCAGCCTGCAAAGTTCGTCCAGCGCCTCGCGCAGGGAACGGCCGGTGCCGACCAGGCTAAAGACCTGGGCGATTTCTTCCAGGCGCACTTTCAGGTCGCGAGACCCGTGGGGGTGGGCGATCAAGGGTGAGAGCGGAAACGACGGTTGCAGTGGGTGCAGCACGATACCTTCTGGTCTCATTTCGGGTGGGGGCGGCTGCTTTAGGTGAAAAAAGCAGATAGTGGCTATTCAAAGCAAGCACATGGTGCAATTTGCGACATTATTCTTACAAACTTTCGTTGCGGGTTTCTACCCGATAATTTGATGGGATATCGGTAAAATTATGCTAGTCCTTCATGGTGCGTTTTACCAAGAGTGCTCGTCTTTTTTTGGGCGAGTCGATTCCATCCGGGAGATCGAAGCGAGTTTTGACGATGAACGAGTTGGTTTGCGGGATTTTTCGGTGGTTGCCGTGGATGGTGGGATTGGCCGCCATCTTCGGTTCCATGGCGGTCGCCAGCGACACGCCGTCCACCGAACGGGGTTCGGTTTGCCAGGATCGGCCGGAGTGCCGGATCGTCGAGACGCTGGATGCTGGCAAGGCCGCCGACGGCACGGCTTTGGCCGTGTTGCATGTCGCACTGGGTGCGGAAAATCAGCCCGCCGATGCCGAAGGGCGGCAATGCCGACCCTATCCCGAGGATTACTGGCTCAAGCAGGTCGGCCGGGATGGCAAGGCCGTTTACCGGCGCTTGTTCGCCTTTTGCAACGATGGCTATGGCGCTTCCGGGATTGGGGAAGATGTCGTCACGGTCGCTCCGAACCGCATCACGCTCGACCGGGTCGGCGGCAGTGCCTGGCGCTGGGAGATCGGTGCGAGCTATCAATTGATGCCGGAACAGCCGCTACTGCGTCGGGAGGCCAGCTATCACACGTTGGGCGGTGGTTGCCTGGAAACCGAAACCAATTTTCGGGCGCTGCGACAGCGCGGCTGGCTCAATCCATCGCCGGCCGAGGAGACGCTGGATGAAGATGCGACGGTCGGTTGCGACCGGGAAAGTGCCACCGGTCGGTTTATCGCGATTCCTCAGCTTGAGCGCGGTGGCGACGAGCTGGCGGCGCTGGAACGACAATCCGCCGGTTTGGGCAGTTGCGCGCTGACGCTGAGAGCCACGGGCAACGAGGAAGATGGCTTTGTCGTGTACGGTAGCCTGGACCCACAAGCACGGACCGAAATCAAGCTGCTGTTGTTGTCGGCGACCACGCTGTTGGCGCAGGTGCGCGATGCGGGACGGACTCCGGCGATGTCTGAAAACTGGATCAACGACGACCGCCTGGAGCTATGGCTGGGGCCGGCGCTATATGGAGGTTGGCCATCCGCCGATCGGAAAAAGCAACTTTATCAGTTTGGCATCCGCTTGGCCGACGGCGCGGTATTCGCGGGTTACGGCAAGTCGAAACGCTTGCCGACGATACGGCGCTGGCAGCGGGACGACGCGCGTTTGCTGTTGGTGGATTGGGGGGGATGCGGGATTGGAGCCGAATTCGATGGCGGTGGTATACGGTCAGGGCGACGGTCGCCGGCAGGGGCGGATGCTTGCCACCAGTCATCTCAAGTACGGTAACCCCGACACGCTCGGCCAATTCTGGAGCTTTCCGGCAACCTGCGAGTTGCGGGACGGACTGTTGCAAGCCGGTGCCTTGCGGCCGGAGACGACCGCGATGGAGCAGGATGATACGGTCGATTGAGGATGGGATGGCCAGTCGGACGCGGGCGGCTTGCGGGCGCGGGAAGCGGCGTTACCGCGCCGTCAGCAGCCCGCCGCTGAAAATAAAGGGAAGATCCAGGATGGGTACCGGGGTTTCGGCGTCGAGGAAGCAGGAGATGGCCAGATCGCGCCAGCCAGTCGGTTGTTCGGGCAGCTTGCAAGCTTGGGTGTCGGAGACACGCGTGCGCGCTGGAATATCGCTCAGCAGCAGTACACCGTACTCGGCCGCGCCCATCTGCGGCTGGTAGGCGACCACGCCGGCTAGTTTCCGCGTCGGTTGCGCCGGTTGTTCCCGCCCCCATAGCCAGGCCGCCAAATCCATCGCCGGTAACAGGAGGTCGTTCCACAGGATCGCCCGCCGGCAGTAGTGCGGGCTCAGCGGCACGTCCAGCAGCGTGGGCGCTTCGATCAGGTGGATCAGCTCGTGCTCGCCCACGGCGGCGCGCAGTCGATCGTCCAGCGCCAGCATCCAGGCCATACTTTCCATCGGGTTTTCAGTGGCCATCGGCACCCTCCGCGAGCGTGGCGAGCAATGCCGCCAGATGCTCGGTGTCGGTCACGCAACCCAGCCCCTCGTCGAGCGGTGCCAGCGCTTGAATGGGAGAATCCGGCAACCCCATGCAGGCCGGCAGCGCCAGCAGGCGCGGGGTTTCGGCGAGCGTTTCGATCTGGTCGCAAAGCAAGCCGAAGCGATCGGCGCCATTATCCAGTAATGCACAGATCCCTCGACTGTCCGGTGGTTGCGGCAATAGCCGCAAGTCGCCGGACAGGCAGTACACCGGCCACCACTCGCCGCCGAGCGCGATGGCGCCGATACCTTGCGGTGCTCGCACCTCCCGGTCGATATCCAGGGGCGATTCCAGGGACCTGATCTCCGTTTGCGGCAGTAGCCATGGATATCCGCCCAGGGTCAGCTTGGCCAACGCCCGAATTTCCCGCAGTTCGGCTAATGTGTTTCGAACGGGCTGGCTCATGCGCGCAATAGCCTGTGCATCTGTTCGAGTAGGTCGTCTTCCATGAACGGTTTGGTCAGGTAAGTATCGACGCCAGCGGCCTCGGCTTCATGCCGGTGCTTGGCGGTGGAGCGCGAGGTGATCATGATGACCGGTAAATCGTGGGTGGTCTGGTTGGCCCGCAGATGCGCGGTTAACTCCAGGCCGTTCATGCGCGGCATTTCCAAGTCGGCCAGCACCAGGTCCGGGCGCTTGTTGTTGATGATTTCGATCGCCTCTAGGCCATCGCGCGCAGTGCGCACTTCGAAGCCCGCATCTTGCACGAACTGCGCTAGCGAGCGGCGAGCGCTCAGCGAATCGTCCACCGCCAGCACGATTTGTCGGTGGGGGGTGGCGGTGATGGATTGCGCTGATTGGACAGCAGTCGTCGGCAACCGCTGACCGGCGGCGCGGGCGCGCAACAGTTCGGGCAGATCCAGTACCGGCGCCACGCTGCCGTCGCCGAGGATGGTGGCGCCCACGATGCCGGGGAGCGTGGGGATGTACTGGCCCATGTTTTTGACCACCAAGTCGCGGCTGTCCAACACTTCCTGCACCAGCACGGCTCGGAGGCCGCCGGTTTCTTCCCGCACCAGCAGCATCGGGGACATGCCGCGGTCGTGCTCGCGCCGGTCTTGCGGCAGATTGAGCAGGTTTTCCAGCGATGTCAGTTCGTGAATGTCGTTGCCCAATCGGTAGGTGGTGACTTTGCCCAGCGTCTGTATCTTGCCGGCCCCGGAGTACAGGATCTGTTCGATGCCGCGATCGGAGAGGGCGTAAATCTGGTCCCGCACGCGCAACAGCAGCGCGTGGGTGGAAATCAGGGTGACCGGCAGTCGCAATTCCATCAGGCAACCCTTGCCGGCTTCGGTCTGGATACGCAGCGAGCCTTTCATGTCCAGCAGCCGGCTGTAGACCATGTCCATGCCGATGCCGCGCCCCGAGGTTTGAGTGGCCGAGCCACGGGTGGAGAATCCCGGCAGCAGGATCAACCGGGCCAGCTCGTCCGGTTCCAGCGGTTTGTCGGGGGCGAGCAGGCCATGTTCTTCCGCCGTCCGACGGATCGCCGCCAGATCCAGTCCGGCGCCATCATCCCGGCAGTGGATGGCGATGTTGTTGCCCTCGCGCATGAAATGCAGCTCGATCCGTCCCGCTGGGGGTTTGCCCAGACGCTGGCGCTGGTGGGGCGGCTCGATGCCGTGATCGACCGCGTTGCGCAGGATGTGCATCAACGGATCGACCATGTTATTGAGTACGTTGCTGTCCATGGGGGTGTCGGCGCCGCGTACCACCAGTTCCGCTTCCTTATCCACCAGCCGGCAGGTTTGGCGTACGCTGCGCTGCAGCCGGGGCACCACGGTTTGAATGGGCACCATGCGGGTACGCAGCACCGCTTCCTGGCTGTCCCGGTGCAGACGGCCCTGGTCCACCAGCAGCGAATCCAGCAGTACCAGGTTGTCCTCCACGGTACGGTTCATCTCGCGGGCGTCGATGGCGGTTTCCACCAACCGGTGAGTGACGGTGTTGAGTTCGTTGTACTGTTCCAGTTCCAGGGGGTCGAAATCGCCGCGCTGTATCGACTTGGAGAGCGGCGAGGATACGTTGCGGACATCGACCAGTTGTTCCAGCTCGGCGGTCAGGCTCTGGAACAGCCGATTCTGTGCCGCCACCGCTCGGGTTTGATCGATGGTTTTACGAATCCGCTCCTGCACTTGGCCGGTGAGGATGATGCTTTCACCCACCAGTCGCAGCAGGTTGTCCACTAGATGAGCGGAAACCCGCAAGGCCGGTTCGGTGGTCGAAACGGTGGGTTGCCGCGATTCGAGCGCGGTTTCTGGCGGTTGCGTGGTGGGAGCTGGAGGTTCCTCCGCTTGGGCGGTCGTCGGGGGCGGGATTTCGTCACTGGCGGGCACTCCCGCCCGGTCGATGCGGTTGGCCCAGTCCAGCACGGTTTGCAGCACGGTCTGCGCCTGCGGCGGCGGTGCGCTCATGCCCAGCAGCGCCTCGCTCATGGTTTCCAGGCAGTCGGCGGCGTTGAGCAGGGTATCGGCCAGCGGCCGGTTGGGCAGCACACCATGCTTGGAGAGTGCTTGCAGGATATCTTCCATGTGGTGGGTCAGAGTGGCGATGCCACGCACTCCGACGGTGTTGCCGGCGCCCTTCAGGGTATGGGCGATGCGTCGCGCCACTTCCACGTCGGCGAGTTGGCCATCGCCGGCGGCCAGCCGTTGAATGGCGGTGGAAAAGTCGGCGGCCTGTTGGGGTAGCTCCTGCAGCAAACCGTCCAGCAAGTCCTGATTGACATCGGCCGGCAGTTCCAGCGATACATCGCTGGGTTGTGCCTGTTGCGGCCGAGCTTCCACCTCGGCTTCCTCGGTGACCAGCTTTGGCGCAAGCAGCAGATCGCTCAGCGCGGTCGCGTCGGCGGCCGCCAGCGGTTGCGGCCAGTGAGTCTCTTGCAGATGCCGGGTCAGTGCTTCGCATGTCGAGCGGTCGTCGGGCGCTTGTAGGTAGCTGAGCGCCAGCGCGGGCCAAGCCTCCACCACGCGTTGTTGCTCTGGATGCAGCGGGCTACCCTGAGCAGCCAGTTCGAGCAGGTTGGTGTACAGATAGGCACAGGCTTGTTGCAGGCCTGTCAAATTGATGGAGGCCGAAGCCTCACCCAATCGTTCCAGGTATTCGGTATAGCCAGACCAAGCTTCGGCGCGGGCTTCGGGAACGCTGTCGGCGGCCGAGACCACAGCCAAGGCTTCGGTGGTGGCTTCGGCGATTTGCGCGATTTCCTCGCAAAGGATTTCCAACAATTCCTGCTGAGCGGCGTCTGGCGCGAACGATGTCGCCGGACTTCCTGGTTCTTCCAGCTCTTCCGGTTCTTCCAGCTCTTCCGTTTCCGCTGTTTCTTCCGGTTCTTCCAGCTCTTTCATTTCTACTGCGAAACTTGTTTCTTCCCTGATGGTAGTCAATTGTGTGTCGCTGACGGTTTCGACAGAAAACTCCAATGCTTGCTCGATGATCCCAGTCTCAAGTTCAGGCGATTCCAATGGGGTTGCTACAGGGGTTTCTTGAGGGATTTCTTGTGCAAGTTCTATGACTGCGGCGGGTGCCGTTTCCTCGACGGCCGCAGTGGCGAAAGTTTCCGGCGCGGCTTCGATAGCCGGTTGCGTTTCCATCGCTGGAGAGGTGGCTGAGGCATGACCGGTATCGATGGGGAAGGGCTCGACCATGGTCGGAATCGCTAGCTCGCTGACCAGTGTCGGTGGTGGCGCGGTGAGGGAATCGGGTGGTTCCGCTGAGAATGTTTCGGGCGTCGATCCTTCGAATTTCCGATCTCCGTTCTCCCCGAACAATGGGGAAGGAATCCATGGGGAGCGGTCGGTTAGCGGTTCTTCCTCCTTTTCTGGAGAGAGCGTCGAGAGAGGAGGGCGAACGCAAATTTCCGCCTGAAGCAGTTCCGCCACCGTTTCTTCCGTTATAACGGTGACAGGTTCGGTGGGTTCGGCCGGGGTTTCCGGCGTTTCGCCCGATTCTTCCTGACTCGATCCCAATTCGGCTGGTATCAGCAGATCGCGCAGTACATGGGCTTCCGTTGCTGGCAGCGGCGCACTCCAAACTGGGTTTTGCAAGTGATCAAGTAGTGCATCGCTGGCCTGCGAGTCGTCTGGAGACATCAGATAGCCAATGACCAGTATCGGCCATTCTTCCAGTCGTTCCCGTTCGGTGTCGCTAAGCCCCAGGCCTCGGACGTTCAAAGCCGTCAGGTTTTCCTGAAATAACAGACAGGTGTCCCGCAGCCCCGAAAAACCGGCTTCGCCAGCCGCTGAACCGATACGTTCCACCTGCTCGGCATAACGGCGGATCACTGCGGCGATCTCGTCTTGATCGGCTCCATCGTTTTCTGCGGGCAATCCCTCCAGAATGCCGAGCGCTTCGGCGACCTCGGCTTCCAACACCGCAACGCTTTCTTCCGATACCAGCATCAGCGCTAAACTCCTCTCGCAAGCAGCAGCAACCCGGTGGCGGCCATTTTGGCGGCGGGCATGGGGTCGCGCCCTTAGGCCGGCAACCGGAACACACGCACGGAGTTCAACAGGTTTTTGGCGTATTCCACCAGATTGGTGGTTTGCACGGTCTGTTCCAGCAACTGTTGGCTGGTTTGGTGGGTGCTGGCTTGAATCTGTTCGGCGCGGCCCAATAGTTCATTGCTGACCCGTGCCTGCTCCTGCGAGCGCGAGGCGATTTGTTGCACGGCGGTCACCAGATCGGTGGTGGTTGCCTGGGTGCGCTGCATTTGTTCGCCAGCCTGTTCCGCTAGCCGGCTACCGTCCACCACCTGGCTGATGGCGGTGTTCATCGCGTTTACCGTATCCGCCGTTTCGATCTGGATATTGCTGACCAGCGTGGCGATTTGCGAAGTCGCTTCACGGGCGTTTTGCGCCAGCCGTTGTACTTCGTCGGCCACGACCGCGAAGCCTCGGCCCGCCTCGCCGGCCGAGGCCGCATGCATGCTGGCGTTCAGCGCCAGGATATGAGTACGTTCGGCGATGGTGTTGATCAGGTTGACCACGCCGCTAATTTCCTGGGAGCGTTCACCCAGTCGCTTGATACGCTTTTCCGTTTCGCGGATGGTGTCGCGGGTGCTGTTGATACCGCTGACGGTACTGGTCACCGCCTGCAGCGCCGCTTGGGTGGTCTTGATGGTGGTTTCCGCCGTGGCATTGCACTCCTGTGCCAGTTGGGCGATCTGTTTCATGGTTTCGGACGCGGCGGCCAGGTCGGTGGCGGTTTGTTCCACGGCATGACGCTCGTTTTCGGCCACGGCGATCACCGCGTCGGACTGTGTTTTCACTTTATCGGACGCGGTCGCCACTTCTTCGGAGATGCGGGTCACGCCTTGCAACACCGTGGCGGTTTCGCTGGTGAGCAGGTTCAAGGCGTCCGCCACCGGCCCGGTCACGTCCTCGGTAACCGGCACATGGACGGTCAGGTCTCTTTGGCTGAGCAGGGACACCGCTTGCAGCAGATTGATGATGGAGTCGTTGAGCTGTTCGTTTTCGTGTTCCGCTTCCACCAGTGCGGTGACCCGTTCGTTCAACACTTGATCGAAAGCTTGGCCCAGTTCGGACAGCTCGTCGGAGCCGGTCAGCCCCGTACGAGCGGTGTAGTTTCCCTGGCCTACCTGCTGTACGGTTTCCATCATCTGGTTCAGGGGATTGGTGATGGCACGGTAGGTGGAGGTACCCATGAAGAAGGAGAATCCGATACCGATCAGCCCAAGCACCGCGATCAACCAGGTGAAGGTATTACCGGTGCTCCGCGCCGTTTGCAGGTCTTGCGAGGAGCGCTCCTGGGTTCGATCCAGACTGGCCAGGAGGTTGTTGAAAAAGGGGTTGATCAGCGCATCGAGGTCGTTGCTGACGAACAGGTTCAACTGGCCACGGTCGCGATTGCCGAACAATTGCTCCAGTTCGGCGAAGATTTCATTGAGGCTGTCCAAGCTGGCTTTGTACTGATTTTGCACCTGTTCCCTGTCGGCGGGGTTCAAGGCGTCGAAGTAGGTTTTCAACCCTTCTTCGAACTTGGCCTTGGCGACCGGTAGCTTGGCGTTCGCTTGTTCCCAGGTGCTGGTGCCGCGGGCCACGCTATTGGCCGTCGTCAATAGTTCGGTGCGCAAGGTCTCGCCCAGTCGACCCAGGCTTACCTGCTCGTTCACGGACTGGTTGATCTGACCCACGGCGTTGCCGATACGATTCATGCCGAAGTAGGCGATGAGTCCGATCAATACCAGGATCACGAGTTGCGCGATGATTGTAACAGTCAAACGCGAGTTGATTTTCTGACCGCCCATGACAATTTTTCCTCAGTTCGGTGATCAAACCCCGTCAGATCCGACCGGTTGCTTGGGTGTCCCCGGCGCATGGCTGGCGGCTTCGTAAATTTTTGTTTGGACTCCATTCGCGCCGTGCCCCGCCAGCGCGACGGAAGCCCCTACTTGAACAGTGCCGCCAGTTCTTGCGGCGTGATAACCGCGAATTGGCCGTCCCGCAGATAGGTGATCATGACGAAATCGGAGCCTTGATTGTCGGTGGTGAAATCCACCCGGATACCGCCGATGTCGTAGGGTTGGTGGCGTGCGGCCTTGAGAAAATTTTCTCGGGTCAGCGGCCCGTCAATGGCTCGCAGAATCGTCAGGAACAGCTTGCCGACGATGTAGCTTTCCAACGACTCGTAATTCAGATCCTCGCCCAATGCCTTGCGCGCTTCCGCGACCACCGGCAGCGATGAATCGAGCGCCGGCACGATCTGGGTACCGATCACCTGGTCCCGAATACCGTATTCCTTGAGCAGCGTGACCAGCCGTGTACCTCCAGCCGGCGATGGTGTGCTGAATATCCAGGGTTCATCCTTAAGGCGAGCGTATCCCATGAACGTGGCGGCCGGATCATAAACCGCGGTGGTGACGACCAGCCGGCAGCGGTTGCCGGTGTCGGCTTCCCATTTCTTCAAGGACAGATAGCCGGGTCGCGCGCTCACGGTGTCGCGAGGGTAAACGCCAACCGGGCCGATGCCATTGCGTTCCGGGTTGTCCCCCGGCATGTTCAGGATCTGGTCCACTTTGGCGACAATGGATTCCGTGCCGGGCTGTTTGGCCAGCGCCGCGCGGAATCCCTGAACGCCGGCCATGCCGTAGGCGTCGTTCTGGGCGTAGGCGCATACTTCGGTGGGTTTGATGCCCGCCGCCATCGCCGCATCCGCCACGGATTCCACCTCCTTGGCGTAGCTGGCGCGGAAGTTCAATACATCGCCTGGCCCGGTGAAGGCCGCACCCGTGTAAAAGCCGATCGCGGGTACTTTATTTTCGGCCAGTAGCGGCAGCACCGCCTTGGTGGTCGGCGAGCCGAAGCTGTTGACCATTGCAAAAATACCCTTTTCGATAAGCTGCGTAGCCGCTTTAACTGCTTCGGTGGGATTATAGAAATCGTTGATCGCGACGAACTCGACGCGACGTTTCTGCACCGTTTGGTCGGCCAGCGCCGCATCCATCCCGCGTTTCATCGACAGGCCGTACACTTTGAAATCCCCTTCCAGGGGGAGGGTGGCGCCGATGCGGATGTTATTACTGGTGACGCCCGGATCTTCGGCCCAACTCCAAGGCGCGGCCGTGCACAGGCTGAGCAGTAGTCCCAGCGTCATGCCGCCCTTCATCCGGCGTCGGCCTGCCGCGCGGGTGCTGGCGGTGGAGTCATTTTGTATGTGCATGCGAGGACCTCCCTTTGGTTTATTCGATTGTTCTAGCGATATATTTTTTTAGATCGCGCTGCTCCAAGCCTATTTTGACCGGAATCAGGATATTCCAGCGACTTGTCCACCCAAAACTCGGAAAAAGCTTCGATGCTCGAAGCCCAGCCAGGTTTGGTCGTCCTGGGTGTAGCCTCCGGCGATATGGGCTCGCAAGACAGCCGGCAGTGGGGGTAAGCGGGGAAGGGCTTGGTGGGTGCTCACGGGCTGAGGCAGGCCATCGATAAAAAATCCCACCGTACCCTCGCCCTGGTCCAGGATCAGCAGCCAGCGTTTTTCCCGGGTGCCTTCTTCCAGTTGCAGGAACTGTTTTACGTCGAATATCGGCACCAGATTGCCGCGCAGGTTGATCAGCCCGAGAAACCAGGCAGGTACGTTAGGCAGCGGGTAAATCACCCATCGTTCCAGTACTTCGCTGGTGGTGTCCTGATCGATCAGCAAACCTAAGTCGCCGATCCAGAAACCGTACCGTGCGCGCCGACGTTCGGTGGCGGCTAGCCCGCCCATGATGCCAGGAGGCGGTTTGAAGCGGTTGAGCGCCGTACTGGGTTCCAGCCAGCGTCGGGGAGTCCGGTCAGCCTTGTCGTTCATCGGGGTTCCCATCGGACCAGGGCGGTTTACAGAAATGCTTTCAGTTGATCGGTGATGGCGTCCGCCGTGTAGGGTTTGGTGATAAAGCCCTTGCCACCCTGCATCTGTGCCCACAATCGGTCGGCTTTCTGGCTTTTGCTGGTCACGAAGATCACCGGAATACTCTTGGTTTCCGCTTGGTTGCCGAGCGAACGGCAAGCGGCATAGCCGTCCATGTCGGGCATGATGATGTCCATGAAAATCAGATCCGGCTTTTCCGCGCTGGCTTTCTCAATGGCTTCCTTGCCGTTGGTGGCGGTAACGATGACACAGCCCGCCTCTCCGAGAATGCCTTTGATATTTGCCAGATCCGTTGGGGAGTCGTCGACCACAAGAATTTTTTCGTATCGGCATGAAAATCTCCTTAATTTATTCTCTAACATCATGATTGATCCGATATGGACCCGTTTCTGCAATGGTCCGTAAATAGAACGTCGGTTTGCTTTAAGTTTTCAGGTATTTTTTTGACCACTTTCTGAAAAGCATTTTGTTTGGCGGGTTTGGTTAGATAAGTATCGCAGCCGGCCAATGCGCCTCTGACTCGGTCGAAGGGTGACGACTTGCTAGTCAGCATGATGACCGGCGTTTTTTTTCTTGGTTTTGTTTTTCTTGATCGTCTTGCAGATTTGATAGCCGTCGACCCCAGGTAATATGACGTCCAGAAAAATGATGTCGTAATCATTTAGGGAAAGCAGTTCAAAAGCCTGTTCGCCGGATTCGGCGGTATCGGTTCGAATCCCAAGTAGCTTTAATTCCAATTCGACCTGCGTTCTGATCGTGCTGCTATCATCTACCACCAATGCCTTGAAAACTTGCTCCGAGGTTCCGCCAACTGTCGAGGGCTCGCTAATGGTACGTTCTTCGGTGGGGATGGTTGATATTTGATTGGCGACCCGATCCAATACGCTAAGTACGCGAGTCGCGATAAAGGGTCGGTGCAGGGTATAGGGAAACTCATCGGCCAGTTGATCTTTGGCGATCATTACGCTGATTAGGGAAGAAGACGAGCTTTCATTGGGTGTGGCAGGCTTATAGGAACGCCATTCCGCCATTGCGCTTGGATTTTCCGCGTCGACCATCAAGATTTGGATCGGTTCGCCAGCGGCGGCAAAGGAGTAGGCGTTAGGACGGTAAAGGGAAAGTTTGAAGATATTTCTCAGAACGTTGCGCTCGTTTTCGGGAATCCCGATTAAAGCGACTTTAAAGGATTTCTTATCGCTCATAAGATCCCTGCCCCTCCTCCTTCCGTACTTCTATTGTTCGTTATCCAGGGCGACTTTGTCGGAGCCCGGATTATCACTAATATGGGTAATAACCATAAGCCAAGAGCGGCATGCATCATGGATTTTCCATGGTTGCGCGAAAAAGACTCATTAATGATACAAATGCATATTAATTTTAGCTAATGGAAATTTTAATTCAAGATAGGAAGGAAAAAAAATAAAGCTCAATCCAGATTCCAGTCGGCGCGGTGGGCGGCTGGTTTTAAAGATTCGGAAAAAACCTTGTTGCTCCAGCGACTTCCATACCACCGGAACAATTTGGCCGCCTGAGCCAGAGTGATGACCGGCCGATTCTCAATAAGCAAGCGCCGGTCTGGTGGAATACTGGTTCTGGGCTGCGGCTCCAGGCGTTCCGCTGCCTGCGCCAACCGCCGGTTTGGCCGAGCATTTCTCAGGTTCACCCCGTTCAGCTCCGCTCACTGTCCATCTGACCATCGCCGTGTCCGCCATCCTCTGCCTCCCCATTGTTTGTGCCTGCTTCATCGGATGGGGGTAGCGATCCCTCTCGATCAAGATACGTAGAGTCGGCGGTCTTGGAATTCTTCCCCGCAACTGTATCCTTGAAATGTTTTGGTCAGTTGTCAGGTTCCACGATTGATGGAGGAACACAAAGATTGACGGCCTGATTTTCGCCCTTATAGCGTGAATAGCCGATACAGGAGGCAATCCGTGTTGGAGTGACGAGGCTTATTCGCCCGACTGTAACAGCGAGCCGTACTCACGCGCATGGCGGACGGCGGCTAAAAACACACTGATCGCCAGACCAAGGTAGCCGGTGTTCAGCAGCAGGGCATACAGGAAATAGTCCAGCCGGAACGTGTGATCCAGCAATACCGCCCGCATTCCCTCGAACACATGACTGGCGGGTAAGATCCAGGCCAGCGGTTGCAGCCAGCCGGGCAGGGTGGCGATGGGGTAGTAGATCCCGCACAACGGCGCCAGGGCGAAGATCGCCGCCCAGGCGATGCTTTCCGCGCCCATGCCGTGGCGCAGCACCAGGGCGGCGACCAGCAGGCCGATGGCCCAGCCCATCAACAGCAGGTTGAGAAAAAAACCGGCCAGCGGCGGCCCCAGCGCAAACAGATTGAAGCCGTAGAACGGCAGCGCCAATGCCACCGCGACACCGACGCCGACCAGAGTGCGAATCAGGCTGATCGACATCAACGCCAGAATCAGTTCGATCGGCCGCAGCGGGCTGACGAACAATTGCGCCAGATTGCGGGCGTGCAGTTCCTCAAAGAACACCACCGAAACGCCCAACTGGCTGCGAAACAGAATATCCCACAGCAGTACGCCCGATAGCAGCAGCCCCGCCGCCTGTCCGAGCACGTCGCTGTGCCCGGACAGATAGCGGGTGATGAAGCCCCACAGGATCATCTGCACGGTGGGCCAGTAGGCTAGCTCGACGATACGGATCCAGGAACGGCGCAGCAGGTAGAGGTAGCGCAGCGCCAACGCGCCAATGCGCTGCGGAGACAGGCCATTCACTCGATCACCTCGCCGCTTTGAATGCCGCGGGCGATGTCGAGAAACACCTCTTCCATGTCCTTGCGGCCGTAGCGGCGAATCAGTTCGCGCGGCGCGCCGCTGGCAACGATGCATCCGGTTCGCAGCATGATGACCTGATCGCAGAGCCGTTCCACCTCGCTCATGTTATGGGAGGCCAGTAGCAGGGTCGCGCCGCCGCGCCGCTGGTAGTCGGTCAGGATGCCGCGCATCCGGTCAGCGGTGTCGGGGTCGAGCGAGGCGGTCGGCTCGTCGAGCAACAGGATTTCCGGTTCGTTCAACAGCGCCTTGGCCAGCGCCACCCGGGTTTTTTGACCGGCGGACAAGCTGCCGTAGGGTCGTTGGAAAAAAGCGTCGATATCCAGATCTCGCCCCAAAGCCGCCAGTCGCTCGCGCACGCGAGGCACACCATACAAGCGGGCGTAAACGGTCAGATTTTCCGCCACGGTCAAGCGTTGCGGCAGATCGACATAGGGCGAGGAGAAGTTCATGCGCGGCAGCACGCGATGGTGGTGGCGTGGCACCTCTTCGCCGAGGATATGAATCCGGCCGCTGCTCGGCAGTAGCAGCCCCAGCAACATGGCGATGGTGGTGGTCTTGCCGGCACCGTTGCCGCCGAGCAGGGCGCAGGTGGTGCCGCGGGCGATGTCGAAGCTGATGCCGTCCACGGCCCGCACCGAACCATAATACTTGCGTAGATTCTCGACCTGGATGACGGGCGGTTCAGCCACCGGTGTGCTCCAGGGGATCGAGCGCGATCAGCCAGCCGTCTCGCTCGATCAGTTCAACCCGTTGTAGCGATTGCCGGACACAGGGGCCGGAAACGCAATAACCGTCTTCGATGCGAAACAGCGCTCCGTGGATGCCGCATTGAATGACCGTGCCGGTGCAATCCAGAAACTGGTCGGGCTCCCATTCCATCGGCGCCCCGGTATGCGGGCAGCGGTTGCGGTAGGCGTAAATACCCTTCCGCGTGCGCACCAACACGATGTCGGCATACCGGGAAGCCGGGTTGACGACGATGCCCTTGCTGTGATCTTCGGCCAAGTCGTCCAGGTGGCAAAGGATGTGTTCGGGCATCGGCATTCAACTCGCCGCCCGCGCCAGTTTCGGCAGATCGCCTTCCAAGCCCATGGCTCGCCGGGCCATGGCGTTTTTCAGCGGCCCGGCGGCGTCGATCAGATTGAGGCCGAGATTGCGCAGTAGCCGCACAGGCGGCAATGAATTGCCGAACAAGCGTTTGAAACCATCCATGATACCCAGCATTGGCAGGTTATCGCTCTTGCGCCAGCGTTCGTAGCGCCGCAGTACCCGGAGTGCGCCCACCTCGTGACCGGCGGCGAGACCGTCCAGCAGTACCTCGGCGAGTGTCGCCGCGTCCAGCAGTCCCAGATTGACGCCCTGCCCAGCCAGCGGGTGGACCACATGGGCGGCATCGCCGATCAGGGCCAGGCCGGGTTTGACGTAGGCGCGGGCGTGCTGCAAGCGCAGGGGAAAAGCGCCGCGTGGCCCGACCTGTACGATCTCGCCCAGTCGCCGTTCGAACACTTCCGTCAGCGCCTGGGCGAAGTTGTATTCATCCAGCGCCAGCAATTGGTCGGCCTGCTCCGGTGTGGTGGACCAGACGATGGAACAGCGTCCGTCGTGCAGCGGCAGAAATGCCAGCGGCCCGGTGGGCAGAAAACGCTGCCAAGCGGTTTCCTGGTGCGGTTCGGCGGTGCGCACGTTGGCGACCAGCGCTTTCTGGTGGTAGCTCCAGCCGCGCGTATCGATTTCCGCCAATTCCCGCACCTTGGATTGCGCGCCGTCCGCGCCGACCAGCAGCCGTGTCGTGAATTCGCGTCCGTCGGTCAAGCGTACCCGCCAGCCGCCCGCGTCTTCGGGCCAGGCGGTTTCCAGCGCCGCCGGACACAGCAGCTCCACCGCCGGCAATTGCCGCACCCGCTCCAGCAGGGCATATTGAATGACTCGATTTTCGATGATCCAGCCCAGCAGCGGCTCGCCGAGAGTGGCGCTGTCGAAATGGATCTGACCAAAGCCGCCGGCATCCCACACCCGCATGTCGCGGAATGGACTGACCCGCCAGGCGGTCATGTCGTTCCAGGCATCCACCGCCGCGAAAATGCGCTGCGAAGCGCGATTGACGGCGGAGACCCGCAGGTCGGTTTCCTCACCCGGACGGATACGCTCCAGTGGCGCGCTTTCCAGCAGGGCGATCTTGAGATCGGCGTCGCGCAGCGCGCAGGCCAGCGTCGAGCCGACCATGCCACCGCCGGCGATGACGAGATCGTAATCGGCATTTGTCATTGGGTTGTCGCTCCTGATGGCGATGCCGTCAGCGCCAGCCCCCGCGCCAGTTTCGGCACTCGCCCGTCCAGTCCCATGGTTTGTCGGGCGAACCAATGCTTGACCGGTGGCAACAAGTCGAACGCCAGCAGTCCTAGATTGCGAGCGGCCCGTACCGGCGGCAGCGGGTTGGCGAACAGCCGATTCAGCGCGTCGGTGAAGGCGATCGTCCGCCGCTGGTCCCAGCGCCGCCAGTCGGCGTAGCGGTTGAGCACCCTCAGATCGCCGATGTCCTCATCGCGCCGACAGGCGTCCGCGACCACTTCCGCCAGCGCCGCCACGTCGCGGATACCCAGGTTGAAACCCTGGCCGGCGATGGGATGCAGAGTATGAGCGGCATTGCCGATGATCGCCACGCGCTGGCGGGCGTGTTCGCGCGCTTTCAGCAGGAACAGCGGATAGGCCTGTCGACGACCGATGCGAAGAAACGGTCCCAGGCGGTCGCCGAATCGTTGTTGCAACAGGGCGATGAAGCCGGCGTCGTCGAGATCCAGGACCGCCGACGCCTCGGCGTCGCTGACCGTGCAGACCACCGCGCAGCGGTTGTCGCTCATGGGCAGCAGCGCCACCGGCCCGTCCGAGGTGAAGCGCTCGTAGGCGACGTGGCGATGGGGCAGGGTGGGGGTGACGTTGGCGATCACCGCCTGTTGGCCATACTCCCAGCGCAAGGCGGCGATGCCGAGCTGTTCGCGCACCGGCGAGCGAGCCCCGTCGGCGGCCACCAACAAGCGAGTCCGTAGTTCCACCGTCCGTTCGTCGGCAAAACGGACGTCGATGCAGGCGGCGTCCGGTTCGATGCGCACGGTTTCCAGACGGGCCGGGCAGAGCAGTTCCACGTTGCGCAAGGTTGGCAATTTCGCCAGCAGCGCCGCGCCGATCAACCGTGCCTCGGCGACGTAACCCAGTGCCTCCATGTCCTCGTCACGGCAGTCGAGGTGGGCAAAGCCGGGGCTACCGCGCTCGGAAATATGGATTTGGCGGATCGGGGTGGCGGTGGCGGCCAGCGTTTCCCACAGGTTCAGGGTCTGGAAGATGCGTCGGGTCCCCTGCGCCAGGGCCAGGGTGCGGTCGTCATAGCCGGGGTGTGCGCTGACGCTCAGCGGCGCGGCCTCGATCAGGCCGATCCGCAAATCCTGACCGTCCAGCGCACAGGCCAGGCTGGCGCCGACCATGCCGCCGCCAACGATCAGCAGATCGTAGTCCACATTGTTCATCCGCCCTCCCGCATCCATGCTTCGATGTCGTCGATTTCCTTGGGCGCGGCCTCGGTCAGCACTTCGGGTTCGTCGGCGGTGACCAGCACGTCGTCTTCGATGCGGATGCCGATTCGCCACCAGCGCTCGTCCACATCGGTTTCCAGTTGAACGCCCAGCCGCGCCCAACTTTCCTCCATGCGCTTGCTGTTGGCGGGGATATACAATCCGGGTTCGATGGTGGTGACCATGCCCGGTTCGAAAGTCCGCCAGTCGTCGCCGGTCTTGTAGTCGCCGACATCGTGAACGTCCATGCCCAGCCAGTGGCCGGTGCGATGCATGTAGAATCCCTTGTGCTGTTCCGTCTTGATCAGTTCGTCCACCTCGCCGTGCAGCAGTCCAAGCGCCACCAATCCCTCGGTCAGGACGCGGACCGCCGCGTCGTGCGGTTCGTTGAAGCGGCGGCCGGGGCGGACCTGGTCGATGGCGGCTTGCTGCGCGGCCAGCACCAGTTGGTAAATAGCGCGCTGCTCGCCGGAAAAGCGGCCGTTGACCGGAAAGGTACGGGTGATGTCAGACGCGTAGCCGTCCACCTCGGCGCCGGCATCGATCAGCAGCAGGTCGCCGTCACGCAGTTCGGCGTTGTTTTCGATGTAATGCAGGATGCAACTATTGTCGCCGCCGCCGACGATGGCTGGATAGGACCAGCCGGCGCCATTGCCGAGAAAGGTGTGGAAGATTTCCGCTTCGATCTGATATTCCATCATCCCCGGTCGACAGGCTCGCATGGCTCGGCGGTGCGCCTCGCAGGCGATGCGGGCGGATTCGCGCATCACCGCGATTTCCTCGGGTTCCTTGTACAGCCGCATGGCGTGCAGCAGGTGTTCCAAGGCAATGAAGGTGACCGGCGCTCGTACTCCGGTGCGGGCTTGGCCACGGACTCGGTTGATCCAATCCATGACCCGTCGGTCGAAATCCGGGTTGTAGCCGATGGCATAGAATACCCGCTCACGGTTTTCCAGCAGCGGCGGTAGCAACTGGTCCAATTGGGCGATGGGATGGGCGTTGTCGGCGCCGTAGCGCTCCACCGCGCCTCGCGGCCCGGCGCGGCGGCCGTGCCAGATTTCCATTTGCGGGTCGCGCTCGCGACAGAACAGCAGGAACTCCTGCTCGCCACCGGGGGCCAGCACGGCGATCGCTTCCGGCTCGGGAAAACCGGTCAGATAATAAAAGTCGCTATCCTGACGGTAGGGATAATGGATATCGCGGTTGCGTGGGGCCGACGGGGCGGCCGGCAGCACGGCGACCGAACCGGGACCCATGCGTTCCATCAGCGTGCGACGGCGGCGGGCGAAGACGCTGGGCGGTATGGTGCGGGCGAACATCGGCGGCGGGGCTCCGGGTGGGTTCAGTGCAGGCGGGCGAAGGAGCGGCTCAGGTCCTGCTGGACGATCAGCAATCCGACCCGCAGGTATTCGACCACTTCGGCGTAGGCGGTTTCATCGGCTTCGGTGGCCTCTTCGGTTTCGAAGCCGACCCGGGCGATTTCGGCCGCGTCGTGCAGAAATTCCCGGCTTTCCTCGGAGAGCGCGTGGTGTCGGTCGGCTTGCCCCAGGCCCAAGCCGAACAGCAAACCCTGACACCAGGCGCCGAGCGCGTCGGTGCGTTGTCGTAGAGGGGCCTCGTCTTCGGGCAACAACGGGGTTGCAGCGCAGTCGCTGTCGCTCAACTGGGCGGCGCCGTATTCGAACAGCTTCCGTAGCAGATCGTCGGCGGATTCGGAGCTCTCGCCCGTTTCGGCCAGTTCTTCGTGGACGCAGCTTAGCCACCGATCGCAGTTCAGGCTCGGGTCGGCGCACAGCAGACCGCACAGCAATCCGTGCAACTCGGCGGGGTTGAGAGGATCGAGCAATCGGGTCAGGCGTTCGAATACGGGCGAATGACTGGCAAGCATCGGGAGAACTCCTGCGCCTTGAAGCGACGTGTCGGCGGGCAATCCTAACATTCCTCGCTTTGACCTCGAAAGCGGGCGGAAAATTGACCCGATCGGAAAGAGCGATTTATAGTGTTTATATGGAAACCGACGAACTGTACGAAACTGCGGCGCCCGCCGAGGTGGGCGAACTGGAAAACATCCCTGAAACCGCCGCGACCGGTCTTGCCATCCTTGCCGAACGGCTGGAGCGGTTGGCTGCGTTGTGCGAGCGTTTGCAGGAAGATAACCGCTTCTTGCGCGAGCAGAATCAGGCATTACAGGCGGAAGGTAGCGCCCTGCGCGAGCAGAACGAACAGTCACGTTCTCGTATCGAGGCCATGATCGTGCGCCTGAAAGGTTTGGAGCAAACCTCTTGAGCCAGGAAACCGTGAGTGTCGCCGTGCATCTGATGGGTTGTGAGTATCGCTTTGCTTGCCGGCCCGCCGAGCGCGACGATTTGTTGGAAGCGGCCCGCTATCTCGACGAACAGATGCGGGAAGTGCGCGATCACACCAGCAAGCTGCTGAGCTTGGAAGCGGTTGCGGTGATGGCTGCGCTCAATGTCAGCAACGAGTTGCTGCGGCAGCGGCGTTTGTCGGCCGAAGCGAATACGCTGGTCGACCGTCAGGTGGGCGATTTATTACATAAAGTTGACGCTGTGCTTAGCAAAGCTGAGTCAGAAGAGTTATAATCCCGACCAAGGAAACTCTATTTCAGTTCGGGCGTTCTCTGCGGTGTTCGAGTAGTGGGCCGGGTAACCCCTTGATCCTAGATATTTTTACCCAGGGAGCACGGTCGTCGGTGTGGTGTGCATGTCCGCCGTGTCGCGGAAAGCCTGATATGCCGCTCTGTTCCCCCACTTGAGCCGCATGGTTCAAGGGCAAAGGCCCGAGACGGCACAGGCGGAGAACGCCCCCTCCTCAGCCCAGCGACGCATGACGCGTCGTTTTTTTTATGTCTCGCAATCCGTGATGATCGACTCGCAATCGCTACGTCGACAACTTCGCGCCTTGCGGCGCGGTTTGTCCCTCGCCACGCGCCAACAGGCCGCGCTGGCCGTCGCTCGTCATCTGGAGTTCTGGCCGTTGGCCGGCGCTGTTCGGATTGCCGGTTACTGGGCTTGCGACGGCGAGTTGGACCCAAGGCCAGTGTTGGAACGGGCCTGGACCGAAGGCCGACAGGTTTTTCTGCCGGTGCTGGTCGGTGAACCGCCGCGCTCGCTCCGGTTCGCGCCCTACCAGGCTGGTGCGCCGCTGCGCCGCAACCGATTCGATATCCCCGAACCCGAAGTTGCTTCGATGGAATGCTTGCAAGCCGAGGATCTGGATCTGGTCCTGGTGCCGCTGGTGGCGTTCGATTCGACCGGTACCCGCCTCGGCATGGGTGGTGGTTTCTACGACCGCAGCTTCGCTTTTCCGCGCGGCGCGAACGAAATGGGCCGGAGGCCCTACCTGTTGGGGTTGGGCTATGAGTTCCAAGCGGTTGCCGAACTGATCCGGCAGCCGTGGGATGTGCCGCTGGATGCCGTGGTGACCGAGCGGGCGCTTTACCAGTTTTCCAATGCTGAAGGACAGGCATGAGCTATTGGCTGTTGAAGTCCGAGCCGCGAGCGTTCGGTATCACCGATCTGGAAAATGCACCGAACCAAATGACCCCTTGGGAAGGGGTGCGTAACTATCAGGCGCGTAATTTCCTGCGGGATGGTTTGCATTTGGGTGATCAGGCGTTTTTTTTATCATTCCGGCACGACAAATCCCGCCATCGTCGGGATCGTCGAAGTAGTACGGGCAGGCTATCCGGATGAAACCGCCTTCGATCCCGCTAGCCCCTACCACGATTCCGCCAGTACACCGGACCGTCCTCGCTGGTATCGGGTGGATGTGCGGCTGGTCCGCCGCTTGCGCCGTGCGATTGCGTTGGCCGAGCTAAAACGCCATCGAGAGGTTCTTGGCGATTTTCCCCTGCTACGCCGAGGTAATCGCCTGTCGGTGCTACCGGTGACTGCGGTGCAGTGGGCGTTCGTTCTGACCCTGGAAACCCAGCCGTCGACCTAAGCATGCCCGTCCAGAAACAGCCGGTAGGCGGGATTGTCGGTTTCCTCGTGAAAGGGGTAGCCGAGCTCGCGGATAAAGGTTTGGAACTTGGGCCGATCGGCTTCCGGGACCTGGATGCCAACCAGCACCCGGCCGTGGTCGGAACCATGGTTGCGGTAGTGGAACAGGCTGATATTCCAGCCGTGTGCCATGCCGGTCAGAAACTTCAGCAGCGCGCCCGGTCGCTCGGGAAACTGGAAGCGGTAGAGCAATTCGTCGCGGATACCCGGCGCGTGGCCACCGACCATGTAGCGCACATGCAACTTGGCCATCTCGTTATCGCTCATGTCGGTGACCGGATAACCCTGCTCGCTCAGGGCATCGATGATCCGCTGCTTCTCGTCCTGGCCCTCGGTGAGTTGCACGCCGGCAAATACTCGCGCCTGCCGGTCGTCGGCGTAGCGGTAGTTGAATTCGGTGATGGAACGCTTGCCGATGACTTGGCAGAACTTACGAAAGCTGCCGGGTTGTTCCGGGATGGTGACCGCCAGCAGCGCCTCGCGTCGCTCACCCAATTCGGCCCGCTCGGCGACATGGCGCAGTCGGTCGAAGTTGATGTTGGCGCCGCAGTTGATGGCGATGAGGTTGGCCCCGGCGATGCCGGTGCGTGCCACGTATTTCTTGAGCCCAGCCGTGCCCAGCGCGCCGGCCGGCTCGGCGATGGAGCGGGTGTCGTCGAAGATATCCTTGGTAGCGGCGCAGATTTCGTCGGTGGAAACGACGATGGTATCGTCCACCAGCTCCTGAGCTAGGCGGAAGGTTTCCTCGCCCACCTGCCGTACCGCCACGCCGTCGGCGAAAATCCCAACCTGGTCGAGCAGGACCCGTTTGCCTTGCTTGAGCGCTTCGTGCATCGAAGCGGCATCGTCCGGTTCCACGCCGATGATTTTGATCTCGGGCCGTAGAAACTTGACGTAGGTGGCCACGCCGGTGATGAGGCCTCCGCCACCGACCGCGATGAAGATCGCGTCGATCGGATCAGGGTGCTGGCGCAGGATTTCCATGCCGATGGTGCCCTGGCCGGCAATCACGTCCGGGTCGTCGTAGGGATGGATGAAGGCTAAACCCTTGTCCGTTTCCAATTGACGGGCATGTTGATAGGCTTCGTCGTAGGTATCACCGAACAGTACGGTTTTGCCGCCGCGATCGCGTACCGCTTGCACTTTAATGGCGGGTGTGGTGCGAGGCATGACCACAGTGGCCTTGACCCCGAGCCGCTGGGCGGCCAGGGCCACTCCTTGAGCGTGGTTGCCGGCCGAGGCGCAGATGATGCCTTTGTCCAGGACTTCGCGCGGCAGGTTGACGATCTTGTTGTAAGCACCGCGCAGTTTGAAGGAAAACACCGGTTGCAGATCTTCGCGCTTCAGCAGCACCCGGTTATTCAATCGCTGCGATAAGCGACTCATGACATCGAGTGGTGATTCGATGGCGACGTCGTAGACGCGGGCGGCGAGGATTTTTTTTGATGTAGTCGTGCATGATGGTGTGAGATGACGGATAGGGGAAAAATCGCATGTCTGGCGACGAGATGAAAAAACGTGCCGCCGAAGCGGCGTTGGAGTACGTCGAGGACGATACGGTCGTGGGTGTCGGCACCGGTTCGACGGTCAACTATTTTATTGAGGCCTTGGCACGCATCAAGCACCGCATCGAAGGTGCGGTGTCGAGTTCCGAGGCGACTACGCAAAGGCTGAAGGCCTGCAAGATCCCAGTGTTGGATCTGAACGCCGCCGGACCCTTGCCGTTGTATGTGGACGGCGCCGACGAAGCCAACCGCCAATTGCAGCTTATCAAAGGTGGCGGCGGGGCGCTGACCCGCGAGAAGATT
The DNA here is from genome assembly GCF_012939995.1 of Candidatus Competibacter phosphatis. Lineage (GTDB taxonomy): Bacteria > Pseudomonadota > Gammaproteobacteria > Competibacterales > Competibacteraceae > Competibacter > Competibacter phosphatis. Next base: position 91,279 of record NZ_SPMZ01000004.1, on the reverse strand, counting down.
GTGGCAGCCGCCAGCGAGCGATTCGTGTGCATCGCCGATCAGTCCAAGCTGGTGGACGTGCTGGGAGCATTTCCGTTGCCGGTCGAGGTGATTCCGATGGCGCGCAGCCATGTCGGGCGCGCCCTGTTGAATCGGGGCGGACAACCGGTGTTGCGGGAGAACTTCGTCACCGACAACGGTAATCTGATCCTCGACGTTTATAACTTGCAAATCCTGGAACCGGCCAAGCTGGAGGCGGAACTGAACAATATCGCGGGTATCGTCGCGGTGGGCTTGTTCGCGCTTCGACCGGCTGATGTGTTGCTGCTGGGTACGGTGGACGGAGTGCGAACGATGCGGCTTTGAACAAGATTTGTGGGGAATAAAAACGGGCGCTACCTTTCGGCAGAGCGCCCGCCGCCCTTACGCCTGTTTTCCCAGGCTATGTATTAGAAGTCCACCCGGGTGCCGATCGAGACGGCATTCTGGTCACCCATGAACAACCCTGTCGAGGAATCGCCCGGTACGTTGTAAAGGCTGGCGCTGCGACCGATGTATTCAGCCCAGACCGAGGTCCGTTTGCTGAAGTTGTACTGGTAGCCCACCACGTAATTGTCAATTTTGTCGTCGCCGTCGACACCGGTGTCCAATTGGCCGTAGGCGGCGCGCACGGTGTTGTTACCGAAGACATACTGACCGGTCAAATACCAGTTGGTGGCGTCGTCACCGGGAAAGAATTGAGTTCCCGCTGCATTTTTAATCCCGGTGAATAGGTTGAGGGAGTAAAGACTGCCCTGCTCGTAGATGAAGCCCACGCTGAACGGCCCCGAGTTGTAGCCCAAGCCCAGAACCCAGTTGGACAGGTCAAGATCGAAGGTAACACCAGGAAGGGTGTCGGGATTGAGAGGGACATTGCTCTTGCCTTCCAACTTGATGTAGCTAACACCGGCGAAGAACGGCCCGTTGCTGTATTTGGCGGCTAGGTTCCAGATATCGACATTATTCGATATGTTTGAGCTGGGGCCATCCATGACTAGCATTGCTTCACCGCTGAAGCCATTGAAATCAGGCGTGGAATAATAGACGCTGTTCGACAGCCGAACCAGATCGCCATCCGCTTGGCTACGATTGCCGCTGAGCGAGAATCCGCCCCCGAGCCACTGCGGATAGAGGAAGGTTTTGCCGCTATTGAAAATATCGGTAATGCCAGCGACGTTGTAATAGGGAGTGTCCTGGGTACCGAGAGTCAGGGTACCGAAACCGCCCTTGAGCCCGACATATTTGGGCCGGTTGCTTTCCCAGTTGCCGCCTTCGGTTACGTCGACGCCGAATTCGTAGCGATAAACGGCGCTCAGACCGCCACCCAAATCTTCGGAGCCCACCACGCCGAGGCGCGAGGAGTTGTTGACAACATCCCAGGTGCCATCGATGTCCACGGAATCTAGGGTCTCGTCGTTGTAATCCACCGACACCCGTGCCGAGCCGTACAGGATGGTATCGGCCTGTGCCGCAACCGGAATGGTAAGAGCGCTAGCAACAGCCAAGGCAAGAATGGATTTTTTTCATGGCGTGATTCCCTGATTATCAAAAATTGATCTAAGTTTTAAAATTTGCTTTCCAATCAAGGTAATAGATTGATTGGAAAGCAATCTTAAAGCCGCTTTTCGGGTTATTTATATAATGATTGCGGTAAAAACGCAACTCATTTTTTATAAAAAAATACAACTTATTGGTGTCGGCGCAACGAAAATTCAACAGGGATTGGATTTATTCAGAACCGGAAAATGAAAACGGACGCCCGAGAGCGTCCGTTTTGCGTAGACTCAACCAGCAGTGCGGATCAGAAATCCACCCGGGTGCCGATGGAGAGCGATTGCTGGGAGCCGATCAGGTCGCTATCGGCGTCGCTATTGATGTATTCAGCCCACACGCGGGTCCGCTTGCTGAAGTTATACTGGTAGCCCAACACAAAGGTGTTGATGGTGTCCTGCGTGTAGGTGCCGGTCCGGACACCGTCCGTGTAGTACGCAACCTCACCCTTGTCAGGGTCGGTATAACCATAGGCACCTCGGATGATATTGTTACCGAAGGTATAGGCACCGGTCACATAGACGTTTGTGCCACCGCCATAATAAAGGGTATTGAGGTCGCCGTCTTCGTAGTTCAGAGTGACCGCGAAGGGACCGGAATTATAGCCGAAGGCCAAACCCCATTGATCACCATCCCAGTTGGGGGCGGTGTACTTGAAACCGGTAAAGAGGGGGTCATTGTAGTAGCTGTCAAAGCTGCGACCATCCACCGCCATGTAAGCCGCGCCCGCGAAGAACGGACCGTTCTTGTAGGTGGCGTTGAGCTGGTACATGTCGACGCTGCTGGACAGGTTGCAGGGCAACTTATTATCGGCGTTGCATTTTTGCAATTCAGAGGGAGTGGTCGGATCGGTGGCACCGACATCGCCGTTCATGACCAGCATGGCCTGGAAGCCAAAGCCGCTCCAGTTGGGCGAACTGTACACCAGGCTGTTGTCCATGCGGGTGCCGTAGACGTAGCCCAGGTAACCGGTTTTTTCCTTGAAGGTTCCAAAGGGAGTGCTTGAGTCGTTAAAGACATCAGCGACACCAAGCACGTTATAGTAAGGGGTCCACTGGGTGCCCAGGGTGACCGAACCCCAACTGTCGCCTTTCAAACCCACCCACTTCGGCCGGTTGCTTTCCCAGTTGCCGCCTTCGGTCACATCGACCCCGAATTCATACTGATAGATGGCGCTCAGGCCGCCACCGAGGTCTTCCTCGCCGCGCACGCCCAACCGGGAAGAATTATTGACCACATCCCACGCGTCGTAGCCTTTGATCAACGGGATCAAGGAACCGTCGGCGGCTCTTGCGTCGAGGTAGACGGTGTCCAGATCGTTATATTCGACGGATACCCGGGCGGAACCGTACAAGGTGGTGTCGGCGAAGGCAGAGGAGCCAACCAGTGCAGCGGCAACGGCCAGCGCGATAGCAGACTTTTTTCATGACTAAACTCCTAGGTTTGTGTTGTATGTACACAACAAAGAGGTGCTCTCAAATCATTGAGGAAATTTATACGCATTCTGAAGCAGAAATGCAACTGATATTTTTCAAAAAAAAACACAAAACTTAGTTTTTTGTTTTATTTCAGCAACAAATTGTTGTTTTTTTGTTTAGGCGATAAAAAAACCCACCTGAAATGCTCGGGTGGGTGGATGATGGCTGGGGGACTAGGATTCGAACCTAGGTTGACGGAGTCAGAGTCCGTAGTCCTGCCGCTAGACGATCCCCCAAGAAGATGCTTAACGCTTGGAGTATTGAGTGGCGCGGCGGGCCTTGCGCAGGCCGACCTTCTTGCGCTCCACCTCGCGGGCGTCGCGGGTGACGAAGCCGGCTTTGCGCAGTGAAGTACGCAGGCTCTCATCATATTCGATCAATGCCCGGGTGATGCCGTGACGGATCGCGCCAGCCTGTCCGGTGATACCGCCGCCCTTGACGGTCACGTAGACATCGAATTTATCCTTCAGATCGGCGACTTCCAACGCCTGATACGCCACCATGCAGGAGGTCTCGCGCCCGAAATACTGATTCAGGGGGCGCTGGTTGACCACGATGTTGCCGCTGCCGGGCCGCAGGAAAACCCGCGCCGTGGCGGTCTTGCGCCGGCCGGTGCCGTAGTGCTGATTTTCGCTCATTCTTGCCTTTCCATTAGTGAATGCGCCAGCTGAAGGTTACCCAACCAGTTCCAGGGGTTTGGGTTGCTGGGCGGTGTGCTGGTGTTCGGCGCCCGCGTACACCTTTAATTTGCGGAACATCGCTCGCCCCAGCGGGTTTTTGGGCAACATCCCCTTGACGGCGATTTCGATGACGCGCTCCGGGGTTTTCTGCAACAGTTTGTCCATGGAGATGGATTTGATGTTGCCGACGTAACCGGTGGTCCGATAATAGATCTTATCGGTTCGCTTCCGGCCGGTCGTCCGCACTTTTTCGGCATTGACCACGATAATGTAGTCGCCGGTATCGACATGCGGGGTAAACTCGGGCTTATGCTTGCCGCGCAAGCGGCGGGCGATTTCGGTCGACAACCGGCCCAGAACCTTGTCCGTGGCGTCGATCACGTACCAGTCGCGCTTGACCTCGGCCGGTTTGGCGCTGAAAGTTTTCATTGTGACGTGCTCCGAAAAATCCGTGTTCGCTTGGAAAGTCGCACATTGTATGCAAGCGGTATTCGTCCTACAACCCCCGCTGCTATATGGAGACGACAAAAAAATGCCAAGCAATCGCTAGATGCGCAATCGTTCCACCACCCGGCCGTTGATCAGATGCTGCTCGATGATCTCATCGAGATCGGCGCGATCCACATAGCTGTACCAGGTTGCCTCCGGGTAAACGACCAGAACCGGCCCTTCGGTGCAGCGGTCCAGGCAGCCGGCGCTGTTGATGCGGACCTTGTCGGGAATGGCCGAGCCAAGCTGCTTGACGCGCTGCTTGACGTAGTCGCGGGCTTCCTGGGCGCCGCACTGCTGGCAGCACTGCGATCCGTCCGGTCGCAGGTTGGTGCAAAAAAAAGACATGGTAGCGATAATACGACACTTCAATTCCTCTTCAGATCCGAACCTGAGCTTAAAACCATGACGACTCGTTACTATACCCCCGTTGATGCCTTGCTCGTCACTCTGGATCAGGCGCTCCGCACCGTGGTTGGCCAGCCGGCCACAACCGGTCGCGCCAACCCGGCCGTCGCCGTGCCACCCGCCGAGCTGCCGCCCGAGGCGCGCAAGCGGGCCGGACGGCTGATGCGGGTCAACCATACCGGCGAGGTTTGTGCTCAGGCGCTCTATCAGGGACAGGCGCTGACCGCGCGGCTGGAGGCGGTGCGTGATCGCATGGAGCAGGCCTCCGCCGAGGAAAACGACCATCTGGCCTGGTGCGAGGCGCGGTTGAAGGAATTGGGCAGCCACCCCAGCGTGCTCAACTCATTATTCTACGCCGGTGCCTTTACCATCGGGGCGCTGGCCGGCAAGGCCGGAGATCGCTGGAGTCTGGGGTTCGTCGCCGAGACCGAGCAGCAGGTGGTCCAGCATTTGAATGCGCATCTGGAGCGCCTGCCGACCGAGGATCGGCCCAGCCAGGCCATTCTGGAGCAGATGCGGGAAGACGAGGCCCGCCACGCCGCCGATGCCCTGGCGGCTGGCGGCGCCCGCTTGCCGCTGCCCGTGCGTGCGCTGATGCGAGGCATGTCCAAGGTGATGACCCAAACCACTTATTGGGTCTAGGCACGCCGCGAAGAGTCTCGCTAAATCCGCAAGCCCTTGCGCAAGTTTTCGCCGTAGAAGATTTCCGCCATTTCCCGCCGCAGGCGCCGCTCGATTTCCGCCTGCTCGCGCGGGGGCACATCCTGTTTGTCCACGCTGAACAGGTAATTATTCAACTCGAAGTCTTTCAGGATCATCTTGGTGTGGAAGATATGTTCCTGATAGACGTTCACGTCGATCATCTGATACCGCTCCCGGGTGTCCTTGGAGAGGTAGTTCTGAATCGAGTTGATCTGATGGTCGATGAAATGTTTCTTGCCGGCCACATCGCGAGTAAAGCCCCGTACCCGATAGTCGATGGTGACGATGTCGGACTCGAAACTGTGGATCAGATAGTTCAGGGCCTTGAGCGGGGAGATGCGGCCGCAGGTCGATACGTCGATATCGGCCCGGAAGGTGCTGATGCCGTTGTCGGGGTGACTTTCCGGATAGGTGTGGACCGTGATGTGGCTCTTATCCAGATGGCAGACCACCGCTTCCGGCAGTGGGCCAGGCGATTCGGTATTGGATAGTTGGTCGGATTCGATCGGCTCCTCGGAAATCAGCATGGTCACGCTGGCGCCTTCGGGTCGTAATCCTGTCGGGCGATGTTCAGAATGTTGGCGCCGATGATCCTGGATACATCGCATAGAATCTGGGTCAGACGCTCAGCGTTGTACGCTTCGTCGATGTAGGCGATGTAGCGTTCCTGCTGTTCCGGCGTCGAGGTGTGGCAGACATCGTATATATTGAAGCTGAGCGTCTTGGTGAGGTTGTTGAACCCCTGCAATTGCAGTCTGGGCACTGGCTTCGGAGTCATCGCAATTCCTCTCCCCAAAAGCGGAAAAGCCAAACCCGCCGACTCGCGCGCCGGCGCGCTCCACGGAAGAAAGCGCGCGAGTATAACAAGCTTCGATGACAGGATTAGGGATTTGCGGCGAGCGTGTTCAGGCTTCGCGGATTTCGAAGGTGTGGGTCATTCGGGCGGTTTTGCCCAGCATGATCGAGGCCGAGCAGTATTTTTCCGCTGACAGGTGAATGGCGCGTTCGATGTGTTTGGTGCTGAGGTTGATGCCAGTCAGGATGAAGTGAACGTGAATCTGGGTGAATACCTTGGGGTCCTCGGTGGCTCGTTCGGCTTCGATCTGCACCTCGCAGCCGCGCAGATCCTGTCGGGCCTTGCGCAGGATGTTGACCGCGTCGATCGCGGTGCATCCACCCATGCCCATCAGCAGCATTTCCATCGGGCGCGGTCCGAGGTTATGACCACCCAGTTCCGGGGGGCCGTCCAGCACCACGGCGTGGCCGCTGGGCGATTGGGCCACGTAAGTCATGTCTTCCAGCCAGGTAACGCGGGTTTTCATGGTCGTTTTACTCCCGAAAGCGGACACTTTTCCCTCGCATGTTCGTCGTCAAAGGGAGTCTGGCGGACAGGATCACGCCGGTGACCCCCAGGATGTCGTGGCTGGCATGGTAGCACGATACCCACTCCGGGAATGCGCGGGTACGTCGAGCCGAAAACCGTCTGGGTTCTGGATGTCAGGCTGGAGTGGCTGGCAGCGGTACGCTAGCCAGCCACTTGGCGTTGCAATCACCGAGAGCCGCTCGAATGCGGCAGGGCGATCAGCTCGCGTGGGTGTTGCGGACCTTTGACTTGGCGGCGCGCGGCCTCAGATTTCGAGACAGCCGCAGCGACCCCACTTCGCCGGTTCCCAAGGGGTGTTCGGATTGGCGAATAGATAGCGAAAATTACCTTTGTGGGAAAAACCCAGGCCAAATTTTTTGTTCTTACCTTGTTCCAGCTTGACCGTGGTCGGCGCTTTGATGTGTTTGTCGACGTTGCCGCCCTCGCCCCATTCGACGATGGTCCAGGTGACGCGATCCGTGCCGAGAGCCGTAATCCCTTCCACCAGGGCGATGTGTTTGTGAGGGTTGTCGGGAGTGGCGGTGATCAGCACGTCGCCATCGCAAATCTCGGCGAGGGACCGCCGGGGTTCGAGCGGTACGTAGGGCGTCGTCGCCAATTCGGCCTGACCCCAACCCGTCCCGAGCTGTCTCTTCGTGCTCCACGACAGCAGCTTGCCGGGTTCGCCCGAGCCCCACACCTCGATGGATATCCCCGGCGAGACGCGTGGTAGTTGCCGACCAGCCCGTTGCAGTCCAAGCCTAGAAACTGTTTGGCGTACTGGTCGATGGTCGAAAAAGCCTTGCCCTTGCCGATGCGCCCGCACCGCCACGCCAGACGAATCACATCGGCGATCTCGCTGGGCGAGCCTTTGCCTTGGTAGGCACGCTTGATGCCCACTTTATAAAAGGGTTTCGTGGAGTCGATGACATCGTCTTGGGGAAAGCGGAAGGTCGAATGCAAATGCTTGGCCCCGAGGATTTTGGTCACGGCGGAGATGAGGCTGTTTCGCTCGGTTTCGCACTCGGCGCGGGTCCCGTTTTGGTAGCGCGTGATGTTGACCGATGTGGCCAGCTTTTGTTGCGGGTCGTTGATCAGCAGGCTGTGATAGTTCAACACGTATTGGCTGGGGCTGATTTTGCTCGACTGCACCCGAGGTTTGGGGTGGCTGATGGCGTGCGGAGTTTGGGTTGCGACGGTGCGTGGTAACATGCAAAACCCCCCGAAAAAAAGATTGGTTGATTGTCCGAAGCAATATCGATCCGCGTCCGATCGCATGGCAAAGGCTGGGCGGAGAGCGAGCCCCGGACACGGGCGGTTATCGGGTTCGAGCCAGCACGCGGCAGAGTTCTACGATGTCGTTAGCGGCGTGCGATCAGAAGCGGATATCATAAAATAGCTTAGCGATTTCCTCGGAAATATTCACCCGGCGCGATGGGTTTGGCGGGACGGAACAATGCCTTCGTGGTCGATTCATGCCGATGGAATGGAGCTCCTTGAGTTTTGCCACCGGAACCCGGTTTCCCGGGTTCCGGCCTCTCACGAAATCAAGCCAAATACACTCGCTCTAGCGCCCCGCGCGAAACGTTGCCCTTGCCGTCCTCGGCCTCGATGTAATAGCGCACGTCACCAGCGCCGACCGGTAACTTGGCGGTGTAGTAATTGGCGACGATGACCGCGCCGGTTTGCGACGGATATGGGCCGTTGTCGGTCATCGCTAGGCGGGTTTCGCCCGTGGCGGCGCGCAGCACCAGCGTCACCCGTTTCAGACCGGCGATGTCGTGGACAAAGGTATGCACCGTTCCCTCGCGCGGCGCGTCCAGCAGGCAACCCTGCCCCCAGCGCTTGCCGCCCGGATTTTCCGGGGTCACCCACGGCGCGAAGATAGTGGGGCCGGTGCGGTCCTTACCGGCGGACAGCAGCGCATCCACCTCGCTCTTGACCATGGCGTAACCGGCGTTGGTGGCGTTGGTGACCTGCTGATCCCAGACGTGTTGCCCGGTCCAGTACCAGTAGCAACTGGTCTCGGCGGTCAGCATCAGCCGGCTGATGTCATCCAGCCACGGCTTGCCGGGAACGGCGTCCTCCAGCGCATGAACCACATTCTGGAACGCGGTCAGCACCGCCCAGGAATTCAGGTCGGGCGAATAGGGCTGGTCGTAGCGGCTGAACCACTTCATGAATTGCGGATCGCCGTTGTCGGCACCGGCCCAGGAACCCGGTTCGATATGCACCGCCTGAGCTGGATCGGGCGGGAAACGGTCGAGATAATCGTGCGTCGTGGTCAGCTCGAAACGCGGATCGCCCTGTAACCACCGCACCATTTCTCCGGTGTTGTGGTTGTAATAGCTGTCGGCGCCGCCGCCGTGGTTGTCGCCGTCGGAGTGCAGCAGGAAAAACGGCGGATGCTTCGGATCGAAGGAGCCGGTCTCGACGATCTGGTTGTAGACCTGCCCGAGTACGTCGGGGTATTGCAACGCCCCGAAACCGCCGCGGGCATCCTCGTTGCCGATGTAGCGCTCGGCCGGCACCGCGATGATCTTGTGAACCTGACCTTCCGGGTCTTCGTATTGCACATACTCCGGCTTGAGCAGGCTCGGGGAAATTTTCGATCCCGCCCAGATGTTCCGTAATTGCAGCCAGTCGTTGACCGGCGGATTGACCTGCTCGGCGGGGTTGGGCGGCAACATGCCTTCGTTGATCCCGGCGTAGGGATAGTCCCGGCAGGCCCGGAAACGGTGGATGGAATCGTAAATCACCGCTCTGATGCCAGCCTGGTTCAGTGCCGGAATCATCCGTACATGGAAAGCGGTTTCCGGCGGAAACATCACGCTGGACGCTTCGATGCCGAACGCGGAACGGATAATGTTGCGGTGCCATTCGACCTGCTTGACGATATTACGGGCCGGAGTCAGCGCCATCAGCGGATGAAAGAAGCCAAATGCCGAGAAATCCACGCGCGGGTGACCCAGCTCGGTCTGTTCCTGAGCCACGGCGCGCAATTCGTTGTTCCAGCCGCCGAACCGCCCGCCGCACAGGCCATCGGCGGCGCAGCGGTCCAATTGCTCGATCAGCGAGCCGCTCCAACTGGTGGACAGCCCGGCATGAGGCAGCCCGCCGCCGACGTACTGGCGCACGGCGTTCGGGATGAAATGGGTGTAGGGACCGCCGCGCGCCCCGAAGATCGAGTCCTTTTCGCCATCCCAGTACATGCGGTCGGTGGCGTTGTAATAGGGTTGATGCATATGCTTGTGAATGCCGAAGTACAGCTTGACCGGCGCATCGCCCGGTCCGGTCGCCACCCGGATGACCGGCTTGGCCTTGGCGTTCGGCGCGATCCGCAACTGGCGGAACTCCTTGATCCAATCGCCGCCGCCGGCCTGCTGGATGTCGGCCTTGCGACAACCTTCCGCCTGTACGGTGAAAGTGTTGGGCCATAGCAATCCGGCGGGGATACTGGCGGCATACTGGTAATCGCCTTCGATCACCGTTTCTTCCAGCGCCTTGCCCGCGATCAGACGTTGTCCCTCGGGCGTATGCAGAATAATCTGCGGGAAGGGGACCGGACCATCGGCAACGAAAGCGATGGAAAACGCCGGATTCTTCCCGGATTCATCGCATTGCAGCGAGTCGGGCAGTTCGATGCGCAGGATACGAGTGAAGACCTCAACCATTGCTTAACCTCATGTGGGTTCCATAGGGATGGAGTGAGTGTAGACCGCCGGACGCAACTTGCCGCCTATACCCCGAAACGGCTGGTCGACCGCGCAAACCGCTTTGAGCGGCCGGTGGCCTCCTTTACACTTCGCGAACCCGACCAGAAAAATAACCAGTTGATTGTTTTTTGTTTTTATCCACTCTTTCAGCAAGGGGCGCGGCGAGTATGTCGAAGATCATGAAATTCACCAAGATTGTGGCGACGCTGGGACCGAATTCCCGCGATCCGGAAACGATCGAGCAACTGCTGCGGGAAGGCGCGGATGTGATTCGGCTGAATTTCTCGCACGGTTCGCTGGAAGATCATGAGACGGCCGTGCGGCGGGTGCGGGAGGCCGCGCAAAAACTGAACCGGCACGTCGCCATCTTTCAGGATCTGCAAGGTCCCAAGATTCGTCTCGGTCAACTGGACGGAGAATTCCTCGAAGTGGGCGCCGGAGAGACGCTGGTGCTGAGCACCGATGAGCTGATCGGCGGTGTGCACGACGGCGTCAAGAAGGTGGCCATCGATCACCGCAGCCTGCACGAGGAGGTCAGCGCCGGTGATCGGATTCTGATCGACGACGGCTTGTTCGAGTTCGTGGTCGAGCGGATCGAGGGGCGCGAGATTTTCACCCATGTGATCAACGGTGGTCGCCTCAAGCCGCGCAAGGGCGTCAATCTGCCCAACATCAAGCTGAAGATTTCCGCGATCACGGAAAAGGATCGACGCGATTTGCAGTTCGCCTACGACCATGGCCTGGATTATGTGGCGTTGTCCTTCGTGCGCGAGGCCGCCGACGTCAAGGAGCTGATCGATCTGATGTTGACCGTGCATGGCCGCAAATTGCCGATCATCGCCAAGATCGAGAAACCGGAGGCATTCCGGCACATCGACGGCATCATCGCGGTGGCCGACGCGATCATGGTGGCGCGCGGCGATCTGGGGGTGGAAACCTCGCCGCAGGACGTGCCGATCATGCAAAAAGACCCTCATTCATAAATGCAACCTGGCCGGCAAGCCGGTGATCACCGCCACCCAGATGCTGGAATCGATGATCGGCAACCCGCGTCCAACTCGGGCCGAGGCGAACGACGTGGCCAACGCCATCCTCGATGGAACCGACGCAGTGATGCTGTCGGCGGAAACCGCCGCCGGCCAGTATCCGGTCGAAGCGGTGCGAATGATGAAGAACATCGCGCTGACCGTCGAGACCAGCGAAGTGTTCAAGACGCTGGTGCGCAAGAATGTGGTGGCCCAGGAATCGCTGCTGTCCGATGCCTGCCCGCCGGTCGAGGATGCCGTTCACTTCGCCACCATCGATCTGGCCGACAAAGTTCGCGCCCACTATCTGGTGAGTTTCACCAACAGCGGGGCGAGCGTGTTGGGCCTGACCAAGTTTCGGCCGTTGATGCCGTTGATCGCCTTCAGCCCGAAGCCGGCGACCTTGCGCAAGTTGGCGCTGGTATGGGGGGTGGAACCGTTGCAACTGGGCGCCGTGCAGTCGGTGGATGATTTGTTGAGTTCCGCCACCGAGTTTTTGCTCAACAAGGGCATGGTGCGGGAAGGCGAGACGGTGGTGTTTACCGCCGGGGTGCCGGTCGGGGTGTCCGGCGGCACCAACATGATCAAGGTGGTGAAGGTGGAGAAGGCGGATTAGCGCGGCGCGATCTCAACAAATCCTCGGCAACTGTTCCCCGCTCAACCAATCCACCAGCCGGTGTCCGCCAAACACCGTCTCCATTTCCACGAAGCCGTGCGGGTCCGCCACCACCTCGCCGATCAGAGCCGCTTCCCGGCCCAGCGGATGGGCGCGCATCGCCGCCAGCAAGGTCTCCGCCACTTCCACCGGGCAGATCGCCAGCAGCTTGCCCTCGTTGGCGACGTAAAGCGGGTCTAGCCCCAGAAACTCGCACAGTGCTCGCACCGGTTCCTTGACCGGAATCGCCGCCTCGCGTAGCCGCATGCCGACTGCGGACTGGCGGGCGATTTCGTTCAGGGCGCTGCTCAGGCCGCCGCGAGTGGGATCGCGCAGGCAGTGAATGTCCGGCACCGCCGCCACCATCGCCGCCACCAATCCGTGCAAGGCGGCGGTATCGGACTCGATGGATGTGTCGAAGCTCAGGTTTTCCCGTTGCGCCAGCACCGCCATGCCGTGCTCGCCCAAGGAGCCGCTGAGCAGCACCGCGTCGCCCGGTTGCGCCCGGTTGGCGGAGATGTCCACGCCTGCCGGAATCACGCCGACGCCGGTGGTGGTGATGAATACCCCATCGCCCTTGCCGCGCTCCACCACCTTGGTATCACCGGTGACGATGGGGACCTCCGCTGCCTGCGCCGCTCGCGCCATCGATGTCACGATGCGTTGCAGATCGGCCAGTGGGAAGCCTTCCTCCAGGATGAAGCCAGCGGCCAGATACAGCGGCCGCGCGCCGGCCATTGCCACGTCGTTGAGCGTGCCATGCACCGAGAGGCAACCGATATCGCCGCCAGGGAAGAATAGCGGCGATACCACATGGCTGTCGGTGGCCATCACCAGCCGACCGGTCGGCACGGTCAAGCGGGCGCAGTCATCCTGGGCGCGCAGCCAATCGTTGTCGAAGGCGGCCAGGAACAGTTCCTCGATCAACTGGGCCATCGTCCGGCCGCCGCCGCCGTGACCGATTTCGACACAACCCCGCGTAAGATCGAGCTTGCGGGCGTAGGTTTCTCGCCGGGGGCTCACGCGGTCACCGCCTGCCGGAATCGCCCATAGTGATAATGCGCCGCACAGGCGCCTTCGGCCGAGACCATGCAGGAACCCAGTGGATGATCGGGGGTGCAGGCGCTGGCGAATACTTTGCACTCTTCCGGGCGTTTGATGCCACGCAACACCTCACCACAGGCGCAGGCCTTGTGATCGCTGGCCTTAATCGTGGGCACGGCGAAGCGGCGCTCGGCATCCCAGTCGGCGAACGCCGGCCGGATGGCCAGGGCGCTGTTCGGTAGTTCGCCCAAGCCGCGCCATTCGAAGCTCGGGTGGACCTCGAACACTTCATCCATCCATTGTTGCGCCTTGCGGTTACCTTCGGGGCCGACCGCGCGGGTGTATTCGTTTTCCACCCGAGCCTCGCCGGCGTTGATCTGGCGCACCAGCATCAGAATCGATTGCAACACGTCCAGCGGTTCAAAGCCGGCGATGACCAGCGGCCGGCGGTATTCAGTGGCGACGAACTCATAGGCGCGCGTGCCGATGATGGTGCTGACGTGGGCGGGGCCGATGAAGCCGTCAACCAATCCGGTGCCGCGAGTCGCCGCTGCTTGAAAAGGTGGAGGAAGGTCGGTTGCCAGCAGCGCCCGCAGCGCAGGCGGGGTGAGAACGTGATTGCAATACACGCTGAAGTTGCCCAACTTCTCACGCCGGGCTTGCCGGAGGACGACAGCAGTGGGTGGCGTGGTGGTCTCGAAGCCGATGGCGAAGAACACCACCGGTCGGTCGGGATGGGCGCGGGCGATCTCCAGCGCATCGCTGACCGAGTACACCATCCGCACATCCGCGCCGCGCGCCTTGGCCTTGAGCAGGGTGTCGCCCTGGGCGCCGGGAACGCGCAGCAGGTCGCCGTAGCTGCATAGAATCACTCGCTCGCGTTCCACTAGATCGATTGCGGCCTGTAATCGTCCGCTTGGCAGCACGCACACCGGACAGCCGGGACCGTGAATCAGTCGCACTTCGGCCGGCAACAGGTCCTCGATGCCATGGCGGCAGATAGCGTGAGTGTGGCCGCCGCAGAATTCCATCAGCGCATACCGTCGGTCGGGCTCGATCTCCCGCTGGATGCGGGCGGCCAGACCTTGCGCCAGCCGGCCGTCGCGAAACTCATCCAGATATTTCATGGCCGGCCACCTCCGAGAATTCGGCGATCAGCCGCAGGGTTTCCGCCGCTTCTTCCGGGTCCAGGCGGTTGAGGGCATAGCCGACGTGGACGATGACGTAATCGCCGATTTGCAGGTCGTCCACCAGCGCGGTGGAAATCGTCTTGCGCACGCCGCCCATGTCCACCATGGCGTGCTCGATGTCGACCAACTCAATGACCTGCGCGGGAATGGCGAGACACATGCCAGGGGACCTCCAAAGGGCACAACATGAAGACGGGACGGACGACACGACGAGCTCTCTACATCTTAGACCACCCACCGAACCCGCGAGGCATTCCCACCGATGACCAACCAGCGACGAGTTGGGCACAGCGGTATTAATCATCGTTTAAGGTTGGCGTGCTAGGATCCGAATCCCACAAAATAATAGAGGTAAATTGAATCATGAAGAAACGGTTTGTTTTCGGATTACTTGGCATGACAGCGCTGGCTGGCGTGGTATTCGCCGTCGAAGGTCAATGGCAGGCCCTGCCGGAAAAAGCGCCTGAGCCCGCCGACAATCCGACCACCGAAGCCAAGGTGGCGCTTGGCAAGATGCTTTATTTTGACACGCGTTTTTCGTCGACCGGCACGGTATCCTGTTTTTCCTGTCACAATGTGATGGAGGGTGGCGACGACCACCGCCCCACGTCGATCGGTGTCCACGGCCAAGTGGGTGGACGCAACGCGCCAACGGTGTGGAACTCGGCGTTCCTTTCCGCGCAGTTCTGGGACGGTCGCGCGCCTTCGCTTGAAGAACAGGCCAAGGGACCGCCGACCAACCCCATAGAAATGGGCATGGCGAATCTGGACGCCACCATTGCCCGCATCCAGGCGATTCCGGGGTACAAGCCGTACTTTACGGCGGCGTTCGGCCAGGGCGATACCGTGACCATGGACAACGCCGCCAAGGCCATCGCCGCCTACGAGCGTACCCTGATCACGCCGGATAGCGCCTATGATCGCTACGTCAAGGGTGACAAAAAGGCCATGACCGAACAGCAAGTGCGGGGCATGGACACCTTCGCTAAAACCGGTTGCACTGCCTGCCATTCCGGTCCTACCTTTAATGGTTCGGCCAACTTGCCGATGGGGCAAGGCTTTTTCATGAAATTTCCGATTTTTCCCGGTAGCGTCTACGAGACCCAATATAAGCTGACCGAGGATTTGGGACGCCACACCGTTACTCAGCAGGATGCCGACAAGCACCTGTGGCGGGTGCCGACGCTGCGGAACCTGACCTACACCGCGCCCTACTTCCACAACGGTGCGGTGCAGAGTCTGGATGAAGCGATACGAGTGATGGCCAAGACCCAGCTCAACAAGGAGCTGACTAAGAACGAAGTGCAGGACATCGTTGCGTTCTTGGGGGCGCTGGATGGTCCCTTCCCGCAGCAGACCATGCCACGGTTACCGCCGACGCCCGGCGACCTGCTGACGGCAAACTGAACGGAGTTGCCGTTTTGCGCGGCGCAAGCTGACCGACCCATGATCGGATGGCGGTTAGCTGACCGGGCTGGTCTGTTTTTCAAAGTCGATCGCCTCTCGGGGTGAAGCTCAGCCCGGTTTGATCAGCATCGCCCAACTCTTGATTCAAGTTGAGGCCATCGTCGTTGATCGGTGTCCATCAACCGCCACGGCTTGCGGTTACCTCCGGCGTCGACCGCGAGGGTGCATTCGTTGCCCGCCCGAATCTCATCCATGTTGAGTTGGCACGCATGCTGAGCGATTCTCCAGAAACACGACATGTATGAGGCGGAGTGGGGAGCACGGGATAGCGAAAAATATCCGATGCTCGATCATGTGCCTAAATTGATGTCTCAATGCTATCAAAATATCCCGTGGTATCAGCTAAACTCGAATCGATCGTGGTTGCCTTGTTCAATCGATACCGAGTATGAACCGCTTTGAGCGGTTTACGGATCGTAAGCCTCCGGATTTAAAGGAGGGTAACAATTCAAATTCGTTTTTTGCTGGAGATACCATGTCGCTTTCCGCTCAACTGCTCATGTTACCCCAATGGATGGCCGTCTCGTTATTGGTGGTCATTGCGGTGTCCTTTTCTATTGTGGGGTTTCTCACGGTTCACCACTTCATACCAGTTAAAATCAGACAAATTCATAATGATGTGGCAGGTTTTGTTTTTGCGACCTTAGGCGTCACTTATGGCGTACTGTTGGCGTTTGTGGTTATCGTCGTGTGGGAGCAATTTAATGATGCCAAGGCAAATGTCGAAAATGAGAGTAGTAGCGTCATACTCCTGTATAAGAATGTCGCAACCTATCCAGACAAAATAGCATCTGATGCAATGAGGAATGGACTGTTAAAGTACGCCAGTCAGGCTGTTGAAGAGCAAGATCCAGCGCGTTCCGAACAATTGCCTGGCGACTCATTATCAGCCATGAATCAGTTGCTTGGTCTGATCGACGGTATTATTCCCGACAGCAGACACGAGGAGATCCTCTATGCCCAGATTCTTATAAATCTGAATGAGTTGTCAAAATATCGCAATCTCCGCTATCAGGCCATGCATGAAGAATTACCGAGTGCCATCTGGATCGGAGTGGTGGTTGGAGCCATCATTACCACCAGTTTCACCTTCCTGTTCGGAACCGAGAACGTCTGGGCGCACATCATCATGATGTCTCTGCTGGCAGCTCTGATTGCGGTCGTGGTCTACGTGGTCATCGAGATGGATCATCCCGCGATGGGAGAGGTCAACATCGGTTTTCCGCAGGGATACTCAAAAATCCTCGAAATCGCGAAAGCCCAGCAATAAGTACACGCCGGTTAGCATGCATGGTAGGGCGGGCACATTCCTTGAGCCCGCCTTGAGTAAGACCGGCTTTAAAGCCAGCTCACTTCATCATTGAGTTCGCTGGATTCGATGGCACTTTTCACCGCTGGATTGGCACCAGTCACGGAGAGCTTGAAAGACGATCCAAAGGTTTGCTTACTGAATACGATATAGCGCAGCGCTTCGCTGCTGATGGAATCCAACTGCGTCATATCGAACACGATACCGCCGATATTTTCCGCCCGCGCTGCTTCGACTTGTTCCTCCAGATATCTGATGCCTCGCGGCCCAAGATCGCCTTGTAAGACAATCTTGGCCATGCCACCGGTCACATCGAGCAGATCGGCGCTGAAATGGACCGCATTTGGCGCGATACGTACGCGCACGGTGATTTCGCCATGCCCCTCGGGCAGTTTCACCGTCAAGGCGTCGGCATCAAAATCGTCGTAGGTGTGGCCATTGACCCACACTTCGCTGATGCGGATGCTGCCCTTGGGCAGAATGTCCGGTTGCACCCGCAGCACGTTGTCAGCGAATCCGCCGGGCTCGGGCTTGAAATAGAAATCCATCGGTTCCTGGGCGATCAACAGGTTGGTGTAAGTCGCCGCCAGATAGGCCAGTTCGAAGGAGTGATAGCCGGCCATCGAATGGCTGCCCTTGCCGCGCTCGGTGCCCAGCAAATAGGGTTGGCCGTTGGCCAGCACGTTGAAATAGACGCCGCCGCTGTCGTTATCCAGAAACCAGGCGTTGTAGAACGCCGAGGATTCGCGGGCGATGCGCAGGTGCTCGGGATCCTTGAGCACGCCATGCAAAATGAGATAGGCCAGGATGCCCTGTTCCTGTTGCCACCAAGCCTTGCGGTCGTGCCAGCCAAAGCGGTGGAATTTTTCACCCGAACCCAGGACGCGCTCGACCACGTCGTACCAACCGCCGCGCTGTGGATCGCCGCCCGCCTTGGGCATGAGCTTCGCTATCTTGGTGGCCAAGGCGACATACTCGTCCTTGCTTTTCAAGCTGTGCATGCGCATCAGATTCCAGGCGATCTTGAGGTTATGGCCAACCACCGCCCGGTTCTGCTGCCAACCCCAGGTCTGATCCTTGGACCAGTCGTCGTGGAATTTCTCCTGCACGAAATCGCTTTCCTCGTAATCGGGGAAGCGCTTGGCAATGGTATCGAAGGTGTACTCCAGGAAATCCGCATATTCCGGCGCTTCAGTTGCTAGCCACAAATTGATCAAATAAGCGGGTGCGTGATCGCCGACCGAATTCCAGTTTTTTCGTGCCCGGTTGTGTCCCAGTGTTTCGCTGTAAGGACTCAGGGTAATGGGATCGATGTGCGAGTAATAACCGCCTTTCTCGCTTTTGTCCTTATAGAAACGGTTGAATAAATTAATGGTGGATTTGATATCGTCCATGATCAGCCGGTCGCCGGTGGCCCGGTAAGTCTGCGTGGGTCCGGCCAAGGCGTAGATCTGCTCGTAACAAGGAAGGGCGTGATAATCGTCGCCGAACTCGGAGGCGAAAATCTTCTGTTCGGTGCCGTCGTCGTTGAGATCGACGGCGTGATACCAATAGCAGATATCCTCGCTGTTGTCCTTGAAGCGGAAATGGTCGCGTAGATATTTGGTGCCTTTTTGCGCGGCTTCCAGATAGCGTTCATCCCCAGTCAGCAAGAATGCTGATGAGAAGCCATACACCAGCCGGGAAATGGTATCGGTTTCCTGTCGGCCACTCCGCAGTTTCTCGCCGGTCAGCGCCAGATTGGTACGATACGCGGAATAATCGATTTCTCCATCGCCGAACTCCGCATTGAGATAGAAATCGGCCAACTGGCGAATCTGTTGAATCCACCAGTTCTGTTTTTCGAAGAGATATTCATTCTCAGTTCGGCCAACAAAAACAATATGTTTAACGTCGAATCGACAATCGCCATCAGCGCCGTCTGGATAGAAAATGCCGTAGGCGAACAGAAACCGGTCAGGCGTCAGCATTTCCCGCATGGGTCCGCTGGCATCGTGAAATGCTTCGCCCAGATTGCGGACCAGTTCCGCATAACAATTGACGGCAATATGCACCGTGTATTCACGGCCATCCGAAGTTTTCAAGCCGAAACTGTCGCTGGCTTGGTCATAGCTCGTGACATAGCCGGCGATCAGATCCGAGAAGGTGAAATCGATTTTATTCATACGGTGGGCTCTCCAGCATAGGGGGCTGCGATATCTTAGGAACTGTGATATTCGGCGAGTCAACGCCTGGCGTTAAGCGGCTTTCTCAATTTCGATCAGGAAAGTTTCCATGAAGCGATCGGTGACAGCCGGATGCTTACCGGAAATCAAGTTACCGTCGATCACTAGATCGGCCGTTTGGTCACCGTCGAAAATCACATCACCCCCGGCGTTTGCCACATCGCAAATGATGTTGTGGGCACAGGTCACCTTGCGGCCTTTGAGCAGTGAGGAATCCGCGCAGAATAGCCACAAACTGTGACAAATGGTGCCTATCTTCAGATTTGGCGTGGCGACTGCCTTGCGCAGAAACACCACGGCTGGTGACATGTTAGGTTGGCCCTTGCGGGGATTGGTTTCATAACGCAGACGATCGGTGGCATAGGCGCCGATCAGAATGATGCCTTTGAAATCGGCCGGTTGCACATCGTTGAGTTCGGTGCCGACGATGACATGTTCTTCCACATAGCCTTCGTCGGGATTCGAGCCGAACGTCAATTCGGGATTGCCCCACAAATGAGAGAGATAGACAACCTGATAACCCCGCTCGGGGAAAAAGGTATTGAATTTGCGAAATTCGGTCTGATCGAAATGATCTTCGATCAATACCCCGATCTTGCCTTTGACGGGCTCGCCGAGAATACCTCGGACCGGATCTTTAGCCATGATCACCTTCCTCGACAGTGGATACGGAAACAATTTCAATTCAGCCGAAATCCTTGGCCACGATTTGTTCCATGCAACGTTCGGCAAGGGCGGCAATGGTCAAGGCGGGATTTGTGGCTGCGGTGCATCCCGGTATGAGCGCGGCATCGACCACATAAAGCCCTGGATAGCCCTGTACTCGCCCGTACATGTCGCACGCTTTGCCCAATACACTCCACCGCAGGGATGCGCCGTAACTCCAGCGCCGGCTTGGGTTTTATCGTGAACGACGCTTTGATTGCTCGGTTCCGGGAAGCCATTGATCGGGCAGAAGTAATGGCCGCTGAAATTCAGACTGCCCTTGATCGGCATTTCATAGGGATTGTTGTCATCCAGCAAGGCGTAGGTCAGATTGACCGCTTCCAGCATTTTTTGATTGCCGGGCGAATCCAGACGGAAGGTCAGGCGTACCCGATCGGTGTCGGGGTCATAGCGGAAAGCGCCCAGATCGGCGGGTAGCGTCATACCCAGGGTCGTCAATGTACCCTCGGGTGCATCCCATTCCGGAAACACGATGATCGCCTGCGGCAGAATCGGATTATCGTGATGCTCGATGATGATCGAGGCGGGTCCCCCCTGTCCTCCGTTGGTGCGCGCGGATACTTTGCGAGTGGCGAAGGTGTCGCCGTTATTGCCCCAGAATTGACCCACGTAGTCGTTTAAGGCCGGCAGTTTGCCGGTGGTCTTGGCGCGTACCAGCATCTTCGAAGTACCCATGGACCCGGCCGCCAGGAACAGCTTGCTCGTCACGAAAGTTTTGGTTTCTTGTACTTCGCCCTGCTCGTTGATGTGATCGCAAGTGATCCGATACTGATTTTTACCCGCCTCGGCGATCTCGGTCACCTGATGCAGGGCAAGAATCTCGACACAGCCCGTTTCCTGGGCCAGGGATAGATAATTGTGATCCAGGCTGCGTTTGACGCCGCTATTGATGCCGTACCAAATTTCGCCAGCGATGGCCGCCGGTTTTTTTTTCGCCTTGCAGTTCCTGACGAACCACGTCCCAGTCCGAACCCAGGTCGGCGCGGCGGACCTTCATGCCGGCCAAGGATGCTTGTTCCGTCATGATTCGGGTCGACAAATAATAGTCGGATTCCAGCACATCGCCTGGAATGGGCGAGGGTTTGATCACGCTGCGTACCCGAGGATAATAAACGGCATCCATTTCATCGTAAGGGATTTCCGGCGGGAAAACCCGATTCCAGTTGGCGCGACTCGGTTGGTAGAGCACCGTGTTGTAGACCAGCGAGCCACCACCGACACCCGCCGCGCACCATACGGTAATGCCGTCCTCGATATGCCGCTCCAGAAGACCAACGTATTTGTTGATCGGTTTGGGCTCGAACATCACCGTTTCATCGCTCAGCCAGGCGGCCCGTCCATCCGGTTCCCGGTAAGTGCAAAACGTATCCTGTCGATCGGTAATTGGCCACCATTTACCGCGTTCCAGGACTAGCGTTTTTATCCCTTTTTCGGCAAGTCGGTAAGCCGCAATCGAACCACCGAATCCGCTGCCGATTACAATCGCATCGTAGTGTTCTTCAGCCATGGGTTATTTTCCTCACCTTGGTGTTTTTTGGCGGTGTGATGGGGTTAAGCCGCTCTTTTCCCAGTTGTGGTTTCGGACTGGAATAAAGCAAGGCAATTCCACCCACGCATTTCTAGGTTTTGATCAGTTTCAGAAGTTCTGGGCTGGCGAAAACATCGCGATAGAATGTGAGCTGTTCGCTCTTGAAATGACAGCCACCACGATGTCCACGTCGTACCCAGCAAACACTGCCTTTCGCAATCGTCTCATGGGTGGTGTCGTCCATGCAGGCCCACTCGAAATGCACGAATTCACTGTGGAACATCGCGATCGGCCAAGTCATGGTAACACCTGGCTGAGCAATCAATGCCCACCAGTGTTTTTCTCGTACTTTCTGTTCACTGACTCCATAATAAGGACCATCCTGGCAGAAATACACGAGATCGTCACGATACTCGGCAACCAGAATGTCACCACGCCCTTGGCGCAGTGCTTCGCAATGCGTCGGCCACCAAGCTTTATTTTCCTGCTCGATCTGCTCGGCTGGGTAATGAGCATCTATCGCCGGCAATGTCGCTTCCTTCATTGCGGCAAAACGCAATCCATCATCGATCAACTGAGATCGAAGTGGCTCGGAGACGGGGTCCGGCTTGGAATAGTCCGCACTCAGTCCTTCATAATAATTTCGTCTTGCCATGCTCGGTCCTCCTCTATATGAGTTGAGATCGGTCTCCGCTGAAACGCAGAGCAGAAGGAATCAGGATAGCTTACTTGGATATCAGCACCACGACGCTACGCCCATTGACCGAATATCGGTCAGCGTCAATCTCGGATTCCTGACCTAGTGACATGATGTCGTCCGGGGATTCCAAACTGGTATCGATCACCCGATACCATTTACGCCCTGAAACGGGCGGGATGGCAAAACTCAACGGTTCCCAGTACATATTCATCATGAGATGAATATCCGCTTCGTCACCCATCCCACCGGAAGTAGCCGTCAGGGCACGGGCATTGGGATCGTCCCAATTCGGTTCGTTCAGTTCGCAGCCATGCCAAGTGATATCGGCAAGTCCACGCTCGTTGACGACTCCGGTGAAATAACGGGAACGGTGCGCCGTATCATGGCGCAGCCTAAAGGCGATCAGTTCCTTCCAGAATCGAAACAGGTTTTTGTGCTTATCAGTCAGATTCCAGTCGAACCAACTGATCTCGTTATCCTGGCAATAGGCGTTGTTGTTGCCTTTCTGGGTACGTCGTACTTCGTCGCCCATGACCATCATCGGGACACCCTGAGACAACATCAGCAGGGTTGCGAAGTTCTTGACTTGCCGGTTGCGCAGAGCCTCGACGCCGGCATCGTCCGTCTCGCCCTCCACCCCGCAATTCCAACTCAGATTCTCATTGATGCCGTCGTTGTTATGTTCACCATTTGCCCAGTTGTGCTTGTCGTTGTAGGCGACAAGATCATTCAGGGTAAAGCCATCGTGAGCGACCAAAAAATTGACGCTATTAACCGGCAAGTGACCACGCCATTGATACAAGTCGGCACTGCCTGACAGCCGTGAAGCGACGGTGCCGATGATACCAGGATCGCCCTTGACGAAGCGGCGAATGTCGTCGCGGTAACGGCCATTCCATTCTCCCCAGCGGTAGCCGGGAAAATGACCGATCTGATATAATCCGGCGGCATCCCAAGCCTCGGCAATGACTTTGGCATCAATCAGATCTTCATCCAATTCGATCTGCCACAATACGGGTGGATATTGCATTGGTGCTCCATCCTCGCCGCGAGACAGCACTGAAGCTTCGTCGAAACGAAAACCGTCCACATGCATTTCATTGACCCAATACTTCAGGCATTCGACAATGAATTTTTCCCCTATGGGATGATTGCAGTTGAAGGTATTACCACAACCGGTATAGTCGTAGTAGTAACGTCGATCCAGCGGTGACAGATAGTAATAATTGCTGTTGTCGATGCCCTTGAAGGAAAACACTGGCCCTTGATGATTACCTTCGTCAGTGTGATTGAATACGACATCGAGAATGACTTCGATGCCAGCCTTGTGGAGCGCCTTGACCATATCACGGAATTCTCGTACATGGTTACCGGCTTCCGGGCTGATGCAATAACTCGGGTGTGGGGCAAAATAGCTCATGGTGCTATAGCCCCAATAATTGTTGAGCGATTGACCTTCGAACTCCCTGGTTTCGGTATCGTCGAATTCGAAAACCGGCAACAGTTCGACCGCTGTGACGCCAAGTTCCTTTAGATAGGGAATTTTCTCGATAATGGCGGCAAAAGTGCCCGGATGCTTGACTCCAGCAGTGGCCGAGCGAGTAAAACCACCAACGTGCAACTCATAAATGACTGTCTGATTCAGTGGACGTTTGAGTGGTTGATCGCCTTCCCAGTCGTAATCCTTGGTGTCGATGACTACGCTACGCAACGAGGTGGTCAGATTATCGCCCGGCAAGCAAGCGTCGCCGCGTTTCCATAGTGATTTATTATTCCCTTTTGAGTACGGATCGATCAGTACTTTTTCCCGATCGAAACGATGTCCGGCACCTGGATCGTTCGGGCCATCGACGCGCAAGGCGTAATGAATACCCGCCTTGGCATTCTTGATGAACACATGCCAGAAATGAAAGGTTTTGTTGACGATCGGATCGAATACCACGGTTTGAAAGGGCTTGATATCGTCATGATTCTCGAACAGCAGTAGTTCAACCCCAGTTGCATGTTCTGAGAACAAGGAGAAATTGATGCCATTCTCTACAAGGGTTGTTCCCAAGGGATGAGGCGATCCTGGCTCGATCGTAAAGGATTTTGCGCTAGGCTTGCTGACTGGTTTGGGCATTTGGGTATACTCCCCTAAAATTTGTGGATAAATTCTCGGCACCCAGTCATTTGGATAGAACTCCAACGCTGTTCTCAATCACCATCCGAACCGAGACACGGTGTTGGCCCAAAAGGGTGGTATCCAGAAAAACCAGGATCGTTCTCATGGATTATCCAATTTAAAACAATATGGGTTTTAGTCAGCTCGATGCATGATGCGATCGCCTGCTTTCGTCTGGATGAACTGGTTTGAAGTATCTGGACTCCATGAAGCTGTATTGAGCCTAGTGCCTAAAATCATGACGTCAAGGGTGGCTGAAAAACCATGCCTCGCGTGGCACGCATGGGACATGAATGGTTTCATCGAAACTGGTCACACATGCCTTCCATGTCACTTTCATCTTCTTCAATGATGCTGTCCGATTCGCCATCTAATCAGTAGGGTTTGAAGTGTCCATGCTTTCACCATGATTATTTAATGACGCACTGAAGGTTTGGCTCGCTTATCGTCGTAAACCACCGCGTTTTTGAAAGAGCGATCAAGCGGGTTTGGTCAGCATCGCCACCCACGCCTGACCGAGGCTCAGGCCGCCATCGTTAGGTGGTGCCTGCCGGGCGGTCCATACCTGCCAGCCGGCCGTTTCCAGCCGGGTTTGAAGTTGCGCGCTCAGTAAACGGTTGAGGAAACAGCCGCCGCCCAAAGCTACTCGTTTCAAACCGGTTCGGTCGCTTGCCCAGCGCAGCCATTCGCCCAGTGCCAGTGCCAAGGTGGCATGGAAGCGGGCCGCGCCCTGACCCGGTTCCATGTCTCCGGCCAGAGCGGCCAGCAGCGGCAGCAGATCCAGTACCCCGTCGTCATGCAGGATGAATCCTGCCGCTAGCGGTCGCGCCGGGCCGTGGCGGTGCGCCAGTGCCTCCAACTCCATCGCCGTCTGTCCCTCGTAGTCGTTGGTTTCCCGCACGCCCAGCACGGCGGCGGCGGCATCGAACAGGCGGCCGGCGCTGCTGGTTTCGGGGGTGTTGATGCGCCGTTCCAGCATGTGTTGGATGACCGTTGCCCTGGCACCGAAGCGGCGGTCGATCTCCGCATTCCGACCGAGCAGATGCAGCACCGCCACCGCCAGTCGCCACGGTTCGCGGGCGGCCCGGTCACCGCCGGGCAGGGGTAGCGGTCGCAAGTGGCCGAGCCGCTCGCAATGTGCCCCATCCACCCGTAGCAATTCGCCACCCCAGATACCGCCGTCCGTACCCAGGCCCACGCCGTCCAGCGCCAGCCCTAGTACCGGTTCCCGCAGGCCATGTTCGGCCGCGACCGCCGCGATGTGGGCGTGATGGTGCTGCACGGCGATACAGGGTAGATCCCGTTCCGCAGCATAAGTCGCCGCCAGCCGACTACTGGGGAAATCTGGATGCAGGTCATGGGCGACCC
The DNA here is from genome assembly GCF_012939995.1 of Candidatus Competibacter phosphatis. Taxonomy (GTDB): domain Bacteria; phylum Pseudomonadota; class Gammaproteobacteria; order Competibacterales; family Competibacteraceae; genus Competibacter; species Competibacter phosphatis. The sequence continues at coordinate 65,473 of NZ_SPMZ01000004.1, read as the reverse complement.
GCTCCGGGGTGATTCGCAGAATGTCTTGCAAGTGGGCCATGGCTTCTTCCAGAGCCCGGCAGGTGGCGGCGTTGTCGAGGCTGCCGATATGAGGGGAGAGGTAAGCACGGTCGTCGCGGGTCAGGCACAGGGTATTCTTGAGGTAACCGCCCAGCGCCAACGTTGGAGGACCGGCCTGAGGCAGACGGATGGCTTGGGGGGTGTGGCCGCGAGCGCGACGAATGAAGATATGGCCAGTCACCACGCTGTCTTCGCAGCGGGCCAGAATCGCCCGGTTATGGGTGACGAAACCGTCGGCGATGCCTTGCAGCCGCCGCGTGGCCTCCTCGTCGTCGATCACCAAGGGTTCGCCGCCGGGATTGGCGCTGGTCATGAGCAGCAGCAGCGGTTGCGGTTGCGTCAACCAGCGTGTTCCGGCGGGACGGCCGGCTGCTTCGTGGAACAACAGATAATGCAGTGGTGTGTAGGGCAGCATGACGCCCAGATGCGCCAAACCCGGCGCGATGCCGGGCAAGCGTCGGTCGCTATCCAGATCGTGGCGCAGCAGCATGATGGGTCGTTGCGGCGATGCCAGCCGTTGCCGGTCCGCTTCATCGCCTTCCACCCAGCGCGCCAGCGAGGCAAGGTTGGCGGCCATGACCGCAAACGGCTTGGCGTCGCGTTGCTTGCGCCGGCGCAGGCGGGCCACGGTGGCGGTGTTTTGGGCGTCGCAGACCAGATGAAAACCACCCAATCCCTTGATAGCCAAAATTTCGCCGGCAAGCAGACGTTCCAACGCGGCGGCGATGACATCGTCCACGTCGATTGACGCGCCGGTGGCGTCGCGCAAGCTCAGGCGAGGACCGCAGACCGGGCAGGCATTGGGCTGGGCATGAAAGCGGCGATCATCGGGATCATGGTATTCCCGCGCGCAGGCCGAGCAGAGGACGAAACCGGCCATGCTGGTGTTGTGGCGGTCGTAGGGTAGGGCGGCGGTGATGGTGTAGCGGGGACCGCAGTTGGTGCAGTTGACGAAGGGATAGCGGTAACGGCGGTCGCCGGGATCGAACAGTTCCGCCAGACAGTCTTCGCAAACCGCCGTGTCCGGCGTGATATCGGCGCTGATCGTGCCGGCACCGCTGGCGGCGATAACGAACGCTGGTTCCATCTGATGCGGAGTCAGTTCGCTGATATCGAGCGCATCAATGCGGGCCAACGGCGGCGGTTGACGCAGGGCGCGGAGAAAGTCGTTCAGCGCGGCGGGGGTGCCCTGAATCTCGATGGTCACGCCCGCGCCGTCATTACGGACAAAGCCGCTCAGCCGGCGCGCTACCGCCAAGCGGTATACAAATGGGCGGAATCCCACGCCCTGCACTTGACCGCTGATCTGGATGGCGCGGCGTTGCGGTGTGGTCATGCGTCACCTCCGCCGGCGGGTGACGAACGATGGTTCTTCGGGATTCGGGTCAGGCGGCACTTGCGGTCAGGCGTGCCCGTGCCGCGGCAAGATCCACTTCCAAGCGGCTGATTTGCCGCGCCAGCGCCGCCTGTTGGCCTTGTCGCAGCCAGTCCAGCCAAGCCTCCATGCCTTCGCCGGTGCGGGCGGACAGTTGCAGAATTCGAATGTCGGGGTTGACCCGCCGTGCATGGTCCAGGCAGCGGGCCACGTCGAAATCCAGATGGGGTAGCAGGTCGGTCTTGTTGAGCAGCATCAAGCCGGAGGCGGCGAACATGTTCGGGTATTTCAACGGCTTGTCCTCGCCCTCGGTCACCGATAGCACCACAACCTTGCAGGCTTCGCCCAGATCGAAATCCGCCGGGCAGACCAGGTTGCCGACGTTTTCGATGAACAACAGGCCCTGTTCTGGCAGCGGCAGCCGTTCCAGGGCGTGACCGATACCGTGCGCGTCCAGGTGGCAACCCTTGCCAGTGTTGATCTGCACCGCCGGCACGCCAGCGGCGCGGATGCGCTCGGCATCGTTGGCGGTCTGTTGGTCGCCGCCGATCACCGCGACCGGAAATTCGGCGCGCAGGGTCTGAACCGTTCGAGCCAGCAGCGTGGTCTTGCCGGAACCAGGGCTGGAGACCAGGTTCAAGACCAAGATGCCCCGTTCCGTGAACAGCCGCCGGTTACCAGCGGCGAATTCGGCGTTCTTCGCCAGAATGTCCTGTTCCAGGGTAAGCCGCCGGGCTTCGGGCGCATGATCGTGAACGTGGGGATGCTCGTGCGCGTGGTCGTGCGCGTGGTCATGCGCGTGGATGGTCAATTCGTTTTCGCCGCAACCACAGGTGCTGCACATTTACTCGACCTCCAATTCCTTGATCCGCATTTCGTTGCCGCCCGTCAGCCGCCACTGAAAGCCGCCGCAGCATGGGCATGGATCGTAATACTGATGGACCGCGATCACTTGCGCGCAGTCCAGGCAATAGGCTTGACCCGGTAGGGTGACGATGTCCAACTCCGCCGTGTCCGCTACCGTATCCCGGCGGGCGATTTCGAAGGCGAAGCGCAAGGCATCCTGTTCGACATTGGCCAGCGCGCCGATTTCCAGCCACACCCGCCGCACCCGGCTATACCCCTGCCGGTGCGTTTGGGTGGTGAGGGTTTCGATGATGCTTTCGCACAGCGAAAGTTCATGCATGGCCGACGTACCGGGTTATCCCGGTCCACCTCCGCGCGGCGCGGGATAGACCGGGGGAGAAAGCGGCTTAAGCCGCCAACAACAGCATGCCGCTGGCCGCGATCGCCGCGCCGCCGACCCGCACCAAGCGCGCCGGAACGCCTCGACCCGCCGCCAACGCCATGCCGATACCGAGGGCATGCAGCGTCGCGGTGGCGAGCATGAAGCCCAAGCCATACCACAATGCGCTGGATTCCGCCGCCATTTCCGCGCCGTGGGCGTAGCCGTGGAACAGGGCGAACAACCCGACCAGCGCCATGCTGACCGCGAGAGGTAGTCGCGAGGCCAGCGCCACTAGTACGCCGAGCACCACCACGGAGCCGGCGATCCCCAGTTCCACCATGGGTAGCGGTACGCCCAGCAAACCGAGCGCTCCGCCCACCGCCATGGTCAGCACGAAGGTCAGTGGGACCAGCCACAGGGCGCGACCGCCCAATTGCGCCGCCCACAATCCGACCGCCACCATCGCTAGAATGTGATCCAGCCCGCTGAACGGGTGTTCCACCCCGGTGAAGAGATCCATGTGCGGCAATCCCGTTGTATGGGCATGGACGGCGCCGCTCGCCACTAGCAACGACAACGCCACCCATCCACGTTTATTCGACAGTATTTGCATGCGCGCTCCCCTAACGATGATGAATCGTGAAATAGCCAATAACCGTTTAAGTGTAACAAGCCTCCCTGAGGCAAAGATTTACGAGGCTATCGGTCCGGTGGTTGATGCGGGACAGCCCGCCGACACGATAGCGGGTCGGGCGATTCGGATGGCTCAGTCCTTCAGCGTTACCAGAAAAGCGATGATTTTGGCGCGCTCCTGGGGCTCCAGACCGGCGATCGTTTTGTTGGTGCCGGGCAGAAATTGATTGGGGTTGGCGAGATATCGATCTAGATCCTGCTTGGTCCATGTCCCACCCGCCGTCGCCAGTGCGTGGGAATAGCCAAAACCCTTGGAGCCCCCTTTCGGCGCGTCGACGATGCCCCAGAGGTTGGGGCCGATCCGATAGGAGTCACCTTTTTCCAGGTTGTGACAGACCACGCATTGCCCGGCGGGTCCGTTCCAACCCATCGGCTTGTTGGCGTACTGGTAGCTTTCTTTGGCCGATGCCCCCGGAAACAAGGAGAAGAGGCCGTCGCTGGGGTCGATCACCCATAGCGATCCGCCTAGAACCAGGAGGGCGAAGGTAATCGCCAACAGGGGTTGTTTCGGGAGTCTTGACATCTCTGCTCTCCTTCTGGCCATTCCTGAACTATAGTTCAAGCTGATTATAGTCATGAGTTTCAGCGACATCCCTGAATGCTGGGCTGAATGAAGCCGTGGCGCGTCATTACAAATATAGTGGAAGGAGGGTGAGGATGTGGAACGACGCAAGATCATGCCTGGCGTCAATTGTTTTGAGTGCCTGCCACGCGAGCACAACGAGTGGAGCGTTTTGAGCGATGAAGAGCTCAATCTGCTGACACAAGCAAAGAAGTGCCGAAAATATCATGCCGGCGAGTCGATCTTTGCGATCGGTGAGCCTAGCCATGGTGTTTATTGCATCGTCTCGGGTGGGGCCGCCGTTCGCAAGATCGACGCGGCGGGCAACTCGATTCTGCTCCACCTTGTTTACCCTGGCGGTACCCTGGGCTATCGCGGCGTGTTGCTCGACGAGGAACGTCGTTCCAGCGCCGAAGCGCTGGGACCGAGCAAAATTTGTTTCATCGACAGGCACACCGTCCAGACTTTGTTGGAAAGAAACCCGACCTTGGGCCAGCAGTTCCTCCGCCGGGTGGTGACCGATGTGGACGACGCGCACGACAAGCTGGTACGGAACGCGACGCTTTCCAACCGCACCAAGTTTGTCCACCTGCTGCTGGCGTTGATGAACCGCCACGGCCGGACCGCCACCGACGGCAGCCGGGTGATGGAGTTACCGTTGTCGCGGCGCGACCTCGCCTCCATGATCGGCGCACGGCATGAAACCTTGTCTCGAATCATCGGCCGGCTGGAGGAGGACGGCGTAGCCCGCTTTTCGGGACGCACCGTTTGCGTGAGCCATCCCACCTCGCTCCTGCATGAAATCAGGCCTTCCTTACTGGATTAGGACTGCCGGGGACGGCCAAAAAAAATCCATAAAAATTGATGATCGTCAACCCGTCGTATTGGCTCCCCGCTAACTTTACAAATGGCCAAATTTGTGGGGGAAAACGGGTGATGAATGTCGTCAGCGAGACCGATCTTGACCATGCCGTCCACGATCCAGACGGTTACGAGGGCACGCTCGGCGGGCTGACCCGTCGTCAGTTCCTGACCTATTGCACCGGTGTCGCCGCGACCTTGGGGCTATCGTCGCTGATGGGGCCGCGCATCGCCGCCGCCGTCACCGCCGCAGCCCGGCCGCCGGTCATCTGGCTGTCGGCGCAGGAGTGCACCGGCTGCACCGAGTCACTGTTGCGCGCCTACCATCCGACCGTCGAAACCCTGATCCTCGACATGATCTCGCTGGATTATCACGAGGCCCTGTGCGCGGGCGCCGGCCATCAGGCCGAGGCGTACCGGGCCAAGTCGATGAAGGAGAACTGGGGCAAGTTCGTGTTGGTGGTGGACGGGTCGATTCCGACCAAGGATGGCGGCGTCTACTGCATGGTCGCCGGCAAGCCGATCCTGGAGACAGTCCGAGAAACGGCCGAAGGTGCGGCGGCGATTATCGCCATCGGTTCCTGCGCCTCCTGGGGCGGTGTGCCCTCCAGCGACCCCAACCCGACCCAGGCCAAGCCGGTGCATGAAGTGCTGCCCGGAAAAACCGTGATCAACATTCCTGGCTGCCCACCCAATCCCTACAACTTTTTGTCCACCGTCCTCTATCTGCTGACCTTCGGCAAGCCACCGGGACTGGATGTCAAGAACCGGCCGAAATTCGCCTACGGGCGGCTGATCCACGAAAACTGCGAGCGGCGCCCGCATTTCGACGCTGGCCGCTTTGCCCTGGAATACGGCGATTTCGGTCATCGCCAAGGTTGGTGCCTGTATAAGCTGGGCTGCAAGGGGCCGGAGACCCATGCCAATTGTCCGGCCATCGGCTTCGGCGATGTCGGCGAAGGCAACTGGCCGGTGGGTATCGGCCATCCCTGCTTCGGCTGCACCGAGGAAGGCGTGGGGTTCACCAAGCCGCTCCATGCCCTGGCGAAGGTCAAGACCTTCACGCCGCCGACCGCCTTTCCGGTGGTGAACGCGCCCAAGGGCCAGGGTGTCACGCCAGCAGCAGCGGCGGTCGTGGCCGGCGTCGCTGGGCTAGCGGTGGGCGCGGGCGCGATGGCCCTGCGCGGCATGGACCAGAAGGACGAATCCGCCGCCTCCGAGCACGATACCTCGCAACGATAGGAGGGTGCGTCATGGGGATCAATCGTCGCCAGTTCCTGCGGGGCGCCGTCGGTGCCGCCGCCACCGCCGCCGCCGCGCCAATCGCCGATGCCGCGCCATTCGATCGGCGTGAGCCAAAGACCTTGCCGCCCAAGGCGGTGGGGATGCTGTACGACTCGACTCAGTGCATCGGTTGCAAAGCCTGCGTCGCCGCTTGCAAGGAAGCCAATGGCATGCCGGTCGAACAACCGCAACGCCTGGCCGATTGGAACGAAGGAACCTGGGATACTGCGGAAGACATTTCCGGCAAGACGCTGAACGTGATCCGGGTTTACCAGAACGGCGCCATGACTCAGAAGGACCGTGAGGTCGATGGCTACGCCTTCGTCAAGCGCCACTGCCTGCATTGCGTCGATCCGTCCTGTATTTCGGTGTGCCCGGTCAGCGCCATGCGCAAGGACCCAATCACCGGCATCGTTACTCACAACCCGGATGCCTGCATCGGTTGCCGCTATTGCGTCTACGGTTGTCCGTTCAACGTGCCGCAGTATCAGTTCGATCAGCCGTTCGGTCGGATCGCCAAGTGCCAGTTCTGCAACCACTTGCAGAAACAGGGCAAGCTCCCGGCCTGCTGCGACGTATGCCCGACCGGCGCCTCGCTGTTCGGGTTGGTCGAGGACTTGCAGAAAGAGGCGGAGCGGCGCATGGCCCTCAAGCCCGGCGAACTGTACGAGTTCCCGCGCGGCAAGCTGAGCGGCGATCGGTCCGGCCAGGTAGCGCCGGTCGGCGAGTATCAGCCGCACATCTACGGCGAGACCGAATCCGGCGGTACCCAGGTGCGCTATCTGACCGGTGTGCCCCATGAAAAGCTGGGTCTGCCCAAGCTACCCGATCACTCCTTCGCCGCCGTTTCCGAAGGAATGCAGCATACGCTCTACAAGGGCATGATCGCGCCGCTGGCCTTGCTCGGCGGTCTAGTGGTCTTGGCCCGGCGCAATGTCAAGAGTGACGAAGAACGGCACAAAGACGATGAGGAGCGGCCATCATGACGGCAGTCGTTCATCGGCCGCTTGGCGGCAAGGTGGTCACCAAACCGTTTCTGATCCTCGGTCTCTTCCTGCTGATCGCGGCGTATTTCATTTTGCGGCGCTTTTTTGTTCGGGATGGGCGATGTTTCGCATATGAGCAACGGTTATCCCATCGGGACCTGGGTGGTGCTGGATGTGGTGATCGGCACGGCTTTCGGCTGCGGTGGCTTCGCCATGGCGCTGCTGGTCTACATCTTCAACCGCAACGTTTATCACCCGCTGATGCGGCCGGCCTTGCTCGGTGGGGTGTTCGGCTACACGTTGGCGGGTCTGGCGGTGATGATCGACCTCGGCCGCTACTGGAACGCCTTCAATCTGTTGCTGCCCTGGTACGCTCAGCCGAATTCGGTGATTCTGGAAGTGGGGCTGTGCGTCATGGCCTACATCACGGTGCTGTGGCTGGAGTTCTGGCCGGCGTTTCTGGAGCGGATGCCGGGAAGCTTCAAGCAACGGTATGGCCTGGACAAGCTCCAGGCTTTCCTGAAGAAGTATATGTACGTGCTGATTGCGATCGGGGTGCTGCTGCCGACCATGCACCAGTCCTCGCTGGGCTCGGTATTGCTGATCATGGGCTCCAAGCTCTCTCCTCTGTGGTACACAATCTGGCTGCCGCTGTTGTTTTTGATTTCAGCACTGGCCATGGGCTACGGCGTGGTGATGCTGGAAGCCACCCTGGTCAATCGGGCCTTCAAGACACCGTCCGAGGCGAGGTTGTTCGCGCGGCTGGCGCGGGTCGTCGCCGGCCTGTTGGCGGGCTACTTGCTGCTGCGCTGGGGCGATCTGGCCTATCGCGGTTATCTGGGTTTGGCCTTCGCCGGCGATTGGGACGGCAATCTATTCCTGATCGAGACCGCGCTGTTCCTGGTGCCTCTCTTCGTACTGGTTTCGCATCGCCGGACCCGCCAGCGCTGGCAGTTTCTGGCAGCGGTCTCCCTGCTCGCCGGCGGTTCGTTGTATCGGCTTAACGCCTACCTGATGGCCGTGCGGCCTGGCAATGGCTGGACCTATTTCCCCTCGGCGCCGGAGCTGATGATCACCATCGGCGTCATCTGTCTGGAAATCATGCTCTATTTGCTGTTCATCAAGACCCTGCCGGTGCTGCACGGCGCCCATCAGGCCCAACCATGACGATCGGAGACTGTCCGTGGCCAGAATAACCATTGATCCCATCACCCGCATCGAGGGTCATCTGCGGATCGACTGCGAGGTTAACAACGGCAAGGTGAGTAACGCTTGGTCGTCTGGGCAGATGTGGCGTGGCATCGAGATCATCTTGCAGGGCCGCGACCCGCGCGACGCCTGGCTGTTTACTCAGCGCATCTGCGGCGTTTGTACCACGGTTCACGCCATCGTGTCGGTGCGCGCGGTCGAGAATGCCCTGGATCTGGAGGTGCCGCTCAACGCTCAGTACATCCGCAACATGATCGTCGCCGCGCATGGCATTCACGATCACATCGTGCATTTTTATCAATTGGCGGCGCTCGACTGGGTCGATATCGTCTCGGCCTTGTCGGCCAGCCCCGAGGGCGCGGCCAAGCTGGGGGCCAGTTTGTCCGACTACCGCCGCAACGGCTTGCCGGAGATTCGCCAGATCCAGGAGAAGCTCAAGGCCTTCGTCGGTAGCGGCCAGTTGGGAGTGTTCGCTAGCGGTTATTGGGGTCATCCGGCGATGAAGCTGCCGCCAGAGGTGAACCTGTTGGCGGCGACCCATTATTTGCAGGCGCTGGAGTATCAGCGTATCGCCAACCGCATTGTCGCCATTTTGGGTTCGAAGACCCCTCACATCCAGAACCTGGCCGTTGGTGGAGTGGCCAACCCGATCAACCCGGACAGCCAATCCACGCTGACTCTGGAACGGCTGTTCGCCATCAAGGCGGAGATCGACAAGCTCGGCGAATTCGTCAATCAAGCGATGATTCCCGATGTAGCGGCGGTGGGCGCGCTGTACGCCGACTGGACCCGCCACGGCGCCGGTGTTACCGACTATCTGTCGGTACCCGACCTGCCGCTGGATACCAAGGGCACGCAGTTCGAACTACCCGGCGGTTATGTACCCAAGGGCGATCTATCCCAATTCAAGCCGATCGCCAGCTATCGGGACGCCTACTTTCGTGACGGGGTCAAGGAGAGCGTCAAGCACGCTTGGTATCAGTACAAAGGCAACGACGCGGCACGCCATCCCTACGAGGGTCAGACCCACCCGCATCACACCGCCTTCCAGGACGATGGCAAGTATTCCTGGGTCAAGGCGCCCACTTTTTACGACCAGCGAGTCCAGGTGGGGCCGCTGGCGAACGTGTTGGCCATGGTTGCCGCCGGCCATGAGCCGACCCAACGCCATCTCAAACGCTTGCTCGACATTGCCGGCGCGGTGGCCGGCTCGCCGATCCCGGTCGAGGCGCTGCACTCGACCATCGGCCGGATCGCCGCCCGAGCGGTACGTTGCGCGGTGTTGCTGGAATCGCTACAAAATCAGTGGCAACTGTTGATCAACAACATCGCCAAGGGGGATTTCACCACCTTCAACCGGCCGGTGTTTCCCAAGGGCGAGATTCGCGGTTTCGGTTATCACGAAGCGCCGCGCGGGGTCTTGTCGCACTGGACGGTGATCGAGAACGGCAAGATCAAGAACTATCAGGCAGTGGTGCCCAGCACCTGGAACGCCGGCCCACGCGACGACGCCGATGCGCTGGGGCCGTATGAGGCATCGCTGGTCGATAATCCGGTCGCCGATCCCGAACTGCCTTTGGAAGTGTTGCGCACGGTGCATTCCTTCGATCCCTGCTTGGCTTGCGCGATCCACCTGACCGACACTCGTCGGCGTTCCACCGTCCAGGTGAAAGCGTTCTGATGAGAATCGTGGTCTTGGGTCTCGGCAACATCCTGCTGCGCGACGAGGGGGTCGGCGTCCGGGTGGTCGAGGCGCTGGCTGCGCGCTACGTCCTACCGGCGGTGGTCGAGGTGGTCGACGGCGGCACCACTGGCATGGAACTACTGGACACCCTGGCCGGTTGCGATCATCTGCTGGTGTGCGATGCGGTGCAAACCGGTGCGCCGCCCGGGTCGGTGGTAAAATTGGCCGATGCTGAAGTGCCGGCTTTGTTTCAAGCGCGCTTCTCTCCGCATCAGTTGGGTTTAGCGGAGGTGCTAGCGACCTTGATCCTGATGGAAGAAGCGCCGACCACATTCACTCTGGTCGGGGTGGTGCCGGTCGATCTGGAATTGGGAATCGAGCTGTCGCCCGAAGTGGCGGCCGTGGTGGAACACGCGGTGGCGTGTCTGGTGGACACGCTGCATAGGCTTGGTTTTCCCCTGACGCCGCGTCGTGCCGCGCCGGTTGCGGCGATCTAGCTTCATGTGCATCGCTATTCCCGCCCAAGTGATCGAAGTCCGCGACGCCAGCGCGGTGGTGGAGCGTTACGGTGAGCGGCTGGAAGTGAACCTGCTGCTACTTCAGGACGAGGTCGCGGTTGGCGATTTTCTGATCCTGCAAGCGCGCGCTTTCGCCGTGGAAAAGATCGAGCCCGAACAGGCGGCCGAGATTTACCGCTTGTTCGACGAGTTCGTCGGCGCGACCAGCGACAAGGCGGCATGACGGCGAAGTCGGCCGGCATGTTGCCCGATCTTCTCATCGTTCCGCGACGAAATTGTCAGTCCTGACATGACGGACGGCGTGGCTAGCGGAGTCGAAGGTGGCCTGAACATCCAGGTCGTGGTGCAAGGTGGTGTAATCACGGCGGTCGATGTGTATTCGAGCCGGCCGGTGAAGCTGTGCGCCGCGCTGGTGGGACGCGATGTCGGCGCCGCCATGGCGTTGCTGCCGCGATTGTTCGGGGTGTGCCGCATCGCGCAGACCATTGCTGGTCTTGCCGCCGTCGAAGCTGCTCTCGGTGTTGTCCCCGCATCTCCGCAACTGGCCGCCCGCCGTTTTCTGGTGGCCGCCGAATCCCTCGAACAAACCGCTTGGCGTCTGTTGCTGGATTGGCCGCGTTGCGTCGGCGTGAGTCCCGCGCTCGACACCCTGAAACGATTGCGGCAACTCTTGTCTGTCCTGCCGCGCAAGCTATTCCCCGACTTGGTCTGGAATCACATCGGTGGCGCGCGGCTGGCACCGGCTCGGGCGGATCTTGCCGCGATGCTCGATCAACTCCAGCATGAAATCCACCAAGTGGTTTGCGGCGACGCGACCCGCAATGACTGGCCATTGACCGATCGTCGAAATTTCGAGTGCTGGTTGCGCCACGCCTCCACACCGGCGGCATTGACGCTGCGTTGTCTGTGCGAGCAAGGCTTGGCGGATTTCGGAGGCGGATCGGTGGAGCCACTGCCGGCGTTCAATCTCGCCGTGCTGGAGCGGCGGATGGCGGCAGCCGACGGTTATGCGTTTTGCGCCCGCCCCGATCTGGATGGCGCGGTCCATGAAACCGGCGCCTTGGCCCGGTGGTGGCGGCATCCACTGATTGCCGATCTGCGCGCCGACCATGGCAATGGTCTACTCACTCGTTGGGCAGCGCGATGGGTGGAGATGGATGGGCTGCTGGCCGAACTCCACGCACAGTTTGCGCTGCTGGAGGCGCATCCTGGAGCATCGATGGAGCAGAACGGCACCGGTACCGGCCTAGATTTGGTGGAAAGCGCGCGTGGTTGTTTGTGCCATCGGGTGGCGGTGGTGGCGGGACGGGTGAGCGATTACAAGATTCTCGCGCCGACCGAATGGAATTTTCACCCGGAAGGACCGTTGACCCGCGGTCTATTGGGCGCGCGGGTCGCTGAAGCCGCCGATCCGCCGATCCGCCGCGCCGTTGCTCTGTTGGCGACGGCACTCGACCCTTGCGTTGGTTTCGAGTTGGTCGTCGATGAATCCTGAACGGCCATGTGATAAAACGCAAAATTTATTGCAGTGCAACATTCGATTTGTTAGGATATCTGCAATTCGGATGCACTTAGAAGGAAAGCTGGGCCTCTTGTCAGCAGGAAAGAGAGGTGTTCCGCCACAGGCAGTTTCTATCATGACTCGTTTACAGGATACCGAAGCACGAGTCTCCACACGCTGGGCGGCGCGCCGGAAGGTTGGGTCAGCCTTTGCTCGATCATTTTGATCCCGGACGGCAAGCGCACTGTCAGAATACGAAGCCGCCCGCAACTGAGCTTCTGACATCTAAACAGATGGAGGACGCCGGTGGTCTCTGTCCTGAGAGATTGGGTTTCCACTGCGTAATATCATGAGAAACATCATCAAAATAGCAGTTCTAGCAATCGTGGTTTTGGCCTTGTCTCCCGCGCTGGGTTTCTGGATCGTCGCACTGGTTGGCGCGGCGCTATTCCTGCTCCCCGCCGGCGCGGCGGTTTCGGTGCTCTTTCCGAAAGCGTGGCGGCATATTGAAGACAGCTTGTTTTCCAGAACACATCTATTGACAAGTATTTGATCCAAGGCGATTTCGCCAAAAAAACCCGGGTAAACCGGGTTTTTTTGCGCCCTTTGCCGGGATTTCGCGATCGAGTCGCGGATCATCGCGAATCCCACATGCGAAGCGGTGGAATCGACTACTATTTCCATGACGTGCGCCGCTGGTGATCCTTGGGCAAATAACGGCGACGGAACGTGAGGAGAGAGGCGACATGTTCAAGACAGCGCATCGCGAAAGTCGGGTGGTTGCCGTTTCCACCGAGCGGATGTTCGACCTCGTCGCCGATGTGGAGCGCTATCCGGAATTTCTGCCGTTGATGCGGGAGGCGAGGATCGTCAGCCGCCACGCTAGCGGCTATGAGACGGAACAGGTGTTGATGCTGGGTTTGCTGGCGTATCGTTTTCGTACCCGCACCGAACTGGAACCCCCTCATGCCATCGCCGTCACTTCGGCCGACCGCAACTTCCGTCGTTTCGAGATCCGCTGGTCGTTGGCGCCCGCGACCGAGGGGGGGTGCCGCATCGATTTTTCGCTTGACTGCGAGGTCCGCTCGCTCTGGTTCAAACCCCTGGGCGATGTATTGGTGACGCAGATGGCGTTGACCACCGTCAACGCCTTCGCGGCGCGGGCACGCCGGCTGGAGGCCGGACAAGCCCTGTCGGTCCAGCGCCCTAGAGCGTGACGACCACCTTCTGATACAAGCCGCCGAAAAAAGTCTCCTTCTTGACGGTTGCGGTCCGCGCCCGTTCTTCCGGTATCCATTCGGCGATTTCCTTACGCCACAGGTCCATGGCGAAAGGTTCCAGCGTGGTGAGAATAGGCACCATGACGTAGCGGAACGGGTTGCTCAGCTGCGGGCGATGGTAGTCGACGAAGATTACCTTGCCGCCTGGTTTGACCACGCGCAAGGCTTGCGCGACGGTTTGCGCGCGGACCTCTTCCGGTTGTTCGTGCAGCAGGAAGAACAGCACCACGCAATCGTAGCTGGCATCGGCGAAATGCAGGTTGCTAGAGTCCTGGTGGTGTAGGGCGATACGTGAAGCGCCGCCGTCCAGCTTGGCCTTTAGATTTTCCAACTGGACGGGCGCCACGTCCACTACATCCAGCCGCGCGGTCGGCTTCAGCCGTTGGGCCAGCCGTTCGGTGAAATCGCCGTAAACGCAGGCGACCTGCAGGATGTTGCCGTCGATGGTGGCGCCCATTTCGTCCAGGGCGACGTCGCGCAGTTGGGCGAAGTTACCCCACAGGATCAAATTGACCAGCCACTGCCGTTCGAATACCCGTACCGCGGCGGGGTGAAGGTACGCCCACCAGTAGACCTGTTGCAGATAAGCCGGCAACGGAACCTGCGCCGGGGCGGAAATCTCCTGATCGGGCTCCTGGCGATGGGCCGCGTTTTCGACATCGGTGCTTACTGGCTCCAAGACCATGTCTTTATCCGATGATCGCAGCCGAACCAGCGCGGCCGTGGCAGGTTGGGAACTCATGGGGAGTTTTCCTCAATGATTGTGGGGTGCACGCGCGCCCGCGCCGGGTTTGGCCAGCGTGGACACCACGTCGACGGTGGTTATCCCGGAACAGTTTCGCACGGTACGCCTCGATTAAAAGGGCAAGAGTTTACGGGGATTGTGGTCGCTTTAGCCAGATTCCGTCCGCCCCAACAGACAAGACGCCGCTTTCCGCGATAGCGGGAAGCGGCGCCACAGTGATGGCGAAGCGGCTATATTCGCGCCCCGCTTCCGCGAACCTGGGCGGGCTCGCGAAATCGGGGCTGGCGGGATTCCTTGGCCCGTCAGATGCGCAGCAGATAAATGATCGTCAGCAGCGTGCCCAGACCCGCCAGCCCATAGACGACATAGGCGACCAGCGTGTCGGCGCGGACGCCGAAGTCGTGAACGGTGACCCGTAACCGGTGGGCGGCGTGCCACAACGACAGCAGGATGATGCCGAAGATGACCAGCTTGCCCAGCCAATTCGCCGCAAAGGCATGCAGGTACTCATAGGTGAACAGCGCCGGCGAGAAACGCATGGCGGCGAACAGTGTGATCAGCACCAGCACCGGGGTCACGAACGCCGTGACCGTGCCGCCCGCGGCGAACAGTCCCCAGAAGATCGGTTTGTTGGATTTGGCCATGATTACACTCCCAGGAACAGGACGATCAGCGAGACCACCGCCCAGGCACCGTAATGGGCGCTGACGATGATCTTGCCCGGTACGAACTCTTCACCCATCTGAATGGGCATGGCCTGAGGCGTGACGTTGAACCACGACATGCTGTGATACACCGTCGCGATCAGGACCGCCACGTTGAACAACACGCCCAGTGGACTGCGCAGCGCGTCCAGGAATTCCTGAAAAGCATCCGGCCCTTGCGCCAGCCGTGCCAACGCCACGATCAGTAGGAACGTGTAGGCAAAGATGAAAATGCAGGTGACTTCGCGGGCCATGTAGCGCTTGTAGCGTGGCTGGCTCAGAAACCAGGTCGTTTTGGACATCTCTCGGACATAAGGTTTGCTGCTCATTTTTTCACCCAGGGCATCAAGTGTTCTTTGTACCAGTCGATGGTGCTGGCCACCTTGACCTGCTGCAGGGCGCCGGCGGGGTCGACATGCTTGGGGCAGACTTCGGAGCAGGCACCGACGAACGAGCATTCCCACACGCCTTCGTCGGTGGCGATTACCTCCTGACGCTGGTCCCGGCCACCATCGCGGGAATCCTGGTTGTAGCGGTGCGCCATGGAGATCGCCGCCGGGCCGAGGAATTCCGGCACCAGGCCGTATTGCGGACACGCGGCGTAGCACAACATGCAGTTGATGCACAGCGTGTACTGCTTGAACTTCTTCAATTCCGCCGGCGTCTGCTTGAATTCGCCAGCGCTGACGGGCTGATCCGACTTGGGAATCAGGTAGGGCTTGACGCTGGCCAGCTTGGTGATGAAGTCCTCGACCGTCGTGACCAGATCGCGCTCGATGGGGAAATTCGCCATCGGTTCGACCTTGATCTGATCGCCATACTCGTGGATGAAGGCCTTGCAAGCCAGTTTCGGCTCGCCATTGACCATCATGCCGCAACTGCCGCAGACCGCCATGTGGCAGGACCAGCGATAGCTCAGCGTCGGATCGAGGTGATCCTTGACGTAGTTCAGCGCATCCAACACCACCCATTCGTTGAGGCAGGGCACGGAATAGGTCTGATACCGGGGCGCGGTATCGGTCTCCGGGTTGTAGCGGAGCACCTCCAGTTGGATCTGGCGTTTCTGGAGTTCGCTCATTTCTTGGCTCCTGAGTAGTCCCGGACACCGGGCTGCGACTTGGTGATGACGACATCGAGATACTCGATGCGCGGTGGCTCCGTGGGATGGTAATGGGCCAGCGAATGTTTGAGCAGGTTCTCATCGTCACGGGCGGTGAAATCCAGTCGCTGATGCGCGCCCCGCGATTCCTTGCGATCCCGTGCACCCACCGTGACTGCTTCGGCACAGTCGAGCATCGATCCCAGTTCCAGCGCCTGCATCAGATCGGTGTTGTAGACGTGGCTCTTGTCGGTCAGCGCGATGTTGGCGTAGCGCCGACGCAGCTCGGCAATCTTTTCGCACGCCGCCGCCAGACCTTCGCCGGTGCGATAGATGCCGACGTTCGCTTCCATGGTGTCCATCATTTCCTGACGCAATCCCGCGATGGTCTCCGTGCCGTCGCTCTTGTCGAACAAGGCTTGGATGCGGTTTTGCGACTCTTTCGCCTTCGCCGCGAGCGCCGCGTCGCTGCTGGGGGTCGGATTGGATTGCAGATGGGCCATGGCGCTGAGCGCCGCCCGCCGCCCGAAGACCAGCAGTTCGGTCAGCGAGTTGGAGCCGAGTCGGTTGGCGCCGTTGATGCTGACGCAGGCGCATTCGCCGGCGGCGAACAGTCCCGGCAGCCGAGTCGCGGCCTGCACATCGGTATGGATGCCGCCCATCATGTAATGGACGACCGGGCGAATCGGAATCGGCTCCTTGACCGGGTCCTTGCCCAGGTAGCTGATGCACAGATCGCGCACCAGCGGCAGCCGCTCGTCGATTTTCTTTTCGCCCAGATGGCGCATGTCCAGCAACACGCAGTCGCCCCATGGGGTTTTGACCGTGTTGCCCTTCTGCTGCTCGCCCCAGAATGCCTGGCTGAGTCGGTCGCGTGGACCCAGTTCCATGGTCTTGAGCACCGGCTGACCGACCGGCGTTTCCGGTCCCATGCCGTAGTCCTGCAAATAGCGCCGGCCGTCCTTGTTCAACAGAATGCCGCCTTCGCCGCGGCAACCTTCGGTGAGCAGGATGCCGTTGTTCGGCAGGCCGGTGGGATGGTACTGGACGAATTCCATGTCCTTGAGCGGCGTTCCGGCGCGATAAGCGAGGGCCATGCCATCGCCGGTCTTGATGTTGCCGTTGGTGGTGAACGGGAACATCTTCCCGCCGCCGCCCGCCGCGATGATGACCGCGCCCGCCTGAAACTGCTTCATTTCCCCATTGCGAATTTCCAGGGCGGTGAGTCCTTGACAGCGCCCGTCCTCGACCAGCAGGTCGGTGGCGTAGTACTCGTCGAAGCGCTGGATGCTGGGATACTTCAGCGAAGTCTGAAACAAGGTGTGGAGGATATGGAACCCCGACTTGTCGGCGGCGAACCAGGTGCGCTTGATCTTCATGCCGCCGAACGGGCGTACGGCGACGGAACCATCCGGCTCACGGCTCCACGGACAGCCCCAATGTTCCAGTTGGGTCAGTTCCTTGGGTGCCTCGTTGATGAAATACTCGACGGCGTCCTGATCGCTCAGCCAGTCGCCGCCGCCCACCGTGTCGTTGAAGTGCAGGTCGAGGCTATCATCGGACTTGACGACACCCGCGGCTCCGCCCTCGGCGGCACAGGTGTGACTGCGCATGGGATAGACTTTCGAAATTAAGGCGATGCGTAATTTCGGGTCGGCTTCAGCGAGGGCGATGGCGGCTCGCAGCCCCGCGCCTCCCGCTCCGACGATGGCAACGTCGGTTTTGATGATCTCCATTACTTCGGCTCCTCGGCGTGATGCCAGGCAGAGTGGGTGAATTGACGAGAGAGTACATGATGTCGATCCGACAGTTTAGCTTGTTTCCGTAAGGTGGCGATCAAGCACAATCCACGTCGCGGTTTGCCGTTGGGGTCGGGGCATTTTGTGGACGAAAGCACGGACACCGGGGCGGTGGTGTCCACTCTGGGGATGATGGCCTGGAATGGTTGCCATCCCGTCGAACCCCGGAATTATAGGATATGTTCGGCCAGGTCAAGTCCTGGGATGCGCGCGCAAGCCATGACCGCTGGGCATCCGCTCACGGCGCCGCGGTTTCGACCGAGTAGGGTGGGGAGCCGATCTCAGCCCAGGGCTGCTGCTTTCAGGACCCCCGGTTCGACTTGCAGCGGTACCACATCGACGCTGTCGAGGCGGGCACAGTAGTCCAGATCCTGCTCGCAGCCCAGCGCCGCCAGGCCGCGACCGTGATGAGCGTAGCGCAGTAATTGCGGTAAGCGGGTCTGCCAGCGTTCGAACAACGCCATGGCGGCGATCGACTCGTCGTCGCCGGCGCAGTCGCTGTCCCGTTCGACGCTGAGGGCGCAGGCGATGGCCCCGGCACAGATGGTGTCCTCCAGCGAAAACCCACCACGCCAGCCGGCGGCCACGATCCATACCGTGTGCGGCTGTTCCCACAGTAGATAACGCACCACCGCCGCCCGGTTGGTCAGCGAGGCCGTCAGCAGGATCGGTACTTGCCGCACCCGTTCCAGGGCACGAGTGCCGTTGGTGGTGCTCATGAACAGCCGCTTGCCGCCGACCCGCGCGGGGGTGCATTCCGACGGCGAATTGCCGAGGTCGAAGTCTTCCAGTTTTTCGCCGCCGCGCTCGCCGGCCAACAACCGCCGTTCGGCTGGCCAGCGTTCGCTGGTCCGGAACAGGACGTCGAGATCGTCGAAGACCTGGATGGCTTCCGCCCCCGATTCCAGTGCGGTCGCCATGGTGGTGGTGGCGCGCAGCACGTCGATGACGATGGCGCAGGCCGGCAGATCGAGCGTGAGGCCACCCTTGCGAGCCTCTTTATTTATGTCGGGGACTTGATCGGGGGTGTGGTAAACGAAGATTTCCATGGTGGCTGTTCTAGTGGGTAACGATGTGGCTTGGCTTGGCTTGGCTTGGCTTGGCTTGGCTTGGCTTGGCTTGGTTCGGGGAGGATTGGCCGGGGATTATCGGCCTGTTTTTTATAAGGTTAATCCAACACGGCACAAAGCGCCATAGCTCGGGCATGGCGGGTCCGTGAAGTGGTGGATGTCCGGACCGGAACGGTTCGCTGATGATCGCTTCCCGATGTCCTACAACACGAACATTGGGTGCGGAGAGTGCTTGCATTCCGAACTCGAACAGCACCAAACCGGTTAGCATCAAACCGCGACGATAGTGAAATCTCGCTGTTCCGCCAGCGTCCGCGCGTTGCTTAACACCGCGCAGCGGGCCTGTTCCGGTTGCAGGTAGCTTGTCGCCACTCTCTTGAGGTCGTCCAGCGTAACCGCCGGCACCCGTTGCCGATAGGCGCGGCGCTGTTCCGGGGTACGGTCGAACAGGATGCCGAAGAAGGCGCTGATGGCCTCGCCGGCTGGGGAACCGGGTTTGTCGATGGCGGCGACGACGCCGAGAATCGCTTCCTCCAGCGTTCGGGCGGGATGATCGTGGGTACGCAGCCAGTCCAATGCCCGGTCGAAATCGGCCAGTGTGTCCGCCAGTCGGGGATCACGGTAGGAGTAGAAGCGGAATGCGCCGCTGTCGGGATGGTAGCCGGCGCCGCCGCCGTAAGCGCCGCCCTGTTCGCGGATGGCCCGATGCAGGTAGCCGTTGCGCAGGAAATCGCCCAGCACATGCAGCGTCGGAGCGTCGGGGTGGTTGGGCGCGACGGTGGGGTAGGCCTTGGCGCAGAAGTTGACTTGGGTGTTGACGCTGAACCCCTGCCGGGCCGGCGATGCTTCCGGCATGGCCAGCACGAACGGTTCGATCGCGCCGGTCGCGCCTTCGCGCCAGTGAGTCGCCAGCGCCGCCGCGATGTCGTCCTGTCGTTCGGCTTCGCTGACGGCCAGCAGTTGCCGGGGCGCATGTTGCAAACGGTCGCGCAGTCGCTCCAGCCGCGCGGCGAAGGCGGCCAGCGCGGTGGGATCGTCCAACGTATCGTCCAGCGCCTTGAGGTCCCGCAAACCCTGTAAGCCATCCCAGCGATGGTTGAGCGCCGCTGTCGGACTCAAGCCGGCGCTGGCGGCGGCCAGTGCCAGCATGTGCCCGTGGTCGGTGACCGCTTCCTCGCGCTGGGCGCGCATCTGGGCGACCAGTTCCCGCAGTCGGGGCAGTTCGTCGAAGCGGGAACGGGTCAGCGTTTCCCACAATAACTCGGACAGCGCGGCCTGATTGCGGGCCAACGCCTTGCCGGCCAGGACCAGGACGCCCTTGACTCGGTGTACGTTGTCCACCCCACCACGTACGTTGGCGCGGGCGCTGATGCCACCGGTGACCGCCGCCTGTCGGGCCTGGGTGGCGCGGTAATCGCGTCCGGCGCTGCCGACCTCGGGCAGGCAAGCGCACAACAGCGGCAGCAGGTCCAGTTCCTCGGGCTCCAGCGCCGGCAGATCGAGCACGGCTTGCAGATACACCATGCCGTTGGTGCCCTGCGCGTACCAGGTGGCGGGCAGTGCGCCGACCGGCCGGGCGACGCCTTCGGCGATTTTCAGATCCGGTGGTACGTCTTCCAGTCCCACCTTGGGCAACAGTTCGGGATCGTCCTGACGTTGTTGGCGTTCGGCCAGGATGTGTGCCTGTTTGACCAGACGGACCTGGTCGGTCTCGGTCAACGCCGCGCGGATCGCGGCTAGCCGTTCCCGCTCCGTGGCCGCCTGTTTCACGCTCATCTCCGCATCCGGGGCCATGGTCAGCCGTACCCGGTGCGGATTATCCAACAGCAGTTGCCGGACCAGACGCGGGATGAATGCCGGATCGCGGCTTTCCACCCGCAACTGTTCCAGCAGCGGATTGCTGTCCAGCGCCGGCAGTGGGTCCGCGCCGTGAATGGCTGGCGTCAACGCTTCCATCAGCAAGTGCAGGCCATAAGGAAAGCCGTCGCCGGTGATTTCCCGTTCGCTCAATTCCAGTTGATGCAGGGCGGCGTCCACTGCCTCTTGCGGTACGCCATCGGCCGCGACCTGTTGCAGTACCTGGAGCACCAAGGCCTCGACGGCTTCGGCATGTTCGGGGTTGGAACCCTCCAGCCCGCAAACGAAGGTGGCTTCGCGGGTGGCGGTGTCGAAGCCGCACAGCGGCGAGGGCGCGGCGCCCAGTTCCGAGGTTTCCAGGGCATTGCGCAGCGGCGAGCTGCTGTTGTCCAGCAGCACATCGCTCAACAAGTGCGCGCGCAACGTCGCCAGTGGGTCGGTGATCGGTCCCAGCAGCCAGCCCAGCACGACGTGAGTCTGGTCGCTCAGGTCTTCGGCGTCGTCCAGGGGATAGTGGGTGAGGTCGGCGAGCGGCGCGGAATGGCGGCGTTCGTCGGGAATGGCCAAGTCCAGGGACAGCGCCTGGAAACGATTGAGTGCTTGCGCCTCGAAACGTTGCTGATGCTCGGCGGCGGGAATGTCACCGTAGGTCAGGAAGATCGCGTTCGAGGGATGATAGTGGCGGGCGTGGAAGGCTTTGAGTTGTTCGTGGGTCAGGTAAGGAATCGCCTCGGGGTCGCCGCCGCTGTTGTAGTGATAGGTGATGGTCGGGAACAGCCGGTGTTGCAGTTCTTGGCCGAGCCGCTGCACTGGCGAACTCATCGCGCCCTTCATTTCGTTGAACACCACACCCTTGAACAGCAGTTCCGAGTGGGGGTCGTTGGCTTGGGCGAATTCCAGCCGGTGGCCTTCCTGGGCGAAGTCGCGCTCGTCGAGCAGTGGGAAGAACGCGGCATCCAAGTAGACATCCAGCAGATTGTTGAAGTCCTTTTTGTTCTGGCTGGCGAAGGGGTAGGCGGTCCAGTCGCTGCTGGTGAAGGCATTCATGAAGGTGTTGAGCGACCGGCGGATCATCATGAAGAACGGATCGCGCACCGGATAGCGCCGGCTGCCGCACAGGGCGGTGTGTTCGAGAATGTGCGCCACGCCGCTCGAATCCTGGGGCACGGTAAGGAAGGCGACCATGAAGGCGTTGTGCGGGTCGTCGGCGGCCAGATGCAGATGCCGGGCGCCGGTGGCACGGTGGCGATATTCCTGAAACTCCAGCCGCAGGGCGGGAACGGGATGGCTACGCAGGTGTTCGAAGGCGGAATGAGGCATGATTTCTCTCTATTCTCCGGTCATGCCGCCCCAGGCGGGGTCGGTGGCGTGCCGTTCCAGGTACCAGTCCACGGTCTTGGCGATGCCGGTATTGAAGGTTTCTTCCGGCCGCCAGCTCAGTTCCTCGCTCATCTTGCGGGGGTCGATGGCATAGCGCCAGTCGTGACCGGGCCGGTCGGCGACGAAGGTGATCAGCCGCTCGTGCGGAGCGTGTGCCGGTCGGCGTTGATCCAGCAGCGCGCAGATCAGCTTGGCGATGTTGATGTTCGCCCATTCGTTGTCGCCGCCGATGTTGTAGGTTTCGCCCAGCTTGCCGCGCCGGATCGCCGCGTCGATGCCTCGGCAATGGTCTTCGACGTACAGCCAGTCGCGGATATTGCTGCCATCGCCGTACACCGGAATCGGCCGTTGCAGCAGGCAGGAGCGAATTACGGTGGGAATGAATTTCTCGCCATGCTGGTAGGGGCCGTAATTGTTGGAGCAGTTGGTGGTGACCACCGGCAGGCCGTAGGTGTGGAAATAGGCTCGCACCAGATGGTCGGAACCGGCCTTGGAGGCGGAATAGGGCGAGTTGGGCGCGTAGGGCGTGGTTTCGCTGAACGGTGGATCGCCGTGCTTGAGGGTGCCGTAGACTTCGTCGGTGGAAATGTGGTGGAAGCGGCAATGTTCGGCGGTTTTGCCCCCTTCCAGCCAAGCCCCGCGAGCGGCTTCCAGCAGTGTGAAGGTGCCGACCAGATTGGTTTGGACGAAGGCCGCCGGGCCGGTGATGGATCGGTCCACATGGCTTTCGGCGGCGAAGTGGGCGATGGTGTCGATGGCGTGCTCGCGCAACAGCCGGTCCACCAGCGGCCGGTCGCAGATGTCGCCTTGAACGAAGGTATGCCGGGCGGGATCGGGCAGCTCGCGCAAGTTGTCCAGCGAACCGGCGTAGGTCAACAGGTCAAGGGTGACGATGCGGGCATCCGGCTCGGTCGCCAGCAGGTGGCGGACGAAATTGCAGCCGATGAAACCGGCGCCGCCGGTCACCAGTACGTTACGGGGATGATGTTCCATGAGGACTCGGTTCAGTGGAGTTCAAGGTCGAATTCGGCGATCACCGGGGCGTGATCGGACGGGCGCTCCAGCCGGCGCGGGGCTTTGTCCACCCAACAGGCGGTGCAGGTCGCGGCCAGCGCCGGGCTGAGCAGGAGATGGTCGATGCGCAGTCCCAGATTGCGGCGGAAGCCGGCGGCGCGGTAATCCCACCAGCTAAAGGTATTTTCTTCCTGTGGAAATCGTCGAAACGCGTCCTGAAGGCCCAGATCCAGCAGCCGCCGGAACGCGGCGCGCTCGGCGTCGCTGCACAATATTTGCCCGGCCCAGGCGGCGGGATCGTGCACGTCGCGGTCTTCCGGCGCGATGTTGAAATCGCCCAGCGCGATCAAGCGGGGATGGCGGGTCAGTTCGGTTTCCAGCCATTGCGCCAGTTTGTCCAGCCAGTTCAGCTTGTAGGTGTATTTGTCGGAACCGACGGATTGACCGTTTGGAACGTAGAGATTGATGACACGTACCCCGCCGACGGTTACGCCCAATACCCGCCGTTGCGGATCGTCCAGTCCCGGCAAGTCGGCGACGGTTTCGCCAAGAGGCAAACGGCTGAGCACCGCCACGCCGTTGTAGGTTTTCTGACCGACGAAAGCGGCTTGATAGCCGGCGCTGGCGATGTCGAGCGTCGGAAAATCGGGATCGGTCAACTTGGTTTCCTGCAAGGCCAGGATGTCGGGTTGCCGCTCGCCCAGCCAGTCCAATACCTGCGGCAGGCGCACCTTCAGGGAGTTGACGTTCCAGCTTGCGATTTTCATGAATGAATAAATGATTCAAGTATTTTTAATATATATAATGAGTTAGTTGTTTTATATCATGGCCATCACAGCGGCGATATCGCCAGGAGACAGGAAAGCCAGTATAGCACCCCTCCATCACCCAAGGTGCCGATGGGGTGGGCCTCGCTGGTCGGTATTGTCAGGGTTCGTGACCCACGGCGCGTGCTGGTCGAGCAGATGCGCTCCGCCCCGACCCGTGCAAAGATGGGAGCGAATACCATTGAGCTGGGTGTGATGAATCGATCCTCCGGCCGTTTGCGGGGTGGCCTCATTTCACCTAGCGCATTTTCTTTTGCGGGATGACCCACTGATATGAGCTTTACGACACTGATCGGCATACTCGCGGTGATGGGGGTTGGCCTGTGGTTCTGGCGCGATAGCCTCGGTGCCCGCGAGCAGGCCCGCACCGCCAGTTCCCGTGCTTGCCGGCAGAGTAACGTGCAATTATTGGACGATACCGTGGCGTTGGAGCGGCTGTGGCTGCGGCGCGACCGCGATGGGCGGCTCAAGCTGGAGCGGCTGTACGTGTTCGAGTTCACCGACACCGGCCAGCACCGTCAGGTCGGGAGTGTGTTGCTGGTCGGCTGGCGGGTGGAAGTCCTGCATATGGAAGGTGGCGACCTGTTGCTGCCTTGAGATATCCATTTGAACGCGGGCGATCGTTTCGAGAACCCGCTGCTGTCGCCTCAGGCTCCCAGCAGCGCCGCATAAACGTGCAGCAACGCGATGGCCACCCCCAGACATTTCAGGACGTAGCCGGCGTTCCAGCGTAGAAAGGCGTAGCCGTCGATCCCATAGCGGCCTTGCATCATCAAATGCAGACCGGACAGCGGATTGGCCGGCACGCCGATGGCCCAACTCATCAACAGGGTGATCGCCAGCAGGTTGGGCTCGGGATGCAGCGGCGCCAACCAGACGCCGAAGCTGGCGATGGCGATGACCGGGTGTACGCCCAGCGCGGCGGCGCCAACCATGACGATGAGCAGCAGGCTGGCCTGCGGCGCCCCGAAGCGCTCGAACGGCAGCCAATCGCCCAGCGATCCGGTCACGCTGATCAGCCCCGCCGCCAGCACGCCCGCCGCCAGGAACAGTGCCAGTTCGTTGACCGTGCTGGCCAACCCTCGCGCGATGTGCTCCCTGAGCGGAGGCCAGGCCTCGAATCCCCGTTGCGCGATCAGAATCAGAATCGTCAACAGCGGTGCGCTGAAGGCGATGATGGCCAGGATCGACCAGTCCGGCACCAAGGCGTGGACGGTCAGCACGATGAGCACTAATAGGCCGGGAATCCACAGAGCGCTGAAACGCATCGGGTAACCGATGAACGGCGCACCCAGCTTGGGGTCCTCGGGATCGATGTCGCGGGTGGTCAGCCAGAGCGCGAGCGCGGCCATCGGCAGGCCCGCCAGCACGACCACGCTCAGCCGCGCGCCCGGTGCGTAGGTCAGCGCGGCGGCCATGGCCGAAAAGAACGGCGACCAGAACGCCGCCGCCGCGAAGCCCCGGGTCAGCGCCAGCGCCCGGCGCTTGCCCAAGCGCCCGCGAGTGGCCATCCGGTCGCCCAGAATGACCACGGTGGATAAATTGATCACCGCGCCGAACAGATGTACGCCGAGCAGGGTTCGCCATAAGGCTTTTCGACCGCGCGGCGCGGGTAGATCGAGATCCATTCCTCCTGGTCGGGCCACCAAGCGCAGGAACGACACCGCTGCCAGCAGGCTGACCAGTCCCTGATTGCTGGCGAATATCGGGCTCGCCTTGAATGGCGTTCCGTGCAGCGTGCCCCAGGCGATGCCGGCGCCGCCGAGCCCGATCAACCAGGCGCTTTGAATGCGCTGCCGTCGGCCCAGCCGGTAACTCAGCAGCAGGGCGGCGGCCCAACCCAGTAGCCCGGCGGGGAGCAGCGACACGCCCGGGGCGACCGAGGCGGCGATCATCAGCGTCAGCAGGATGCCGGCCAAGGCGTCACGCCGAGCTGGCGGCGGAATGGCTGGAAAGAAGCGGCTTTGCACGGCGATGTGGGATAGGGTGGCGGCGAGCGGTTCAGTCGCGATTCTAATGTCGCTGATTATGTTGAGCGATGGGTTTAGCTATAATGCCCGACCAATTTCAATTCGAACAATGCCGATGTGCGACGAGGTGGACGATGCGATTGATGAAGACGACAGCGACTGTGGCGGTGGTATTGGCGGCGGGCCTGGTGTTGAGCGGTTGTCCGGCCAGTATGTCCGGCGGTGCCTATAGCCGTGATCAGGCCCGCGAGGCCCAGGAGGTGCGTTTGGGCTATGTGGAGAGCGTCCGCCAGGTTTTGATCGAGGGGACCAAGAGTGGCGTGGGCGCGGTGAGCGGCGCGGCCTTGGGTGGTGTGGCCGGTAGCACCATCGGCAGGGGTCGGGGCCAGGTGGCCGGCGCCATCGGCGGAGCGGTGCTGGGCGGGTTGGCCGGTTCGGCGATCGAGGAGAACGCGACCCGGCAGCCGGGTCTGGAAATCACCGTCCAATTGGATAACGGTCGGATGGTGGCCGTCACCCAGGCGGCCGATGAGCCGTTTTATCCCGGCGATCGGGTACGGGTGTTGATCGGTAACGACGGCACGACCCGGGTTGCGCATTATTGAAATGCTTTTCCCGCGCTCGGACCCTTTCCCGTTACGGGACAGGGCCGATGACGCGGTGGCTTATCGGTTGTTCCCACCCTGCTAATGCAGCCGCTCCGTCGATGCCGGCAGGTCGGCGACGGTCGCGGCCCGCAAGTTTCGCCCGCGTTCCGAGTACAGTAGCCGTCCCGGATGCAGGACCTGTCGCTCGACGGCTTGTTCGTCGCAGCGTTGGATCAAGCGGTCGATGATCGTATTCAAGCCCTGCGGTCGCAGCGGGTAGTGATGCTCCAGCCGCAACAATTGCCCATTGTCGTCCAGGGTGGTGACCGTATAGGCCAGCGTGCCTAGCTCCGGGTCGGCCTGATTGGTGATCGACATCCGCCGTTCCGGATGCTCGTTGTCGTTCTGGAAAATCGCCTCGACCAGATAATCCCCCGACAGGCAGGGAATTTCCCGGAACGCCGCCAGCGCCGCCTCGTCGTCCGCAGTGGCCAGCGTTGTCTCCAGTTGCGGGTTGGCCAGCACCCAGCGCACATGCAGTCCGTAGGCTTCCAGCGCCAATGCATATTGTCGCTGCAAGCGCGCCCAACGCCGGTAGCCCTCTCCCAGTTCCATCGCCGGCAGGGCACGACCTGGCCCAAACTGCGCCCAGTCATCGAAGGTGTAAAACGGGGTATGGGCGTGATCGCCGGCCACCAGAAAGCGGTTGCCGCCGTCCAGGGTCGCGGAACGCACGCCGGGCCGCTCGAACCAGGACTGCTCCAGCAATTCCCAGAGTGGCAGCAACCCGTTGCCATCCAGTTGTACCCGCAGCAGCGCGCACAGGTCACCGATGGTGGCGTAGGACAGATTCATCGCGGTCAATCCGAACGCTTCCTGGACCGCCTCGCGCGTGGCTTGCGAGGTTTCGCCATTTTGCAGCAGGGTATCTTCCATGACACGCGCCAATCGGGCGATGTCGTCGCGCGGGCCGACGAAACAGAACGGCAGCAGTAGCAGGGGCCCGGAACCGGGCCGGCGCCGTGGATCGATGCCGGCCACCGGGAAATAGCCGCGGTCGCTGCCCAAGGCGATCAAGCGGGGTTTGAAAATCCGGTCACGGTCGCTGCCGCTGTATAATTCGGTCAAGGCGTCGATCAAGGGGAAGCCGGGGCGAAGAATCTCGGTCTGATCGTACAGCGCCCCCGGCAGGATCAGTCCCAGATGGTGAATGCCGTCGAGAATGCGGTCCAGATCCTTGGCGAGATGGCCGGCCAGGGCGGTGGCGGCCGCCACGCTCAAGGGCTCGGGGTGGCACGTCGCTGAAATCGGCCCGTTGCGGGTCCAGTTCGAGCGCCAGCAAGCCGGCGTAGTGGCTGATTTTGTTCGATGCGGTAGAAGAGGTTGTGGCCACGATAAGTCTCTTGCGGTGCGGCGCCGCGCCGGAATTTCGGAAGCGCCGGCATGACGATGGGAGGGGGGATCGGGGGGAGTCAGGATCACGCCCCTGCCCCGAGAATTTCGGATTATAAGGGATAATCGCCAGTGAGCCGATCCACTCTCGCCAGAACCGGCAAGACGGTTCACGACGGTCGTTTTCGGAATGCAAGCGGCCGATTTCCGCCGGGATTTTTTGCCGCTGTGCCGGTTCAGGTCGTGTGCTCCAAGCGATTTTCCCTTACACTTCGCGGTTAGAACTTACTAAATTTATGGTTTTCGCGAATAACCGTCACCAGATGAGGTAAACCCATGTCCGCACCGATCCAGAATCCGGCAGAGCAGTTGCAGCAGGCCGTCCTGGCGCTGAACGCCGTCCAGAAAGCGCTCGACTTCGCGTTGGCGGATCTCAAGGAACGGACCCAGAAAGCCGATGGCAAGGTATCCGCCGCGCTGCTCGACCAACACCAATTGGCGAGCTACGACTTGGCGTTGTCCTGCGCGGAAGTGACCGGTGCCCGCTTCATGCTCGATTACGCCGCGCGCGCGCGCGCGGCCGGTGGCGGTTCGACTAGCGAGGCGATCCTGGAAGAGCGGTTCGCGTTGCTGTTCACCGCCGAGGCTTTACAGGGGGTCCGCAACCGTTTGAGCGCTCGCCCGGCCGATTTCGGCCTGAACGACAACTGGCTGAGCGCCACCGTGGATCATCCGGCGGTGCGGGGGTTCTGTGTGGCGCAACTGCCGGCGGCCACGCTCGCCGACCTGGGGCAGCGGGTACGCAGCCAGGATGGCGTGACCGGCGCCTATCTGTTGGACGATCATCACGAGATGATGCGCGACACCTTCCGCCGGGTGGCCGAGGAAGTGGTGATGCCGCTGGCGGAGGAGATCCACCGCCACGATCTCGACATTCCCGACACCATTCTCGATCAGGTCCGGGAAATGGGTTGCTTTGGCATTTCCATTCCAGAGCGCTTCGGCGGCATTCAGAGCGACGAGCACGAAGACAATCTGGGCATGATCGTGGTGACCGAGGAGCTGACTCGCGGTTCGCTGGGCGCCGCCGGTAGCCTGATTACCCGGCCCGAGATCCTGTCCAAGGCGTTGCTCAAGGGTGGCACCGAGGAGCAGAAAGAGAAATGGCTGCCGCAACTGGCATCCGGCGATCTGCTGTGCGCGGTGGCGGTGACCGAACCCAACTACGGTTCCGACGTGGCCAACATGCGGCTGAAGGCCACCAAGACCGAGGGCGGCTGGCTGCTGAATGGCGCCAAGACGTGGTGCACCTTCGGCGGTAAGGCGGGGGTGCTGCTGATTCTGGCCCGCACCAACCCCGATATTTCCGTTGGCCATCGCGGCCTGTCGATGTTCCTGCTGGAGAAGCCGAGCTATTCCGGTCACGCCTTCGAGTTCACGCAGGAAGGCGGCGGCAAGTTGGGCGGCAAGGCGATTTCCACCATCGGCTATCGCGGGATGCACTCCTTCGACCTGTTCTTCGACAATGTCTTCGTCCCGGACGAAAACATGCTGGGTGGGCCGAAAGGCGAAGGCAAGGGCTTCTATTTCACCATGGCCGGTTTTTCCGGCGGCCGCATTCAAACCGCCGCTCGGGCGATAGGCGTCATGCAGGCGGCCTACGAACGGGCGCTGAGTTACGCCCAGGAACGGGTGGTCTTCGGTTATCCCATCGGTGACTACCAATTGACGCAGGTCAAACTGGCGCGGATGGCGACTTATCTGGCCGTGAGCCGTCAATTCACCTATTCGGTGGGCCGGTTGATGGATCAAGGCAAGGGTGACATGGAAGCCAGCATGGTCAAGTTCTTCACCTGCAAGACCGCCGAATGGGTAACCCGCGAGGCCTTGCAGATTCACGGTGGCATGGGTTACGCCGAGGAAATGCCGGTCAGTCGCTATTTCATCGATGCGCGGGTGCTGTCGATCTTCGAAGGTGCCGAAGAAACCCTGGCCTTGAAGGTCATTGCCCGTTCGCTGGTGGACAATGCCAAGGCCAAGGCGGAAGTGGAGGTTTGAGCCATGAGTTTCTCGATGCGACTGAGCGAACAGGCGGAAGTGGCGGGGTCGGTGGCGGTCAACCTGGAATGGGTGCGCCGGCCGCAATACGGGCGTTATCTGGATGAATTCGTGCCGGGGCAGGTGTTCGTCCATCCGCGCGGCTATACCTTCGAACGTGGGCCGATGTTGGATTTCGCCCGAGTGTTCATGCAGTGCAATCCACTGTATCTGAACCTGGAATACGCCAGGGCACACGGTTTCCAGGATCTGCCGGCCAGTCCGCAGATGGTATTCAACGTGGTGTTGTCGCTGGGTGTGCATAACGACTCCGAGAAAGCCATCGCCAATCTCGGTTATTACAACGTGCAATTCCTGCGGCCGGTCTATCCGGGCGACACCCTGCGCGGTTATACCAAGGTCATGGACCGCAAGGCGCGCGGCGAAGACAAGCCGGGTATCGTGTTGATTCGCACCTTGGGCGTGAATCAGCACAATCAGGTGGTGTTGCAATACGAGCGCAAGATCATGGTTGGTTATCGCGGCGACCGCCTGCCGACCACGCCGGCGCCGACCACGCCGGTCGAATTCCCGTGGGTGGAGCATCCGGTGGTGGATCTGCCGATCAACGCGGGCGGCTATCCCAGTCAGTTGACTGGCCCTAATACTTATTTCGAGGACTTCTCCCTCGGCGATCTGATCATCCATGCCAACGGCCGCACCATCACCGACGAGCACATGGCCTGGACCTATCTGGTCGGTAACACCCATCCGTTGCATTTCGATCGGGTGTACAGCACCGGCTTGTCGGGCAAGATGAGTGGCGAGCCGATTGTGTACGGCGGCTTGGTGTTCGCTTGGCTGGAAGGTTTGGCCAGTCGAGATGTCAGCGAAAACGCGCTGTGGGAGCTGGGCTTCACCGAGGGCTATCACACCCAACCGGCGGTGTCCGGCGACACGGTGGCGGCGCTGTCGCGGGTGGTGGCGACCGAGACCTTAGCCAATAACGATGCCGCCGGCATCGTCACCTTCCAGTTCATTGGCGTGAAGAACATCAGCGCCGCTGCCGCGTTGGAAACCCATGGCGCGGATCTGTTCATCAAGGAGAACGATAAGCAGAAGCTGAGCAAGGAGAAGATCAGCAGCAAGATTTTTTGAGATCGAACGGCGGTTGCTGATTAAGCGACGGCCGGTGTGAGGTGAGGAAGAACCCCTCTCCTGAATTGTGGCGAGGGGTTCTTAGTGGCGTTGTTGCATAATTCAACTATAACATATTGATTTATATGAAATGAATATGATTATTTTTTTTGATCTTTTTATATATTGCTTTATAATCAATATCTTATCGAATTATGCAACAACGCCATTCTTAGTTGATTGGTAGGTGATTTGGATCATGGAAAAAGATGCTCAAAAATTGTATCATTGCATGAACAGCCTAATGATTACGAGTATTGGATTTCAAGGCCGGTAAATGAACGTATAGATGCTATAGAAATCCTTCGTAATCAATATATCGAATTTAGAAAAAGATGTTGAGCCAAGACTTCAAAGAGTTTGTCGAGTTATTAAACAAAAAAGAGGTTGAGTATCTTATTGTCGGTGGTTATGCGGTGGGAATTCATGGTTATCCTCGGTATACCGGTGATTTGGATATATGGATCAATGCAACTCGACAAAATGCCCGCAAAATGGTCGCTGTGCTGACTGAATTTGGTTTTGATTCCTTCGGCTTAACAGAAGAGGATTTCACTAAATCAGGTAATGTCATACAAATGGGCTATCCACCATTTCGTATAGATATCCTCACAACAATTGATGGAGTTAGGTTCAAAGATTGTTACAAAAAATAAAATGGTGGTTTTTACACGACGAGATAACTTTAGATGTGATAGGCATTGAGGATTTGAGAAGGAATAAAAAGGTGAGTGGAAGATTGAAGGATATCGATGATTTGGAAAATTTAAAAGATTCAGATTAATAGACCAGTAATAAAATTTGCTCTCAAAGAATAACAGGGAAGTCAAGAACGTTTGCCCCTACAACAACTCCCACGAGGTGCCCGATGTCCACCCCAATCAAACGCGACAAACCCTGGCTGATGCGGACCTACTCCGGCCATTCTTCCGCCAAGGCATCCAACGAGTTGTACCGCACCAACCTCAGCAAGGGCCAAACCGGCCTGTCGGTCGCTTTCGACCTGCCGACCCAAACCGGCTACGACGCCGATCATCCGCTGGCGCGCGGCGAAGTCGGCAAGGTCGGCGTACCGATCTGCAATATCGGCGACATGGAAGCGTTGTTCGACCAGATCCCGCTCGGTCAGATGAACACCTCCATGACCATCAACGCCACCGCCGCTTGGCTGCTGTCGTTGTACGTCGCGGTAGCCGAGCGGCAGGGCGCAACGCCGGCGCAATTGCAGGGCACCACTCAAAACGACATCCTCAAGGAATACCTATCGCGCGGTACCTACATCTTCCCGCCGCAACCTTCGGTGCGATTGATCACCGACATCATCGCCTACACGGTCAAGAACATCCCCAAATGGAATCCGACTAACATCTGTAGCTACCACTTGCAGGAAGCCGGCGCGACCCCGACCCAGGAACTGGCCTACGCCCTGTCCACGTCCATTGCCATCCTCGACGCGGTTCGCGATTCCGGCCAGATCGGCGCGGAAGGCTTTGAGCAGGTGGTCGGGCGTATTTCCTTCTTCGTCAATGCCGGCATCCGCTTTATTGAGGAAACCTGCAAAATGCGGGCGTTCGGCGAGATGTGGGACCAACTGACCCAGGAACGCTATGGCGTACAGAGCGAGGACATGCGCCGCTTCCGTTATGGCGTGCAGGTCAATTCGCTGGGCCTGACCGAAGCGCAGCCGGAAAATAACGTCCAGCGCATCGTGCTGGAAATGCTCGGCGTCAGCCTGTCCAAGAAAGCCCGCGCTCGTGCCATCCAACTCCCGGCCTGGAACGAGGCGTTGGGTCTGCCGCGTCCGTGGGATCAACAATGGGCGTTGCGGATGCAGCAGGTCTTGGCTTTCGAAACCGACTTGCTGGAATACGGCGACATTTTCGACGGCTCGCCCGTCATCGCCGCCAAGGTCAAGGCGCTGGTCGATGGCGCGACAGCGGAAATGGCTCGGGTTCAAGAGCAGGGCGGGATGGTGCAAGCGATCGAATCCGGCTACGTCAAGCGGCAATTGGTCACCAGTCACACCGAGCGGATGCGCGCCATCGAGCGTGGGGATCTGAAGATCATCGGTCTGAATTGCTACCAGGAAACCGAGGTGTCGCCGCTGACCGGCGGTGTTGACAGCGGCATCATGAAAGTCGATCCGCGCGCCGAGCGCGAACAGATCGAACGGCTCAATGCCTTCCGTGCCCAGCGCAACGATACCGATGTCAAGGCGGCGCTGGCCAATCTGGCCGAGACCGCGCGCGGCGGTTCCAATATCATGCCGGCATCCATTCTATGCGCTCATGCCGGTGTCACCACCGGCGAATGGTCGCAGACTCTGCGCGACATCTTCGGCGAATATCGCGCCCCCACCGGCATCGACATTCCGGCCAACGACGACAGCCGAGGGGCGAAAGCGGTGGCGATTCGCACCGAGGTCACAAAAACCGGCAATGAACTGGGCCGGCCGCTACGTCTGCTGATCGGCAAGCCGGGTCTGGACGGTCACAGCAATGGGGCGGAACAGATTGCCGTCAAGGGCCGCGATGTTGGCTTCGAGATCGTCTACGAAGGCATCCGCCTGACTCCCGAACAAATCGCCAAGGCAGCGCTGGAAGAGGGCGTGCATCTGATCGGCCTGTCGGTACTGTCCGGCAGCCATGTGGAGATGGTGGAGGACGTCTTCAACCGGTTGAGCGAGGTCGGGTTGAAGAATCTGCCGGTGGTGATCGGCGGCATTATTCCCGAGAGCGATGCTAAGCTGCTGAAAGAGCGCGGTATCTCGGCGGTCTACACGCCCAAGGATATCGATATGAATGGCATCATGGTGGATATTCTCAACCTGATCCGTAAAAACCACGACCTGCGACCGGTCACGGTGGCATGATCCCGGCGCTTCCCGACCCAACGGCGTTGGCATCTGCGGTCAGCGCCCGAGACCGGTTGGCGTTGGCCCAGGCATTGAATCTACTGGACGACCGGCGGCCGGCGGCTCGCCAGTGCGCGGCGGCTTTTCTGGACGCACTGCCTGCGGAGAAGCTGGATACCGGTGGCCATCTGATCGGTATCACCGGTCCGCCGGGCGCAGGTAAATCCTCGCTGACCGCCGCCCTGATCCAGGTCTGGCGGCGACGCGGCTTGAAGGTCGCCATCCTGGCGGTGGACCCATCCAGCCCGATCAGCGGCGGCGCGCTGTTGGGCGATCGGCTGCGGATGCACGCCAGCGGCGCCGACCGCGAGGTGTTCATCCGTTCGCTGGCCTGTCGCGGCGAGTTTGGTGGCCTCAGCGCCGAGGTTTGGCCGATGAGTCTGGCGATGCTGGCGGCGTTCGATATCGTGCTGGTGGAGACGGTGGGGGTCGGGCAGAAAGAGATCGACGTGTCCAAGATGACCGACACCACCTGCTTCGTCGCCCAGCCGGCTTCCGGCGACAGCATTCAGTTTCTCAAGGCCGGCATCATGGAAGTGCCGCATGTGATCGTGGTCAACAAGGAAGACATCGGCATGGCCGCGCGCAAAACCTTATCCGAATTGAAAACCACGCTGGGACGACGAACCGATGCCGAAGGCTGGCAGGCGCCGGCTTTATCGGCCAGCGCCGCATTGGGCAGTGGCATCGAATCACTGGCCGACGCCCTGGACGGGCACCGGCGCTGGCTACTGGAGCGAGGACAATTCACCGCTCGCCGCCAGCGCTGTCAGGCGGAATGGCTGGTCAAGCACTTGCGCGAAGAATTCGGCCGCCATGGCATCGGTCTGCTGGGTGGCGAAAGCGCCCTGTTCACGGAATTGACCCACTCGCCGCGTCGCTCGCCGATCGCCGCTTATGAAGATTTGCGCGTTCGAGTGGTTTCTGGTTTCTGATGATTCGATCTTCGAACAAACAACCCCAACAGAGAGGAATACAGCAAACATGGCCAAAGAACTATACGACTTAGGTGAAATGCCTCCCTTGGGTGAAATTCCCGAAAAGATGCACGCCTGGCTGATCCGGGCGGAACGGTTTGGCAAGCCGACCGAAGCGTTCCAGCAGGAAGTGGTGAATGTCCCGCCGATCGCCGACGACGAAGTACTGGTCTACGTCATGGCGGCCGGCATCAACTACAACAACGTCTGGGCCGGACTCGGTATTCCAGTCAACGTCATCGGCGCCCGCAACAAAGCCGGCGAACCCGAAGACTTCCACATCGGCGGCAGCGACGCCTCCGGCATCGTCTACAAAGTCGGTAAGGACGTGACCAACGTCCAGGTGGGCGACGAAGTCGTGATGCACTGCGGCCAATACAGCCGCGACTGTGCTTGGGTCAAGAGCGGCGGTGATCCCATGTACTCGCCGACCTTCCGCATCTGGGGTTACGAAACCAACTGGGGCAGCTTCGCCCAATTCACCAAGGTCCAGGCCCAGCAATGCATGCCCAAGCCCAAGCACATGAACTGGGAAGAAGCCGCATCCTACACCCTGGTTGCGGCCACCGCCTGGCGCATGCTGCACGGCTGGGGCGCCAACGCCATCAAGAAAGGGGATGTCGCCTTGATCTGGGGCGGCGCCGGTGGCCTGGGATCCATGGCCATTCAAATCGTCAAAGCCGCTGGAGCGACCTCGGTGGCCATGGTCTCCGGCGAAGACAAATTCGACTACTGCATGAAGCTCGGCGCCAAAGGCTGCATCAACCGCAACGAATTCGACCACTGGGGCATGTTGCCGCACTGGAAGGACAATGCCGGTTACGCCAAATGGATGAAAGGCGTGCGAGCCTTCGGCGCCAAGATCTGGGAAGTGCTGGGCGAAAAGCGGGCGCCCAACCTGGTGTTCGAGCATCCGGGCGAAACCACCATTCCCACCTCGATCTTCGTCTGCGAAACTGGCGGCATGGTCGTGGTCTGCGCCGGCACCACCGGTTACAACGCCACGGTCGATCTGCGCTACCTGTGGATGCGGCAAAAACGGTTGCAAGGCTCGCACTTCGCCAACACCGAGCAATCCAATCAGATGAACGAACTGGCGCTGCGCGGCCTGCTCGATCCCTGCCTATCGCGGGCCTTCACTTACGAGGAAATCCCGGTCGCTCATCAACTGATGTACGAAAACAAGCATCCTCACGGCAACATGGCGGTGCTGGTCGGCGCGACTGAATTTGGCCAGGGCGCCAGCGGCCAACCGCCGGTCGCCATTGTGCATCCCACTCTGCCCAAGGGCGATGTGCATACCACGCCGCATCCTTACCCGATGTCCGAACCCCTGCCCAGCATCGCCGAGGCCGAAGCCATCACCATCGCCGACGACGGCACGAGAGTGAAAGACTTGATGCATCGCGGCATCATCGCCTGCGCGCCCGACGACACCATCGCCCAGGTGGCGAAGCTGATGATCGACAAGGAGATCCACGCCGTGGTGGTCATGGATGGAGGTAAGGCGACCGGCGTGGTGTCGCAAACCGATCTGGTGCTGGCCCGCCAGGGCCGCAGTCCCGAGGAAGCGCGGGCCTTGTTGGCCGGCGCCATCATGACGCCCGGTTGCGCCACTTGCGATGCGGAAATGCTCTTGAGCGAGGCGGTCAGCCTGATGACCAGTCGGCGCATGCATCGCTTGGTGGTCACCGAAAACGATCAGCCCACCGGCGTGATCTCCATGACCGACGTGGTCCGTAAACTCATCGGGGCGTAAACCGACGAAAAACGGGGGCGCGTCGGCGCCCCCGTTTTTTTTCTGGAACGGTTTGGGAGCCGACCATGAAAGCCATTGTTTGCCATGAATTGACTGGACCCGCCGCGCTGCGGTTGGAGGACGTGCCGGAGCCGCGTCCCGGTTCCGGTCAGGTACGGATACGAGTGCGGGCCTGTGGGGTCAATTTCGCCGATAGTCTGATCACCCGCGGCCAATATCAAGCGCAGCCAAAGCCGCCGTTCAGCCCCGGTTTCGAGGTGGCGGGCGAGGTGCTGGAGTTGGGCGCCGGAGTCGAAGGGTTGGCGGTCGGCGACCGGGTCATCGCCATGACGCCTCATGGGGGTTATGCCGAGCAGGTGGTGGCGAGCGCCAGCCGCTGCGTGGCCATGCCGGCGGCGATGCCGGATGCGCATGGCGCGGCATTTCCAGTGGTGTTCGGCACCTCGCATATGGCGTTGTGGCATCGGGCGCGCTTGCAAGCCGGCGAGACGCTGGTGGTGCATGGTGCCGGTGGTGGGGTGGGATTGACAGCGGTGGCCATCGGCAAGCGGCTGGGCGCGACGGTCATCGCCACCGCCAGCGGTACTGAAAAACTGGCGGTGGCGGCCGAACACGGGGCGGACCATTTGATCGATGTCGGCCGCGAGGACGTACGAGCGCGGATCAAGGAGCTGACCGATGGCCGTGGCGCGGATGTGGTGTACGATCCGGTCGGCGGCGAGTTGTTCACCGCCTCGCTGCGCAGCATTGCTTTCGAGGGACGGATTCTGGTCATTGGTTTTGCCGGCGGCACCGTGCCGCAGATCCCCGCCAATCATTTGCTGGTCAAGAACGTCGATGTCATCGGTCTCAATTGGCCGGCCTACGCCGAGCTCAACCCACGAGTGATGACGGAAAGCTTCCAGATTCTTCTGCAGTGGTATCTGGAGGGAGCGCTCCAGCCTTACGTGTCGGCGATCTATGCCCTGGATCGGGCGACCGACGCCCTGGATCGGGTGGTCGCGCGCAAGTCCACCGGCAAGGTGGTCATCAGTGTGGATTGAACGCGCGTGAAGGCGGAATCAATTGAACTGACCATTCGGCATTTAGGTCGGGTGACCCGAGCGACGGGGCGGGGTGATGACGTGCGATTCAAAAAATTCCGCGCGGCCTTGCTGCTGAAGGGGTTTACGGTTACCAGTGAACGGGATGATCGGCTGGATTTGCGGCGACGGGCTTATCTGCTACAAGACGATTGGCCGATGAAAGTATCCGTTCGCCGTGACGGAAACCGCTTCGAGGTCGATTACTGCTTGTTCATTCCCTGGGGATGGATTGCGGGACTGAGTGTGTTCACTTGGTTGGCCTTGCCTTTCGCCGGGTTCCAGAATGCGGGTTTGGCGTTCGTGTTGGCGTTGCTGGTTACGGCACTGGCCATCTACAAGCAGAAATTCGATTGCCGATCCGATGCCCGGTTCTGGCAGCAGCGTTCCAGGCAGCGTTGGGGCGAAATCATGGAACGGCTACTGCAGGAAGCGTTCGAGTAGCCACTATGATCGAGCGACGGAGGGAAGCCGGAAATGGAAAGCGGCGGGCTGCATCCAGGCTGCCCGCCGGGTTGGGAATCAACCTTTCGGCAACAGCAGGGCGATGAAGGTCGCCGCGAAGATGGCGCTGGTGATGACGCCACTGATGCTTGCGCCAAGCGCGTGCGGCAGGACGACAACACCGGGTCCGACCGATTTCTGCGCTACCTTGGCGCAGGTGGGCACGCAGCTCACCCCGGCGATGCCGGTCACCGGGTTGTACTTCTTACCGGACAGATAGTACATCGCATAACCGCCCAGAATACCGCCAA
This sequence comes from Candidatus Competibacter phosphatis, assembly GCF_012939995.1. Taxonomy (GTDB): domain Bacteria; phylum Pseudomonadota; class Gammaproteobacteria; order Competibacterales; family Competibacteraceae; genus Competibacter; species Competibacter phosphatis. Next base: position 27,067 of record NZ_SPMZ01000004.1, on the reverse strand, counting down.
TGCCGGAAATCAGCAGTGCCAGAATGCCCAGCACCAGCAGTTTCAATACCACCGGATTCAGGATGGTGCCGGCTTCGCACAGAACTCCCAGCAGCAGCCCCAGAAAGAATGTCGCGCTGTACAACACCGTGTTCGAGAACAGTTCAAAGAAGTAGGTGAGTTCGCTTTCACGAACCACCACGCCGATAAACAGCGACAGGAACAGCGGCGAGGCGACCGGAAACAACAGGCTGAGCAGTACGCAGGCGATCACGGCGAACACCAGCTTTTGGTTGGACGTGATCGGCTTGGTCTTCTCCATCGGCATGGGCAGGCGACGTAGCCGTTCGGGGATCAGCAGCTTGATCAGGTACGGATACCCGCCGTAGGTCAGCCCCAGATACAGATAGGCCACCACAGTGATCGGCACGAATAGATCCCGCGCCAACTGCAGCGAAGTAAACAGCACCATGGGTCCGTCGGCGCCGCCGATGGTCGATACTGCCGCCGCCTGACCGGGCGTCAGACCCAGCGCCACGGCGATCGGGAACACGAAGACTGTACCCAGCTCCGCGAACAGGGCGACGAACATGCTCTGGAACGGACGGGCCATCACGAAGCCCACGTCCAGCAGGGAGCCGATGCCCATGAACACTAGGCAGGCGATCAGACCGTTGCTGAACATGAAGGTGTAGATCGGTTGCAGCCAGTTGATCTGGAGGATGTTCACCAGCGCGGTGGTATCCGAGGCCAGCGGCGCGACGAACAGCGTGCCGGGCATCTGCTGCGCCGCTTGGCCGGCGACGACGTTCATGCCGGTTGCCGGGTCGTAGGCGGAGAAGAACATCACCCCCGCATTAATGGTGGCCATGCCCAAGCCCATCGGGATCATCAGCAGGGCTTCCAGTACCCCTTTGCGGCCCAGATAGAGCAACACAACCCCCAACGCCATCAGAAAGATACGGCCGAAGGCGATCTTGGGGTCGGTGGAAAAGCCTTGAACCAGGGTGCTAATGCCCTGGAAGATATCAAGTACATTGAGGGATTCCATAACGGAACACTCCCGGCCTTAGCCAATGCTCAGCAATACCTGCCCCGCATCCACCGGATCTCCCGGCTTGACCGCGATGCTGGTCACCTTACCGCCGCGTTGGGCGACCACATGGGTAACCATCTTCATGGCTTCCAGCGAGATCAGTTTATCGCCCTCGTTGACCACCTGCCCGACGCTGACGTGCACCGTCTGCACGACGCCGCCCAGCGGCGCGACTTCGTCGCCCGGGCCTGCCGCCGCCGCTGCCGGGGAGGCGGATGCCGCCGGTGCGGGGGCGGTGGGGACTGGCGCCGCCGGTTGCGGGGCAATGTTCATGCTGCCCGGTTCCGGATAAATACCTTGAGTGCCGCCGGTGGTGATGTCCTCGACCGCGACGATGTACTGCTTGCCTTCGACGGTGATGCGAAATTTCTTTTCCATTTTGGGTACGCTCGCAAGGGAAGAAAAAAAACGATGAATTCAGGGCTTGTGCGGGGTGTGGGACGTGTGATGGACCGTGCGCGCCTCGGCGGTCCAACTGTAGCCGCGTCCCGGCGTTTCGATGTGTACGATACGGTGGGCACCGAGCATGGCGGCTATCGTCGCGGTAATCACGGCCAGGTGTTCCTGTGGCACGCCCTCAACAACCGCCGGTTGCAAGGCCGGCGCGGGTTTGGCCGGCGCCTTGGGTGCCTCCTGAGCCGGGCTGCGCGACAGTGCCCAGACGATGCCGCGGATGACCACGGCGACCAACATCGAGACGACGATCACGATGCCGTAGATCACGAAGATGTCGCCAATGGCGTCCATCGTGGTGTAGGTCTTCATCGGTGGATTCCCGTTAAGTTGGGTTGTGGCGGTCCGAACCGGCCCGAGCCGGTTGTCGGACAGGGTTCAGAGCGGGATGCAACCATGCTTCTTGGACGGGCGCAATTCACGTTTGCTCAGCAACTTGCGCAGCGACAAGGCGATGGTGGCCCGGGTGTCGGCGGGCTCGATCACATCGGTGATGTAGCCGCGCGAGGCTGACATATAGGGCGAGGCGAACTTGGCCCGGTATTCGGCCGCCAGTTCGGTTGCCTTGGCCTTGCGGTCCTCGGCGGCCTTGAGTTCGCCGCGGTAGAGGATGTTGACCGCGCCTTCCGCGCCCATCACCGCGATTTCGGCGGTTGGCCAGGCAAATACCAGATCGGCGCCCATCTCTTGGGCGCACATGGCCAGGTAGGAACCGCCATAAGCCTTGCGCAGGATGATGGTGATCTTGGGCACGGTGGCCGATGCGTAGGTGTAGAGCATCTTGGCGCCATGGCGAATGATGCCGCCGCGCTCCTGTTCGATGCCGGGCAGGAAGCCGGGCACATCCACCAGCGTCACCAGCGGGATGTTGAAGGCATTGCAGAAACGGATGAATCGGGCGCCCTTGTCGGAAGCGTCGATGTCCATCGCTCCGGCCCTGACCAGCGACTGATTGGCGAGGATGCCGACCACGGTACCCTGAATGCGGGCGAAGCCCACCACGATGTTACCGGCCCAGCCCGCATGGACTTCCAGGAATTGGCCGTTATCGACCAGTCGCTTGATGATGGGTTGCACGTCCATGGGTTCCGAGGACGTATCGGGGATCAGGTCGTTGATGCCTTCGTCCGAAGACAGATCGAGGTCAGGGTAGGGTTGATGCGGTGGATCCTCGGTATTGTTAGACGGCATGTAGCTCAACAACGCCTTGGCGATCTGGATGGCATGGCGATCATCATCGGCGACGAAGTGGACGTTGCCGCTGACCGTGGCGTGCATCTGGGCGCTGCCGACCTCGTCCAGGCTGGTGGTGCGGCCGGTGACCGCCTTGATCACCTCCGGGCCGGTGATGAACATGTAGGCGTTCTGCTTGGTCATGATGATGAAATCCATCAGCGCCGGCGAATACGACGCGCCGCCGGCGCAAGGGCCGGCGATGATGGCGATCTGTGGCACGACGCCCGATAGCAGGACGTTGTTGTAGAACACCTCGCCGTAACCGGACAGTGCGTCCACCGCTTCCTGGATGCGGGCGCCGGCGGAATCCTTGAAGGCGACCACGGGAGCGCCGATTTTCAGGGCCAGTTGCATGGATTGCACGATCTTCTTGGCGTGCATCTTCCCCAGCGTGCCGCCCATCACCGTGAAGTCCTGGCTGAACGCCGCGACCGGCCGGCCATCCACGAACCCGGTACCGACGATCACCCCGTCGGAAGGGAGTTCCTTGTCGGCCAGGCCAAAGTGCTTGGCGGCGTGCTTGGCATGGGTGGCGATTTCCTGGAAGGTGTCCGGTTGGAACAGGGCCAGCAGCCGCTCGCGGGCGCCCATCAATCCCTTGGCGTGCCGTTCCTGGAGTTTGTCCTCGCCACCGCCCGCTAGGACCTTGGCGCGGCGTTCCCGCAAAATATCGAGCTGTTTCTCGGAGAGCATGATCCTCACCTCACATGGTGTTCGAGTTGGTCGGCAAACGGACAAGCAACAAACTTTCCCCCACTGGCCCGCATACGGGGAAGCAGGCTGACTTATGGATTTATAGGTGCGGGGGAACAATGATTTCAGCGGAGCGGTAAACGATGGGCGGAAAGGGTAACGCCCACCTATACCAGACCACCATTCTCAACTTCTGCCTAAGGGTAGCCGAAATCCGAATAAACGCGATAGCCGTCCATGGGCTTTTGCGAAAGGTCATGGACATCGGCGTGATCCTTTTGTCCCCGGAAAATGCGGGCGGAGCACGCTGGGGCACAGTTAGACCAGAGGTTCGGTGGTTTTGCGGTCCTTGGTCAGCGGTTCGGAGTCGGGTGTCGGTTGGGTGGAGGCCACGGTATCCTCCGCGATGTACCGAATCAGTTCGCTGCGGCGGTGGACGCGCTTCATCGCTTCCTGGCCGAGGAGGCGGCGGGTACGTTGGGCGTGGGCGGCGGCGCGGTGCATCATGATTGCAGGGCCATTGCGGTTTCCCGCAAGGTCTGGCTGTTGATGGCGGCGTGGTAGTGGGCACTGAAGTCGGAGCCGCGCAGCGCTTTCTTGATCATGCTTTCCAGGTTGGGGCGCTTGTCCTCCGGCGCGGCGCCGGTGCCCAGCCCACCGCCGAATTCGACGATCGTGGTGATACCGTCATGGAAGGCGGCTTCCAGGTTGTCGATCCAGTGGACCGGATGGAACAGTTGGAAGAACAGCCGGGTCTTGATGGCGGCGGGGTCGGGATCGTGATAGGTGCCGGTATAGTTGGACAGCACGCGGACGGTCGGCGCGCTCATTTCGGCGGCGTCCAGGACCGGGCGGAAGTGCAGGGCGGCGGTGATCATATGGAAGGTGTGGAAGGCGCCTTCGGTCTTCAACCGGGTCGGTCGCTTGCGCGGGAATTGGGCGTGGGCCTCGGTGGTCAGTCGGTCCAGATCGTCGGTGAGACCGCCGACCACGGTCTGGTCGAGCAGGTTGCGGGCGGAAATGACGCAGTAATGCTTCTCCGCCAATGGGTGGATATTGTCGAGGTGCAATGGGAAGGCCAACATTTCCCCGGCACCGTAAGTACCCATGAACTCTCCCCGTTTCCGCACCAACTCCAGGGCGGTTTCGAAGCTCAGGGTGCCGGCGGCGACCAGGGCGCAATATTCGCCGAGGCTATGGCCGGCGGTCAGGACCGGTTGTACTTGGTTGTCGGTCAGTTCGCGGAAGATTTCCAGGCAAGCCAGCGAGTGGACCAGCAGGGCGGGTTGGGTATGGCGGGTCAGCCGCAGATCGTCTTCTGGCCCCTCCAGGCAGAGTTTGAGGAGGTCGTAACCGAGGATATCGTTGGCCTGCTGGTAAAGCCGTTGGGCCACCGGAAAATCGCGGATCAGGTCGCTGCCCATCCCGACATACTGGGAACCTTGCCCCGGAAACACGAACATGATTTGCTGGTCCTGACTCGACACGACTGCTGCGCTCCTGTGGGGAGGTGTTGAAACAAGCCGGCAAAGATACGGTGAAGCGCCGGACAAGGCAAGGTGTTTTCAATCGGGATGGACGCATGGAAAGTGCGATATTACCGGTTCGAAATTCACTGCCGGGGACGGCGCCGGTCCAGCCTCGACGCGCGTTTCGTGCCATGCCGGAGCCAGTTGCGTTTGTAGTAACATGGCAAAAAATTCAGAGGATCGCGAGGAACTCATGGCCAAGGCCACTATCATCGACGGCAAGCATTTCGCCACCCGTTTACGCGTCGGCATTGCCGCCCAGGTCGCCCGACTCAAGGCAGACCACGACCTGACTCCAGGCTTGGCGGTGGTATTGGTGGGCGAAGACCCCGCCAGTCAGATTTATGTCCGCAACAAGGGCTTGCAGGCACGGGACGCGGGCATGAATTCCTTCGAGTACCGTTTGCCGGCCGACACGAGTCAGACCGAGCTGCTGGCGCGCATCGTCGAATTGAACCGGGATCCGACGGTCAACGGCATTCTGGTGCAACTGCCGCTGCCGAGGCAGATCGACCCGGAGGCGGTGATCGAGACGATCGCCGTGGAAAAGGATGTGGACGGATTTCATCCGTTCAATGCGGGGCTGTTGGCGGTGGGGGGAGCCGGGGATGGTGCCGGTGTACGCCGCTGGGGTGTTTGATGATGCTGAAGCATTTTGCCGGTGAACTGGCGGGTCAACGGGCCTTGGTGCTGGGGCGATCCAACATTGTCGGCAAACCCATGGCGGCGCTGCTGCTGCGGGAACATTGCACGGTGACCATCGCCCATTCCCGCACTCGCGATCTGGCCGAAGAGTGCCGGCGAGCCGATGTTCTGGTCGCGGCGACCGGCCGAGCGCACATGGTCAAGGGCGACTGGATCAGGCCGGGCGCGACCGTGATCGATGTCGGTATCAATCGCATCCCCACGCCGGATGGCAAGGGGCGGCTGGTGGGTGATGTGGACTTCGATTCGGCGGTTGCGGTGGCCGGCGCCATCACGCCGGTGCCGGGCGGGGTCGGTCCGATGACCATCGCTTGTCTGCTGCTGAATACCCTGACCGCCACTTGTCGGCAACATGGCTTGCCAGTACCCGAAGTTGGCCCAGCGGCGGAGTAGATGCTGCTCTTGCTTTTGGTTCCGGTATCTCCGCGCCTTCTTCAAGACGTGGAGAGCGAGGAAGGTTCAGGCAAGGCGTCCGGTGACTTTCGATATTCTGCCGCCATCATTCGGTCTGGCCTCGTTCGTGTAGGGGCCACCGTCGGCCGGGCTGAGAATCTTGCCGCTGGTTTACCCATCGCCCGCTTTTTTTTGAACCCCACGGAATACGTATCCCCGCCAGTGGGTTATCCTTCGGTTTGTCCTTGCGCTTGCCGCGGGTTCGCTTAGTGGTGTCTTCCTTAATCGATCCTGTTGCGATGCTATCGATCGAGTTGCAATTGCTGTTGCTGATTTTGGTTGCGAACGGCACGCCGATCATCGCCACGGCGGTTTGTGGCGCCTGGGGCGCTCAGCCCTTGGACGGTGGACGGGTGCTGGCGGATGGCCATCGTCTGCTGGGTGATGCGAAGACCTGGCGGGGGGTGGTGCTGGCACCGCTGGTCACTGGGTTGGCGGCGGCGTTGTCCGAGTTGCCAGCGGCGGTTGGCGTGGTCATCGGTCTGGCCGCGATGCTGGGCGATCTGTTGTCGAGCTTCGTCAAGCGACGCTTGGGCATGGCCTCCAGCAGCATGGCCTTCGGCTTGGATCAGATCCCGGAAGCCTGGTTGCCATTACTGGCGGTGTCCAGTCTGTTCGAGCTGACCGGGTCGGTCATCGCCGGAATGGTGGCCGGTTTCATCGTGCTGGAACTGGTGCTGTCGCGGCTGCTGTATTGGCTCGGCATCCGCAAGCGGCCCTACTGAGCCGGGCGCGCCCGCAGGTGGTGCAGGGTGATTTCCGGCGGGCAGTTGAAGCGCACGCCAACCACCGATGACCCCGATCCCAAGGAGGTATAGCCCTGCATGTGGTGGTAGCGCCAGGCACCGCGACAGAATCGGCGTGGGCAATCGGCGTTGGTCATCAGCGCGACACCACCCGGCAGGCAGATTTGACCGCCGTGAGTATGTCCGCTCAGCATCAGATCGAAACCGGTGTGGGCGGCCAGCCGGTAGGGTTCCGGCGAATGCGACAACAGAATGGCGATGGCCTCCGGGGGAATGTTTTGGGCGGCCTTCTCGAAATTGTCCACCTGAAAGAAGTGTGGATCGTCGATGCCGGCCAAGTGGATGAAGGCGCCACCGCGCTCCAGAATCGCCGATTCGTTGAGCAGCACGCCGATGCCCAGCGCCTCGATGCCAGGCACCATGCGGATGGAATCGTGGTTGCCCAGAATGGCATAGATCGGGCCGCGCAGATGCGGCCGCACCTGCGCCAGTGCCTCGATGGCGGCCTCATGGGGACCATGGGTTTTGGCCCGGAAGTCGCCGGTCATGACGCAGACGTCGTAGCGCACCTGCCGCAAGCGCTCGATCAGCGCGGTGGGGTAGCCACTGTCCATGTCCAGGTGCAGGTCACTGAGATGAAGCAGGGTGAAATCGTGCAGGGCGTCCGGCAGGTTGGGAACGATGACTTCGTTGTGGCGGATCTGGATGGCGGTGGCGTTGCGGATTCCTCGGCGGTACAGCCCCAGGCAGCGCAGGCCGAGACGGATGAGGCTGTGGATCGAGTACCAATTCTCGATGTGGAAAAAGGTCCGGCCGTGCCCGAAAACTTGGGTGGCGTGATCGGCCTCAATGCCGAGGCGTTGTCGCAGGTGAATCTTTCCGATCCTTTTTTCCAGTCGCTTCAGTTCGACCGTTTCCCGGTCGACGATCACGCTGCTTGCGGGACGCGCGCCAGGTGGTTTGGAGAGAGGAGAGTCGTCGTGGGCGGAAGGTTTCTTCATGGTAGACCCTCTTGGACAGTCACGTTCCAAACCTTATGCATTCCGCTGAGCAACCATGCGAAGGTCGACCCAATGCCAAAGAGTCGGCGGACGGGAAATCGGCGATTCCGACACTGGATTACAGCCTTCGCGCGAGTATTTCGGTAATTTCGGTGTCGTTCAGCACCAGCGGATTGGTCTTCATGCTGCCGCCGCGCGAGTGGGCGACGACATGCGCGAAATCGCTTTCCTGAACCCCGTAGGCATTTAACCGGGATAGCGTCAATCGTTCGGTCCATTCATCCAACAACGCCAGCAGCGCGGCATGCCCTTCTTCGGGACTGGGGAAATGCCGTCCGTGCAAAAGATCGCCGGCTCGGGCGTACTTGCGCCAAGCCGGGTTGCCGGGATCGCGTTCCCGCAGCGCGGCCAGATTGACGCGGGTAGCGGCGCCGACCAAGGTACCGCAAACCACGCCGTGCGGGATCGGGAAGAATGCGCCCAGTGGCGAGGCCAAGCCATGGACCGAGCCTAGACCGGTCTGCGCCAGGCAAACACCCGATAGCAGAGCGGCATACGCCAAGCGGGCGCGGCCGGTGGCGGCATGTTCTCCAGCCTCGTACCACGCGAACAAGCCGTCGCGCACCGCTTTTAAGCCACTTTCCGCCAGTGCGTCGGTGAAGGGATTGGCCTTGATCGAGACATAGGATTCCAGGAGTTGCGTCAGGGCGTCCATGGCATTGGCGGCAATCTGCGGTTTGGGGCAGGTGGCCAGCAGGTCCGGGTCGAGCAGGGCGTATTCCGGCACCAGCAATTCGTGGCGGAAGGATTTCTTGAATCCGTTGGGGCCGCGCACGCTCAGCACGGCGTTCTTGGTGGCTTCGCTGCCGGTGCCGGCGGTGGTGGGTACGGCGATGAACGGCGTGGCGGGACCGTGATAGGTTTTTTCCGGTCCGACTCCTTCCAGATAATCTATGACCGAATCGCCGCTCGGCAGCAGACCGGCGATCGCCTTGGCGGCGTCCAGCACGCTGCCACCGCCGATGCCGACAACCGCCACGATGCCCGCGCCGTGGAATTGCCGAACCGTTTCGTCCACGAGTTGCGGCGAGGGTTCGTCAGCGACCCGCGCCTGTTCCCAGCCGATGCCGGCTTTCTCAAGCGCCATCCGCAGCGTCGGCCAATGTGATGAATCCAGGAACGCACGCTGGCCGGTGACCAGCAATACCCGGTTGCCATATTGGACGATTAGACCAGGGAGTTTTTTTTATGCCGCCAGCGCCGAATTCGATGCGGGGCAGACGGGCGATGGAGAACGGCTGGATCATCATGAGCGGTTGCTCCAGTAGGCGGCGTGGTGGGAAGTGTCGCGGCGAGAAGGGGGATTGTCCCGCTCCATGGCGGAGCGGGACGGTTGGCAAGAACTAGAATCCGTACAGGGCTTTGTACTCGGCATCGCGGCTGGCGATCAGTTGGGCGAGGTTAAGGACGACCTTGCACTGTTTCCAGGTGGCGTCGTCCTGCATCTTGCCGTCGATCATCACCGCGCCGCTGCCGTCGGGCATCGCTTCGACCACGCGCTTCGCCCAGGCGACTTCGTCCGCTTTCGGGCTGAATACTCGCTTGGCGATGGCGATTTGGTTGGGATGCAAGCTCCAGGCACCGACGCAACCCATCAGATAGGCATTGCGGAACTGGTCTTCGCAGGCGGTCAAGTCGGCGATGTCGCCGAACGGCCCGTAGAACGGCAATGCGCCGACACTCGCGCAAGCGTCCACCATCTTGGCCATGGTGTAATGCCACAAATCCTGTTGCGCCGTGGGGCGTGGGGCTTCGGGATTGGCGGGATCGGGGTCGGTGCGCACCACATAATCGGGATGACCGCCACCGACTCGGGTGGTCTTCATCCGCCGCGACGCCGCCAAGTCGGCGGGCCCGAGGCTCATGCCCTGCATGCGCGGGCTGGCATTGGCGATTTCGTCCACATTCGCCACGCCCAGCGCGGTTTCCAGGATGGCGTGAATCATCAGCGGCTTCTTGACGCCGTATTTGGCTTCCAGTTGCGCCAGCAGTTGATCGGCGAAATGGATGTCCCAGGCGCCCTGAATCTTGGGCAGCATGATCACGTCCAGCTTGTCGCCGATCTCGCCGACCAACCGGATCAGATCGTCGAGGAACCAGGGGCTGTCCAGGCTGTTGACGCGGGTCCAGAACTGGGTGTTGCCGAAATCCACGTTCTTGCCGATTTGCACCAGCCCTTCGCGGGCGGCTTCCTTGCGGTCGATCGGCACGGCGTCTTCCAGATTGCCGAGCATGATATCCACAGTCTTGGCGATGTCTGGCACCTTGACCGCCATCTTGGGGTTGCTGGGATCGAAGAAGTGGATCATCCGCGAAGGTAATACCGGAATCTCGCGGAGTGGTTCGGGGGCACCGACGACTTTGGGTTTAAAGAAATCGCGGGGACTTCGTAACATGGTTATTTCTCCCGGGTTTAACGACCTTCGTATTTATGAATCAGTTGTTGGGCGGCCACGGTCGGCGGTATATGTCCGTTGAGCACGGCCTCCTCGATCTTCTTGCGAATGCCACCCACGCCAGCATGGTTGAAAAAGCTGGCGCGCAAATGCTCCTCGACCATTGAGTACACCCAATCCAGGGTTTGTCGTTGCCGGCGTCTCTCGAACGCGCCATTCTTGGTGACGTGTTGGCGGAAATCGCCGATCACCTTCCAGATGGCGTCGATACCTTCGCCGTTGAGGGAAGAACAGGTGTAGGCCTTGGTGTACCAGCCCTCGGTGGCTGGGGCGAGATAGTGCAACGCTCGGTTGTAGTCGGCGCGGGCGGCGTTGGCGCGGAGCTTGTTGTCGCCGTCGGCCTTGTTGACCAATAGAGCGTCGGCCAACTCCATGATGCCTTTTTTGATGCCCTGCAACTCGTCGCCGGCTCCGGCGATCATCAGCAGCAAGAAGAAATCGACCATCGAGCGCACCGTGGTTTCGCTCTGGCCGACGCCGACGGTTTCCACCAGGATCACGTCGAAACCAGCGGCTTCGCAGACCAGGATGGTTTCGCGGCTCTTGCGGGTCACGCCGCCCAGCGTGCCGCTGGATGGGGAAGGGCGGATGAAAGCGCGCAGGTCGCGCGAGAGCAGCTCCATCCGCGTTTTGTCACCGAGGATGCTGCCGCGCGTCACCGTACTGCTGGGGTCCACCGCCAACACCGCGACTTTGTGACCCTGTTCGCACAGGTGCAGGCCGAGCGCTTCGATGAATGTGCTCTTGCCGGCGCCAGGGACGCCGGTAATGCCGATCCGAATCGAGTTACCGGTGTGAGGAATGAGTTGCCGCAGTACTTCCTGCCCCATGTCGAAGTGCGCTTGGGAATTGCTTTCCACCAGGGTGATGGTTTGTCCCAGCACATTGCGGTCGCCGGCCAAGACACCGGCCACGTATTCATCCACCGTCAGCCGGCGGCGGCGCGGGGTGTGCTTACGCGGCACCGCCACGCTGGCTTGGCCCGGAATGCCGTCGTGGCCGCCATCGACCCCGGACATCACCGAAGTGGTGAACTCCGCACCGGCATTTTCGGGAACCCAGTCGGGTTTTTGATGTTTTTTGGTCATATGAATGGTCTTTGCGCTCTGGAAGTGATTCGATCAATCAGGCCAATAATCACTGTTTAGCGCCTGTTTTTGTGTGAAAGGGCAAGCAGTTGGAAAGATATTCTTGTCACAGTCCATTTCTCGCGCCGCGATCAGGATCGCGTCGCCATAGGCATTTTCAAAAGCTGTTTCTAGTCTGGAGGTTAAGCTGGGATTTTCATCTAGCAGACGTTCTATACGTCGCCGTTGTTCTTCGATCGTGTATCGCCAACTGTTGCCGCGTCGCTCGGGTTGGAAACGCCATTTAAGCAAGTGGGCAAGCAGTACGGCGAAACGATTGGCTAACTCATGCCGTTCGCTACGCCCCATGTTTTCCAATTCCTCGGCGATATTATCCACGTCAATCTCCGCAAAACGCCGTTGCCGCAATAATTCAGCGTTCTCAAGCGTCCAGGCATGGAAATCTTTTTCGTAATCAGTCGCGATGCTTTTCATAGAAACTGTAGCACTGTTTCATCGATTCACTGGTTTCTTCTTAGTGTATAGAATCTCACTAGAACCAATATCTGTGTAAAGGCTTTTTAAATTTTCAATCAGTTCTTTTTTTGATAGAGCCTGAGCCTGATAATCGGAGTGGCCATTCAAGAAACCTAATAAGGAACTTGCTGTCTTTTAGTAGGTAAATTTGAGTGCTTTTGTTATATTTTCAATCAGGAGCTGTGTTTTTGGTATAGAGGTTACCTCCAAATTAGGGTACGCAGTATGTAGTGTTCTCAACTCAGCTCAACTCAGTTTGATAATAGTGGCAATATCATGGGGACGGTTTGAGAAAGTTGGGGTATACTTAAATAAATAGTCAGGGTTGCTGCAACTGCATTGAGATCGTCCAAAACACGCTGACCAAGTTTGTGGTCTTTCAGGAAATCAAGGAATTTTTTTGTCTCTGCACGAATGACCGACTATCGATTCAACCTGTTTTAGAATTGCCTCTCCGCCAGTGATTTTATACTCTCGAAGAGTTTGGAGTAAGATCGAAAAGATCTCGAAGCAAGTATAGTTTTTAAGTCGCTTTTCGAGGTCGCTATTTTCAAATCTCAGCAATTAAAGTTGTTATTTTGCTAATTAAATCATTAATTTTCTCTAATTGAACTGTTTTTGCATTTAGTTTATTGTGTAAAATATCGGCTATAAAACTAAGGTAGTTTATGCAATGAACGTTAATCTGATTTATGAAAGATTCCCATTTTCCACTCAGTTGTTGGTTCATGAAGGCGCTATCGATCTGGTTACGCCAGTGAGAGGATGTCTCAATGTGGTGGGGAGAGTGTGTTTGCAACAAAAATTATAATTTTTTTGGGGTAACTCCATAGTTTTTCCGAGACGATGAAATAGATCACCTGCATCATTTGGGTTAGCTTCAAGTAATTTACGCCACACTGTAATGCAGCTTTGGTCTTTGTTTTCTTTGAGTCCAGCATCAAGAATAGCCTTGAGACGAGCGGCTGGATTATCGTAAATCATATTTTGTGTACAAATCCTAACAAATTAATAAAGCCCTCTCTACAAATCACAGAGAGGGCTATTCCTCAGAGCATCACGCAGCCAGACGCTCGTTCAATTCCACCAATACCTTCTGCGCGGCGATTGGAACGACGGTGCCGGGGCCAAAGATGGCGGCGGCGCCATTGGCCTTGAGGTACTCATAGTCCTGCGCGGGAATGACGCCGCCGATGACGACCATAATGTCCTCGCGGCCCAGCTTCTTCAATTCCCCAATGAGTTGCGGCAACAGGGTCTTGTGACCGGCGGCCAGCGAACTCATGCCGACCACATGCACGTCGTTTTCCACCGCCTGTCGGGCGACTTCCTCCGGGGTTTGGAACAGCGCGCCGATATCCACGTCGAAGCCAAGGTCGGCAAAGGCCGTGGCAATGACCTTGGCACCCCGGTCATGCCCATCCTGACCAATCTTGGCTACCAGGATACGGGGACGGCGACCTTCGTTCTGCTCGAACTCATCGGCCATCTGGCGGACCTTGGCGATCTCTTCAGCCTCGCCGAACTCGCTGCTATACACGCCGGAAATGGCGCGGATGACCGCCTTATGCCGGCCGAACACCTTCTCCATGGCATCGGAGATTTCGCCCAGACTGGCGCGGGCGCGAGCGGCTTCCACCGCCTTCTCCAGCAAGTTGCCGGAACCGGCGCTGGCGGCTTCGGTAATCGCGTTCAGGCAGGCTTTCACCTTGGCCTCGTCGCGGTTGGCGCGCAGTTTCTGCAGACGCTGCACCTGCGATTCGCGCACCGCCGTATTGTCGATGCTGAGGATTTCCAGCGGGTCTTCCTTGGACAGCCGGTACTTGTTGACGCCGACGATGGTTTCCTTGCCGGAATCGATATGCGCTTGTTTCCGCGCCGCCGCTTCCTCGATACGCATCTTGGGCAGTCCGGTCTCGATGGCCTTGGTCATGCCGCCCAGACTTTCTACTTCCTGGATGTGGCCCCAAGCCCGCTTGATCAACTCGTTGGTCAACGCCTCGACGTAGTAGGAGCCGCCCCACGGGTCCAGCACCTTGCAGATCGCTGTTTCATCCTGGAGGTAGAGCTGGGTGTTGCGGGCGATGCGCGCCGAGAAGTCGGTTGGCAGCGCGATGGCTTCATCCAGGGCGTTGGTGTGCAGGGATTGGGTGTGGCCCAGTGCCGCCGCCAGCGCCTCGACGCAGGTGCGGGCGACATTGTTGAACGGGTCTTGCTCGGTCAAGCTCCAGCCCGAGGTCTGGCTATGGGTCCGCAAGGCCATCGACTTGTCGTTCTTGGGATTGAACTGCTTGATGATCTTGGCCCACAGCAACCGCCCGGCCCGCATCTTGGCTACTTCCATGAAGTAGTTCATGCCGATGGCCCAGAAGAACGACAGCCGAGGCGCGAAGGTGTCGATGTCCATGCCGGCCTTGACGCCGGTGCGCACGTACTCCAGACCGTCCGCCAGCGTGTAGCCCAGTTCCAGATCCGCCGTCGCGCCCGCTTCCTGCATGTGATAGCCGGAGATCGAGATGCTGTTGAACTTCGGCATCTCCTTGGACGTATAGGCGAAGATGTCGCCGATGATGCGGATCGACGGATCGGGCGGATAAATATAGGTGTTGCGCACCATGTACTCTTTCAGAATGTCGTTCTGAATGGTGCCGGTGAGCTTGTCGTGGGGAACGCCCTGTTCCTCGGCGGAGACGATGTAGAAGGCCAAGACCGGCAAGACCGCGCCGTTCATGGTCATCGACACCGACATCTGATCCAGAGGGATGCCGCCGAACAGCACTTCCATATCCAAAATCGAGTCGATCGCCACGCCAGCCTTGCCGACGTCGCCGACCACGCGCGGATGATCGGAGTCGTAGCCGCGATGGGTGGCTAGATCGAAGGCGATGGACAAGCCTTTCTGCCCCGCCGCCAGATTGCGACGATAGAAAGCGTTGGACTCTTCCGCCGTGGAGAAACCGGCGTACTGGCGCACCGTCCACGGCTGAGTGACGTACATGGCCGGGTAGGGGCCGCGCAGGAAGGGCGGTACCCCGGCGGCGTAGCCCAGGTGCTTGAGATCCTTGATATCGTCCTGGGTGTAGAGCGGATTGACGTCGATCTGCTCCATGGTCGCCCAGACCAGCTGCTCCAGGGTTTTACCGGTGGTTTTTTCCACCATCGCCTTCCACTCGGCGAAACTGGGCTTGGGGAAGTCCAGGCCATAGGCCATGGAAGCGAAATCAGGTGATTGGCTCATTGGGCGACCCCCATTTTCTTTTGCAGCATGGTCAACAGCGCCAGGCAATTGGCATTCAGGTGAATGAAATCATCGACGCCGGCGGTCTTGAAGGCCTCGACGTGATCGGCTGGGTAGCCGGCCAGCAATACGGTGAGATCCGGGCTGGCCTGCTTGAGTTTCTGCGCCAGCGGCGGGACGATGTCGGGGTAGGTCGGGTCGGTGGAGCAGATCACCACGGCTTTGGCGCCCGACGCCAGTGCCGCGTCCGCCGCTTCTTCGGGGGTGCTGAAACCGGATGGGTAAATCGTTTCGAAGCCGCCCACACCCAGGAACGCGGTCGAGAAATCGGCGCGGCCCTTGTGCTGGGTCAGCGGCCCCATGGTGGCGAGAAAGACCAACGGTCGCTGGCCGATACGGGCCACATAGGTTTCCGCCGCCTGTCGCAGTGCCTCGAAGGCTTGCGCGCCGCGATGGGCGTGGACGGGGTTGGTGGTGGGGCCGGCTTTGGCGCCGGTGCGTGCGGCTTGAGCGATTTCACCCAGGCTTGCGCCAGCCAACGCGGCTTGAATCGCGGCATCGACGCTGTTCGTTCCCGCTTTGGCGAGCGCGTCCAGGGCCGCCTGCTTTTGATTCGCGTCAGCCGTCGCCCGAAACTGGTTGATCGACGTGGTTCGTTCCGTCTGAACCGCCCACGCATCCACCGACGCCGGCTCGATCCGAGTTTCCTTCATGTTCGGATACATATTGGTGCCGACGAAAATGTCCTTGCGCTTGGCGATGTTGGCGGCGCGCTTGGCGGCGGTGTCGGCAATTTGGGATTGCGGCCAGCCGGCTAGCAGTGTTTTCGTCATGCCACCCTGTTTCTCGACCTCCTGGAAGATCGCCCAGGTCTGGCGGGCCACCGCATCGGTCAGGGTTTCCACATACCAGGAGCCGCCCGCCGGATCGACGGTGTGAGTGATATGGGTTTCTTCGCTCAGCACGGTATGGGTGTTACGGGCGACGCGCCGGGAGAAGTCGTCCGGGACACGCACCAATTCGTCGAAAGGCGAGATGTGCAGGCTGTCGCAGCCGCCGACCACCGCCGAGAACGCTTCGGTGGTGCCGCGCAACAGATTGACGTGCGGGTCGTAAACGGTCTGGTTCCAGGCCGAGGTGCGGGCATGAATGCGCATCTTCTGCGATTCGGCATTGCCACCGAACGCCTGGACGATCTTGGCCCATAGCAGCCGTGCGGCGCGCAGTCGGGCGATTTCCATGAAGAAGTTGGAGCCGATCGACAAGGCGAAGCGGAAGCGCGGCGCGGCGTCGTCCACGCTCAGTCCGCGAGCCTGCATGGCGCGCAGATATTCGACGGCGGTGGCCAGCGCGAAGGCCAGCTCCTGCGTGGCGCTGGCGCCGCCGTTATGATAGGGGTTGCCCTGCACGGTGATCGTCTGCAACTGGGGCGCATTGGCCTGGGCCCAGGCGGTGAGTTGCGCCATCACGTCGTGGATGCCGTCCAGATCGCGGGGTAGCCGACCATCGCGGGCCAACTGGCCCAAGGGGTCCATGCCGATGGCGCCGCGCATCTTGGCGAGCGATTTGCCCTGTTTTTTTCACCAGCGCCGCCAGCAGCGCGGTGAAGGTCAGCGCGCTGGTGCTGGCCTGAATGAAAAGAGGCGTGCTTTCGAGATCGACCCCATCCAAGGCCTGAGCGAGATCGTCGACACTGGAGATGGACAGGCCGCCTTTTCCTACATCATCGGCTTCGGCTTGATCGGCATCGATACCGGCCAGCGTCGGGCGGTCGAGCACCAGGTTGATGGCGTTTTGGCCACGCGCCAAGTCGGCGCGCAAGGCCGCGTTGAAAGCGGCTGGCGTTCCGCAGGCGATTTCCTGAGCGACATCCCAACTGGCGGCGACATAGCCCAGCGGAGCCGCGCCGCGCACGTAGGGGGCAAAACCGGGCAAGCCGTCGATCTGCGGCAGTCCGGCAATATCCTCCTGCCGGTACATGGGTTGCAGGTCGATGTTTTCGTAGGTTTTGGTGACCAGTCGTTTCTCGAACGGCGCGCCCTTAAGGAATTTGTCGACGACCTTCCGCCATTCCTCGTAAGGCGTGGGGGCGAACTCGTCGAAAGTGGGAGCGGGCAGATCCGCGGTTTGTGGGTTTGACATGCACATCCTCCAATGGGATTGGAACACGTTGGGTGGGCGATACCGAAGAAGTATAACCGAAGATTCCGCCGATTCCCGGCGTGGAGCCGGTTGGGAAATCGATGGGCCACGGTTGCAATCGCAAGGCGGAATGACATACTGAAAAGGTCTGTTATCTTGATGCTTTCCCAATTCGAACCCCAATCACTGAGGAGCTCCTTGTGTCCGATAGACCGTTTAAAGTTCTGGGCATCCAGCAAATCGCCATCGGCGGGCTGGATAAGAGTAAGTTGAGCCGGCTGTGGGTGGATACCCTGGGCCTGACCCTGACCGGCAACTTCCGCAGCGAGCGGGAGAACGTGGACGAGGATATTGCCGCCATTGGTTCCGGTCCGTTCAAGGTGGAAGTGGACCTGATGCAGCCGATCGACCCGGGCAAGGCGCCCAAGGTGCATGAGCCACAGCTCAATCACATCGGGTTGTGGATCGATAATCTGGCTGCGGCGGTGGAATGGCTGACCGCTCAGGGGATGCGCTTCACGCCTGGTGGTATCCGCAAGGGCGCGGCCGGTTACGATGTTTGCTTCCTACACCCCAAGGGCAACGATGCCACGCCGCTGAGTGGCGAGGGCGTGCTGATCGAGCTGATTCAGGCACCGTCGGAGGTGATCGAGGCGTTCGCCAAAGTTCAGGCTTGACGACGACCCAAGCGGTCGGTCTGGCGAAGCCCGGCGGCAAAGCCGGGCTTTTTTGTGGCGACGGGTAGGACGGTCGATCCGAACAGGCGCCAGCGAGAGCTATTCCAGTCCCAGCTTCTTCAACCGGTAGCGTAGCGCCCGGAAGCTGATGCCCAGCTTTTCGGCGGCGGCGGTTTTGTTGTAACGGGTCGATTCCAGCGCCCGCAGAATCGCTGTCCGCTCGATTTCCTCCAGATAGCCTTCCAGATTGCCCGATGGCGGCTGTAGGATCGGTACGGTTCTGGGTTCGAATTCGCCGCGCGGGGGTTCATGCCGTTCGGGAGCCGCCGGTGCCGGAGTTCTCGGTGGCGATGGTTCCGGGTTTGGCCGGATCGAAGTCGGTTCCCCCGGCAGCAGTAGTTCCCCAGCTTGGATCACACCATCCTCACACAAGGTGAAAGCCCGCTCAAGGATATTCTCCAATTCGCGGATGTTGCCCGGAAATGCGTAGGCGGCCAGCGCTGCTAGCGCGGTCGGCGCCAGCTTCGGCGCCAGCTTCGGTGCCTGCAGGCCGGACTGCCGGCTCAACCGCGCGAGGATTGCCTCGACCAGCTCTGGAATATCCTGCGGGTGCTCGCGCAGGCTCGGCATTCGCAGGTCGATCACGTTCAGCCGATAAAACAGATCTTGGCGAAAGGCGCCTTGCTTGACCAGTTCCGCTAGGCTCTTGTGGGTGGCGCTGAGAAGGCGCACGTCGGTGGCCACTTCGGTTTGGGCGCCCACCGGCCGCACCGCCCGCTCCTGAATTGCACGCAGCAACTTGACTTGCATCGAGATCGGTAGATCCGCCACCTCGTCCAGAAACAGCGTGCCGCCCTGCGCTGCCTGGAACAGGCCGCCCTTGTCCTGGGTGGCGCCGGTGAAACTGCCTTTCTTGTAGCCGAAGAACTCGCTCTCCATCAGGTGTTCGGGAATCGCTCCGCAGTTGACCGGCACGAACGGTTTGTCGGCCCGCGGTCCGGACCAGTGGATCAGACGTGCCGCCATTTCCTTGCCGGTGCCCGATTCGCCGCTGATCAAAATGGGTGCCTGGCTGCGCGCCAGTTTGGCGATCATCTGCCGCACGTTTTCCATCACCGCCGCATGGCCGAGCAGGATAGGGCGGTTGGCGTCAAGGTGATCCTCGCTGCGGCTCAAGCGCAGCGCGGTCGCCACCATGTTGCGCAGTACCGCCAGCTCGAACGGTTTGGAGACAAAATCGAACGCGCCCAGCTTGAGCGCTTCCACCGCGCTTTCCACGTTGCCGTGCGCGGTGATCACCGCCACCGGCAGATTGGGGTAATGTCTCTGAATATGCGCCACCAGTTCCAGCCCACTGCCGTCCGGTAGCCGTAGGTCAGTGATACAAAAGCCGAACGCGTGATTTTTAAGCAAAGCGTATGCCTCGCCGAGATCGGCCGCTGGATGACAGGTTACGCCCAGCGGCAGCAGGGTCATCTCGATCAGTTCGCGGATATCGGCTTCGTCATCCACGATCAAGGCGTTGCAGGCATCCATCAATTCGTCTCCGATACGAGGTTCGCGGCGGTAAAGGTGATGCGAAAACAACCGCCGCCTTCGGGTGGGGGGCGGTATTGCAACTGGGCCCGGTTAGCCTCGCACAACTCCCGAGCCAGATACAGGCCCAGACCGGTACCTTTGGTCCGGGTGGTAAAGAACGGTTCGAACAGTTTGGCGACATTGTCGGACGCAACGCCAGCTCCGGTGTCGCGCACGTCCAGAAATGGTCGGGTGCGACCGTCGTCCAGGCCGGCCCGCAGCTCGATTTGCGGCGTTTCGCCGACCCGGCTCCCGTGTTGGCAGGCGTTGGCGCAAAGGTTCCACAACACCTGCCACAATTGATGCGGATCGAATATCACGGCCAGTTCGGCCGGCTCCACGCTCTGGCGCCACTCGGGTGTCGGCCAGTCCCGCCCGCGCAGGAATTCCTGCCTGAAATTCTCCAGCCACGGTTCCAGTACCAGCCGCTCCGGTTTGAGCTGGTCGCGCCGGGCCAGATCGAGCACGTCGCCGATGATGCGGTTGGCCCGCTTGACGTTGTCGTGAACGATCTGCGCCAGCCGCCGCTCGCTGGGGCCGAGACCAGTCGATTCCTGCAAGAGTTGGGCGGCGTGGCCGATCGCCGCCAGCGGGTTGCGGATCTCGTGAGCGATGCCGGCGGTCAACCGTCCCAGCGCCGCCAGCTTGAGCTGTTGCAGCCGCTCGGTGGCTTGCTGGGAATCTTCCAGCAGTATCAGCACGCTCGCCGCTTGACGGCCGCTGAGTCGGGTGAAGCGGGGAATCAATTCCGGGCGATGCTCGGTCGGTCGGAAGGCTGGATGTTCCAGGCTGCCGTCCAGCCAGTCCCGCAGTCGCCGCGCCAACGGTGGCGACAGGGTTTCCAGCGGCAGGCCGGGCGTGGTTTGCGGGCAGTCCAGCCATTCCTGGGCGGTTTCGTTCAGGAGTTGCACCTGACCGGTCGGATCGACCACCACCACGCCGTTTTGCAGGTGGCGGATGATGCCTTGGCTCAGTTCGGCCGCTTCGAACAGTTCCAGGGTGCGCTGGCGGGCCAGCGCCTCGCCGCGCCGGGCGCGTTCGGCCAGTGCGTAGGTGAGTCCGGCGGCGATGAACAGCGCGGCGCCCAGCACGCCCAGTCGCACCAGATCGTCGTTGGCGTCGCCCAGACGGCTCCACAGGCCGGGCCAGCCCGCCGGGCCACGATTCGCCCGCGCCAATACCTGGACAGTGTGCCATTGGTCCAGCAACCAGGATACCGTCAGCAGTATGAAGCCCAGGGCGGCGGCCAGCAGTGCCGAATTGAGTGGTAGCAGGATGCTGCTGGCGGCGACGGCGGTGATCAACAGGCTGTTCAGGCTGCTGGTGATGCCGCCCGAGGCGCTGATCATCACGGTCAGCGTCACCAGATCGACCACCATTTGCAGGTGCGCTTGCACCGTCAGTCGTGGTCGCCGCCAGTAGGTACCGGCAATGGCGAGTAGCGCCAACGCCAGGTAGCCCAGCGCCACCCACGAAAACAGTTGCGGGTTCTGTTTGCCGAATAGCCGATTTTGTTCGTCCAGCGTCGTCGCCGCCAGCAGCAACGCCGCCAGGATCAACCGGAAGAAGCTGGAGGCGCGGAACACCCGCCACAGGTAGCGGCGGTCCATGAAGCGGTTGGGCAGCAGGGCGGCGATCGGTTTGGTAACGGTCATGACAGGGCGGCGCGGGGCAGCAATTCCTCGGGGCTGGGCGATTCCACGTATAATTTAATCACACCGGCGCCTCGATGGGCTGGCCATCGCCAATCTCACGGCGAATACGTGAAGATTGGGGTATTTCGGGATACAATGGCAACCTCACTGTAAAAGGGGGATGTAATCCGCATGAACCTGCACGAGTACCAAGCAAAAGAACTACTCCAACAATTCGGCGTGGCGGTCCCACGCGGCACCAAGGTTACCTCCCAGCAGGAAGCGGTGGAGGCCGCCAAGGCGTTGGGCGGCCCGCTCTGGGTGGTCAAGGCCCAGGTCCACGCCGGTGGTCGCGGTAAGGCCGGCGGTGTCAAGTTGGCACGCAGCCTCCAGGATGTCGAAGAGATCTCCGGTCGATTGCTGGGCTCCACCCTGGTCACTAAACAGACCGGCGCCGAAGGCGTTCCGGTTCACGCTCTGCTGATTCAGGATGGGGTGGATATCACCAACGAACTGTATCTGAGCTGCCTGGTGGACCGCAGCAAGAAGCGCATCGTCTTCATCGGTTCGTCCGAGGGCGGCATGGACATCGAGGAAGTCGCCGCCAAGAGCCCGGAAAAAATCCTGACCATCGCCATCGATCCGATCGCCGGCATTCAGCCTTATCAATGCCGCAATCTCGGTTTCCAGATGGGATTGGGCAAGGATGAGGTCAACCAACTGGTCAAGATCATGACCGGTATTTACAACACCTTCGTGCAAAAGGATTGCAGCCTGGTCGAGATCAACCCGTTGATCATCGCCGACAACGGCCAGATGATGGCCCTGGACGCCAAGATCACCCTGGACGACAACGCCATGTATCGGCACAAGGATACCGCCGAGCTGCGCGATCCCACCCAGGAGGACGAGCGCGAGCACATCGCCCATGAGATCGGCCTCAACTACGTGGCGCTGGACGGCAACATCGGCTGCATGGTCAACGGCGCCGGTTTGGCCATGGCGACCATGGACGTTTGTAAGCTGCACGGCGGCGAGCCGGCCAACTTCCTTGACGTGGGCGGCGGCGCCACCGCCGACCGGGTGGCCCGTGCCTTCAAGCTGATTTTGTCTTCCGAAAAAGTTAAGGCGATTCTGGTCAATATTTTCGGCGGCATCGTCCGTTGCGACCTGATCGCCGAGGGCATCATCCAGGCCGTCAAGGAAGTGGGTCTGACGCTGCCGGTGGTGGTGCGGCTGCAGGGCACCAACGTCGAGGCCGGGCGCGAGATGCTGGCCAAGTCCGGCATGAACATCATGACCGCCGACGACTTGACCGACGCCGCCAAGATGGCGGTGGCTGCGGCCGCCAAGTAACCACTGGCCGACCTTGGGCCTCTCACCTCATCAGGGGAATTAGCGCACCATGAGTATTTTGATCGACAAAAACACCAAGGTTATCTGCCAGGGGTTCACCGGCTCGCAGGGCACCTTCCACGCTGAACAGGCCATCGCTTACGGCACCAATCTGGTCGGCGGCATCAGCCCCGGCAAGGGCGGTAGTACCCACCTGGGCAAGCCGGTGTTCAACACCGTGTACGAAGCGGTCGCCGCCACCGGCGCCGATGCGAGCATGATCTACGTGCCGGCCGCGTTCGCCGGCGATGCCATCCTGGAAGCGGCCGACGCCGGCATCAAGGTGATCGCCTGCATCACCGAAGGCATTCCGGTGACGGACATGTTGAAGGTCAAGGCGACCTTGCAGACCAGCTATCCGGATGTCTATCTGATCGGCCCCAACTGTCCGGGCGTGATCACTCCCGGCGGTTGCAAGATGGGGATCATGCCCGGCCATATCCACCTGCCCGGCAAGATCGGCATCGTCTCCCGCTCCGGCACCCTGACCTACGAAGCGGTCTGGCAGACCACTCAGACCGGTCTTGGCCAGTCCACCTGCATCGGGATCGGCGGCGACCCGATCCACGGCATGAGCTTCGTCGACGTGCTGAAGCTGTTCAAGGATGATCCGCAGACCGAAGGCATCGTGATGGTGGGCGAGATCGGCGGCAGCGCCGAGGAGGAAGGCGCCGAGTACATCAAGGCCAATATCAAGAAGCCGGTGGTCGCCTACATCGCCGGTGTTACCGCGCCCCCCGGCAAGCGCATGGGTCACGCCGGCGCCATCATCATGGGCGGCAAGGGTACGGCGGCCGACAAGTTCGCGGCGCTGGAAGCTGCTGGCGCCAAGATCGTCCGCTCGCCGGCCGACATCGGCGCGGCGATGAAGGCGTATTTCCCCGGCTGATCCAATCAGAGTTACGGTCCGGGAATTGAAAGGGGCGCTTCGGCGCCCCTGTTCGTTTTTACGCTGTCCGACTGAAAGGGCGGCCATGGGCGGCAAGTGAATGGATAGACGCGATGATTGATCCTGTTCCCAATCTCCGGGTCGTCATGGCCCAACTTAATCTCCTGGTCGGCGATATCCCCGGCAATACCGAAAAGATCGTCGTCGCCGCCCGAGAGGCCCGCGATCGCTGGCGGGCCGATGCGATCGTGTTCCCGGAGCTGACCGTCACTGGCTATCCCCCCGGAAGATTTGTTGCTTCGCCCCGGGTTTCGTGGGCCAGGTGGAACCGGCCATGCGGCGGCTTTGCGCCGAAATCCAAGGGATAACCGCCATCGTCGGCTATCCCGCCGCGACGCCGGAGGGACTGCGCAATTCGGCCGCCGTCATCGCCGACGGCGGGATTCGGGCGGTCTATCACAAGCAATGTCTGCCCAATTACAGTGTGTTCGACGAGAAACGCTATTTCGTGGCGGGCACGGAACCGTTGGTGTTCGAACTCAAGGGTGCGCGGGTCGGCGTCACCATCTGCGAGGACGTGTGGCAGGCCGGGCCAGCGCGCCAGGCCGCCAAGGCCGGCGCGCAACTGCTGCTCAATCTGAACGCCTCGCCCTTTCACGCCGGCAAAAGCCGGTTGCGGCTGGAGATCCTGCGACAGCGGGCGGTCGAAAATGGCCTGTCCATCCTTTACACCAACTTGGTTGGCGGGCAGGACGAACTGGTGTTCGACGGCGATTCGCAAGTGGTCAACGGACGCGGGGAACTGACCCAACGGGCTCCGCTTTGCGTCGAGGGTCTGTATCCGGTGGATTTCAGCGTCGGCGCGACGGTGGAACCCCGTCCCAGCGAAATTATCTCGGAGCCGGCCGAGGAAGCCGCGATTTATCAGGCCATCGTGCTGGGCGTGCGCGATTATGTGAACAAGAACGGGTTCCCCGGCGCGGTGTTGGGGCTATCCGGCGGCATCGATTCGGCGCTGACCCTGGCCATCGCCGTCGACGCGCTGGGATCGGAACGGGTGGAAGCGGTGCTGATGCCGTCGCGCTACACCGCCGAAATGAGCAATTCCGACGCCGAGCAGGAAGCGCGGGCCTTGGGCGTCAAGTATCATCTGATGCCGATCGAGCCGGCGTTCGAATCTTTTCTCGGCATCTTGCAACCGGTATTGGCGGGATTGCCACCGGATAGCACCGAAGAGAACATCCAGGCCCGTTGCCGAGGGGTGATCCTGATGGCGATCTCCAACAAGACCGGTAAGCTAGTGTTGACCACCGGCAACAAGAGCGAGACTGCCGTGGGTTATTCCACCTTGTACGGCGACATGGCCGGCGGGTTCGCTCCGATCAAGGACGTGCTGAAGATGATGGTGTACCGGTTGGTGGTCTATCGCAACAGTCTATCGCCGGTGATCCCGCAACGGGTGCTGGACCGGCCGCCGTCGGCCGAACTGCGCCCGGATCAGACCGATCAGGACAGCCTGCCGCCCTACGACCTGCTGGATGCCATCCTGCAAGCTTACGTCGAGGAGGACCACTCGGTGGAGGAGTTGGTCGCGGCGGGTTACGATCGAGCGACGGTGGAGCGGGTGGCGCGGCTGGTGATCGTCAACGAATACAAGCGCCGCCAGGCCGCGCCGGGCGTGCGGATCACCCCGCGCGCTTTCGGACGGGACCGGCGCTATCCGATTACCTCGGGATTCCGGCGCTGACCCGGTAAGCCGCTGACTGTCAGCCGCTCAGATGCGGCCGCATTTCTTGTAGCAGGGCCTTGAACACCTTGGGGTTGCCGGCAACGATGTTGCCGGATTTCATGAAGTCGTTGCCGCCGACGAAATCGCTGACCAACCCCCCGGCTTCCTGCACCAGCAGCGCGCCGGCCGCGATATCCCATTCCTTCAGACCGAACTCCCAGTAGCCATCCAGCCGGCCGGAGGCCACGTAGGCCAGATCCAGCGAGGCCGCGCCGGCCCGGCGCACTTCCACGCACTTGCCGAACAGGCTGCCAAAGAAATTGAGATAGGCGGGCTGGTGCTGGGGGTGACGGAACGGAAAACCGGTGCCGAGCAGGGCGTTTTCCATTTGCGGGATGTTGCTGACTCGCATGCGCCGGTCGTTCATCTGTGCGCCGGCGCCGCGCGAAGCGGTGAACATCTCCTGCCGGATTGGGTCGTAGACCAGCCCCGCTTCCAACCGGTTCTTGTGGCGAAAACCGATGGAGATGGCGAAATGCGGAATGCCGTGCAGAAAGTTAGTGGTGCCGTCCAGCGGATCGATCACCCATTGATAATCGTCGTGGCCGTGCTGTTCGCCGCTTTCCTCGGCCAGAATGCCGTGGTTGGGATAGTCTTGCGCAGGGTCTGAATAATTTCCTGTTCGGCCTGCACATCCGCTTCACTGACGAAGTCGTTGCGCTGTTTGGCGGTGACGCTCAGCCGTTCGAGGTTATCGAAGTGACGGAGCAGGATGCGGCTGGCGCTCAAGGCGGCGCGCTTGGCGATGGTTAGAGCTGGATGCATGGCGGATCGAATTGGTTAGAGAGCACAAGCGGCCGGAGTCTTCGGCGGCGGGCGGGCCATGATAACAGAACCCGGCCAACATCTTGTGGGAGAACGTGCTTGAACAACACGGCGAATTTAGTCGAACGGGCAAATCGATGCAGTCGAGGGTTGCAATCGGCGATGTGGGGCTGGTGTCAACCTTCCAGGAGTTCCACCTTATCGTAGACCTCCGCCAGCGCCAGATCACAATCGATGGACAGTAGCCGAAGCGTGCCGTCAAGTTCGCTGCATTCCCGCAACAGCCATTGTTGGTCGGCTTGCCGCCGATAGGATTCGATGTGTGGGCGGTTTTGGGCGATCAGTACATATTCGACCAGCGAACCCAGCTTGCGGTAATGCTCGAACTTACGCCCACGGTCGTAAGCCTCGGTGGAGTCGGACGGGATCTCGACGATCAAAACGGGATTCAGCAAAGTGTCGAGGTGCGTATCGTCGAATTGGGCTTTGCCGCAAGTCACCACTACGTCCGGGTAGGTATATAGCCCGGTCGGATCGACCTTGACGCGCATGTCGTTTGCGTAGACTTTGCAGGGGCGCTTTTTTTTTAAGGTGATTTCCGAAGATAAATATACCATTGTGTGCGATAGTTACAGCTCTTTCGTAACTTTGATGAGCTGAACCTGATGTCTCCTCTCTGTGTTTCTGAGAACCAAGCCGTAGCGGATGTCGGACATCTGGACGATATCAAACTTGCATCTTCCAAGATGCTGGGGGCGGAGCGGCGAGCATTTCAGGCGGCGATGGCGTTGAAGTATTGCGCAGGGAGTCCTCGGCAGGCGGAGGCGGTGTTTGGTTGGAGCCGCGCAGCGGTGGAACTGGGGTTGCACGAGACACGCACGGGCATCGTCTGTGTGAGTGCGCACGCGGCCTTTTCCGGCGACAAGCTGTGGGAGGAGAAACACCCAGA
>NZ_SPMZ01000039.1 GCF_012939995.1 Candidatus Competibacter phosphatis | reverse complement strand
GGCTCGTGGCTGATCGCCGTCGGCTTGTTCGAATCCAGCGTCAACGCGGACGTCTTTCTCGCCTGGATTCGCCACGTCCTCTTGCCGCAACTTCCCCCCGCCGCCGTGATCGTCCTGGACAACGCCACTTTCCACAAACGCGCCGACGTTCAAAACGCCCTCCGCCAAGCCGGCCACACCCTCGAATATCTCCCGCCTTATTCGCCCGACCTCAACCCCATTGAGCACAAGTGGGCTCAGGCCAAAGCCATCCGCAAACAAACTCACTGTTCCGTTGATGAACTCTTTCGTTCCAATAAAATATGATCACTATTACTTTGTTTAGCTATAACCTCCATCAACCAGCACATTCTCCATGTCTGACAAGTTATCCTTGTAGCGGGAGATGGCTTGCAAGGCTCCGGCCCGGTCCGTGACGTCCGCCGTGGTGACCTCAATCGCATGGGGCAACCCGTTGGTGTCAACGACGATATGACGCTTGATCCCGGAGACTTTCTTGCCCGCGTCATAGCCCTTCTTTTCAGCCGTGTCCGTGTTCCTGACGCTTTGGGCATCAGCGATGCCGAAGCTTGTCTTCGGCTGCCGACCAAGGCTCTGTCGCACCGCGCCAACCACATTTTTTTTAAGGCCTGCTCCAGCAGGCTGAGTTGGTCGTCGCGGCTCTCGCTCCACTTGCGGAAATACGCATAGCAGCTCTGCCATCGGGGAAAATCGGAGGGAAGCATCCGCCACTGGCAGCCGCTCTTCAGGACATACAGAACAGCACAGAAAACCTCATACAAATCAAGCGTACAGGGCTTCGTCCGCTTCCGCGCCTTCTCCAGAAACGGCCGCACCTTCTCAAACTGTTTCCGTGACACATCGCTGGGATAGGGCTGGTGCATGGGGGGCCTCCTTCATGGAAAGCCTTTGAAGCAATAACTGCTTAACAGATCGTAAACAGGCTCTGAGGTGATGCGTCCACGGTAATTGTCTCACCAGCGGTGAGACAAATTCCCAATCGGGATAAGCCTCGTAGAACTGCCGCATCCTGAACAGGTTGGCGCGAGTGAAGCCGCGCAGCCCCGGCTGGGTTTGCGCCAGATAGCGCGCCAGTTGCTCCACCACGCCATCGCCCCATTCCGAGGCGGCGATCCTGCGGCTGATGCGTTCGCCGATCTGCCAATACAATTCGATCAGCGTGGTATTGACCGCCTGCACCGCGCGCTGTTTAGCGGCGGCGATGAGCTGGGCGATTTCGGAGAAGTCAGCGGGCGGCTGGACGCTCATGCTGAATCTCCCGATTGTCCGCACGCGTGATAGGCACGCACATTTGCTCCCGCCGAAACGGCATTTCATGCCTTAAATAAAAAACCGCCTGACCCGGCGAGGAGAAAGGCGGCAGTTTTACGGCTTATCCGAACGGCTCGCGCGGCGAGCCGTCCAGGGGAAAATCGTGGAAAGCTTAGAACAAGGTGCTCCAGGGCACGACCGACAGAAAGCTCAGCCAAGCGGCGATCAGTAGCGCGATGATGATGACGAGCGGGAAGTTCTGAAAGGTAAACATCGTTGTTCTCCTTGCGGTTTCTATTGAAATATTAAATCAATTCTCTCTATCATTCAATGATTTATTATCATCTGGCCGTCGACCATACTGAGGGATGCGTGGGTCGTCGTCGTCCATCAGGATGCGGTGGGCCGGTCCTTCCAGATCGTCGAACTGCCCGGTTCGGACCGCCCACAAAAAGGCCCACAACGCCACGCCGATCACCCCCAGCGCCATCGGAATCAACAGATACAGGATTCGCATGACCGCCATCCTCCTCTCAGGATTGCCGGAGCCGCAGCGCGTTCACCACCACCAGCAGCGAACTGAACGACATGCCCAGCGCCGACATCCAGGGCGTCAGCCAGCCGCCGGCCGCCAGCGGCAATGCGATCAGATTGTACCCGATCGCCCAGGCGAAATTCTCCCGCATGATCGTCAGGGTGCGCCGCGCCGTATCCACGCCACGCACCAGATGTTCGAGTCGTTCCGACAGCAAAACCATATCCGCCGTGGCATGCGCCAGTTGCGTACCGCTGCCCATCGCCAGCGATACCTGGGCCGCCGCCAACACCGGGGTATCATTGACGCCGTCGCCCACCATCGCCACCACCGCGCCTTGGCGTTGCAACTCCCGCAACCGTTCCAGTTTATCTTGAGGAGAAAGCCCGCCCGTCGCCTCGGCGATGCCAAGCTTGCGGGCGACATGGGTCACCGCTTCTGATCGGTCGCCGCTCAGCAGCAGCACCCGCAACCCGCGTGTTTGCAAGTCCGCCACCGCCGCCGCCGCGCCGGGCCGCAAGGTATCGGTCAACTGGAACCAGGCCAATAGTCCCGTCTCGTCGCCCAGTACCACCCAAGTGCTGGCGGCGTCGAGATCGGTGCGCTCGGTGACCGCCGCGCCGCCCAATGCAGCGGCAAACTCGGCACGACCCACCCGGTAGCGTCGGCCCTCGATCCAGCCCTCGACCCCGTCGCCCGGACTGTTGCGCAGTTCCGTGGTGATCGGAACGGCGGCGCCGGCGGCTTCCGCCAGGGCGCGACCGACCGGATGTTCGGAACCGCGCTCCAACGCCGCCGCCAGCGCCAGACAGCGCCGCGCCTCCAGGCCGCTTTCCGGCTCTACTGCCGCCACTTGCGGCCGGCCGTAAGTCAAGGTGCCGGTCTTGTCGAAAATTACCGACGTGGCCCGCGCCAGCGTTTCCAACGCATGCCCGCGAGTCGTCAGCACGCCCAAGCGGGTCAATGCGCCGGTCGCGGCCACGATGGCGGTCGGGGTGGCCAAGGACAGAGCACAGGGACAAGTGACCACCAGCACCGACAGGGTAATGCGAAACGCGGTATCGAAATCGCTCAGCGACCACCAGACCAGCCACACCACCGCCGCCACTCCCAGCAGCGCGGCGACGAACCAGGCGGCGATGCGGTCGGCCAGCAGGGCCAACCGCGGTTTCTCGCTCTGCGCGCGATCCAGCAAGCGGACGATGGCCGACAGCACGGTCTCGGCGCCGACTTTCACGACCCGCATCACCAGCGGGCTTTCCACGTTGAGCGCGCCGCCGATCAGCGCGTCACCCCGGCGGCGAGACAGCGGCAGACTCTCGCCGGTCAACAGCGATTCGTCCACGCTGCTGGCCCCCTCCTCCACCCGCCCGTCGGCTGGAATGGTTTCTCCCGGCCGCACCAGCACCCGATCGCCGGGCGCCAGTTCCGCGACCGGCACCACCTGCTCGACGCCATCGGCATCCAACCGGATGGCGCTGGCCGGCAGCATCCGCACCAGCGCCTCGGAAATCTGTCCGGCTCGATGCCGGGCGGTCATTTCCAGAAATCGGCCAGTCAGCAGAAAGAACACGAACATCGTGACCGAGTCGTAGTAGACCTCGCCAGCCCCTTGCCAGGTGTGCCAGATGCTGGCGACGAAGGCGGCGAGCACCGCCAGCGATACCGGTACGTCCATGCCGAGTTGCCGGCGGCGCAGGTCGCGCCAAGCGGCAGCGAAAAACGGCTGCGCGGAGTAAGCCACCACCGGCACCGCCAAGACCAGGCAAATCCAGCGCAAAAAATCGCGAATCCAGACTTCCATTCCTTGGTATTCGCCGACGTACAGGCCCACCGCCAACATCATCACCTGCATCGCACCCAACCCGGCCACGGCCAGCCGCCGCAGGGCCACGGCGCGTTCGCGTTTCTGCAAGGCCTCCTGCCGGCTGGGATCGAAAGGATGGGCAACGTAGCCGATGGCGGCGATGGCTTCCAGAATCTGACTGAGTTTGATCTGGCGCTCGTCCCAGCACAGCCGGGCGCGGTGGGTAGAGTAATTGATTCGAAACTCCAGTACGCCGGGCAAGGCGTTGACATGGCGTTCGTTGAGCCAGACGCAGGCGGCGCAGACGATACCCTCCAGAATCAGCGCGGCCTCGCGGGTATGCTCGCCGTCGACGCGGACGAAACTCTTTTGCAGATCCGGTCGGTCGTACAATTCCAAACCGCGCAACGCCTCGGGAATGAGATCTTCCGGGCGGCGGGAGAGCGTGGTGCGATGATGGTAGAAGTCGGTCAAACCGGCGGCCACGATGGCCTCCGCCACCGCCTCACAGCCGTGACAACACATCGGCCGGCGGTGGCCATCGATCACCACGGCATACGACGCGCCCGGCGGCACCGGCAAACCGCAGTGGAAGCAGGCGGTTTCAGTTTCGGTGGAGCGACTTGGCGCCAGCGACTCGGCGGTTACGGACATCGGGGCGGCCATTCGGGTCGTTATGCGGGACAAGACGACGGGCGACGAAGCAGACTGAGCTAGCGATCCTCCACCCGAGTGTTGGCTTGGATTTCGTGCAACTCCTCTCCCTTGCGGATTTGCAGCACCAAATTCCAGTGGCCGGCGACCGGCAAGCTCACCGGCGCTTCATAAACGCCCGGCGCGGTTTCGGTCAGGTTGAAATCCACATCCAGTGTACTGGTGGAAGGCCGCAGAAACTGCCCGTCCACGGTTGCGCCGGTGACCGGTGCGCCATCGCGGGTTTGCACCGTAGCCCGGAACAGCGCGGCTTGGCCGACGATCGGCTCGTTCAACCAACCCTTGTGCACTTGCCAGCCGCGTTGCCGCTGGCGCTCGACTTGCTGCAAGTATTGATTGTACAGCGCTTCCTTCTTATGAAAATCGCGCGCGATCACCCCGGGAAACATCGAAGTGACCTCCCGCTGGTCGCTGGGCTCGGGAAACAGCCAACTCCAGAGCGTGGGATTGAGTCCACGTTCGGCGACCGAAACGAACACTGCGCCCGTCACCGCCACGAAAATGAAAAACCCGGTGAGGGTCGCCGGCCCCCAGTGCAGACCCCGGTCGTCGGCGCGGGCACCGAGCAGCATCCCGCAAGCCAGGGAAGCGAGCAGGTAAATCCCCAGATGGATCGCGAATACATCGCCGCCCGGCCAACGAATGATGCCGTAGGGCACGTACAGGCCCACCGTGGTCAGGGCCACCACGGCGGCGGCCTGCTTTGCATTCCAGCGCGCAAAACGGACCAGTCCAAGGTTGGCGAGCACGATCAACCCCACGCCAACCGCAAGGCTGAGCAACAGATGGCTCATCGACCGCCTTCCGGGATATAAAACGGCACTTGCCGCCGGATGGGTTCGGCTTGCACACCCATCAATGGTTCGATAACGAAGGTCACCTGGTCACCAGGCGAGCCGTTTCCTCCGACCGGCGGAATCTGGACCCGTGCCAGCAGCTTGATGCGCTCCTGCGGTTCCAATTCGATCCGTTCCATGCCATCCATGTTCAGAGTCGCGCCGGCCAACCCTTCGATACGGATACCGACGGTCATCGGTGCCGTCAGTTTGTTGTTCAGTTTGATCTCGTAACTGTTGCGAATACCACCGTCCGACATCTGGGTGTACAGCGGCTGGCGAATCTGCTCCACCGTGCCGGTGTAGGGCGCGCGAGTGAGCACGCTCCAGATCAGCAGGCTGGTCGCCGCCGTCAGGATCACCCCGTAACCGATGGACTTGGGTTTGACCAAACGTGTCTTCTTGCCGTTCAGCGCATTCTCGGAGGTATAGAGCACCAGACCGCGCGGCCATTTCAGATTGTCCATGATGGTGTCGCAGGCATCGACACACAGCGCGCAGGAAATACATTGATATTGCAGCCCCTTGCGAATATCGATACCCACGGGACAAACCTGAACGCAGTAGCCGCAATCGATGCAGTCACCCACCCCTTGCGCCTGCCGCTCCTCGCGGGTTTTCAGACCCTTGCCCAGCTTGGTCCGACCCTGAGTGCCCTCACCCCGCCGTTCGTCATAGGAGACGATCAGGGTATCGTGATCGAACATGGCGCTCTGGAACCGCGCGTAGGGGCACATGTAGGTACAAACCTGTTCGCGCGCCAACCCAGCCATGACGAAGGTAGTCAGCGCCAAAAAGCAGGTGGTGAAATAGGCCGCGTAGGGCGCATGTCCCAGCAGCATGTCGACCACCAGCGTCGGCGCGTCGACCCAATACATGGTAAAGGTCAAACCGGTCCAGAACGCGATCAGCAGCCATAAACCGTAGGTGAGGCCCTTCTTCACCAGCTTTTCACGGTTCCACGGTCCCTTGTCCAACCGCATCCGCGCCGGGCGTTCCCCCTGCACCCATTGCTCGACCATCATGAACAAGTCGGTCCACAAAGTCTGAAAACAGAAATAGCCGCACCAAACCCGACCAGCGATGCCGGTCACGAAAAACAGCAGGATCGCGAAAATGATCAGCACCCCGGCCAGCCAGAAAATATCCTGGACCTGGATGACCAGATCGAAAATGTAGAAATGCCGCCCCGGCAAATCGTACAAGATCGCCTGATTCGGTGCGTTCGGCCGTTCCCAGCGCAACCAGGGCAACAGGTAATAAACGACATACGCCAGAACCAGAATCCCAGTTTTGAGATTGCGGAAACGTCCCTTGACGGAGCGCGGATAGATTTGAATACGCTTTTGATAAAGCGAGATGCTCTCTTCGGACATGGTCCACCCAACTGACGGTTGAAACGGCGCAAACGATGATGTTGACCGCTTCCAAAGCCCAGCGTCATTGCGATCCATCAACCATGGCGGCTCGCAACGGTGCGAGGAAAAATCGGGATGCCGGCAAAAAGCCGGGGCCATAAACGCTTCACCCCCCAGCGTGGGGGGTGAGTTTCGATCGATGTCGCGTTATCCGCCGCGATGCCTTACTGGGCGCCGCCCAACTGATGCACGTAAACCGCGATCAATTTGATATCGGTCGGGGACAGGCGATCCTTCCACGCCGGCATGATGCGGGTATTGTTGACGCCCTTGGCGACGAAGTTCTTGATCGCCGCTTTTTTGTCCTGCACGGACTTTTGCGCCGGGACATCGGCGATGGCCCAGATCTTGTCGGTCAGATTGGCCGCGCCCTGCGACTGGAGACCCTTGGCGTCAGCACCGTGGCAGTAGTAGCAACCGCCGACCTGACCCTGAAAGATCGCTTGGCCACGCTCGGACGCCGCGCTCGGCTGCGTCTCACCCGACAGAGTCAGCACGTACTCGGCGACATCGTCCAGTTGATCGGGTTTGAGCACGGCTCCAAACGCGGGCATGAAACCCCTGCGACCCTGCACCAGAGTCTCGTGGATCTGATCCATGCCGCCGCCCCACAGCCAGTCGTCGTCGGTCAGATTCGGATACATGCCGACCACGCCTTGGCCGCCGCGACCGTGACAGGCCGCGCAGTTGTCGCCGAACAGACCCTTGCCGACCGAGCGGACGAACTCCATCATCTTGGGGTCCTTGACGATCTGGTCGTAGCTGGCCGCCTGCACTTTCGCCAACATCTCCTTGCGCTGCGGGTCATTGGTGGCGTCGCCCAGATCTTCCAGCAATAGGGCGCGGGTGTTCCAGCGATATTCGCGTTCTTCTTCCTTGCCGCTCGCCTTATCGGTCACGGCGTAATTCACCGTGCCGAAACCCTTGATCCAAGTATCTCCCACCGGCCAGGATGGATAGATGAACCAATACAGAACCGCAAACACCGCGCTCGCGTAAAAAAGACCACAACCACCAACGAGGCAGCGGGTTGTTATACTCTTGCAGGTCGCCGTCCCAGGCATGACCCGTCGTCTGCACCGCGCTGGATTGTTGTTGTACATTGGGGGTATTGTCACTCATTGTCCATCACCTTACGGGATTGGGAATGGTACCCGGCCTGTGCTGTGCTGTGCCGCGGCGGATCGTCATCGTCAAGCGGAATGTACTTGTAGGATTCCAACCGTTTGGCGCGGCGCTTGCCCGTGAAAACATAAATCAGGATGCCGCAGAAGGCCCCGAAAAACAGCACCAACGCCAGTGGCTTGGAATTCTCCATGTGAGTAAACCACATCAGCCAGTCAAACATCAGGCAGAGGCTCCATCCGGCCCCCTGGGGAGGGGGCACGGTTCAGATCGTTAGCGGAACGTAGTGAAGTAGCCTTCGTCGTACTTGGTGAAATCCACCATGGTGCCCAATACCTGCAGATACGCGACCAGCGCTTCCATCTCGGTGATCTGACCGGGAATGCCGTCGAAATCCTTCTCGTGCGCCTGTTTCATCAGGCTGTCCTGCGCTTGGCTGATATCCAACTGGTCGGCCACCACCTTGCCAAACCGGCTGACATTCGCGTCGTATTCCTGCTGAGTGAGCGAATAGGGCACTCCGGTCGCCCGCAGAGCGCCCATCCGGCTAGCCAAATCGGAATAATCCAGCTCGGTCTCTAGCAGCCATGGATAGTTGGGCATGATGGATTGTGGCACCACCGAACGCGGCGCCTTCAAGTGCTGCACGTGCCACTGGTTGGAATACTTGCCGCCCACCCGCGCCAAGTCGGGACCGGTACGCTTGGAACCCCACTGGAATGGATGATCGTACTGCGATTCCGCCGCCAGCGAATAATGGCCGTAGCGCAGCCACTCGTCGCGGAACGGGCGGATCTGCTGGGAATGGCACAGATAGCAGCCTTCGCGAACGTAGATGTCGCGACCGCGCATCTCCAGCGGGGTGTAGGGACGCACTCCGTCCACCTTCTCGACCGTCTCATTGATGTAGAACAGCGGGACGATTTCCACCAGGCCACCGATGCTGATCACCAGCAGGATCAGCACGATCATCAGGCCGGAATTGGTTTCGATATGTTCATGTCGCATCGCTGATTATCTCCGCTATCGTCCGCTCAGGCTTTCGCCATTTTCGCGGCCAGCTTGGCCTCGATGGCTGCCTGCTCGCGCCGAGCCGCCCGCAGGGTCATCACCATGTTGTAGACCATGACCAACACCCCGGCGACGAAGAACGCGCCACCCAAGGCCCGCCATATATACGGGGTATGCATGAACTCGACCGTCTCGATGAAGGTGTAGGCTAGGTTGCCGTAGTCGTCGAAGCTGCGCAGCATCAGTCCCTGGCCAATGCCGGCGACCCACATCGAG
The DNA here is from genome assembly GCF_012939995.1 of Candidatus Competibacter phosphatis. Classification (GTDB taxonomy): domain Bacteria; phylum Pseudomonadota; class Gammaproteobacteria; order Competibacterales; family Competibacteraceae; genus Competibacter; species Competibacter phosphatis. Next base: position 18,165 of record NZ_SPMZ01000039.1, on the reverse strand, counting down.
GTGATATACAGCACGATGCCGATGGTGGCCAGCCAGAAGTGGACATAGACCAGAGTCTGGCTAAACAGCTTGGCGCCCCACAGGCGCGGGATCAGGTGATAGAAGGCGCCGAAACTGACCAGCGCCACCCAGCCCAGCGCGCCGGAATGCACATGGCCGATGGTCCAGTCGGTGTAATGCGACAGGGCATTGACGCTCTTCAGCGACATCAACGGACCTTCGAAGGTGGACATGCCGTAGAACGACAGCGAGGTGATCAGGAACAGCATGATCGGGTCGGAGCGCAGCTTGTCCCAGGCACCCGACAGGGTCATGATGCCGTTGATCATGCCGCCCCAGGAGGGCATCAACAGCAGGATGGAGAAGGTGGCCGACAGGGTCGAGACCCAGTCGGGCAGCGAGGTCCAGTGCAGGTGGTGACCACCGGCCCACATGTACAGGAAAATCAGCGCCCAGAAGTGGATGATCGACAACCGGTAGGAATAGACCGGCCGACCGGCCTGCTTGGGCACGAAGTAGTACATCATGCCGAGAAAGGCGGCGGTCAGGAAAAAGCCCACGGCGTTGTGGCCATACCACCACTGCGTCATGGCGTCCTGCACGCCGGAAAACAGACTATAGGACTTGGTCAGGCTGACCGGCACCGCCAAGTTGTTGAAGATGTGCAGCAGGGCAACGGCCAGAATGAATGCCAGATAGAACCAGTTGGCCACGTAGATATGCGGCTGACTGCGACGGCGCAGAGTTTCCACGTAAATCGCGAAGTAGGATACCCAGACCAGCGTGATGGCGATGTCCAGCGGCCATTCGAATTCCGCGTATTCGCGACCCTGGGTGAAGCCCATCATGTAGGTCAACGCGCCCAGCGCCACGCCACCGGTCCAGCCCCAGAAGGTGAACTCGGCCAGCCAAGGAAAAGCCAAACGTGCCTGGGACGTACGCTGGACTACATAATAGGAGGTGGCAAACAGGGCGCTGCCGCCAAAACCGAAGATTACCAGTGTGGTGTGAACCGGACGCAACCGGCCGAACGTCAGGGCGGGAATATCGAAATTGAGGAAGGGCCAGGCCAGTTCGCTGGCGATGAAAACGCCGACGCTCATGCCGAGCACCGCAAACACCATGGCCACGATGGTGAACTTGCGGACGATGTCGTAATTATATTGCTCGACCGGCAATGCTGAGCTTTGGGCCATATCCAAGTCTCCTTAGCAAGCCATAAGTTAGAAGCTTTTTGGGTGTTTTCCGATGCTTATCGTTGTTGTGAAACAGGTCCGGTGGGGCTGGACGGCGGTCTATTCTACTAATGACCAAAGGGTTTATTCAATCAGCATTAGCTAATATTGCGAAAAATAACGGCTCTTGGCGACCCAACCTTGGGAAGCGGCTCGTTTCGGAGCTAGAACCACTTGAACAGGAGGGAGGAGTAGTGGTCCAGCATCAGCGCGGCGAATAACCCGAACAGATAAGCGATGGAAAACCCAAACGTCGGCAGGGCAAGCCGATCGTCGCCGGTCGCGAACAGGCGGACCGCATAACCGAGAAAGCGGATGCCCAGCAGGACGGCGCCAGCCAGGTAAATCCAGCCGCTCATGCCGGTCAGGAAGGGTAGCAAGGTGACCAGAAACAGCAGAATGGTATACAGCAGGATGTGTAGCCGGGTGAAAGCAACGCCGTGCGTCACCGGCAACATGGGGATGTCGGCGTCGGCATAATCGCGGCGGCGATGGATCGCCAACGCCCAGAAATGCGGAGGCGTCCAGACGTAGATGATCAAAAACAGCAGCAGCGCGCCCGAATCGACATGACCGGTCACCGCCGTCCAACCGAGTAGCGGTGGCGCCGCGCCGGCGGCGCCACCGATCACGATGTTCTGTGGTGTCGCCCGTTTGAGGAACAAGGTGTAAATCACCGCATAGCCGATCAACGAAATAAAAGTCAGCACCGCAGTGAGCGGGTTGGTGAACGCCAGCAACAACGCCAGACCCAATGTGCCGATGGCCAAGGCAAAGCTCAGCACCTGCCAGGCTTCCAACTGACCGCTGGGCAAGGGTCGGCGGCAGGTACGCATCATGATGGCGTCCACCCGTCGATCCACCAGATGGTTGATGGCGGCGGCGGAGCCGGCCATCAGCGCGATACCGGTCGATCCAAACAGCAGGATCGGCCACGGCACCATCGTCGGCGTCGCCAGCAGCATGCCGACCATCGCGGTAAAAGTGATCAGGGCAACCACCCGCGGCTTGGTCAGCTCCAGATAATCCCGCCCGTGGCGGCGGAGCCCGGCACGCAGCGTCTGAATGGAGGTGGACATCATGATGTGGTTTTCGGCCAGAGCAAATGGTTAAGCGTCACCAACGCCAGCAGTAGCAATGCGGCACCGCCGTTGTGAGCCACCGCCACCGGCAGTGGCAGTTGCATCAGCACATTGGCGAGTCCGAGACCGAGTTGAACGCAGAGTAAAACCGCAATCGCCAGGCCGACCATCCGCAAGTTGCGACTCCGGGATGGCGCCAGCAACCGCCAGACCAGCCAACCGAGATAGAGCAGCATCGCCAAGGCGCCCAGACGATGCATGATGTGAATGGTCACCCGGGCATCATTGCCCAGCACACCGCCTTCGTAGGAAATCCCCAGTCCTCGCCATAGGGTGAACGCCTCCCGAAAATCCAGCGGCGGCCACCAGTGTGCTTGACAGGTCGGAAAATCCGGGCAGGCCAGCGCAGCGTAATTGGCGCTGGTCCAACCACCCAGTGCAATCTGCCCCACCAGCAGCAGCAACCCCAACACGGCAAAAACCCGCAGTGCCCGATCGCCGACAGTCAGCGGGTCGCCGGTCCCGTAGCGACCTTGCCGTAACACCAGCCAGGCCAACAGGCTCAGCGTCGTCAAACCGCCCAGCAGATGTGCCATCACCACCACCGGTTTCAGCTGCCAGGTTACCGTCCACATGCCGAGCAGCGCCTGGAAGACCACCACCCCCAGCAACACTAGCGGCAATGCGACTGGCTGACCTGGCTCACGCCGCCGACGCCAGGCCAAAACCGCCAATGCCAGAATCAGCAATCCCAGGGTGCCAGCGAAATAACGGTGGATCATTTCCTTCCATGCCTTGTCAGGCTCCACCGGCCGATGGGGATAAACCACATTGGCGGCGGCGATCTGTTCGACTTTGTCCGGCACATCCAGATGCCCGTAGCACCCGGGCCAGTCCGGACAGCCTAGGCCGGCATCCGACAACCGTACGTAGGCACCGAGCACCACCACCACGAAGGCCAGCGCCAACGCGACCCAAGCCAAGCGAAGAAACGTCGTTGACCGCATTTTGTGTCATCCAATTTCGGATAAGCGCAGCAACCGTCTCAGATCCTTGAGTATGCCGCTCGGATTGACCGTGACCGGGTAGCGCATCAGTAAGTTGCCCAGCGGATCCAGTAAATAGACCCAATCGCCGGATAGCTCCGGCTGACCGAAGGCTTCGGGCAGCGAATTTCGGGTCTTAGCATCGGCCAAGCCCAGCAACATGGCAGCGTGTTCGGTGGCCAACCACTGGTGCAATCCGTCCTCGGGCACTGCATCCAACAGCAGTAGGGTGACCACTCGGCTCATATCCTTGCCTAGCGCCAAGCGGACTTGCCGCATGTCGTATAAAGCGGTTTGGCAGCGCGAATCGCATTGCCCGGCCGAACCGAGATAAACCAGCGCCCAACGGCCTCGCACCGTCGCATTGTCGACGCGACTTTTCTCAGCCAGATCAAACCGCAAATCCAGGGGATGCGCCGGGTTCAGCAATTCGCCGTGCTGCACGGAACCCGCAGGCCGCCAACGGTCGACCAGCAACCAAGCGGTCACCAGCGGCAGCGCAAAACAGGCAATGATCAACAACAGGAACCACCGCTGCCGCCAAGACGCTAGGCTAGAAGGGGGATTGACTGAAACCGAATCGACACTCATCGCAGGGCTCATTCCGAACGCGGCAATCGGCGCGCGCTGGCGAAGACGTAAAGAATGATCAAGGCCACCGCTAAGGCAAACCATTGTACGGCATAACCGCGATGACGTTCCGGTCCAAAACCGCCGAACTGGGGCCGCCAGTCGCGCCAGTAGCCTTCCGGCGCTTCCGGAACCAGAAGAATCACCGCCGGTTGCAACGGATACCCGAGGATTGCGGATAATCGTTGGTAATCGACATAAGGTATCACTCGCGGCCAGCGCTGGTCAGCCCCAGCCGCATCGCCCAAGCGCAAGCCCGGGGACGCGGGCTGCGCCAACCAACCGCCGATAGTTATATCGTCCGTGGACACTCCGATATCCGGCAACACTTGCCGGGACTCTCCCAGCGGTACCCAGCCACGGTCGATCAGGATAGTGTTTTCGGCCATTCGCAGTGGCGTCAGCACCTGGTAACCCGGTTGGCCGTCATGCACCTGGTTATCCAACAGTATTTGATGCGCGCCGTCGTAACGACCGCTAGCGACCACATGGAGGTAACGATTGCTGGAATCGGCCGGATCGATCCCGGCCAGATCCACCGGCGGCTGCGCAAACCGCTTGGCGAAGCTGGTCTGAAGTTCTGCTTTTTGTGCCGCCCGGTCTAACTGCCAGCAACCCAATGCCAGCAGCACGGGCAACAACAAGAGCACGGCGATGGTGGACGCGCGGCTCGGACAGAAACGCCATGATCCAAGTCGCATCCCGCGTCAAACCCTCGCCGTGGGACGCGCCATCAATGACTCGCCCGTTTCGGGTATACTTGCGGCAATTGTTCCCACCCTGACCGGAACGGCGCCATCCATGATATTCAAGATCATCGTCATCCTCATTCTGCTGATGATTCTCGCCAGTCTGGGCTCCGGGTTGGTCTTCCTGATTCGCGATGGAGGGCGGCGCAGCCCCCGCACGGTCAAGGCGCTGACCGTGCGGATCGTGCTATCGATCGGGTTATTCGTCCTGCTGATGCTGGCCTACGCCACTGGGCTGATTTCCCCGCATGGCCTGTAACCGGAAAACTGGCGGCTATAACCAGTAGACGAAGATAAACAACCCCAGCCAGACCACATCGACGAAGTGCCAGTACCAAGCCGCCGCCTCAAAGGCAAAATGCCGCTGTGGGGTAAAGTGCCCGGCCAAACTTCGAAATAGCATTACGGCCAGAATGATCGCCCCAATGGTCACATGCAGCCCATGAAATCCGGTGAGCATGAAGAAGGTGGACCCATAGATACCGCTGCCCAGGGTCAGGTGCAAGGCATGGTAGGCATGGCTGTATTCGTAAGCCTGAAGGCTCAGGAACAACACACCCAAAGCGACTGTCGCCGCCAAGCCTTTCAGTAATTGCGGGCGATTCTCCTCAATCAATCCCCAATGCGCCCAAGTGAGCGTCGCGCCGCTGCTGAGCAGGATCAGGGTATTGATGGCCGGCAACCCCCAAGGATGCATCGGCGCGAAGAAACCACCGACATCGCTCGGCCCGTTGGTGGGCCAAACCGCTTCATAGCCGGACCAGAGCAGACCGTGGGTCAGCACACCATGGTTGGTTTCCCCGCCCAGCCACGGCACCGAGTAGGTGCGGGCGTAAAACAGGGCGCCGAAGAACGCCGCGAAGAACATCACTTCGGAGAAGATGAACCAGCTCATCCCCCAGCGAAATGAACGGTCCATCTGTTCGCTGTAAAGCCCCTTCTCGCTCTCGCGGATCACCGTACCGAACCAGCCGAACATGGTGATCACAATGAGTGCAAGCCCGGTCAGCAGCAGGGTGCTGCCCCCTCCGTTCAGCAGCGTGGCCCCACCCAACATCAATGTAAACAAACTGACGGTGGCAATGATGGGCCAGTGACTTTGTGTGGGTACGTAATAGTGGTCTGGCGCATGCTCCGCGTGCGTCATTAGTGCATCCCCCTTAGGTAACTTTCACCAATCTGAAATCTGACGGGCGGCTACCCTTCAACCGCCTGCGTCGTCAATTCTGAAAAAAAGTATAGGACAGCGTCACCGTGCGTACATCGGGCGGCAACTCTGGATCGATGCGAAACGTGACCGGCATTTGTCTGCCTTCTCCGGCCTGGAATCGCTGGTGGTTGAAACAGAAGCACTCGATCTTCTGGAAATGAGATGCCGCCAATCCCGGCGAAATACTGGGTATTGCCTGACCGGTCATCGGCTGGTTGGTCAGGTTCTTGGCCCAAAAATGGGTCTGGTAGAACTGGCCGGGATGCACCTGCATGCGAGTGACCTGTGGCGCGAATTCCCATGGAGCGCCTAAGTTCAAGCTAGCGACGAACTCCACGGTCACCGTGCGCGACTCATCGACCTTCATCGGTTCCACCACCGCCACACGGCCACTGGTCTTACCGTTCAAGCCGGTGACTTGGCATAACACATCGTACAACGGCACCAGAGCGAAACCAAACCCAAACATCGCCGCCGTCACCAGTAGCAGGCGTCGCACCATCCGCCGATTCGCGGCCGCCAAGCCCGCTTCCCGAGTTTCCACCATCATCGCCCCCCTTCCATGATCAAGAAGAGACCGTCATCATCAGAATGAAGCCGAAATAGAACACTGCGGCCAGTACAGCCAGCGCCAACACCGTGCGGCCAACCCGCGCGGCACGATCGTTGACGCCGACGGGCTTGACCGCGTTTTTTTGACTCTATTTGCACGCTCACTTGATTTCGGGCGCGGTGGTGAAGGTGTGGTACGGTGGCGGCGAACTCAGGGTCCATTCCAAACCCTCCGCGCCTTCCCAAACCTGATCCGTCGCTTTCGCGCCACCGCGAATGGTCTGGATGACGTTATAAAGGAAGAACAGCTGCGAGAAGCCGAACAGGAACGCACCGACCGTGGAGACCATGTTGAACTCGGTAAACTGCAAGGCGTAGTCAGGGATACGGCGCGGCATGCCGGCCAACCCCAGGAAATGCTGCGGGAAAAACAACACGTTGACCCCGATGACCGACAACCAGAAATGCAGCTTGCCCAGTTTCTCGTTGTACATGTGGCCGGTCCACTTCGGTAACCAGTAATAAGCCGCCGCCATGATCGAGAACACCGCGCCCGGCACCAACACGTAGTGGAAGTGCGCCACCACGAAATAGGTGTCCTGGTACTGGAAATCAGCCGGCGCGATCGCCAGCATCAGTCCGGAGAAACCGCCGATCGTGAATAGAATCACAAAGGCGATGGCGAATAGCATCGGCGTTTCGAAGGTCATCGCGCCGCGCCACATGGTCGAGACCCAGTTGAACACCTTCACTCCAGTCGGCACCGCGATCAGCATGGTCGCGTACATGAAAAACAGTTCGCCAGCCAACGGCATCCCCACCGTGAACATGTGATGCGCCCAGACAATGAAGGACAGGAAGGCGATCGAAGCGGTCGCATACACCATCGAAGCGTAGCCGAACAGCGGCTTGCGGGCGAAGGTCGGAATGATCTGCGAGATGACCCCGAACGCCGGCAGAATCATGATGTAGACCTCGGGATGGCCGAAAAACCAGAAGATGTGCTGGAACATCACCGGGTCGCCGCCACCGGCGGCGCTGAAGAACGAGGTGCCGAAGAACTTATCGGTCAGCAACATGGTCACCGTGCCGGCCAACACTGGCATCACCGCGATCAGCAGGAACGCGGTGATCAGCCAGGTCCACACGAACAGGGGCATCTTCATCAGGGTCATGCCCGGCGCGCGCAGGTTGAGAATGGTGGCGATGATGTTGATCGCGCCCATGATCGAGGAGGCGCCCATCATGTGGATCGCCAGGATCACGAACGGAAAGGCGCTGCCGGTCTGCAACACCAACGGCGGATACAGGGTCCAACCACCGGCCGGGCCGCCACCGGGCATGAACAGCGTGGATAGCAGCAGCGTGAAAGCGAACGGCATGATCCAGAACGACCAGTTATTCATGCGCGGCAGCGCCATGTCCGGCGCGCCGACCATCATCGGGAGCAGCCAGTTGGCCAGCCCGACAAAAGCGGGCATCACCGCGCCGAAGATCATCACCAGCGCGTGCAGGGTGGTCATCTGGTTGAAGAAGTAGGGATCGACAATTTGCAGGCCCGGCTGGAACAGCTCGGCGCGGATCACCAACGCCATCGCGCCGCCGATGAAGAACATCAGCAACGAAAACAGCAGGTAAAGCGTGCCGATATCCTTGTGATTGGTGGTCAACAACCAGCGGCTCAGGCCGCGCGCCGGTCCGTGATCATGATCGTGATCGGTGGCGTGATCGGTGGTATGCGATGCCGTGCTCATAGAGTCTGACCTCCAGGAACGATGGGGGCGCGCGAATCGTTTTGCGCGGTTTGCGAGGTTGAATCTTTCTTCATCTGCTCCAGCCATTGCCGAAATTCAGCCTCGGGCAAGGCCTTGACCACGATCGGCATGAAGCCGTGATCCCTGCCGCACAGTTCGGCGCACTGGCCGCGATAGATGCCCGGTTTCTCGATCTGCGTCCAGACTTCATTGATGAATCCGGGAATCGCATCTTTTTTCCAGCCTAGTTCCGGCACCCACCAGGAATGAATCACATCGGCGGCGGTGGTCAGGATGCGCACCTTCTTGCCGACCGGCAACACCAATGGATGATCCACCTCCAGCAGATAATGTTCGCCCTTGGGGGCGAGATTGCGGATCTGTGCCTGAGGGGTGGAAAGCGTACTGAAAAACTTGACACCATCGTCCAGATAATCGTATTGCCAGCGCCACTGATAGCCGGTGACCTTGATCGTCAATTCGGCATCGCGGGCGTCGTACATACGAACCAAGGTGCCGGTGGCGGGAACCGCCATGCCGATCAGAATCATCATCGGGACAATCGTCCACAACACTTCGACCAAGGTGCTTTCGTGGAACTGAGCAGGCACCGCGCCGCGCGATTTGCGGTGGTGGTAGATCGACCAGAACATGACTCCGAACACCACCACGCCGATGACTACGCAAATCCAGAAGATCAGCATATGCAGATGGTAAACATCATGGCTGATGGCGGTGACGCCCTGCGGCATGTTCAACGTCAAATCGGCGTGCGCGCCCACACTCCACGCCAACGATAGTGCTGCACCCAAGGCGATACCGCCCCCGTGCGCGATGCGACTGGTTGCCATACTCCTCCTCATCCAGATAGTTCGACGCGCCCGGACCGGCGGCGCCTAGCGTAAAACATACAAAACAGCCGGATTGACGCCGACCGTATCAAAAGGTAGAGAGATTTATGGATTGGCACGAAGGCAACGGGTCAGTTCCCGAGCCAACTCGCACCGTTCTTCTTCGATCAGAAAACGCCCAACCTCGACAGCCCGACCCTGGGCACGGATCTGCAAGCGACTCGGATACCACTGCCGGGGGCAACCCGTCAGCACCACCCGCGCCCAATGCCGGGTCAGCACCCAGCTCTGCTGGGGACGTCGCCGCCCCCGTTCGATCCGGATGCTGTCCGCCGCAACGCAGATTACTTCACACTCGTGACAGCGGCAGGTCACGTAGTATAGCCCGATTCCCACCGCCAGCAGTTCCAGACCGGCGAACGGTAACACCAGCCAAAACCCCATGGCGACCAAAGGAGCCACCAGCATCAGGGTCACCAGGCACAAGCCGCCGAACACCCCCAGATTTTGCCGCCACGACAGCGATCGGTTGGGACGAAGTACATAACAATATTGACACTCTGCCGTACCGCTCTCGACCGCGACCATAATTCGGCAATTCCCCTGCTTTGCCTTGCCTTATTAACAAGTAACGGGATATGTGGCTCTTGTCAATACCCCTGCCCAAAACTAGGGATTTGTACGTTAGGGATGATGCAAAGATGACGAAGTCCGGGCTCAGTCTTCTTTCCAGCCACGGTGGCGCAATTGCGACAACGGGAATACCGCCGGACTCGCCGTCCGAGAACGCGACGGACTGGTGAGCGGTCCCCAGGCATGGCCATAAACCACCTCGCAAGCGACTGGCAACAACCCATCGGGACGACGGTACCGTTCGTAGGTCTCCCGCATGACTCGCATCCGCCCCCTGCTCGTCAATCCCCGGGGTCGGCCGGCGGTTACATTGCCGGCGCCGAGTGCCCTGAGGTCGCTGATCAGCCCATCCACATCCCGATAGGTGAGAGTTAGCCGCTCGGTATCCATCACCGGTTCGGCCAGACGGGTCCGCATCAGGGCATCGCCGATATCGTGCATATCGAAAAAAGCGTTGACGTGGTGATAGGAATCGGCGACCGCCCAAGCACGACGCAATTCGAGCAGCGTATCGGGTCCCAGCGTGCTGAACAGCAGCACGCCGCCCGGCTTGAGCACCCGCTGAAACTCGGCGAACACGCGATCCAAATCCAACATCCATTGCAGGGCAAGGTTGGAAAAAATCAGATCGCAACTGGCGGCGGCCAGTGGCAGCGCCTCGGCTTCACCGACCACGCCATGCAAGGTACGCAGCCAGGGTGCACGCCTGCGGGCGGCGGCCACCATGGCCGGCGCCAGTTCCAACCCAATCACCCGAGCCTTGCGATATTTCTTCAGCAACGCTGCCGTGATCGCTCCGGTTCCGCAGCCAACATCGACGATCGATTCAGGCTTTAGTTTGATCAGATCCAACCGCTCCAGCAGTCGACCACCGATCTCACGTTGCAGAACGGCGGCTTGGTCGTAGCTGGCCGCTGCTCGCTCGAATGCCCGGCGCAACCGATGCCGGTCGAGTGTAAAGGGGCTATCGGAAGATTCATGCATCGAGAAACGCTCGCAATTCGGCCACGAATTCCGGCAAGTGCGAAAAGAACGGCGCGTGACCGGCGCGGGGAAAAACATGCAGGCACGCGTCCGGCAGCAAATCCCGCATGGCTTCGCCGGCCGCCGCCGGCACCAACTGGTCACGCTGCCCCATCAACAGCAGGGTCGGGCAGGCGATGCGTGGCAACTCGGCGCGCAGGTCACTGGCCTCCAGGATCGCCAAACCATCCTCCAGCGCCGCTACGTCCGGCTGTCCATGCTGGAACAGCATGGCCTTAAGACGGTGCAGTTGCGCGCCCGCATGTTCGCTACCGTGCACCTCCAGGGCGATGAAGCGCTTGAGCACGGCCCGGTGGTCCTGCCGCAACTCTTCCGCAAATCGGCGCAGTACCGGTCGGGCAATGCCGCACAACCAGTCGGGTCGCTGCACGAAACAGGGCGTGCTGTTGACCAGCACCAACCGGCTGACTCGCTTTGGCGCGGCCAGCGCTACCTGTTGCGCGACCAGCCCACCCAGCGACCAACCCACCCAGGCGGCCGGCGACGGCGTCGCGGCCGCCAACGCGGCAGCCAGATCGTTCAGGGCATGACCGGCGGCCATCGACCGGCTGTAGCCATGCCCCGGCAAGTCCAATAGGGTCACCCGATAATGATCGAGCAGAGCTTCCACCACGTCTTCCCAGACGCCGGAATGCATGCCCCAACCATGCACTAGCACCACATCCGGTCCGGTCCCGATGGTTTCGGTGTAGAGCGAGGATGCCATGGAGCGCGTTTCCGACACCCCATCGCCATCGACGGATGAGTTCGTCATGCGGATTGTTCCAAGTGTTCAAATCTCCAAAGTCAGCGGCCCTGTCCTGTCAGCAACACCTGATCCAATCCGATGCCGGTCATATCGAACGGGGACCACGATCACCATACCGAATCAGTGGGCTCGGTACGATCTTTCGGTGAGGGGCTACAATACTCGCCGTTCCGCCGATCTGAGCTATCGCATGTTGCCATGACTTCGACCGCATCCGCCACGGGCTGGCAAGCCCATCTGAACCTCGGCTTTCAGCGTCAGGCTCAGCGCACCATCCTGGGGCAATGCGCGCATCGCGGTCCTTTACAAGTGCAGCGGCCGTTCTATCCCGAAGGAAAAGAGGTCTGCCACGTCGCGATTCTTCATCCCCCCGGCGGCGTGGTCGGCGGCGATCGACTGCGGATCGATGCCACTCTCGATCCGGGCGCCCATGCGCTGCTCACCACCCCGGCCGCCGGCAAATTTTACCGCAGCGCGGGTCCGTTCGCCCGACAACGCCAACATCTGACCGTCACCACCGGGGCGGCGCTGGAATGGTTGCCGCAGGAAAACATCGTCTACCAGGGCGCTCGGATACAGACCTCGACCCGGATCGACTTACAGGGCGACGCACGCTTTCTGGGTTGGGAAATCCTCTGCCTGGGCCGACCGGCGGCTGGCGAGCGGTTCGAATTCGGCGAGTGCCAGCAAAATTTCGAATTGTGGCGCGACGGCGAACCGCTCTACCTGGAACAGGGGCGCTATACTGGTGGAGAGCCGGTGCTCGCCGCTCACTGGGGACTGCAAGGCCAACCGGCCAGCGCCACTCTGCTTGCCGCCGGTTCGCCGCCGGGTCTGGTTGCCGATTTGCGCGCCGCCCTGGAGCCGTCGGCTGGCGAGGCCAGGGTATCCGTCAGTCAGTTGGACGGGGTGCTGGTGTGTCGCTATCTGGGCCCATCGGCGACCATGGCCCGCCAGCTTCTGACCATGGCATGGGGCTTGCTCCGACCGGCGCTATTGGACCGTCCGCCCTGCCCCTCCCGTTTCTGGATTACCTGACCCCGTGCGAGAACGTTCATGGAACTCACGCCCCGCGAAAAAGACAAGCTGCTGCTGTTCACCGCCGGCCTGCTGGCGGAACGGCGCAAGGCCAAGGGCCTGAAACTCAACTATCCGGAAACCGTCGCCTATATTTCCTGTGCCCTGCTGGAAGGCGCGCGGGAGGGTAAGAGCGTGGCGGAACTGATGAGCCATGGCCGCACCCTGCTGACCCGCGATGAGGTCATGGAAGGAGTCCCGGAGATGATCCCCGAAGTACAGATCGAGGCCACCTTCCCGGACGGCACCAAACTGGTGACCGTGCACCACCCGATTCCCTGAGGAGAACGCCCATGATCCCCGGTGAAATCGTCACCGCCGCCGGTGACCTCGAACTCAATGCCGGCCGCCGCGCGCTGCGACTGAGCGTGGCCAACACCGGCGACCGGCCGATCCAGGTCGGCTCGCATTATCACTTTGCCGAGACCAACCCGGCGCTGCGCTTCGACCGGACACTGGCGCGTGGTTGCCGACTCGATATCCCCGCCGGCACCGCCGTGCGCTTCGAGCCGGGTCAGGAACGCGAAGTGGATCTGGTCGACTACGCCGGCGCGCGGGAAGTGTACGGCTTTCGCGCCGCGATCATGGGACCGCTGGAGGACCAGCCATGAGCCGCATCGACCGTCGCGCTTATGCGGACATGTATGGCCCCACCATCGGCGACCGGGTTCGGTTGGGCGATACCGAGTTATGGATCGAGGTCGAACATGATCATGCACTTTATGGCGAGGAAGTGAAATTCGGCGGCGGCAAGGTGATCCGCGACGGCATGGGCCAGTCGCAGCGCACCCAAGCCGAGGGCGCGGTCGATACCGTGATCACCAATGCGCTGATCGTCGATCACTGGGGCATCGTCAAGGCCGACATCGGCATCAAGGACGGCCGCATCGCCGGTATCGGCAAGGCCGGCAACCCCGACATCCAGCCGGGCGTGAACATCGTCATCGGTCCCGGTACCGAGGCCATCGCTGGCGAAGACTTGATCGCCACCGCCGGCGGCATCGACAGCCACATCCATTTCATCTGCCCGCAGCAAGTCGAGGAAGCGCTGATGTCTGGCGTGACCACCATGCTCGGCGGCGGCACCGGCCCGGCCACCGGCACCAATGCGACCACCTGCACACCTGGACCGTGGAATCTGCGACGGATGCTGCAAGCGGCGGAAGGGCTGCCGGTCAATCTCGGCTTTCTCGGCAAGGGCAACGCCAGTCGCCCGGCGGCATTGGAGGAACAGCTCGAAGCCGGCGCGATGGGCCTAAAACTGCACGAGGACTGGGGCACCACGCCGGCGGCAATCGACAACTGTCTGAGCGTCGCTGAACGTTACGACGTGCAGGTGGCGATTCACACCGACACGCTCAACGAATCCGGCTTTGTCGAGGATACTCTAGCAGCCTTCAAAGGTCGGGCGATTCATACCTATCACACCGAAGGTGCCGGCGGGGGTCATGCGCCCGACATCATCCGCGCCTGCGGCGAGCCGAACGTGTTGCCCTCCTCTACCAATCCGACCCGGCCGTACACGGTCAACACCGTGGACGAACACCTCGACATGCTGATGGTCTGCCATCACCTTGATCCCGGTATTCCCGAGGACGTGGCCTTCGCCGATTCGCGCATCCGCCGCGAAACCATCGCCGCCGAGGACATCCTGCACGACCTGGGTGCGTTCTCGATGATTTCTTCCGATTCGCAAGCCATGGGCCGGGTCGGCGAGGTGATTACCCGCACTTGGCAGACCGCCCATAAGATGAAGGTACAGCGCGGGTATTTGCCGCCACCCTCACCCCCAACCCCTCTCCCGCTAGCGGGAGAGGGGAGTGAGCGCGCCGACAATTTCCGGGTCAAGCGTTACGTCGCCAAGTACACCATCAACCCCGCCATCACTCATGGCATCGGTCATCTGGTCGGCTCGCTGGAGGTGGGTAAGCTGGCCGACATCGTGCTGTGGCAACCGGCGTTTTTTGGGGTCAAGCCGTCGCTGATCGTCAAGGGTGGCTTCATTGTCGCCGCGCCGATGGGCGACCCCAATGCTTCGATTCCGACGCCGCAACCGGTGCATTACCGGCCGATGTTCGGCGCCTTCGGCGGCGCGCTGGCGGCAACCTGCCTGACTTTCGTATCCAAGGCCGCACTGAACAGCGGCGCGCTGGATGCACTGGGTCTGAACCGAATGCTGGCGGCGGTACGGGATACCCGCGCCATCGGCAAGCGTGATCTGATCCACAACGACTATTTGCCTCGCGTCGAAGTGGACCCGCAGACCTACGAGGTACGGGCCGATGGGGTGTTGCTCACCTGCGAGCCGGCCAAGGTTTTGCCGCTGGCGCAGCGATATTTTCTGTTTTAAAACACCCGTCTTCACAATTTCGAGGAGAAGTCCAAGCCCTGACTATAATGTTACGAACAGATGACAGACACCATCTACTCGCTGACAACTCAGGGGAAGACCAAATGCTTATACGTCACTCGATCCTTACGAGCGCTCTCTGGATGGTCGCAACAACCAGCATGGCTGCTACCGAGCGTGACTACATCAGCATGGCGGGTTCAACCACGGTCGCGCCCTTTGCGACTGCGGTTGGGGAGCGTTTCAGCCAAACCTCTCACTTACGCCCCCCTCAAATCCAAGCCATCGGCTCGGGCGCCGGTTTGAAACTGTTTTGCTCGGGAGCGGGTACCGAGACCCCGGATATCGCCATCGCGGTACGGCCCATCAAGCCTACGGAAAGGGAAACGTGCGAAAAAAATGGCGTCAAGGACATCGTTGAAATCAATATTGGCACCATCGCTACGGTCGTCGTGCAATCGAACGCCAGCGCCAAGGTTGGCAATCTCACCCGCAAGAATTTATTCCTGGCCATGGCCAAGGAGGTCCCGGATCCGAAAAACAGTGCCAAGCTGATTCCCAATCCTTACAAGACCTGGAAAGACATCGATCCGACCTTGCCCAATACCAAAATCACGATATGGGCGCCGGCCGAAATGCATGGCACCCACGATATCGTGATAAACCAGATCATGCTGGCCGGTTGCCAACAGATCGATGCGATGCAAACCCTGACCGGGAACGACCCCAAAACCCTCGTAGCGGCTTGCACACAACCCCGAGAGGATGGCGCCTATGTGGAGTTCAAGGACTACGGTGCCGCCATCAAGGAGGTGCAGGCCAACCCCAATGCGCTGGGCATCATGGCGCAAAACCAATTCAGCCAGGACGCCGGCCTGAATCCCATTGCGATCGATGGCTACGAACCCTCAGCTCCAAGCATTGCCCACAGCGTGTACCCGCTCACGGAATCGCTGCGTTTTTATGTCAAAAAAGCCCATCTCAGCAACGTCACGGGACTGCAAAACTATCTGGCCGAGCTCACCTCCGAAACCGCCATCGGCACCAATCGGGGTTATCTGAGTGCCATCGGTATGGTGACCCTGTCCTTACCCGACCGCAATCTGGCACGAGCCAGCGTAGCCGATCTGACAGCGCGCTGAGCCCACTAACCCGATTAGTCCACCGCCACCCCCTGGACCAGCAACGTGCCGCTGCGACCCGGAACAGCGCCGTAGCGCAGCGCGTGGCGAGGCAAAGTGTCGAACGCGCGCTCGGCGACCGCCGCGCGCAGCGCGCCGAGTCGGTAGCCCTGGTCGCGCCAGCCGGTCAACAGACGATCGAGTATGGGCAGAAATTTCATGCCCTCCAATTCAGCGTGCAGAGTGAAGACATGGCCGGTCGGCGGCGCGACGCGGGTCAGCTCCAGCAGTCGATCAGCCACGTTGTCGGGCGTCACTCCATCCACTCCGATCAGCTCGTCCAGGGTCGGCAAGGTGGTTGGCCATTGCGGACAGCGCAGCGTTGCGCCGGCCACGACCGGCTGGAATGGATGGGTACCACGCGCATCGGAACAGCAAGTGAAACCATCATCGTCCGCCAACCGGAGAGCATGATCGTTCATCTGCCAACCAGCCGCGCCGTGCACGGTCGCCGCTTCCCCAAAGATCTCGGCATAACGCGCCACCGCCTTGCCCCACTCACGGGCCGTCCATTCCCGATCGGCCACGGCCACCCGATCCTGCCAGAGGACATGATCCCAGCAGTGAATGCCGGTCTCGAAGCCGGCCGCGTGGACCGAGCGCATCACCTCGCCGGCGCGGCGACCGATGTCCGGTCCCGGCAGCAAGACCCCGTACAACAGCGTCCTCACGCCGTAATGCTCGACCACCGAGGTCCGCTTGACCTTGCCGAGAAAGCCGCGCTGGAACACTCGCCGAATCGCCCAACCGGTGTGATCGGGACCGAGACTAAACAGGAACGTCGCATCTGTTCGATGCTGGCGAAAAAGTTCGACCAGCCGCGGCACACCCTCCAGCGTCCCGCGCAGGGTATCGACATCGACCTTCAGGGTCAGCGATGGCACTGACACCGGTCAATCGACCAACGTGCCGGCATCGGCCACATGGGCGCGATACGCCTCGAAAATCCGCCGCAACGCCTCGTCCATGGTGACTTCGGGCCGCCAGTCGAGATCAGCGCAGGTATTGGCGATCTTCGGCACCCGCTGTTGCACGTCCTGATAACCCTGACCGTAATAGTCGTGCGCGGTGGTTTCGATCAATTGCACTCTGGCCGCCCGTTCCCGATATTCCGGGTATTCCGCCGCCAGTTCCAACATGCGGACTGCGAGTTCGCGCACTGACAAGTTGTTGCGCGGATTGCCGATATTGTAGATCTTGCCGCTGGTTACGCTCCGCTCGTTGGCGATGATCCGCATCAGCGCATCGATGCCGTCGTCGATGTAGGTGAACGAGCGCCGCTGGGTGCCGCCATCGACCAGTTTGATCGATTCCCCCCTCGCGATCTGACCCAGAAATTGGGTGATCACCCGAGAGCTACCTTCCTTGGGGGTATTGATGGAATCGAGGCCAGCGCCGATCCAGTTGAACGGCCGAAACAGCGTGAAATCGAGCCCCTGCTCCATGCCGTAGGCCCAGATCACCCGATCCATCATCTGCTTGGCGCAGGCGTAGATCCAACGGGGTTTGTTGATCGGCCCGTAGACCAGTGGCGAGTTCTCGGAATCGAACTCCGGGTCCGCGCACATGCCGTACACCTCGGAGGTCGAGGGGAAAACCAGTCGCTTGCGGTACCTGACGCAGGCCCGCACGATCGGTAGATTGGCCTCAAAGTCGAGTTCGAACACCCGCAGCGGTTCGCGCACATAAGTCGCGGGCGTGGCAATGGCCACCAACGGCAGCACCACGTCGCATTTCTTGACGTGGTATTCGATCCACTCCCGGTTGATGGTGATATCGCCCTCGAAAAAAGCGAAAGCGCGGATGATCAAGCAGATCGAGGACGCGATCGTCCTGCATGTCCATGCCGTGAATTTGCCAATCGGTGTCGGCCAAAATGCGCTTGGACAGATGATGACCGATGAACCCGTTGACGCCGAGAACAAGCACTCTTTTCATTGCGGAAAGGATTCCGATGTCTTGAAGATGAATTTGAAGCGGGCGTTGCCCGGCGATTTCAGTCGCCCAAGCGCCACGGACCGGA
>NZ_SPMZ01000038.1 GCF_012939995.1 Candidatus Competibacter phosphatis | reverse complement strand
GGCTCGCAATGCCGATCCTCGGCCGGTGAACTGGCGCTTCACCACCGCAGATGCACGCATCAAACTCAAACGCCTCTATCCGTCAATCCAGGTCGGGTGAGGTACTAGTGCTCCTTCGGCGGTTTCGTTCGGATAGGAGGTGGTCAGGTAGATAAATCGGCCGCTGCCGCGATGTTGTTCCAGCTTACCCACGCGTTGCTTGAGATTCATGCCGCGCTCCGCACCCGCGTAAGGATGTTGCAATCCGTTCGTGCCGCGTCCAATTCGACCGGCGATAACCCGTGCAACCGGTTTGCCAAATCCAACAAGCCGGGGTTGGAGCGGCAATCTCTTTCGACCAGCACCCAAGGTGCGGTTGCCAACCAACGCCCCAGCCGGACCGCCAACGGGTCGGAATCGTCGCGGGAACCGTGGTGATGCTCCAACTTTGCGATGCGCGTTACGAGGCTCGCGCCTGCTTGCCCTCCAGCGCCGCCACTCGCTTTTCGAGTTCGTCCAGTTCCACCAATTTCGCCAGATTTCCCAAGCCTTGCAGAATGGCGACGGCTTGATTGGCCGGTAGTTGCCCAGACGCCAGCGCCACCAGCACCGCCCGACCTTGTTCGGCCAGACCGCCACCGACCGGCAGGTTCAACGGGGCGGCTGCATCCACCGGGCGCAGCGCCGGCACGGTGCGTTCCAGAATCAGCTTGATGGCGCCGGTATCGCCGGCCTTGGCTTGCGCGACCAGTGCTTCCAGCACGTCAGGCAATTCCTTCGTCAGCGCCGCACGCAGCTTCTCGACCTTGCCGGTGCCCGGCTTGCGTCCGCTGGGATTGCCAGACTGACCTTGTGTCCAAGGCATTGCTAAACCTCTGCTTTTGCAATCTTGATGTGGTGGTCAGGACCGGCGATAGGTGCCTCTATGCCCATCAATACCGGCACAACCATTGATAGTTTTATTCTATTCCTCCAGCTAAGATACCGGAATGATTCAAGCCGTTGCTTGACACGATTCTTGGATTAGTCGGAACGCCCGAACTTTCATATCAAGACTCAGTTGCTGCCACCGTTGCCAATGGGTCATCGCGGTCCGGCTCGTCCATACCCTGAACTAACGCCAGATTGCGGGGATTGCCCAGTTCGTAGCGTTGGCCCACTGGAAAAAGATCGCCGTCCAAGCTGATCGGAATCCGGTCGCGAAAGGCGTGGATCACCGTGTCGAACATGGATTGTTCGAATTTGACGCTGACGTGGCGCGGTCGGTTGTCGATCAGCAGTCGTAGGGTGGCGCGACCGTCGAACTGGTCGGGTTCGCGATCTAGGCGGATCACCCAGGCAGTCAGCGCACAATCCAGGCGCGGTTCGTTGCGCCGGAACTCGCGGGCGGCTTCTCCAAGTAAGCGACCTGTTTCCCGGCTGAAGAAACGCCGGAAATTGGGGCGTCCTGCTGGCCGGACGCGCGCCCAACTGAGTTCAAGCCGAATGCCATGGCACTGTTGTGCCAGCCGCGCCACAGCTTCACAGAGGTTGGCGCTAATCCCTTGAGACACTCGGGTTTCGAATGCCGCGAAATCGTCGCTGGCGGCAGCGGCGTTGGCAGCCTGTTCCAGGGCGTCGAGAGCTTCGACTAGGCGATGGGTCACTTGCCGGGGAAAAGGCTCATCTTCCAACAGGGATTGTTGGGCATGACGGCGCAAGACTGGGGCCACCGGCGAGAGCAGAGTGATGACGTAGCTGCCGGTTTCAGACGGGCCGAGCCGGACCGTTTCCAGATATTGAACAGCTTCGGTCACTTTACCGGCGTGATAGGACGGCCGGGGTTGGACTGCCGCGCAAGCTGCCGCTAGTAGTAAATTTTCAGCCTCCTGATGCAGCAGGACGCCCTCTTGAATGGCAATCGTGCCGTCGGTCGCAGCGTGGGGAGCCGCCACGCGCAGCACGTCGGCGCCGGCGGCGAGCAAGTCGCGATAGATGAGCAGTTCGGAGCGACCCTCGACTTGCGCCAGGGTGTGCAACGCTTCGGCCATGCGCTCGGGGTAATCGGCCACGTCTTCCCTGCTCGGCAGCAAGATCTCCCAAGTGCGGTGGGCGGCGTCCTGTTGGGTGTGGACGGTGGCCTTGTTGCCGATCCGGCCAGCTTCAGTCCACTGCTGGCCGGCCAGGTAGGCGCGGACATCCAGGTGGGAAAGGTGCCGGAAGAGGGCTGGATCGCGGATTTGCACATTCATAACGCTTCCCCTCGTTCCGTTCGCGTCATCAGGGTGTGGAGCGCTTCACTGTCGAATCGCTGCTGGCGTGGCAGGTGGACGGTCACGGTGGTGGTATTTTCGGTATCGGGCTGACCCGCCAGCGACAGCCAGTAGCCGCAGTGGCGCAGGCAAAGTTGCTCTTCGGAATGATGGAGCCAGTTTTCTGGCTGCTCGGGTATCAGAACCACAATCAGCAGACGGGGAACGATCACGTCGGCTCGTAGATCGTCATAGTTCTTGATAGACAGCGGAAAAGCCAGGTGGTGATCCTGGAGCAGTTCCCGCGAACTGGCCTTGGCTTGGAACTCAATGCGGGGGCGTCGCCCGGCTTGTCCGATCAAAATGCCGTCCACGCTGTCGTCATCCACCACCGGTTCGCAAACTTGGTAACCGGCGCGAGCCGCGAC
The DNA here is from genome assembly GCF_012939995.1 of Candidatus Competibacter phosphatis. Classification (GTDB taxonomy): domain Bacteria; phylum Pseudomonadota; class Gammaproteobacteria; order Competibacterales; family Competibacteraceae; genus Competibacter; species Competibacter phosphatis. The sequence continues at coordinate 44,451 of NZ_SPMZ01000038.1, read as the reverse complement.
GGCGCCGATATACGCCAACGAGAAACGGGCTTTGCGTTGGTTGATTTCCATGCGTGCTCCGATGCTGGCTACGATGCTGAGCCCGAACAAGTTGATGTTGTGATTTTGTCAGCGATTTGCCGCTGCACGTTGCGGCCTTGCTCGTCCGCTGCCACCGCCATCAGAAACAGGCAACGCCCACCCGATGAAATTTCCCACTGCCGGCCGACCTGGGCTTTCTCGCGGGAATCGTCGTTGGTTTTGTAGGGTTCGCCCTTGTATTCGACCGCCAGTATCCGTCCGTCGGCGAGTTCGGCCACGAAGTCCGGGTAAAAGTAATCGGTCGCCGTCGGCAGCCAGAACGAAAACCGCTCCTCTCGTTCCACATTGCGCACCCAAAGCTTGACTTGAGGATGGGCATCCAATGCCTGAGCGCACACAAACTCCTCGGAACGTTGGCCACTGGCGGTTTTCTCCCGCAAGTCGTGAATCATCGGATAGTAATGTTTGGCGAACCGGTAACGGCCGCTGTAGTACGGTGGGCGGGCAGGATAGCGGTGCGGGTGAAAGGTGAAGGCGTAGCGGAAACCCTCGTCGAGCCGCCCCGTGCTCATCCCCGGCAAGGCGGCTTGGAATCCCTTGGCGATGGCGATCTTCCGTAGGTGGTCGATTTCGCGGCGGATCGCTTCCGCCAGTTGCACCTTGGCGCGTAATAGCGCCGTGAGCGTGAATCCCCGGTCGCGCTGGAGATGGCCGACCAGGTTCACCAGATATTTGCGCAACTGCGCCGGGAGAATATTGCCCTCGGGTGGGTGCACTTCCCATTCCAGCCAGCGCACCAAATCCGGTTCCGTGGCGTTAGTGGATACCTCGTTTAAGTGCAGTTGCCGGCTGTCGGCGTAGCGCAGCAACACTTTTTCGCCGTCCATGTCGATCTCGAAGGCGTTGACCGTTTCCTGAACGTCGAAACCCGCCAGTTGCACCGGTTGGGCGAGCAAGTCGAACTCGCCCAATTCCATGAGCGTTTCCCGTTCCACCGGCTGCAATTCCCCGTCCCATTCGAGGCAGAGTTGCGGCAGCGGCGCGAACGGTTCGCCTCGGGCAGCGGGCGCGCGTAGCGCTGCTTGCCGGGCGTGGTGTTGTTCGATTTGTTCCTTGACCGCTGACTGATGCTGGCCGGTATAGGCCGAAAGCAGGTAATCCTCCACCGCTTCCGAAACCTCGCCGCGCACGATCACCGTCGCGCCGCCACTGGTCGGGTGGATTTCGATGACCGCTTGCAACTCGGTGGGCACGGGCAACGCCGGGACGGTGGGCACCGACAGCACGCAATCCGGTAGAAGGGGCCGGGTTTCGGCGGCAGCTTCATCGGGGAACAGGCTAGCGGAACCGGGGGTTACCGCTCCCGCCGCTTCGTATTTCTCGAAGCCCATGTTATGAACCATACGGTCGGTCAACTGGTTGGCCGCTTCGGAAAAACTCGTCGCGATGACGTGGGCGTAGGCGCGGTTCAGTTCCGGCGTGGCGCGGGCGCGGGCGTAGGGCATCCGCAACACTCGACCCAGCAGTTGTTCCACGTCCTTGGCCGAGCGCGACTCCTGCAAGGAGCACAGCACGTAGGCAAAGGAACAGTCCCAGCCTTCCTTGAGGGCTTCCACCGTGATGATGTAGCGGATGCGGCAGGCCGGATCGAACAGGTTGGCGCCGTCCAGTTCCTTTTGCGTGCCGGTCGCCACCGCGATTTCGTTCCGATCCAGTCCCGCGCCGTCCGGGCTGGTCAAATGCTTCAGCAAGACCTCCACCGTGACCTCGCCGCCCTTGGCTTGGGCCTGAAACAGCAATATCGGGCGGATGTAGTCCGTTTCCCGCTGGGCCAGCGTTTCCAGCCGCTGGCGGGTCAGAATGGCGTCGCGCACCGCGTCGCGCCAACCGGTCGGATGTTCGGCCAACACGATGGGCAGCTTGATCATGTCCTCGGTCTTCAACGCCTGGGCCGATACGGAATACAACACGTTGCTATTGCCGACCGGCGTGGCCGTCAGTTCGATCACGCAGGCGGGATTGAGGCGCTGAAGGGTTTTGAAGCTGGTATCGGTCTGGTTGTTGTGCGCCTCGTCCACGATGACGATGGGGTGGGTTAGGTGCAGGAAATTGGCGAGCGATGCCTTGACCTTGCCAAGATCGACGGCGGTCAGGTACGGCTGGCTTTCCAAATCGGCGGGTTTGACCGTGTCGAGATTGGCGGCTTGCTGGGGGGTCAACCCCTGAAAATGCGGTTCCAGTTGCTCATCGTAGGCGTAGACGGTGCGGTGCGTTTTCTTTTTGTCCCGCACGCGGAACGCCTGAATGGTCGCCACCAGCACAATGGTCTGCCGTCCTACGTCGTAGGGATTCACCGTGGCGAGTTGATCCAATTCGAGCACGCGCGCCGGTTGTGGAAGATCGTGTTCCAGCGCCTGGCGGTAGGGATGGCCGGCGGTGTTCAGCGCCGCTACGGTTTGGGTACGGATGGTGTCCGAAGGTGTCAACCACAGGACCACCGGCGCGTCGGTGTCGCGATAGGTCTTGCCAACTCGTGCCACGGCATGGGCAGCCAGTAGCGTTTTGCCGCCGCCGGTGGGCAGACGCAGGCAAACGCAGGGGATTTCATCGCCGAAGGCGTCCTTTCGATAGGGAAGTTGTTTGCCGGTGGGCGTGACCGACGGGGCGCATTCCCGCCAAGCCGTTTCGATTCCGACCACGCGCGCCCGTCTTAAAAAGCCTTCGAGAGCTTTCAAGGCTTTTTCTTGGTAATCCTTGAGAGCAAACATCAGCGTACCCGCACGTCGTAGGGAATTTGCTTGAATTCGATGTCTTCGGCGACAAGTCGCGCCGTGCCCAAGCGGGTCATTTCGCCGTAGATCACCTTGCGGCCAGAATGCGGATGCAGCGTCAGCAGTTGGGCCAGCACGGCGCCGGTCAGGACATTGCCGCCTTCCGGGCGGCGGTCGCCGAGAATGCCGTTGTAGAGCAGGTAATAGGCTTTGCCGGCATGTTCGCCGAGAAAGGGCGAATCGAAAGTCTGGTTCGCGGCCTGCCCAGTCTCGAAGTGCCAAAGATAGGCGGCCAGCGCGGCGAAGCGCACTGCCGGGTTGATGCCGCCATCGGCCAGAAACACCGGCTCGTCCAGCGTGTAGTAGCGAAACCCGCCGCCGCCTTGCCAGCCGACAGTTTGCGAAATGCCGCCCTGTTCCCCGGCAATCACTTTTTCCAAACGCGGGATGCAATGGGTTTCAGCGTGTTCGCCCATCTCGATGCCGATGTAGCGGCGGCCCATTTTGTGGGCTACGGCGGCAGTCGTGCCGGAACCAAGAAAGGAATCAAGTATCAAATCGCCTTTATTGGAACCGACCTCAAGAATCTTAGAAATTAGCCTTTCGGGTTTTGGCGTTAAAAAATCATCAGACAATGATGACGTTCCCAAGACTTCCCGCGCCTCTTTTCTGGCTGCATCCGTATGCCCTGCAAACTCATGCATCCAAAGTGTCTGTGGGACAACACCATCATTTTTAAGAAGGTGTTTGTACCTTTTGTAGGAAGGGGTTTTCCCTTTCCCATCCTTTCCCCAATAAATGAAGCCTTCAGCAACATGCCGTAAATGTTCTTCTTTAGAGTAAGCCCAAACTCTCGTTCTTGATGGCCATATTTCTTTACCTGTATTTGGTTGAATAATTTCGTAGTAAAGGTTTGGCCTTTCTTCAGCCGTCTTGCTGCATGTGTAGTTATCAGGTCTAAAAATTCCTCGTTCATCTTCAAAGCGGTATTGACGATCTTTTTTCATCTGTACGAGGTATCAGTTTGCGTTGCCAAACATTGCTTTTCCTAAACACAAGTATGTGGTCGTGCATTGGGGCAATACTTTTATGATCGTTGGCGACGGCATATTTTTTTCTGCCAAATTATATTCGCTACAAAATTACCTCTCCCAAAAACTTCATCCATGACAACCTTGAGATAATGCCCCTCGTTATCATCAATCGAAACCCAAATACTCCCCTCCTCGGCAAGTAACTCACGTAACAGCACGAGGCGCGGATACATCAGTGACAGCCATTGAGAATGTTCCAGCTTGTCATCGTAATGCTCGAACGCGGATTGAGTGTTGTAAGGCGGGTCGATGTAAATGCACTTGACCCGGCTCCGATAAAACGGCAGCAGCGCCTTCAGGGCCAGCAGGTTATCGCCCCGGATCAGCAGATTGTCGGCGCTGGCGTCCCCGTAGCCACGTTCGAAATGCAGCAGGTGATAAGGCACATCGGCGGTTTGGGCAATGGCCCGGGATTTGTTCGTCCATTCGAGATGGGGCATGGCGGGTGCGGGCAAGTTTCCAGTACGGTTCGAGCATTGTAGCTTGGATGGGAGGGGTTCCCAGCATTCCCTTTGAGCGGATCACGCCGCTCCGGCGGTCCTGCTACCTCCCAGGCGCGCTATACTGGAATTATCACCCCAATAGCAGGAACAACATGATCGGCACGGGACTTTACACCATTGGTGAAGTCGCCACCTTTACCCATATTCCGGCACCGCAGGTTGGTCGCTGGTTGCGCGGGTATCGGTCTGGCCACCGGACCTACCCGCCGCTGTGGTCGTCCGAACTGAGCGACAGCCCCTTGCCGCAGGCGTTCGGGTTCCACGATCTGCTGGAAGTGCGGGTGGTCCATGCCTTTCGCCGTCATGGCGTCAGCCTGCCCACGATTCGTAAAGCGTGCCAGCACGCCCGCGAGTATTTCGAACGGCCCTATCCCTTCACCTGTCAGCGGTTTTTGACCGATGGCCGCGCCGTGTTCGCGGAAATCCTGGAGCAGGATGGCGAGGCCGAAGATGCCAGGCTGCTGGACATGGCGCGGAAGCAGTACGTCTTCGAGAAGGTAGTACGCCCTTCGCTATACGCCGGTATCGAGTACGACACCTCTGGCAGCGCGCAACGCTGGTTTCCGGTGGACCGCAAGCAACGTATCGTGCTGGACCCCGCGCGCAACTTCGGCAAGCCGATTTTGACCGCATCCGGCGTACCGACGGAAGCGCTGTTCGCGGCCTATCGGGTGGAACAGGATAGTCGCCGGGTAGCGGCGATCTATGAGGTCCCGGTCGCCGATGTCGACGCGGCGATCCGTTACGAACAGCACCTGAACGAACAACGGTTGGCGGCTTGAAGTGTCTGGTCGATAACAACCTGCCGCCCGCGCTGGCCAAGGCGCTGGACGCGCTGTCGGCTAGCCAGTTTCCTGACTTGGAACAGGTCATCGCCTTGCGAGAAAATCCACCTACCCCCGAATCAATGTACCGATACCGGCGTCGGTGAACAGTTCCACCAGTACCGCATGCTCGATCCGGCCGTCGATGATATGCGCCGCCTTGACCCCGCCACGCACCGCTTCCAGCGCGCAGCCGATCTTCGGCAACATGCCGCCGTGGATGGTGCCGTCGTCGATCAGCGCCTGTACCTGCCGGGCGTCCAGGCCGGTCAGCAGTTTGCCTTCCTTCAGTACGCCGGTGGTATCGGTGAGCAGGATCAGTTTCTCGGCGTGCAGCACCTCGGCCATCTTGCCGGCGACCAGGTCGGCGTTGATGTTGTAGGACTGTCCATCCGGACCGACCCCGATCGGTGCGATCACCGGGATAAAATTGCCTTTGGCCAGCGTCTCGACGATGGATTTATCGATGCTGGCGACTTCGCCGACATGGCCGATGTCGACGATTTCCGGCGCTTCCAGATCGGGGCTCTTGCGGGTGATGGTCAGTTTACGAGCGTGAATCAGGTCGCCATCCTTGCCGGTCAGGCCCACCGCGCAACCACCGTGGCGATTGATGTTGTTGACGATTTCCTTGTTGACCAGTCCGCCCAGCACCATTTCCACCACATCCATGGTCTCGCTGTCGGTGACCCGCATTCCATCCACGAAGCGACTTTCCTTGCCGATGCGCTTGAGCAGTTCGCTGATCTGCGGGCCGCCGCCGTGCACCACCACCGGGTTGAAGCCGACCAACTTCATCAGCACGATGTCGCGAGCGAAGCTGTTTTTTCAGATGCTCGTTTTCCATGGCGTGGCCGCCGTACTTGATCACGAAGGTTTTGCCGGCGAAACGGCGGATGTAGGGCAGCGATTCGGTGAGAACGTGAGCCACTTGGGTGGCGGCCTGGGCATCTAAAGCCATGCGAAGATCAACCTCTGGAAACGATGGGAAACGGAGAAATCAGAAGGGTAGGGCCAAATCGGCTTGCAAGGCCAGCAGTTGCCGGCGGAACCGATCCTGAATGTCGGCCATGGCGATTGAGTCGTCCGCCTCGAAGCGCAGCGTCAGACTGGGCGTGGTGTTGGAGGCGCGCACCAGCCCCCAGCCGTGCGGGAATTCCACCCGCAGTCCGTCCAGGGTAATGATTCGCGCGTCCGGGCCGAAATCGGCTTGGGCCGCCAGTCGGGCCATGAACGCGAACGGCTCGCCTTCGGCCATGTCCAGCCGCAGATCCGGGGTATTCAGGCCGGTCGGGTAAGCGGCGAAGAATTCGGCGCTGGACACCGGCTGTTGGACTAGCAACCGTAGCAACCGGGCGGCGGCGTAGAACGCGTCGTCGAAGCCGAACCAATCATCGGCATGAACGAAGTGGCCGGCCAGTTCGCCACCCAGCAGCGCACCGGTTTCGCGCATCTTGGCCTTGATCAGCGAATGACCGGTCTTCCACAGGATCGCTTGGCCGCCAAGACGCTCGATCAGCCGGGTCAGGTGCAAGGAAGATTTGATATCGTAGACGATGGCCGCGCCGGGATGATGGGTCAGCACGTCCTCGGCCAGCGGCATCAACACATGATCCGGCCAGACGATCTCGCCGGCGTTGGTGACGACCCCCAGCCGGTCGGCGTCGCCGTCGAAGGCCAGGCCCAGATCGGCGCCGTGCGCCCGCACTGCGGTTTGCAGGTCGATCAGATTCTCCGGCACGCTGGGGTCGGGGTGGTGGTGCGGAAAGCGTCCATCCACCTCGCAGTACAGTTCCACCACTTCGCAACCGAGCGCGCGCAGCAGGGGCGGAGCGGTATAACTGGCGACTGCGTTACCGCAATCCACCACCACCTTGAGAGGTTTGGGCAGGCGCAGCGTGTCGCTGATCCGCCGGATGTAAGCGGCGCGAATGTCGGCGGACCCTTCGCGGCCATGGCCGTGACGCAGGTCGCCGGTTTCGATGCGGTGGCGCAGGTCGCGGATCACCTCGCCGTGCAGAGCGATCCTGTCGATGACGATTTTCAGACCGTTATACGGTGCTGGATTGTGGCTGCCGGTGACCATGACTCCGGCGTGGCTGGTGTCGAGGGTGTGGGTGGCATAGTACAGCAGCGGGGTCGAGACCATGCCCAGATCCAGCACATCCAGCCCAGCGGCGCGGATGCCGACCTTGAGCGCCTCGCACAGCACGGGGCTGGACAGCCGCCCGTCGCGACCGACGATCACCTGGGTTTCGCCGCGCTCGGCGGCGAGGCTGCCCACCGCCTGGCCGATGAGTCGCACCCCGTCGGGAGTCAGATCGCGGCCCACCACGCCACGGATGTCGTACTCCCGGAAGATGGTTTGGATCATGCGCGAGGATCAATGCCGCCCGGAATGGCCGAAACCGCCGGCGCCGCGCGTGCTGGGCGTGAATTCGGGGACGATGGCGAATTCGGCTCGCACCACCGGCACGATAATCAGTTGGGCGATGCGTTCGCCGATGTCGATGGTGAACGGGGCGTGGCCTCGATTCCAGCACGAGACCAACAGCTCGCCCTGATAATCGCTGTCGATCAGGCCGACCAGGTTGCCCAGCACGATACCGTGCTTGTGGCCGAGACCGGAACGCGGCAGCACCATCGCCGCCAGGCCGGGGTCGGCGATGTGCATGGCTAGGCCGGTGGGAATCAAATGGGTTTCGCTCGGATGGACCGTCAGCGGTTCCGTTAGGCAAGCGCGCAGATCCAATCCCGCCGAACCGGCGGTGGCGTAGGCGGGTAGAGGAATCTCCCGACCCAAACGGGGATCGAGGATTTTCAGTTCGATGTCGCGATGGCTCACAGTCAGACACTCCAGGGCTGTTGCCAAGCTAGCAGCTTAGCGCTCCCCTTTCCAGCAGCGATAACGCGCCGCGATCAGCGTGACCAGTTGTTGCCCCAGCAGAGTCTTCTCAGCCAGCGGCAACACCCGTTCCCCGCCTTCCCACAGCACATGTAATTCGTTCTGTTCGCTCCCGAAGCCGCTGCCTGCCACGCCGACCCGATTTGCGGCAATCAGGTCCAGATTCTTGCGACGGCGCTTGTCCTCGGCGTAGTGCAGCACGTCGTGAGTTTCGGCGGCGAAGCCAACCGTGAACGGCCGGTGCGAACGCAATGCGGCCACCTCCGCCAGAATATCGGGATTGCGCACCAGTTCCAGAGACAGCGTGTCATGGGTTTTCTTGATTTTCTGCTCCGCCGGGCTGGCGGCGCGATAATCGGCGACGGCGGCGGTGGCGATGAAAATGTCCGCTCGTTGGGCTCGCGCCATGACCGCCTCGTGCATTTCGATCGCACTATCCACGTCGATTCGTTCGACACTGGGCGGGGTTTTGAGATTGACCGGACCGCTGACCAGGATTACCCGCGCGCCCGCCATCGCCGCTGCCCCAGCTACGGCAAAACCCATTTTCCCGCTGCTGTGGTTGCTGATGAAGCGCACCGGATCGAGCGCCTCGCGGGTCGGGCCGGCGGTGATCAACACGGTCAGTCCTTGCAGGTCATGGGACGCGAGCGGCGCAGTCACCGGATTCGCGATGGACGGTTCCGGGTGGATTTCGGCCATGCCCTCCCGAGCACCGAGCAGTTCGACGACGTGACCACACAATTCCACCGCCTCCAACATCCGCCCGGCACCGATTTCACCACAAGCCTGTTCGCCGACTCCCGGTCCCCAGATGTGTACGCCGCGCCGCGCCAGCAGCCGGCAGTTGTCCTGGGTCGCGACGTTTTGCCACATCAGTCGGTTCATCGCCGGCGCCACCGCAATTGGCTGGTCGGTGGCCAGACACAGCGTGCTGAGCAAATCGTTGGCCATGCCGTGGGCCAGTCGGGCGAGGAAGTCGGCGGTGGCCGGCGCGATGAGAATCAGATCGGCCCAGCGCGCCAGTTCGATATGGCCCATGCCAGCTTCGGCGTGGGTGTCGAGCAAGTCGACCCGAACCGGCTGGCCGGATACCGCCTGAAAGGTCAGCGGGGCGACGAAAGCAGTGGCGGCGGGCGTCATGGCGACCTGTACCTCGGCACCCGCCTCGCGCAGCCGGCGGGTTAGGTCGGCGCTCTTGTAGGCGGCGATACCGCCGGTGACGCCCAGCAGAATGCGTTTCTTGGCCAGAGGTTGCAGCATGGCGAAACTCCGCGCGATGGGGGAAATCGCGGCAAGCTTAGCGCAGCTTGAACAGGTACAGAAGCAGGAGAGAGCAGGGTTGCTCAGACAAGCGGAGATAAAAAGGGCGTCCAACCACGCAACGTGCGACGATACATGGTTGGACGCCATAGTCCGCGACGGCGGCCCCCGTTAGCCGCCTGGAACCCGCGCTGGTGTCGAACCTGAAGAGGCCGACGAGCGCGAATCCACGACTATAGGGTTAGCAAACCGATTGCCAACTTTTATATCTTATTGTTTATAAAGTATAATAAATTATTCAATAATCCGGAAACGCGATTTTTTGGCCGGCATGAAAGGATAAGCCCGCTTCATGGCGGTGCTTTTGACGGGACGCGCGCCCGATTTCAGGGCAATACGCCGTTTTCGCGACGCAATCGGTGGCCATCAAGAAAGTGTCACAGTTTCTTGATTTGTTCGAATCGAGTGGCCATGCTTGGCGTTATCAATCGAAAAAAGAGTGTGCGGCGATGTCCATTCGCGATTGGCCCGACGAGGAGCGTCCACGGGAGAAGCTGCTGCGACGTGGAGCTGCCGCCTTGTCCGATGCCGAACTGCTGGCGATTTTTCTACGGATCGGCATACCGGGCCGCAGCGCGGTGGATCTGGCGCGGGACATGCTCAAGCAGCATGAAAGCTTGCGTAAGTTGTTGGAATTGGATCAGACGGGGTTCTGCGCGACGCCGGGGCTGGGACCGGCCAAGTACGTGCAGTTGCAGGCGGTGTTGGAACTGGCGCGGCGTTATCTGGAGGAGACCTTGCAGCGTGGCGATGCCATCCAGGGCGTGACCGACACCCGTCGGTATCTGCTGGCCCGCATGCGCCACCACCCGCACGAGGTGTTCGCCTGCCTGTTCCTGGATAACAAGAACCGGGTCATTCAATACGAGGAATTGTTTTTCGGCACCATCGACAGTTCCGCCGTACATCCTCGGCAGGTGGTGAAACGGGCATTGCACCATAACGCGGCGGCGGCGATCGTGGCACACAATCATCCATCCGGGATCGCCGAGCCCAGCCGTGCCGACGAAATGATCACCGTGCGCCTGAAGGAAGCGCTGGCCCTGGTCGATGTCCGTCTGCTCGATCACATCGTGATTGGCGACGGACAGATGGTCTCACTGGCCGAGCGGGGAGTGCTCTAGCAACTGGTCGCTTGGATGGCGCCGGCCGCTCTGTTCGCGTCGGGCGGGTCAGAAACCACGTGCTTCCCGGATGCGGTCGTAGGCGGCGGTCAATTCGCGGGTTTTTTCGGTGGCGCGCGCCAGCTCGGCCAGCGAGGCGTTGCGGCCCGCCAGTTTGTCGGGGTGATGCTGTTTGAGCAGGCGGCGGTAGGCCAGTTTGATCGCGTCGGGGCTGGCTTCGCGTTGTAGCCCCAGCACGGCATAGGCTTGGGTCAGCGAGCCGACGGCGGTGGTGGGACGCCGGTCGTGGGTTTGCCGGTGATCGTGCGTTTTGCCGCCGCCGTCCTGGTTCTGCCGCTGTGCCCAGCGCTGGGCGCGGAACAGGGCATGCAGCGCCTCGAACTGCAAGCGGTGAACGCCCAAGCGGTCGGTGATGTACAGCAGCCGGGCATGGGTGTGCGGGTGCAGATCGTCGTCGGCATAAGCAACGTTCAGCAACAGTTCCAGCAGTGGTTGCAGAAACGCTGGACGGCCGCGGCAGGCGCGCTGGAACGCTTTTAACATCGCATCCAAGTCGAAGTCGGGTTGTTTGCCGGCGGTAAAATCGTTGATGGCGGCCTGACGCTGGCCGGCGTTGAGCCGCAGGCGATCCATGATGGCGCGGGCCGTGGCGATTTCCCGATCCGAAACCCGGCCGTCCGCCTTGGCGATGTGACCCATGAGCTGGAACGCGGTCGAGTGGAAAGTGTCCTGGATGTGTTCCTGAGAGTTACCGCGTTCGGGGGGGACGGTTGCGCGCTTGCCCTGCGATTGAGCCTGATCGAAATTATGGCCGACCGCCGCGCCTAGCAGCGCGCCCACCGGCCCGCCCATCATGAAGCCGAATGTTCCACCGAATAATTTGCCAAACACCTTGAACTCAAATGCCTCTTCGAATGCGCGGGGTTGAGATGGCACGGGTTGCAGTGAGATTCCCGTGCCTACATCTAATGCGTGAGATAGGTTTCGTCGTCGTAGGTTTTCAACCAGTCGGGCCGCAGCCCGATCAGCGCGGTGATCACCATGCCGTTGAGCATACCCTCCGGGAACAGGTAAAGCGGCACGAACGGCAGATAATCGCTACTGATGCGGGCGAAGGAATAAACCTCGGTCGTGACCAGCAAAAATACCAGGGTCAGTACCACCACGCCGGCGGCCAGCATGGCGTTGAAGAAACCGCACAGGAAAATATAAACGAAGAGGTGGTGGGGGAGGTAGCGGTGAACCAGATAATAAATCCCATAACTGGTCGAGACCGGCAGTACACCCAACAGTAGGGCATTGGTGGCCAGCGCCGACCAGTCGCCGCTGGTCGCCGTTACCGCCACCGTGATCAGGCTGACGCCGATCGTGCCCAGCGACCAGCCGAACATCAGGGTGTACACGGTCACGCCCAGGAAGTGGAAACCGAGCGCCGGTCGCACGCCAATCTCGAAGATCCATATCAGGAACAACGCCACCGAAGCGCCCATGAAGACATGTTGCAACCGGCTGTTCGCCAGGAACAGCCGCCACGGCGCCGACCGCAGGGCCTGCAAGCCGACCAGCAGCCAGATGAAGTTGGCGAAGAACAGCAGGTCGGCGGGGAGTAAATCGTTATTGATGTGCATGGCGGCAGCATACCTTGACGGAGAGTCGGGTGGCCTTGCGAAACGTCAGTTGGGCGAACGCGGGTGGATCATCGCATTTTCCGTCGCCGGCCGGGCGGTTACAATGCGCCGCGCCGATTCTTTCCCCAGCCGCAGGAGTTGCATGGTCATGTCCGCTGTCGCCGCCTCGCCCGATCTTCACAGTTTGCCGCTGATCTATCGCGGCAAGGTCCGCGATCTGTACGCAGCCGACGACCGGCACCTGCTGATGGTGGCCAGCGACCGGCTTTCCGCTTTTGACGTGATTTTGCCCACCCGGATTCCCGGCAAGGGCGCGGTGCTGACGGCGGTATCCAATTTTTGGTTCGACCGCACCCGCCACATCGTTCCCAATCATTTGCAACTGGCCAGCCTGACGCTGGAGCAGGCACTACCCGATCCGACCGAACGAGCGGCGGTCGCGGGCCGGGCGGTGGTGGCGCGGCGGCTGAAGGGTTTGCCGGTCGAAGCCATCGTGCGTGGCTATCTGATCGGTTCGGGCTGGAAGGATTATCAGCGCGACGGTCGGGTATGCGGTATCCCGCTGCCGACGGGATTACGCTTGGCGGAGCGGCTGCCGGAACCGCTGTTCACTCCATCCACCAAGGCACCATTGGGCACACATGATGAGAATGTGAGCTTTGATCACGTCGTCGGTCAAATCGGCGCGGACTTGGCGGAACGGGTACGGGCGATCAGCCTACAACTGTACCGGGAAGCAGCGGACTACGCTCTGGCGCGCGGCATCATCATCGCCGACACCAAGTTCGAATTCGGCCTGGACGAGAGCGGGCAACTGGTGCTGATGGACGAAGCGCTGACCCCGGATTCCTCGCGGTTCTGGCCGGCGGATCAGTACCAACCCGGCGTCAACCCACCCAGCTTCGACAAACAGTTCGTGCGCGACTATCTGGAGACGCTGGATTGGGACAAGCAGCCGCCGGGACCGGAACTGCCGCCGGAGATCGTCGCGCGCACCGTCGCCAAATACCGCGAAGCGCTGGAGCGGTTGACGGAGCCGGCGTGAGCGATGCGTCCCGCGCCCACAAGCGGGCAAGGATATGGGCGTGAGATCGTGCCCCCTTTGGCAACAAGAGGTTGATTGTGGGGGACGAAGCGGTTCAAGCGGCGTCCAGCCGCCGGGCTGGTGCCGGGCGATAGAGTTCGTCCAGCGGCACCGAGCGGCCGGGACCGACCACAATTCGACAGTGCTCACGCCGTAGTTGCCGGGGATTCGCCGCACCGCAGGCGTGGGCGATGATTTCCACCTCACGGCGCAAGTTCTCCGCGTAATGCCGTACTCGTTCGGCCTTGTCCGTCGGGTCCAGCCCGCGTTGCAACCGGGGATTGTGAGTCGTGATCCCGGCCGGGCAGGTGTTCTTGTCGCACTGCATGGACTGAATGCAGCCCAGCGCGAACAGGAAACCGCGCGCCGAATTCACGAAATCGGCACCCACGCACAGCGCCCAAGCCACTTCGCCGGGATTGATCAGCTTGCCGGAAGCGATGACCCGGACCCGCTCGCGCAAACCGTATTCGCTCAGCTTGTCCACCACCAGGGGTAGGCTTTCCTGGATCGGCAAGCCCACGTAATCGAGCAAGCTCATCGGTGCCGCGCCGGTGCCACCGTCGGCGCTGTCCACGGTGACGAAATCGGGCGCGCTGGCCGGTCCTCGACGGAGGATCGTCTGGCACAGGTCGTCGAACCAGCGCGGATCGCCGATGACCAGCTTGAAGCCGGTGGGCTTGCCGGTGATGGCGCGAACCCGAGCGACGAAATCCAGTAGCGCCGCCGCGTCGGCGATGTCGGGATGACGATTGGGACTGCGTGAATCCCGGCCGACTGGAATACCGCGAATGGTGGCGATTTCCGGCGTGACCTTGATCGCGGGCAGGATGCCACCCTTGCCCGGTTTCGCCCCTTGGCTCAGCTTGATCTCGAACAGGCGCACCTGAGAATGGGCGGCCACCGCACGCAGTTTATCGTCGTCCAGAGCACCTCCCTGGTCGCACACTCCGTATTTCGCGGTGCCGATCTGGAACACCAGGTCGGCGCCGCCGTCCAGATGATACGGGGACAAACCACCCTCACCAGTATTGAGCCAGCAACCGGCTTGTCGCGCTCCTTTTGACAGCGCGCTTACCGCTGGTTGGGAAATCGCGCCGTAGCTCATGGCGGAGATGTTGAAAAAGCTGGATGCCGCATACGGCTGGGGGCAATCCGGGCCGATGGTCAGCGGCTCGACTGCTGTGGGTTCGGTGTCGAGTGCCGGAAACGCCGCGTTGGTGAACAACACGGTACCCGGCGGTCGCAGGTCGCGGGTGGAACCGAACGGCTGTGTGTTGTCCAGATTCTTCGCCGCGCGATAGACCCAGGCGCGTTGTGCCCGATTGAACGGCATCTCCTCCCGATCCATGGCGGAAAAATACTGACGGAAGAATACGCCCAAATGTTCCAACCGGTAGCGCAATCGCCCGATTACCGGGAAATTGCGACGAATGGCATGTTGCGTCTGGGTGATATCGATGATGTAAAGCGTGACGACCAGTAGAACGCCAACGCCGATGGCGAAAACGAACAAAGCCGCCATCACGGCCAGAAACGTGGTGATAAAGCCGGGTAGGTCAAAGGTAACCATGGCAAATCTCCGGGTCGGCAAATCTGTGCCGCGACCGCCATTCTAGCGCGATGCCGATCCGGTGGCTGATACGAGTCCGTTCTTGGTGAGCGTCATCGCTTGGATGTAATCCGTGAAGAAATTCAGCCAACCAATACGGCTGTTCGCCATTTGCGCACCGAGTTGACCAAATAAATATGTCGGGCCGCTCGCAAATCGTCTGGGGTCAAAATGCGTTCCTGGATATGGCCGGCGGCCAGCAAGCAGTCGCGAAACGTGCCCGCCAATAGACCGCTGGTCACTGGTGGAGTGAATCGTTCGCCGTCCAGGTCCAGCACCAGATTCGCCATGCTGGTTTCGGTCAACTCGCCGCGTTCGTTCCAGAGAATCACTTCGTCGCAATCCGGTCGCGACGCGCGAGCAACGTCGTATATCTCGCGCCGGGTGGTTTTGTGATACAGCCAGACCACATGGGAATCGACGGGTGCCTGGGCCAGACCGATCCGCACCGGTGGCGGAGCTGTCTCCCGTGTCAGTGGGATCGCCTCCAGCGTGAACGCGCCGTTCTGGCCGAGCAGAAGCCGGATCTTGTGCGCCGCGTTCAAAGTCGTCGCCGATTCGCTCAGCCGGGTCGCGATGGCGGGTCGGTCGAATGGAACGCTAAAGTAGGTCGCGGTAGCCGCCAGCCGCGTCAGATGCGCTTCCGGCAGGAAATAGCCGCTATCCGGTTCCCATAGTAGCGATTCCAGCAACTGAAACGGCGGTTGCCGCGTGGCCAGCACGCGGGCCTTGAGCAGACATTCCGTGTACTCGTCGCCGGCATCGGAATCCCAGACCACGCCGCCGCCCACGCCGTAATTTGCCCTCCCTAGCTCCCGGTCGATCAGCGCCGTGCGGATGGCTACGTTGAAGCTCGCCTGCCGCCGCGGGCCGATCCAGCCGATGGCGCCGGTGTACACGCCGCGCGGCTGCGATTCCAGTTCCCGAATGATTTGCATGGTGCGTACCTTGGGGGCGCCGGTGATCGAGGCACAGGGAAACAGACTGCTCAGAATCTCCACCACCGAGACTTGGGTGCGGGCGGTGACGGTGGAGGTCATTTGCAACAGAGTGGGGTAACGTTCGACCGCGAACAAGCGGGGCACCGCCACGCTGCCGGTTTCGGCTATCCGGCCCAGATCGTTACGCAGCATATCCACGATCATCAGGTTTTCGGCCCGGTTTTTGACGGACTGCCGTAGATCGGCCATCCGCGCCTCGTCTTCCGCCAAGGTCCGCCCGCGCGCCGCCGTGCCCTTCATCGGTCGCGTTATCAAGCGCTCACCGTCCCGTTGAAAGAACAGTTCCGGCGAGGCCGAGCAGACCGCGAATCGACCGGTATCGATAAACGCGGCGTGCTCTCCCTGTTGCGCTGTCGCCAGATCGACGAAGAATGGCCACGGGTCGCCCGCGAACGTGGCCTGGAGTGGAAAGGTATGGTTGACCTGATAGCTGTGACCGTGAGCGAGGTAGTCCTTGATCCGGCGGACGACCGTTGCATGGGCGGCGCGGTCGAGGGTGGGTTGCCAGGGACCCACCGTGTAGGAAGCGGAGGACGGCGAATCAGTCGATGGCGCCGTCCAATCGTCGAGGCTGTCCACGCGTTCATACAGCCCGAACCAAAGCAGCGGCAGCTCCGACAGCGGAGCATGGACAGCTAGGCCATACGCGGCGGCGGCTTCGTAGGTGATGAAGCCGGCGGCGGTCAGGCCGTGTTGGTCGATGGCCGTTTCGACCGCTTGCAACGCCGGGACGACTTCATCCGGCCGCATGGCGACCACCACCCGTGTCGGCGCGGTGAACCGCAGCCCACGCGGGCCATCCTGGATGAAGGCATCGCCGATCATGCCGTTTCCCGCCGCCAAGGGTGATTCAAGCCGCTTTTTCGGGCCGGTAGGCGCCATATTGTCCGTTGAAGGTCATCACCGCTTCACCACCGGAACGGATGATCACGTCGACCGCCCAGCGGGCCTTGCCGCGCTGACGGAGGCTTTGCAGGAATTTTTCGGTGGTGGCCAGGTCCGGCCGGGTACATTCCGTCAGGATGTCTTCCCGCAGCGGTTTCAGGAACTTCAAGGTGCTATCGGTGATCACGATCTCGGCGCTTTCGCCGTGCTGGTCCAGGGTGGAGCGGGTCAACGCCCAGCCGGTGAGCGCGGCGAGCGCCGCCATCGAACCGCCAAAGGCAATCCCTTTGTCGTTGATGTTCGGCGCCAGCGGCGCGGCGATCGCCAGCCCGGTTTCGTCGCAGCGTTCCAAGCGCGCCTGCATGGCCTGAAACAGCGGGACGTAACGGTTGAGATAGTCATTGATTTCCTGCAGGTAAGACATGGCCGATCCCCGTGTGTGGATGGAATAAAGGATTCGCAAGAAAAATACACCGCTATTTTCGCTTTTTTCGGATCGCCGTGGTCTCTTATACAGTTTCGCAATACCCAATAACCGGGAGATTCTCCATCATGCTCGACAAACCCGCCATCACCCAGCACCCCCATTGCCGACCTCATCGCCCGCCGCTGGAGCCCGCGCGCCATCGCCGCCGACCAGCCGGTCAGCCGCGAGCATCTGTTGGCGTTACTGGAAGCGGCGCGCTGGGCACCGTCCTGCTTCGGCGACGAACCGTGGCGTTATCTGGTCTGGGATCGGTTTCACGATGCCGCTGGTTGGCAAAGTGCGTTCGAATGTCTGGCCGAAGGCAATCGAGGCTGGGTCAAGAACGCACCGGTATTGCTGCTGTCGGTGGCAACGCCGAGATTCGGCCACAACGACGCACCGAACCGTTGGGCACAGCACGATACCGGCGCCGCCAACGAGAATCTCTGCTTGCAAGCCACGGCGCTGAGTTTGGTGGCGCACCAGATGGGTGGATTCGACGCCGACAAAGCCAAGGCAGCGTTCGCCATCCCCGCCGATCACACCTGCATGGCGATGATCGCGGTCGGTCATCCGGCGCCCGCCGACGGTCTACCGGACGCGTTGCGCGAACGGGAACTGGCACCCAGAACGCGCCAGCCGCTCGACCGGATCGCCTTTGCCGGCCGTTGGGACCAGGGCTTCCAGGCTTAGTAACCGTTGCCACATTTGGCGGTCGTACCCTCGTTGAGCCGATTCATGTAGAGTGCGCTCCCGTGTTCGGGAGATGATGGATAGCCGATGCCCATGACCCTGTCCGATCGGCGCTCCGCCCGGGGCGCCAGCCGTTATCTGCTTCGTTCCGTGCTGTTTCTGATCGCGCTGGCGGCGCTGGGGATATTTTTCCAGCGTCCGCTGGCCGCCGCCTTCATGACCAATCCTTATCTGAACGGCACCGTCGCGGCGGTCTTTCTGTTCGGGGTGTTCTACACCTTCAAGGCGCTGGCGGACACGCTGTGGGAAGTCCGCGCCGCCGAACGAGCCGCCACGATGGCCTTGAAAGCCCGCCGCCGGGAGTGGTCCCATGCCGAGGCCAGCGAGGCGTTGCTGGAGAATGTCGGTCGTGGAGTGGGCGATTTTCTGCGCAAGATCCATCGGGTCGTCAGCCACGGCGACGCCGCCGCGACCTTGCCGTATCTGTTGGATTCGCTGGCCACTCGGGGCGACGATCAGCGGGCGCTGGTGCGTTATCTGGTCGGGGCGCTGGTGCTGCTGGGTCTGATCGGCACCTTCTACGGCCTGTTGCTGACCATCGCCGGAGTGCGCGATGTGATCGGCGGTCTGTCCACCGAGAAGGCGGCCGACACCATGGCGTTGATCGCCAGCTTCAAGGATCGGCTGGCCGCGCCGCTGGGCGGCATGGGTACCTCGTTCTCGTCCTCGATGTTCGGCCTGCTGGCGGCGCTGGCGTTGAGCTTTCTGGAATTGCAACTGCTCCATGCCCAGAACCATCATCACGCTCAACTGGAAGCGTTGGTGGTCAGCGATCTGGTGCCTCTGTGGCAGCCGGTGGTTACGGTCACCGCCAGTACCGAAACCATTTCGCCACGCCATCTGGCGGCCTTGTTGCAAGCGACCACCGACCGGCTGGAGCGAGTGGCGGCGACCACCGAATATCTGGCCAATCGCGGCGAGGGCATCACTCGGGTCGCGGAGCAGATTGCTAGCCTGGGCGAACGGATCGAGTCTTTGCAAGTGGCCTTGCGGGACATCGAAAACGACCGCACCGCCGATTTGCG
Source organism: Candidatus Competibacter phosphatis (assembly GCF_012939995.1). Lineage (GTDB taxonomy): Bacteria > Pseudomonadota > Gammaproteobacteria > Competibacterales > Competibacteraceae > Competibacter > Competibacter phosphatis. Next base: position 25,432 of record NZ_SPMZ01000038.1, on the reverse strand, counting down.
GCACGAATTGCGCACCATCGCCCGCCTGCTGGCACAGCAGCCAGGAACCATCGCGCATCGAGACGGGGACGCCCATGCCCCGCCGGCGTGATGCGCTCGGTGACATCAACATCTGGCCCGCCTTTACCGATGCGTTGGGCGGACTGGTGATGGTGCTGATCTTCCTGATCACGGTGTTCGTGGTCAGTGAAGTGCTGATCGGCCGCGAGATGATGGGTAAAGATACCGCCATCGGCCAGTTGCAACGGATCGTCGAGCATCTGGAAGGCTTGGCCGGCGACGCCGAACAGGAAGCGAAGCGGCTACGCGGACGAATCCAGGGTCTGGAAAGCACGGTCGGCGAACGGGACGCACTGTTGGCGCAATTGCGCAACGAACTGGCGGCGGTGCGCATGGCGCAGTCGGCGCTGAGCGTCGATAAAAGCAAGGCGGAACAGGCCGCCGTCGGCGCTCAGGAGTTGGCGGCGCTACTCAGCGCCCGGGCCGAACGCCTGGCCAACGAACTAGAGCGGCTCAACCAGACTCTGGCGGCCAACCAGGACGAACTGGCGCAACGCGACGCCGTCATCGTCCAGCAGAAGGGTCGGATCGAGGCGCTGGACAGTGCGCTCAAGAAGCGGTTGCTGGAGCGGGTCGAGGAATTGGAGAAATACGCCAGCGATTTCTTCGGCCGGCTGCGCGAGGTCTTCGCCGGCAACCCCGACATCAAGGTGGTGGGCGACCGCTTCGTGTTTCAGTCCGAAGTGTTGTTTCCCTCCGGCGAGGCCACGCTGTCGCCGGGGGGGGCGCGGCGACCTGGACAAATTCGCCATGGTCTACCAGCAATTGGCCGCCCGCCTGCCGCCGGATTTGCCGGTGATCATCGAAGTGCAGGGCCACACCGACCGGGTGCCGATTCGCGGTCGTTTTCCCTCCAACTGGGAGCTGTCCACCGCGCGCGCGCAGGAAGTGGTGAACTATCTGATCCAGCAGGGCATTCCACCACAGCGATTGGCGGCGGTCGGCATGGCGGAATATCACCCGATCGATCCGGCGGACAACCCGGAGGCGTATCGTCGCAACCGCCGCATCGAGTTGAAGATCACCAGCCGTTAAGGCGTAAAATAAGTAGGGTAAACTTCAAAATTCCTGTCCCCAAGCCGCGAGAGTAGCCCCCATGGATTTCAAGACGACCGACCTGTGCGATGAATTTTCCGATCGCCTGCAAATCGCCGAGCCAATTTTCGGCGATTACGGTGGCGAGGTGATGTTCTGTGGTCCCATCGTGACCCTGAAGGTGTTCGAGGATAATTCCCTGGTTCGCGCCGCGCTGGAAGAGCCGGGCGAAGGCCGGGTGCTGGTGGTGGACGGCGGCGGCTCGATGCGCTGCGCGCTATTGGGCGACCAGCTCGCCGAATTGGCCGAGGAGAACGACTGGGCCGGCGTGGTGGTGAACGGTGGCATCCGCGATTCCGCCGCCATCGCCGAAATCGGCATTGGTGTTAAGGCGTTGGGTGTGCATCCGCTCAAAAGCGTCAAGCGCGGCATCGGCGAGCGGGATATTCCGGTGCGCTTTGCCGGCGTGACTTTCCTGCCTAATCACTACCTCTACGCCGACGAGGATGGTTTGTTGGTGGCGGAAAAACCGCTGCTCTGAAGGTTGCCTGATTTGAGAGAAACGGAGGGGAGGGCCGGTTGGCTCTCCCCTCCGGCTTTTCAGGGGTCGGTGGTGCCGTGAAATTGCCGTGGGTGGGATGGGGCTTGGAAACGCCATTGTCGCGCCACCACCTCGACGATGATCGAGGTGATGGCGATGAGAGCGAGGGAAGAATTTAGTGCGCGGCCGCGCCTGCCGAGCCGAAGCCGGTTTGGGCACGAACGTATTGGTCCTCGAACGCCTCTTTCTCTTTCGCGGCCCGGGCGCTGCCATCGGTCACCGAACCCAGCCACGCCATGAAGAACGCCAGCGGCATCGAGAAGAGGGCTGGCTGCTCGTAGGGGAAGATCGGTTCCTTGTTGCCGAGCACGCTGACCCATACCGCCTTGGACAGCACGACGATCAACACCGCCGACACCAGGCCGGCAATGCTGCCCCAGATCGCGCCCCGCGTAGTCAGTCCCTTCCAGTACATCGACAGGATCAGCACCGGGAAATTGCACGAGGCGGCGACGCCAAAGGCCAGACCGACCATGAACGCCACGTTCTGCCGCTCGAACGCGATGCCGAGCAGGACGGCGAGGACGCCCAGGATTAATGAGGACGACTTGGATACCCGAACTTCCTCGGCCTCGGTCGCCTGGCCTTTGCGGATCACGTTGGCGTAGAGGTCGTGCGAGATCGCGGAAGCGCCCGCCAGCGCCAGGCCCGACACCACGGCGAGAATGGTGGCGAAAGCCACCGCCGATAGGAAGCCCAGCATCATGTTGCCGCCGACCGCGTGCGCCAGATGCATGGCCGGCATATTGTTGCCGCCGAGCAGTTTGCCGCCGAGTTGGCCGCCCTCGAAGTATTGCGGGTTGGTACCGACGATGGTGACCGCCGCCAAGCCCATGATCGCTACCACGGTGAAGAAGAAGCCGACGCAGAGGGTGGCGATGAACACGCTCTTGCGCGCTTCCTTGGCGTTGGGTACGGTGAAGAAGCGCATCAGAATATGCGGCAGACCGGCGGTGCCGAACATCAACCCGAGCGACAGCGAGACCGCTGTCACCGGATCGGCCAATAGGGAACCTGGTCCCATGAGCGCTATGCCTTTCTTGGAGTTGGCGACCGCCTGGCTGGCCAGCGTCTCGAAGTTGAAACCGAACTTAGCAAAGGCCAGCAACATCACCAGCGTGCCGCCGCCAAGCAGCAGGCAGGCCTTGATGATCTGCACCCAGGTGGTGGCGATCATGCCGCCGAAGGTCACGTAGACCACCATCAGCACCCCGACGATGACCACCGCGATCCAGTAATCCAGGCCGAACAGCAACTTGATGAGCTGGCCCGCGCCCACCATCTGCGCGATCAGATAGAACACCACCACGGTCAGCGAGCCGATGGCGGCGATGGTGCGAACCTGTCGCTGATCCAAACGGTATGACGTGATGTCGGCGAAGGTGAACTTGCCCAGGTTGCGCAGCCGCTCGGCCATGATGAACATGATGAACGGCCAGCCCACGTAGAAACAGATGCAGTAGATGTAACCATCGAAACCCTGAAAATAGGTCAGGCTGGTCAAACCGAGCAGGGTTGCCGCCGACATGTAATCGCCGGCGATGGCCAGACCGTTCTGGGTGCCGGTGATACCGCCGCCGGCCGAGTAATAATCGCTGGCCGTTTTGGTGCGCTGGGCCGCCCAGTAGGTGATGCCCAGGGTCATCATCACGAAGATGAAGAACATCACGATCGCGTGGATGTTCAGCGCCTGTTTCTCGGCGGTTCCGACATCCGGGGCGGCCATCGCCAGGCCCATCCAGCCCACCGCCAGCGCGGCGGTGGCAAACTTCAGCATTCCACGAGTCATTCGATGGCTCCCTTGATGATCTCTGAATTGATGTCATCGAATTCGCCATTGGCGCGGCGGATGTAGAGACCCGTCATCAACCAGAACAGCAAGATCATGCTCGCGCCGATGGGCCAGGCGATGGAGGCTTTACCCCCTTCCCAGATCGGTGTGGCCAGCAGCGTCGGATTGAAGGCCACGACCATGATGAAAACAAAGTAGATGCCGAGCACCAAGGCCGTCAGCAGCCACGCAAACCGGCTGCGCTTGGTCACCAGTTCGTCGAATTTCGGATTTTTTCGTATCCGTTCGTAAACGGCGGTTGACATTTTATTATTTCCTCTCTGTGGTGGATGAAAGTACCCGCGCCGCAAACCCCGGAGCGGGCTCAAGAAATGTATAAGCGCCGAACGGCCTTGTCTACAATGACCAAAAAATACGATAAAACCAGTGGCTTGATCGCCATTTCGCGCCATGTGGGCCGCGCTGTTCGCGGATGCCCGGGGCTGCAAGCTGCTACCATAAAAACAGTTCGGACCGGGCGCTTCCGGCCGTTGGCCCAGCGGCTGTGTCGCGCGTTGCGTCGAATCGATCCATCCGATAACCGCCCATATGAACGAAAACCTCAAGATCGCGCTCGCCCTCATCGCATTTCTGGCACTGGTGGCGGGTTTGGAAGCGATGGCGGGCTATGCCTTCTTCCACGCTCTGGAAGCCGAGGACCAGCAGCGGGTTCTCGCCATCCTGACCTCTAGGGCGGAACTGCTGTTGGAACTGGGGGTGCTGCGCATGGCGATCCTCGGCATCGCCTTCGGCGTCGCCTATCAGCTTTACGTCAAGGGTCCGCTGACAGTGGCGGAAGGGATACGCATCATGCTCAAGGCTCACTCCGGGCATCGGATCGAGCCGGCCGGCCCGCCCGAGGTCAGGCAACTGGCGCGGGCGGTGAACGATCTGGCCGAGCACAGCGAGGGTTTGGCGCGCGGTCTTGAAGCCGAGATCGCCCGTGCGACCGCATCGTTGGAAGAAGAAAAAAACCGCCTGGCGGCGTTGATGTCCGAACTGTCCCAGGGCGTGCTGGTCTGCAACATCGAGGGGCGAATCCTGCTCTATAACGAGCGGGCACGCCAAGTTTTCGGTGCTTCCGCCAACCCGCGCAACGGCGGTTCTTGCGCGCTGGTCGGTCTCGGTCGCTCCATTTTCGCCCTCGTCGACCGCAGCCTGCTGACCCATGCCCTGGAAGGCGTCCAGGCGCGGCTGGAGAAGGATCAACCCGATCCGAACGTCCAATTTGTGATCGGCACCCGTACCGGACAACTGGTTCGCGTGCAACTGGCGCCGGTTCTAACGGCTGGGTTACCTCATGCGGGTCAGGGGGCAGCGATCGGTGGGTTCGTGATGACCTTGGAAAACATCACTCGCGCCTTCGATCTGGACACCACCCGCGACATGTTGCTGCATTCGTTCACCGAAGGCAGCCGGGCGGCGCTGGCCAGCATCCGCGCGGCGGTGGAAACCCTGATTCACTATCCGGACTGCGAGCGCGCCCAGCACGACTGTTTCATCCAGATCATCGATGAGGAAACGCGCAAGTTGAGCGCCCGGCTCGATCGACTCACCGTCGATCATGCCGATTCCCTCAAAACGCGCTGGCCGCTGGAAGAGATGCTGGGCCTCGATGTGATCGCCACCGCCCGGCGCCGGATCGAAAACCGATTGGGCGTGCCGACCCATGTGGAAGCCGCCGACGACTCCCTCTGGCTCAGGGTCGACAGCTATACCTTGGTACAGGCGCTCGCCTCTTTGGCCGGCCGTTTACGCGACGGCTGCGGGGTGGGCGAGCTGTGCTTCCATCTCGCGCGGCATGGACGGATCGCCGAGCTCGATCTGGCTTGGCCGGGGCCCGCGCTGCCGCAGCAGGCTTTGTACGACTGGGAGATGGCTCCGATGAGCGCTGGCGGCGAAGACAGCCCGTTGACCCTGCGCGACGTGCTGGAGCGGCACGGCGCCGAAATCGTGTATATGGCCGGACAGAATTCGCAGTGGTCGCGATTCCGCTTTTTGTTGCCCATGGCCAAGCCAGTGCGCCACTCGCACGGCATTTCCATCCGCCATGGCGAGAGCCGCCCGGAGTTCTACGATTTCGATCTGTTCCATCAAGCCGGCCAAACGCCCGAACTCGACGGCCTGCGGTTGGCGGATCTGGCCTTTACGGTGTTCGATACCGAGACGACCGGCCTGGACCCGGCGGCCGGCGATGAGATCATCGCCATCGGCGCGGTGCGCATCGTAAACAATCGGCTGCTCCGCAATGAAACCTACGAACAATTGGTCGATCCGCGGCGGCCGATCGCTTCGATGTCGCAGACGGTTCACGGCATTTCGCACGACATGCTGCGCGGCCAGCCCGTGATCGATGAAGTCCTGCCCCAGTTTTACGAATACTGCGCCGATACGGTGCTGGTGGGTCACAATGCCGCCTTCGACCTGCGGTTCCTGCAAATGAAGGAAGCACGCACCGGTCTCCGGTTTACCCAGCCGGTGCTGGATACCCTGCTGCTGTCCGAGGTGTTGCATCCGAATCAGGAGTCGCATGCGCTCGAAGCGGTTGCCGGGCGGCTGGGCGTCACCGTGGTGGCCCGTCATACCGCCCTGGGCGACGCCCTGGTGACGGGCGAAATTTTTCTGCGCATGATCCCGCTGCTGGCGGCCCATGGGATCCACACTTTGCGCGACGCCCGCGAGGCCGCCGAGAAAATCCATGTCAAGGTCGAGTACTGAGCGCGCAACGCCTCGGTCTCGCCAGGTCCCTCTCCGATAACCCAGAGTACACCGTTCGCCATCATGACCCTTGTCGCCACTCTCGCCCGCGAACTCGCCGTTCGGGAAAGCCAGATCGAAGCCGCCGTCAACTTGCTGGATGGCGGCGCCACCGTGCCTTTCGTCGCCCGCTACCGCAAGGAAGCCACCGGCGGGCTGGACGATACTCAACTACGCCTGCTGGAAGAACGGCTCGGCTACCTGCGCGAGTTGGAGGATCGACGCGGCGTCATCCTCGCCAGCATCCGCGAACAGGGGCAGTTGAGCGCCGATCTGGAAGCCGCTCTCCTCGCTGCCGATACCAAGACTCGGCTGGAAGATCTTTATCTACCTTATAAACCCAAGCGCCGCACCAAGGCGCAGATTGCCCGCGAGGCCGGACTGACCCCGTTGGCGCATGGCCTGCTGGCCGATCCCACGCAGACGCCCGAACAAGTCGCCGCCGGTTTCGTGGATGCCGAGCGTGGCGTGGCCGATGTAAAGGCGGCGCTGGACGGGGCGCGACAGATTCTGATGGAAGAGTTTGCCGAGAACGCCGAATTGCTGGCGGAGTTGCGCGAGTATCTGTGGGACAACGCGGTGCTGCACTCGCAACTGATCGAGGGTAAGGCCGAGGAAGGGGCCAAGTTTCGCGACTACTTCGACTACCGGGAAGCGCTCCGGCAGGTTCCTTCCCATCGCGCCCTGGCGTTGTTCCGGGGCCGCAATGAAGGGGTATTGCAGATGACGCTGGAAATCGGCGATCCCGAAGCCCCCGGACCCGATCCCGGCGAGCGGCGGGTCGCCGTCCGGTTCGGCATTCGCGACGAGGATCGCCCCGCCGATGGCTGGTTGCGAGAAACCGCGCGTTGGGCCTGGAAGGTCAAGTTGTTGTCGCATCTGGAGACCGAATTGAAGCAGCGTATGCGCGAAGCCGCCGAGGAGGAGGCGATCCGGGTGTTCGCCAGTAATTTGCGCGATCTGCTGCTGGCCGCGCCGGCCGGGGCCCGACCGACCTTGGGGCTGGATCCCGGACTGCGCACCGGCGTCAAGGTGGCGGTGGTGGACGTTACCGGCAAGTTGGTGGATACCGCGACCATTTATCCCCATGCCCCGCGCAAGCAGTGGGACGAAAGCCTGCACGCGCTGGCCGAACTGTGTCGCCGACATCATGTGGAGTTGCTCAGTATCGGCAACGGCACCGCCTCGCGCGAAACCGACCGGCTGGCGACCGAGTTGATGCAGCGCCATCCCGAGCTGCGCCTGCAAAAGCTGGTGGTGTCGGAAGCCGGCGCTTCGGTCTATTCCGCTTCGGAGCTGGCGGCACGGGAGTTTCCCGAGGTGGATGTGTCCTTGCGCGGGGCGGTGTCCATCGCCCGCCGCCTGCAAGACCCGTTGGCGGAGCTGGTCAAGATCGAACCGAAAGCCATTGGCGTTGGCCAGTATCAACACGATGTCGGACAAACCCGGTTGGCGCGGACCCTGGATGCGGTGGTCGAGGATTGCGTCAACGCGGTCGGGGTGGACGTGAATACCGCTTCGGCGCCGTTGTTGGCGCGGGTGGCCGGGTTGAACGCGACGCTGGCCCGCAACATCGTCGAGCATCGCGACGCCAATGGTCCGTTCCGACGGCGGGAACAGTTGCTGAACATTTCCCGCCTGGGCGAGAAAACCTTCGAGCAGGCGGCCGGATTCCTGCGCATTCTCAATGGCGACAATCCACTGGATCGTTCCGCCGTCCACCCGGAAGCCTATCCGCTGGTCGAGCGCATCCTCGCCGGCAGCGGGCGTGGCTTGCACGAGGTGCTGGGTAATGCCGCCTTTCTCAAGACACTGGAACCGACCCGCTTCACCGACGAACGATTTGGCGTGCCGACCGTGCGCGACATTCTGGCGGAACTGGAAAAGCCGGGGCGCGATCCCCGGCCCGAATTCAAGACCGCCGCGTTTCAGGAAGGCGTGGAGAAACTGGCCGATTTACAGCCGGGGATGGTGCTGGAAGGGGTGGTGACCAATGTCGCCAACTTCGGCGCGTTCATCGATATCGGCGTGCATCAGGACGGATTGGCGCACGTATCGGCGCTGGCGGATCGCTTTGTGAAAGATCCGCGCGAGGTGGTCAAGGTCGGTCAGGTGGTGAAGGTCAAGGTGCTGGAGGTGGACCTGGAACGACGGCGCATCGCCCTGACCCTGCGCCTGAGTCAAGCGCTGGCCGGCGAGCAGGAGCGCCCAGCGCCCGCCGTCGCGCCGCCCGCCGTCCGCGAGCGGCACCGGCCGCGCAAGGATCGCTCCGGCGGTCGCGACCGTCAGGAACCACCACCGGAAAATCGTCCGGGGGCCTTGGCCGATGCGTTTGCCCGGGCGCGACGGGACAAGTGACGCCGGCCGCGAACCGCCGAAGCGGTGCGGCTGGCGCTCAGTCTTCCCGGTCGGCGAGCAGGTCGTTCTCGTCGCTGAACTCTTCGTCCTTGTCGTAGCCCAGGTCGTCCGGCTCGATTTCATCGTAGGGGCCGGACCAGTCTTCCGGCGCTTCGATGGTCTCCAACGGCAGCTCGTACCAGGCATCCAGATCCATCTCTTCCAACTCGCCGTCGAAGTATTGAATTTCGACCGTCTGGGCGTCTTCGTCCAGGGCGACGACCTCGAAATCGTTGCCGGTGTCTTCGTTGCGGTACCAATTGCCGATGATGGGATCAACATCGCTCATAACCGGTCTCCTGCTGAAATCGGGAAGTGGGCGGGCCGCCGGCGGGGACTGGCGTTGTCATATCCTGGTAGCGACCAGCGATCGTTTATTATCCATTTAATTCTTAACGATGAACCACCCGCAATTCAACCGTGAAATCGTGGAAATTCGCGATGATCGCATCCACGGCGCCAGCGAACTGGCTCGCCGTTGCCTGGCGATCCTGGCGGAGGCGGCGAAGACGCTGCCGGCCGCCGATTGTGACGAATTTCGGCAACGCTTACTGACCTTGGCCGCCGAACTGGCGGTAATCCGACCAAGCATGGCACCGATCGGCAACCTGCTGCGGCGTTGGCAAGAGCGGATCGGTACCGCCAACGGGGATCTGGAGCTGCTCCGCCGGCTGGCCGCCGAGCACGCGGCGGCGCTGATCGCCCTGTCGCGCCAAGCCGTGACCGACTGCGCCGCCCACGCGGCCCGGTGGTTCGGTCCCGGTCGTACCTTGATGACCCACAGTCTCAGCTCGACGGTGCTCGAAACCTGTCGCTTGCTCAGGAACCAGGACTTGCGAATGATCGTCACCGAATCGCGGCCACTGACCGAGGGACGGCGGATGGTGGAGCGGCTCTCGGCCTGGAACGTACCGACGACTTACATCACCGACGCCCAGATGGGCTTGTTTGTTGCCCGCGCCGATGGCGTGCTGGTCGGCGCCGACAGTCTGCTGGCCGACGGTTCGGCAATCAATAAGGTGGGGACTGCTTTGCTGGCGCTGGCGGCACGCGAATGCGGCGTGCCCTTCCACGTCTGCTGCGAGAGTTTCAAACAGCGCGCCGAAAATGAGTCGCCGCCGGAACTGGAGGAGATGGCGTCCGCCGAACTGGAAGTGCCGGCCTGGCCCGGTGTCAGCGTGCGCAATGTGTATTTTGACATCACCCCGGCGCAGCTGATCGATGTCTGGATCAGCGAAACGGGCGTGCGCCAGGCCGTCGCGGCCCCATGGAAAAACCCGGCCGTCTCGGCGAGACGGCCGGGTTCGGAGTGACTACGGGATCGTTGTCGTGATCCCAGCGGGTCGTTACTTCACCGCGCGGTTATCGACCAGATCGGTGACCACGTTCGGATCGGCCAGGGTCGAGGTATCGCCCAGCGCATCGACTTCGTTGGCGGCGATCTTGCGCAGAATGCGGCGCATGATCTTGCCGGAGCGGGTCTTGGGCAGGCCGGGCGCCCACTGGAGCGCGTCCGGCGAGGCGATCGGACCGATTTCCTTGCGGACGTGGGCGATCAGTTCCTTGCGCAGCGCCTCGGTCGGTTCGACGCCCATCTTGAGGGTGACGTAGGCATAGATACCCTGACCCTTGATGTCGTGCGGGAAGCCGACCACCGCCGCTTCGGCGACCGCCGGATGCAGCACCAGCGCCGATTCGACCTCGGCGGTGCCCATGCGGTGACCGGAAACGTTGATGACATCGTCCACCCGGCCAGTGATCCAGTAGTAGCCGTCCTCGTCGCGGCGCGCGCCGTCGCCGGTGAAGTACAGACCCTTGTACATCGAAAAATAGGTTTCGATGAACCGCGGGTGATCGCCGTACACGGTGCGCATCATCCCCGGCCATGGCCGAGTGATGACCAGGTTGCCGTCGGTGGCGCCTTCCAGGAACTGACCCTCGGCATCCACCAGGGCTGGGGTTACGCCGAAGAACGGCCGAGTGGCGGAACCGGGCTTCAGCGGGGTGGCGCCCGGCAGCGGGGTGATCAGGATGCCGCCGGTTTCGGTCTGCCACCAGGTGTCGACGATCGGGCAGCGGCTGTCGCCGACGTTGTGATAGTACCACTCCCAGGCTTCGGGGTTGATCGGCTCGCCCACGGAACCCAGTAGGCGCAGCGATTTGCGCGAGGTCGCCTTGACCGGGCCTTCGCCCTCGCGCATCAGCGAGCGGATGGCGGTCGGCGCGGTGTAAAAGATGTTGACCTGGTGCTTGTCGACCACCTGCCAGAACCGACCGGCATCCGGGAAGGTCGGAATGCCTTCGAACATGATGGTGGTGGCGCCGTTGGCCAGGGGACCGTAGACGATGTAGGAATGGCCGGTGACCCAGCCCACGTCGGCGGTGCACCAGTAGATGTCACCATCGTGATAGTCGAAGATATATTTGTGGGTGGCCGCGGCGTGCAGCAGGTAGCCGCCGGTGGTGTGCAGCACGCCCTTGGGCTTGCCGGTGGAGCCGGAGGTGTACAGGATGAACAGCGGGTCTTCGGCGTCCATCTGCTCCGGGGGGCAGTCGGCGGACGCGGTGGCCATCACATCGTGATACCACACGTCGCGGCCTTCGACCCAGGAGATATTGCCGCCGGTGCGCTTGACCACCACCATCTTCTGGACGCTGGGCGTGCTCTGCAACGCTTTGTCCGCGTTGGCTTTCATCGGCACTTGGCGTCCGCCGCGCAGACCTTCGTCGGAAGTGACGACCACATTGCATTCGGCGTCGATGATGCGGTCCTTCAGCGAATCCGGCGAGAAGCCGCCGAACACGATGGAATGGACAGCGCCGATGCGGGTGCAAGCCAGCATGGCGACCGCGGTTTCGGGAATCATCGGCATGTAAATGCAGACCCGATCGCCTTTCTTGACGCCCAGGCCCTTCAGGGCATTGGCGAACTTGCAGACATCTTCGTGCAGTTGCTTGTAGGTGATCTTCTTGTCTTCGTTGGGGCTGTCGCCCTCCCAGATGACGGCGATTTGGTCGCCGCGGGTCGCCAGGTGGCGATCCAGGCAGTTATGGCTGACGTTGAGCTTGCCGCCCTCGAACCAACGAATATGTCCCTTGGTGAAATCCCAGTCCAGCACCTTATCCCAGGGCTTGTACCAGGAAAGAAACTGTTGGGCTTGTTCCGCCCAGAACCCTTCCGGATCGTCGACCGAGCGCTTGTACATTTCCAGGTATTGATCGTTGTTGATCCAAGCGTGCGCGGCGACTTCGGCGGGTACTGGATAGACCTTGGCTTCAGACATTATCGTGTTGCTCCTTTGGTGGGATGGGGTTGTGATATCAGCGGCGGGGGCGGAGGTCGGCGAGCGCCACGCCTGGTGCCGTTTGATTTTATCGCTCTAAGTCTAGAAGCTCGATTGCCTGAGTCAATCCATCCGGCGCGGGTTCGCGAGCGCGCCGAGGGTCCCAACGGCGCGCCGGTATCGGCGGCACCCGTTCCAGTCGCCAGTGGGTGCATGCCCAAGCCAGAATTGTCGCCGGTGGCGCTCCGCCCAGTTCGAAAGGTGGGTTTTGGCCGAGAAAACGCAGCGCGGCCATGAGGGCCAATCCCGGTTTGTCGAGATCGAGCGGTGCCGCTCCGGTTTGCTTGCCGAGCTTGTGGCCGCGCCGATCGACGGCGACCGGCAGGTGGGCGTAGGTGGGCGTGGGCAGGCCCAGCAGCGTTTGCAGGTAAATCTGTCGCGGGGTGGAATCCAGCAAGTCGCCGCCGCGCACGATCTGGGTGATCCCCTGAGCTGCGTCGTCCACCACGACCGCCAGTTGGTAGGCGAACAGACCATCGGCGCGACGGATCACGAAATCGCCCACCTCCCGCTCCAGATCTTGCTCGTAGGGGCCTTGCACAGCGTCTTGGAACGCCAGCGGCGTGTCGGTCACACGCAAGCGGATGGCGGCGGCGCGGCGCGGTTGGCGGATGCCGTCGCGGCAATGGCCGGGGTAAATCGGACCACCATCGCTAGCGTGGATGGAGAGGGTGGCCAATTCCCGCCGGGTGCAGGTGCAGGGATAGGCCAGTCCGGCTCGCGACAATCGCTCCAGTGCCGCCTCGTAGCCCTCTCGTCGCTGGCTCTGATACCACACCGGTCCGTCCCAGTGCAGACCATGGCGGTCCAGGGCGTGCAGAATGGCATCGGTGGCGCCCGGCACGCTGCGGGGCGTATCCAGGTCTTCGATGCGCAACAACCACTCTCCGCCGCAACGTCGCGCCTCCAGGAAACTGGCGAGCGCGGCGACCAGGGAGCCAAAATGGAGCGGTCCGGTCGGGGACGGCGCGAAACGGCCGCGCGCCGGGCCATTCCCTATCGACTGGGAGCCTGCGTCAAGCAACCGCCGCATGAGTGAAGTGCGAGGCCAACCGAGCGATGTCGCGCGGTTAACCCTGTTTCTCGCGGATTTCTTCCAGCATCTTGCAGTCGATACACAAGGTGGCGGTCGGACGAGCCTGCATGCGTGGCAGCCCGATCTCCACGCCGCAAGCCTCGCAATAGCCGTAATCGCCGCTTTCGATCTGAGCCAGCGCTTCGTTGATTTTCTTGAGCAGTTTGCGTTCCCGATCACGGGTGCGCAGTTCCAGGCTGAATTCCTCTTCCTGAGTGGCGCGGTCGTTGGGATCGGGAAACGCGGAAGACTCGTCCCGCATGTGGTTGACCGTGCGGCTCACCTCATCCAGCAGACTTTGTTTCCAGTCTTGGAGAACTTGGCGAAAGTAAGTCCGTTGAGCGTCGCCCATATAGGCCTCGCCTTCGGCGGGCTGGTAGGACACGGGCGCTCCCTGCGCGATCGGATTGGTAGCGACCATCGCGATTCCCTCCTGAATGGAACCAGACCGGCGCGGCGGAAACAGCCGTTATCGATCTCCGCCACGATGCTGGCACCGGCGACTCGCGATGCCATCGCTTGAAAATGTACAGCAGCCTTGTTGTCATGGCAAAAGTTATGACGGAAATGGCCATTGCCGGCCGCCGAGCGCGAGGTGATCGGAATTCGATCGGGTTGGCGAGGAATGAATTGGAACAAGCAATTGCGGGTTTATCCGCGTCCGTGCCATCGTTATAATCGCCTTGCCCTTAAAACCACCCACATCTCCGGATAATTACCATGCTTTCCGCCCGGCGCATCCCGTCGTTCGCCGCCATGAGTATGGTTGTATCATTGACGGGCCGACCAGGAAAATGGTTGAGGCCGAAATAGAATGATTGGAACAACCGACGCGGTTGCACGCGATGGTGTCCTGCCCGACGTCTTCCCTGTTTCCGGTACGGCCAAAGTGCCGCCACGGCTCGGCGGGGACGCACCGCGCGGCCCGCCCGTCCATCCACTGCGCTCCAGGAAAAACCGCCCCGATCGGATGTTGTTGGGGTCCTTACAATACCCGGGAGTTAACGACCATCAATGAGCACACTTATCGAGCAGTTTCGCCAAAGTTCACCCCTGTTCGGTGGTAACGCGGCGTTCATCGAGGAACTGTACGAAAGTTTTCTGAGCGATCCGGAATCGGTCAGCGAAAACTGGCGGCAGTATTTCCGCAACTTGCAGTCGCAGACCCAGGGCGCCCGTGACGTCGCGCACGGCCCGATCCGCGATTCTTTCGCTCACCTGGCGTTGCAGCCGCAAGCCGGCGTGGGGCGCGCGCGGGCCTTCAGTCCCGTCGCCGCCGAAAAGCAGGCTTCGGTGTTGCGCATCATCAACGCCTATCGCACTCGTGGCCACAAAGCCGCCGATCTCGACCCGCTGCGCCTGCGCGACCGGCCGCCGGTGCCGGAGCTGGATCCCGGCTACCACGGTCTGAGCGAGGCCGATATGGACTCGTTGTTCAATACCGGCTCGCTGGTGGCGTCCTCGCAGTGGTCGCTGCGCGAGATTCTCGACCTGATCCGCGATGTCTATGTCGGTACCATCGGTTCCGAATACATGCATATCAACGACACCGCCGAGAAACGCTGGATTCAGAAGCGGCTGGAGGGGCAGCGCGCCCGGCTCGATCTCGATGCCGGGCAGCGTCGGGAATTGTTGCGCTGGCTGGTGGCCGCCGAGGGACTGGAGCGTTACCTGCACACCCGCTACGTCGGCCAGAAGCGCTTCTCGCTGGAAGGCGGCGAAAGCCTGATTCCGATGATGGACGAGATCATCCAATTGGCTGGCTCCCAAGGTGTGCGGGAGATCGTGATCGGCATGGCCCATCGCGGTCGCCTCAACGTACTGGTCAACATCATCGGCAAGGCCCCCAGCGAGCTGTTCGAGGAGTTCGAAGGCAAGCGGCGCGTGGCCGAGAGCAGCACCGGCGACGTCAAGTACCACATGGGGTTCTCCTCGGATGTCGAAACGCCCGGCGGCACGGTGCATTTGGCGCTGGCTTTCAACCCCTCGCACCTGGAAATCGCCAATCCAGTGGTCGAAGGCTCGGTGCGCGCCCGCATGGAGCGCCGTCGCCCGCCCGGCGCGGAGTTTCCGCCCCTGAATGCCGTGATGCCATTGCTGATCCACGGCGACGCCGCTTTCGCCGGCCAGGGCGTCAATATGGAAACGCTCCAATTCTCGCAGGTGCGCGGCTACCGTACCGGCGGCACCGTGCACATCGTCGTCAACAACCAGATCGGGTTTACCACCAGCAATCCGCTGGATACCCGCTCGGCGCTGTACTGCACCGATGTGGCCAAGATGGTGCAGGCACCGATCTTTCATGTGAACGGCGACGATCCCGAGGCGGTGCTGTTCGTTACCCGGTTGGCGCTCGAATACCGGATGACCTTCAACAAGGATGTGGTCATCGACATGATCTGCTACCGCCGGCTCGGTCACAACGAGGCCGACGAGCCGGCCGCCACCCAGCCGATGATGTACAAGAAGATCCGGGCGCGCAAAACCACGGCCACCTTGTACGCCGAGAAATTGATTGCCGAAGGCGTGATCGCCGAGGCTGAATTTCACGACATGCAGACCAAGTACCGCGACGATCTCGACGCCGGCCAGCAGGTGTCGCGGCCGACGCAGCCCCATGTCAAGGGACCGCATTCCGTCGATTGGTCGGCGTTCAAGAACGAGGATTGGAGCCTTCCGGTCGACACCACCGTGCCGCTGGAGACCCTCCGCGAACTGTCCGAGCAGTTGCTGAAGGTGCCCGAAGGGTTCGAGATGCACCCGCGCGTGGCCAAGATCATGGACGACCGCCGCAAGATGGCCGCTGGCGCCCTGCCGCTGGACTGGGGCTTCGCCGAAAATCTGGCCTACGCCACCTTGCTCAAGCAAGGCTATCAGGTCCGCATTTCCGGTCAGGACTGCGGTCGCGGCACCTTTTTCCATCGCCACTCGGTCCTGCATAACCAGAAGGATGGCAGCAGCTACACGCCGTTGGCCAACCTGTATTCGGGTCAGCCGACCTTTTTCGTGATCGATTCCATCCTGTCCGAGGAAGCGGTGCTGGGTTTCGAATACGGCTATACCACCGCCGAACCCAACGGATTGGTGATCTGGGAAGGGCAGTTCGGCGATTTCGCCAACGGCGCGCAGGTGGTGATCGATCAGTTCATCTCTTCCGGTCAGACCAAGTGGGGCCGGTTGTGCGGGCTGGTGATGCTGCTGCCGCATGGTTTCGAAGGCCAAGGACCCGAACACTCTTCGGCCCGGCTGGAGCGCTATCTGCAATTGTGCGCCGAGAACAACATCCAGGTGGTGGTGCCGTCGACGCCGGCCCAGTGTTTCCACATGTTGCGCCGGCAAATACTGCGCCCGTTTCGCAAGCCGCTGATCGTGATGAGCCCCAAGAGCCTGTTGCGGCACCGAATGGCGGTGAACAGCCTGGAGGATCTGACCGAGGGTTGTTTCCAGGAGATCATCGGCGAGATCGATCCGCACGATCCTCAGCAGATTACCCGGCTGGTGTTCTGCGGCGGCAAGGTTTATTACGATTTGCTGGAAGCGCGCCGCGAGCGGAAGCTGGAGCATGTCGCCATCATCCGCATCGAGCAACTCTATCCGTTTCCGCAGGCGCTCTACGGTCAGCAACTGGAGCGTTATCCCAATGTCACCGACATCGTCTGGTGTCAGGAAGAGCCCAAGAACCAAGGCGCCTGGTATCAAAGCCTGCATCACTTGGAGCGGGGTGTGCAGCCGCACCAGACGCTCCATTATGCTGGTCGCGAACCCTCGGCGTCGCCGGCGGTGGGTTACTACAGCGTCCATGTCGAACAGCAGCAAACACTCGTCAATCAGGCCCTGGGCCAGTAACCACCATGGCTTAGGCTAAAAAACCCGGAACTCAAGGGAAACAAATACAATGACCATAGAAGTGAAAGTCCCCGCTCTTCCTGAATCCGTCTCCGACGGCACTTTGGTCAACTGGAAGAAACAGCCAGGTCAAGCGGTGCGGCGAGGCGAAAACCTCGTGGATCTGGAGACCGATAAGGTCGTGCTGGACATTCCCGCCCCGGCGGACGGTGTGCTCGGGCAGATTCTACGACAGGAAGGTGACATCGTGACCACCGGCGACGTGATCGCCATGCTGGAGGAAGGGGCTGTCCAGTCCGCGGCCGAAGCCCCCGCCGCCCCTGCTCCGGCCGAGCGCTCCCGCCGCCGCCCCGGCGCTCGCGGCCACAGCGGCAGTGGACCTGGAAGGTCTGAGCCCGGCGGTGCGTCGCCTGGCCGCCGAGAATGGCCTGGATGTCAGTAAGATTTCGGGTAGTGGGCGCGGCGGGCGTGTGACCAAGGCCGACGTGCTGGCCTACATCGAGGCGCAGCAGCAAGGTCGTTCGACTCCCGCCCTCGCGCCGGTTGCCGCGCCGGTTGCCGCGCCGGTTGCCGCGCCGGCCGCGCCGCTGCCGCCCGATACCCTCGGTCGCCTGGAACAGCGCGTGCCGATGACCCGGTTGCGTGCCCGCATCGCCGAGCGACTGCTGATGGCCAAGAACAGCACCGCCATGTTGACGACGTTCAACGAAATCAACATGAAGCCGGTGATGGATCTGCGCAACCGCTACAAGGATCAGTTCGAGAAGACTCACAATGTCCGCTTGGGCTTCATGGGCTTCTTCGTCAAGGCGGTGATCGAAGCGCTCAAGCGCTATCCGGCGGTAAACGGTTCGATCGACGGTAACGATGTCGTTTACCACGGCTACTACGATATCGGCATCGCGGTATCTTCGCCGCGCGGGCTGGTGGTGCCGATCCTGCGCGACGCCGACCAGATGAGCCTGGCCGATATCGAGAAGGCGATCGGCGAGTTCGGTCAGAAAGCGAAAGAGGGAACCTTGACCGTCGAGGATATGACCGGCGGCACCTTCACCATCACCAACGGCGGTGTGTTCGGCTCGCTGATGTCCACGCCGATCCTCAACCCGCCGCAGAGCGGCATTCTCGGCATGCACGCCACCAAGGATCGGCCGGTGGCGGAGAACGGTCAAGTCGTGATTCGGCCGATGATGTACGTGGCCCACTCCTATGATCACCGCATCATCGACGGGCGCGAAGCCGTGACTTTCCTGGTCACCGTCAAGGAGTGCATCGAGGACCCGGCCCGCCTGGTCCTGAACGTCTGACATGGGAGAAGGACAGGAATCGAGGTCGGTGCGTGGCCTTAGGCGCATCCTTTTTTCCTGTCCTCCATTCCCGATTTCCTTAATTCCCTGTTCGCTGATAGGTACAAGCAATGGCAAAGACTTACGATGTGGTCGTCATCGGAGGCGGTCCCGCCGGCTATGTGGCGGCGATCCGCTGCGCGCAGCTCGGTCTGGAGACCGCCTGCGTGGAGCAGTGGATTAATTTCAAGGGCGATCCCGCTCTGGGCGGCACCTGCCTGAACGTGGGCTGCATCCCGTCCAAGACCTTGCTCGAATCCTCCGAACAGTACCATCACCTCAAGGAAGGTATCGATAGCCACGGTATCCATGTCGAAGGGGTCAAGCTGGATCTCGACCGGATGATGGCGCGCAAGGAAGACATCGTGCTGCAACTTACCAATGGCATCGGCGCCTTGTTCAAGGCCAACGGTGTCGAATGGTTGCAGGGTCACGGCAAGCTGTTGGCCGACCGGCAGGTGGAAATCACCCACCGCGACGGTTCGAGCGACGTGGTGAGCGCCGACAACGTGATTATTGCCACCGGTTCCGTGCCGATCGATATCGGTGCCGCTCCGGTGGACAATGCCGAAGGTCTCATCGTGGATTCGACCGGCGCCTTGGATTTCCGCCAGGTACCCGAAACCCTGGGCGTGATCGGTGCCGGCGTGATCGGTCTGGAACTGGGTAGCGTGTGGAACCGCCTGGGCGCCAAGGTCGTCATGCTGGAAGCGGTCGAGGATTTTCTGGCCTTGGCCGACCAGCAGATCGCCCGTGACGCGCTGCGTCAATTCAAGAAGCAAGGTCTGGATATCCGGCTCGGGACCCGTGTCATCGCCACCGAGAAGACCGGAGACGGCGTCAAGGTCCATTTCAAGGACAAGGACGGTGACCATGAGATCGTGTTCGAGAAACTGCTGGTATCGGTGGGCCGGCGACCGAATACCGACGATGTCGCCGCCCCCGAGTCGGATCTGCTGTTCGGCGAGCGGGGTTTCATCCATGTCGACGAGCACTGCGAGACCAACCTGCCGGGCGTCTACGCCATCGGCGACGTGGTGCGCGGGCCGATGCTGGCCCATAAGGGTTCGGAAGAAGGCGTCATGGTGGCCGAGATCATCGCCGGCCAGCACGGCCACCTGAACTACGACGCCATTCCCTGGGTGATCTACACCGATCCAGAGATTGCCTGGGTCGGCAAGACCGAGCAGGCGCTCAAGACCGAAGGCATCCCCTATAAAATCGGTACGTTTCCGTTCAGCGCCAACGGCCGCGCCAAGGCAATGGATGCCGCCGTCGGCATGGTCAAGATGCTGGCCCATGCGGAAACCGATGCGCTGCTGGGCTGCCATATCATCGGTCCCTACGCCTCCGAGTTGATCCAGGAAACGGTGCTGGCGATGGAATTCAATGCCAGCAGCGAGGATCTGGCCCGGACCATCCATGGCCATCCAACCCTGTACGAGGCGATGCACGAGGCAGCGCTGTCCGTCCATGGCCGCGCCCTGCACAAAATCAATACTTGAGTTTCTGCGGAAGTTGGACAAAGGGCGCGGGTATCGCGCCCTTTTTTTGTTGCGTCGCAAAAGCTGCGGCGGCTTCTTCGGGCCAGCCCAGCGGTTGATCCGATAGGGTTTTGTTTTTCTTGCAGGAGGGATGCTGTTAAGATTTACAACAATCCGTATTTTTTTTGACAACAGACAGGGCTGAATTGGAGAGCGGATCACATGTTAACCGATAAAAAACGCCTTGCCCGTAGCGGTGGTGACGGGCGCCAACCGCGGACTGGGTCTGGAAACGGCCCGACAACTGGCCCGGCGCGGCTTCCGCGTGCTGCTCACCAGCCGCAATGCGGGCAAGGGCGAGATGGCCCTGGAGAAATTGTTGGCCGAGGGGCTGGACGTGCTGTTCCAGCCGTTGGACGTCACGTCGGAAAACAGCGTCGCCGAACTGGGCGCATTCATACACAGCCGATGCGGCCGAGTGGACGTACTGGTCAATAATGCCGGGGTTTTTCTCGATAGCCACGGTTCGGAGGATTCGGGCAGCGCCAGTGTATTCAATGCCAGCCTGGACACCTTGACGGCGACGCTGCGAACCAACCTGTATGGCCCATTGCTCCTGGCTCAGGAATTGGTGCCGCTGATGAAGCAGCAACATCATGGCCGTATCGTCAATATCTCCAGCGGGATGGGGCAATTGAGCGAGATGGAAGGCAAATCGCCGGCCTACCGGATTTCCAAGACCGCGTTGAACGCGCTGACGCGCATCCTGGCGGCCGAGACCCAGGGTCATAACATTCTGGTCAATTCGGTCTGTCCGGGTTGGGTGCGCACCGAAATGGGTGGCCCCAATGCCGAACGGACGGTGGAGGAGGGTGCCACCGGCATCGTCTGGGCCGCCACCCTACCGGACGATGGGCCGAGCGGCGGTTTCTTCCGCGACGGTCAGCCGATTCCCTGGTAGACCGACGCTGGCGCGGTTTTAGGGAGCGGCGCTCTCCCACATCGTCAATACGCTTTCCAGTTCCGCCAGATGGCCGATTTCCGCTTCCGCTCGCGGACCACCGGGCCATTCCCGATGGATGCGATTGACCCAGACCGTGCGGAAACCGGCTTGCGTCGCGCCGAAGACATCGTGTTCCGGGTCATCGCCGACATGGACGATCTGCTCGGGTTGTGCCGCCAGCCGTTGGCGGGCCAGTTCGAACATCAACGGTTCCGGTTTGGCCGCGCCCACATCGATGGCGTTGAGCGAGAAGGCAAAGACGTCATGCAAGCCGATCAAGCGCAGATCGGCGTTGCCGTTGGATAGGGAGGCCAGCGTATAGCGTCGGGCCAGCCGCTCCAGGGTCGGCCGTACGTCCGCGAACGGCTCCACCGCGTTGCGGGCAATGAAGAACACTTCGAACGCGCTGTCCACGTCGAACTCCCGATAACCGACCCGCCGCGCCGCCAGATTCAAGGCCGCCTTGCGCAACCAGGTGCGGTCATGGGCCATGTTCGGACGAGCGGCGATCACCTCGGCCGATAAGTCCCGCAGCTCCAGCGGAGTGAATTGCTCGGCCATGCGCGGGTAGCGCGCCGCCAGCCAGTCGTGCAGCAACTGCTCGGCGCGTTCGACCACCGGCCAGATATCCCAGAGCGTGTCGTCCAGATCGAAAGTGATGGCTTTGATCATCGATCGGTCGTTTCTCCCCTAGTGGCGGAGAGATCGGAGTGAGAGGCGATACGCTGGAAGCCGCGTTCCAGATCGCGCTGGATGTCCGCGACCGTCTCCAGGCCCACCGAAATGCGCACCAGCCCCTCGCAAATACCGGCGGTTTCACGCTCTTGCGGAGTCAGTCGGCCGTGAGTGGTGGTGGCGGGATGGGTGATGGTGGTTTTGGCATCGCCCAGGTTGGCGGTGATGGAGATCATCTGGGTGGCGTCGATCAGCGCCCAAGCGGCTTCTCGACCGCCGTGCAGTTCGAAGGAAACGATGCCGCCAAAGCCGCTCTGTTGTCGCTTTGCCAGTTCGTGCTGCGGGTGCGAGGGCAGGCCGGGATAATAAACCCGCTCCACCGCCGGTTGAGCCTCCAGCCAGCGGGCCAAGTGCAGCGCGCTCTCGCTGTGGGCGCGCATCCGCAGAGACAAGGTTTCCAATCCCTTGAGGAATACCCAGGCGTTGAACGGGCTCAGAGTGGGACCGGCGGTGCGCAGGAATCCGTAAATATCGACACCGACTCGCTGCCGGTCGCCCACCACGGCGCCACCGACGCAACGGCCTTGACCGTCCAGATACTTGGTGGCGGAATGAATGACCAGATCGGCGCCCAGTGGGAAGGGTTGTTGCAGGGCGGGGGTACAGAAACAATTGTCCACCACCAGCAGGCAGCCGTGCGCGTGGGCGAGATCGGCCAGCGCTCGGATATCGGCCAACTCCATCAGCGGATTGGACGGGGTTTCCAGGTAGAACAACCGGGTTTCCGGGCGGATCGCGGCTTCCCAGGCGGCGAGATTGGACAAGGGGACGTAGCTGGTGGCGATGCCGAACTTGCTCAGGTAGTTGGTGAACAGCGAAATCGTACTGCCGAAAATGCTGTTGGCCGAGACGATGTGGTCGCCGCTCTTCAGCAGCGCCATGCAGGTCGCCAGGATCGCCGCCATCCCCGACGAGGTGGCGATGCAGGTTTCGCCGCCTTCCAGCGCTGCCAGCCGCTCCTGGAACACGCGCACGGTTGGGTTGGTGAAGCGGGAGTAGATGTTGCCCGCGACCGTGCCGCTGAAGCGGGCGGCGGCTTCGGCGGCATTGGCGAACACGAAACTGGAAGTGGCGAAAATCGGTTCGGCGTGTTCGCCTTCGAAGGTACGCTGCTGGCCGGCGCGCACCGCCAGGCTGGCGAAACCGAGTTCGGGAATATCGTCGATGGGCATGTCCAAACATCTCCGCGGTAAATAGGGGTTGCAAAGTCGCTGCGGAGTGTCCTGGCGCCGCCGGCGGCGCGCGGGCATGAAAAAACCCGCGCGGTGGGAGACCCAGGCAGGTTCAACCCGCTTTAGCGAAATTTGTTAAGCGCCCGCAAGCTGAACATTCAAATCGGCGCTGGAAAGCAAGCTTAGAAGGTCAGCGCCCTGCTGTCAAAAATACCGAGCGCCGTGCTCAGGCATCGTTGTGCAGGTCGATGAAAGCATTTTCGGCGGCTTCATGGGTGGCCTTGACGCTGTCGGAACGCTCGCGGGCCAGACAATCCAGATAGGCCCGATCGATGTCGCCGGTCACGTACTCGCCGGTAAAGCAGGAAGCGTCGAAAGCCTTGAGCGCGCGGTTGCCGCGCCGCACTGCTTCTTCCAGGTCGGACAAATCCTGAAAAATCAGATGATCGGCGCCGATGGCGCGCGCTACTTCTTCTTCGGAACGACCATGGGCGATCAGCTCGTAAGCGGCCGGCATGTCGATGCCATAGACGTTGGGATAGCGCACCGGCGGCGCCGCTGAGGCGAAATACACCTTGCGGGCGCCGGCCTCCCGAGCCATGCAGATAATCTGTTCGGAGGTGGTGCCGCGGACGATGGAATCGTCCACCAGCAGCACGTTCTTGCCGCGAAATTCCAGGTCGATCGCGTTCAGCTTCTGCCGCACCGATTTCTTGCGGATTTTCTGGCCGGGCATGATGAAGGTGCGGGCGATGTAACGGTTCTTGATGAAGCCTTCCCGATACTTGATGCCCAGGATCGAAGCCATTTGCAGGGCGGCGGTGCGGCTGGTGTCGGGAATCGGAATCACTACGTCGATATCTTGATCCGGCCAGACCCGCAGGATTTTTTCGGCCAAGTATTCGCCCATCCGCAGCCGGGCCTTATGCACCGAGACCTGATCCATGATCGAGTCGGGTCGGGCCAGGTAGACGAATTCGAAGATGCAGGGGGAATAGCTTGGGTGGTCAGCGCACTGGCGAGCGTGCATGCGCCCATCGAGGTCGAACAGCACCGCCTCGCCCGGCGCCACGTCGCGGATGCGCTGAAAATCCAGCGCGTCCAGCGCCACGCTTTCGGAGGCGACCATGTACTCCATGCCATCCTCGGTCTCGCGCCGGCCGAACACCAGCGGCCGGATACCGTAGGGGTCGCGGAAGGCCACCAGGCCGAAGCCGACGATCAGCGCCACGGCGGCGTAGGCGCCCCGCACCCGCCGGTGCACCGCCGCCACCGCCGCGAAGATATCCTCGGCATCGATCGACAGCTTGCTGCGCTGCTGCAATTCGTGGGCGAATACGTTGAGCAGGATTTCCGAGTCGGAATTGGTGTTGATGTGGCGCAGGTCGGAGCGGAACAATTCGTCCTTGAGCTGGATGGCGTTGGTCAGGTTGCCGTTATGGGCCAAGGTGATACCGAACGGCGAGTTGACGTAGAACGGTTGTGCCTCGGCGGAATCGGAACTGCCGGCGGTTGGATAGCGGACATGGCCGATCCCGATATTGCCGGGTAGGTTGCGCATGTGGCGGGTGCGGACCACATCGCGGATCAGGCCGTTGTCCTTGCGCAGGAACAAGCGGCCGAGGTCGCAGGTGACGATGCCCGCCGCATCCTGGCCACGATGCTGCAATACGGTGAGGCCGTCGAACAGGCTTTGGTTGACCGGGCTACGTCCCGCGATACCGATAATTCCGCACATCTGTCACCACCCGCGCGTGCTGGACGGCTACCGCCGTCATTTGGGAACGATTTCGGGAAAGCGAAAATTCTGGGCCAGCTCCGGCGGCAGGAAATCCCGCAACCAGAGGGCGGTTTCCTGGAAGTGACGTAGCAGCAGCGATTGTTGCCACCAGGGATCCTTGGGTAGCGGCGTCAATCCCGCCGCCAATACCAGCACGGTGACGACGGCCGCGCCTCGCGCCAGACCGAAGCTCATGCCCAAGACCCGGTCAGTGCCGGTCAGTCCGGTATAGTGGACCAGGTAGGACGCGAGGATGCCGATCAGCCCGCCGATCAGCAGCGTGATGAGGAACAGGCCACCAAAGGCGGCCGCGGCGCGCAGCGACGGTACATCCAGGTAGGGCGTAAGATGCGTGGCGGCTTGTTCGGCGAACAGGAAGGAGATGGCGAAGGCGGCGATCCAGGTGGCCAGCGAGATTACTTCGCGCAACAGGCCGCGCCAAAATCCGACCAGCATGGAAAGGGTGATGATGGCGATGATCAGGTAATCCGCCCAGTTCATGGGTTGCGGTATCCCGCTCCGGAACATTCGTGCGCATGGGTCATGAGGGGAGGGTCGCTTACGGCCTCAGGGACTTGCATCTTAGCAAAAACGCGCGTGGGCTGAAACGTGGCGGCGATCGACGGGATTCAACGCCAGATGCGCACCAGGTACAGCGGCCGGCCGTTGGCCGTGGTCTGTTCGACCGCCGCTCGGATATTGCGGCTCCGGTAGCGGTCGCGCACAACATAGGCATTGTCCTGCAACGCGAAACTGGCTACCACGGTACCGCTGCTGGCTGGCGGGGTTGGCGGGCTCGAAGTCGCCGCCGGGGCTCGAGATTTGGCGACCAGCTCGATTTGGGGCGGGGCGGTGGGCGGTTTGGCTCGGGCAGCCTTGGCCTGAGCCTGAGCCTGAGCCTGAGCCTGAGCCTGGGCTTGACGGCGGGCTTCTTCGGCGCGAGCGGCCTCCCGGCGGTCGGCGGCG
>NZ_SPMZ01000037.1 GCF_012939995.1 Candidatus Competibacter phosphatis | reverse complement strand
CGCCTTCACGGTGCTTTTGTGCAGCACGGTGGAGGCACGAGCAAGACGCGAAGAAAGCTGACTGTTCGAAATCATAAATTTCTCCTTGAGTTTCTGAATAAAATTTAACACCTTAAAATGAAGCAGTTACTCTTGGCACGGAAACAAGCTCACTTTGAGTGTGTCACAAGCCAGAATTTAAGTGTGTCACAAGCCAGAAGGAAATACAACCGCATGGTACCCTATCGACAAACAACGAACTCTGTCGGTTTTTCATGCTCCTTTCGGCGAGTTCGTGCTGTGTTTGAGTGCGGTCAGTGCGTGCGGTCGGGCTCAAGGCTGTTCAACGCTAGAGTCCTTGGTAGGCGAGGAGCCGGTCGAAGTTGAGGGCATTGTCGTAGAGGCCCAAGCTGATATTACTGATGCCATTAAAATGCAACAGGTTGAGGGCAAAGCTCCGTAGCAAGGCAAAGATCCCGGGGTTATGGCGGATGCGGCTGGCATCCTCACCCAAGGTGACATCCCGGACATAGTGAAGACGGTTCTCGATGCCCCAATGGGCGCGGACGGCGTGGGCGGCGTGGGCCGCCGATAAGGTTGCGGTGGACACGTAATAGGCTGTTTCTTGACGGGATACCCAGTCTTTTTTGACGGGTATCGAACACGTCGGTGTGGCGCTGGATTTCGACCAAAGTGCAAAAATGAGCGTGCCAATCCTCGGTGCCGACACCGGGTGGTAGGCTCCACGTCCGGGTCAGGCGCCGCTCAATCCGGTGATGGCGACCGATCTCATGGGTATGGTGCCGGTCCCGGGGTGGCTGTGCGAGGTAGGTCTCGATCAGGTGCTGGAAGAGCGTGGGTTGGTTGGCTTTCACGGGTACCAGGAGGTGATTACCGGTCGCCATGACGGTTTCAACTGTTTTTTTGGCAATGCAACGCGTCGAGGGTGAACAGCCGCCCGGTGAGACCGAGTTCGTGAATGAGTTGCCGCGCCGCCGGAATTTCATGGGACTTGTCGGCCGCGCCGATCAGCACATGCCCCAGGATCAACGTCCGGTCCGTGGTCAGGGCGCTGAGAACTTGCAGCGCCTTCTGATCCTGGAACCGATCAAAACTGCCGCGCAAGGTTTTGCCATCTAGCGCGATGCCGGTCAAACCGTCGCTCGGTCCTCCGGCCAGCACCGCTGCGTGCGCTCGAAAGGCGACCTCGACGGCGGCCGGGTTTAACCCCTGCAGAGTGTAGCGGATCGCGGTATGGGCTGGCGCCCGTTTCCAGTGCAGCCCGCAGAGTGCGTTCAACTGCGGTAGCCGAGCCGCGATGAAGCGCTGAATCTTGCGGTACGACGTGGCGTCCGACAGGATCGCTAGAATGCTGAACAACAACACATGCTCCAAGCCATACCGCCGACCTTGGGGACGGCGATGATCGGGTATCGCGGCGAGAAAGGTCGGCAAGAGCATCAGTGCATCCCATGATCTGAAAAATCCGTAGAATGCATCAGTTGAGAAGCATTGAACAGCCCTGCGGTCGGGCTAGTGTCAGGTCCCACGAGATTATGTTGACACACGGAGCCGCCGTTTGCTGGAATCGCGGCGGTTCTTACACGATCTGATCCTCGCGCTACGGAGGCCCTGATGGAGATTCGCCTGCACGCCAACGCCACCACCACGCCCAAGCAACGGGCCTATATCCAGCGCTCGGCCCGCCCGGCGGCCGGACTGGCGGTGGAGATCGGAGTGAGCGAGACCACGATTCGTCGCTGGCGAGCACGGGACACGGTGCGGGATCGCCCGCACACGCCGCGCCGCTTGGCGACGATCCTGAATCCGCTGCAAGAGTTTGTGGTGGTGGAGTTGCGCAAGCTCTTGTTGCTGCCGCTGGACGACTTGCTGGTGGTGGCTCGCGAGTTCGTGTGTCCCGAGCTGTCGCGCTCGGCGTTGGATCGCTGTCTGCGCCGCCACGGCGTGGCCCGCTGGCGGACCTGTTGCCGGAGGCGGAAGACCAACCCCCGTTGCCCAAGACCTTCAAGGATTACGAACCGGGCTTCGTGCATGTGGATGTGAAGTACCTGCCCCGAATGCCCGACGAGGCCGAACATCGCTATCTGATCGCCGCCATCGATCGCGCCAGCCGCTGGGTCTATTTCGAGATCCAACCCGACAAGTCCGCCGCCACCGCCGCCGGCTTCCTGGAACGCCTGCGTGCCAAGGCACCGTTCGTCATTCGCACCGTGCTGACCGACAACGGGAAAGAGTTCACCGACCGCTTTTGCGCCACCGGCGAGCGCGAACCGACGGGCCAGCATCGCTTCGATCGCAGGTGTGCCCAACACGGCATCGAGCATCGCTTGATCAAACCCAAGCATCCCCAGACCAACGGCATGATCGAACGCTTCAATGGTCGCGTCGC
This sequence comes from Candidatus Competibacter phosphatis, assembly GCF_012939995.1. Classification (GTDB taxonomy): domain Bacteria; phylum Pseudomonadota; class Gammaproteobacteria; order Competibacterales; family Competibacteraceae; genus Competibacter; species Competibacter phosphatis. The sequence continues at coordinate 49,383 of NZ_SPMZ01000037.1, read as the reverse complement.
CGAGGTCTTGAAAAGCACCACGTTCATCTCCGCTCGCCACTTGGAAACGACCTTGCAACAGTATCGGCATCTCTATAATCACTACATTCCTCAGAAAAATCTCGGGCATGTCACCCCGATCGACAAACTGAAGGAGTACTACCGCGTTAAAACCCGAACTTTTTCAAAAAAAACCTATTAATCATCCGGGACCCGACATTTAACCCAATTACCAGTAGCCGACCATTGACACTCCCCTGTTGAGTGGAGGCTGACCTTTAGGTCAGACCCAAACATGCGACTGAGGATATAGATTTCGTTTTTGTGCACTGAAAATATCCAAACAGTCGAGCGACGGCCGTATTGACTTCCAACAGCAATTCGAATTTTTTTGGCTGGATGGCATAGCTATAGTCGTGAGGGATAACCTACAATTATATGATTCTGCATAATTTGCTTAACAAGCATGATATGCAGCAAAGTAACGAATCAAATTTACGTCAACAGGTAAGCGATTCTACGAGCGGGGTGCCTTTCGCGCAACGCCCGAGTGACAGCGTGCGATGGGATGCGAGTCGATACCCAACAGCTCAGGCTTTTCTGCCGGTAGCGACGGTCGCCCCCGCGAAGCAAGCGAAATACTGCGCGCATGAGGAGCTGCCATGGGTCGGTCAAATCGCCGCCAGAAACACTAACCATTTGAATAGCCGTGATTCCATGAGCACGCGGTAATTTCAAGAAAAGCAGGTAAAATCATTCTCACGAAACGCCATTAGAAATCCGTCTCCCTTACGACGATTGAGCGATTGTCCGAAATGCAAAAATACCTCAAGGCTGAACTTCCCATCGCCGTCGCCCTGGTTGTGCTGGGGCTGGGTTTCGCCCTGGAACATGCAGCGGTCGAACACGGCGGCATTCTGCTATGGGGCCTGCTGCTGGTGATTCTGGTGGCCATCATCGGCGTCGCCTTCCGCATCAGCCACCACGCCGAAGTGCTGGCGGCGCGGCTGGGGGAACCCTACGGCACCTTGATCCTGACCATCGCGGCGGTGTCGGTCGAAGTGGTGATTTTGGTGGTCCTGCTGCAAGGCTCGCCCAATCCGACCCTGGCGCGCGACACCGTGTTCGCGGCGGTCATGCTCGACATCAACGGCATTCTCGGATTGGCCGCGATCATCGGCGGCCTCAAGCACGGCACGCCGCAATATAATCTGGATTCCGCCAACGCCTTCGTCGCCATGCTGCTGGTGGCCATCGGCATCGGCATGTTCATCCCGGACTTCGTGCCGGACAGCCACTGGCGGCTGTACTCCCTGTTCTCGGTGGGAATCATGGCGATCATGTACCTGGCGTTTCTGCGCTTGCAGACGGTCGAGCATCGCCAATTCTTCGAGCATGCGGGAGGACTGGAGGAAGAAGCCCACGATGTGGCCCACAGTCCGAACATGCAGCATATCGCCGTGATGATCGGCGCCATCGTGCTGGTGGGGCTGCTGTCGGAGGTGCTGTCGGTGCTGCTGGATGCTGGATTGGCCGGCAGCAGCCTGCCCAAGACCCTGCCGGCAGTGCTGGTGGCGCTGATTTCCGCCAGCCCGGAGATTCTCACCGCGCTCAACGCCGCGCGGCACGATCGGATGCAGACCACGGTCAACATCGCCCTGGGGGCATCGCTGGCGACCGTGCTGCTGACCCTGCCGGTGATCGAAGGCATCGCCCTGTTCACCGGCGAGCGCATCGTCATGGCGCTGACGCCGATGCAGGCGGGGCTGTTGCTGCTGACCCTGCTGACGGTGATGAACAACTCGCACGATGGCGAGACCAATGCCATCGAAGGCATCAGCCACTTTGCCCTGTTCGGGGTGTTCGTGGCCTTGGTGATGATGGGCCTGCTGTGAAGACTACAGCCAGCCCCGGTATTTGAAGTACCAGTAGGGCGCGATCCCCGACAGGATCATCAGACCGATCGCCAAGGGATAACCCCACTCCCAGCCGAGTTCCGGCATGATCTGGAAATTCATGCCGTAGATGCTAGCAATCATGGTCGGCGGCAGAAACACCACGGCGGCGATGGAGAAAATCTTGATGATCTTGTTTTGTTCGATGCTGATGAAACCCTGCGCGGCATCCATCAGGAAGTTGACCTTCTCGAACAGGAAACTGTTGTGTGGCAGCAGCGATTCGATGTCGCGCAGGATCTCCCGTACCTCGTCGGCTTGGGCCGATCCCAGCCGCGCCCGGCGCAGCAGATAGGTCAAGGCCCGCTGGGTATCCATCAGACACAGGCGGACCTTGCCGTTGATGTCTTCCTGGCGAGCCAGTTCGTCAATGGAGTCTTCCAGGCTGGCGTCGTTGCTTTCCAGCACTTGGGCGCTCACGGCGTTGAGCGCGGTCTGTACTTCTTCCAGAATGTCGGCGAGTTCTTCCACCTTGGTTTCGAACAAGGTGATCATCAGCGACAAGGCATCGTTCGCCAGCCCCTGCTCGCGGCGGGCGCGCAGCCGAAACATGCGGATGGCCGGCAATTCATGATCGTGCAGGGTGAACAGCCGCTGATCCTTGAGGGTGAAAGCGACCGTGGAGTTGCTGATGCGCTTGTCCTGGCGGTGAAGAAAATACGAATGCAGGTGCAGGCCGTCGGCGTCCTCGAAAAAGCGGGCGCTGGCCTCGATTTCCTCCACATCTTCCGGCTCGGGCAGGTTTTGCCGGTACATGGATTCGACCTGTTCCCGCTCCTCGTCGTCGGGCTTGAGCAGGTCGATCCAGATGGCCTGGTTCAGAGTGGTCGAATCCGCTTCGAGGTTGAGTTGTTCGAGGCGGTGGTTGCGCAAGGTAAATCCGTAAATCATGAGCTCTGGTCGCGCGCGGGGTGGTGAAAAACAAAAAAAAGCGGCACTAGGCCGCTTGAATCGAATTGGTGGAGCGGAAGGGGATCGAACCCTCGACCTTCGCATTGCGAACGCGACGCTCTCCCAGCTGAGCTACCGCCCCAAAACTAAAGTAGGTTGCGAATCATACAAACTTCAATCGATATTGGCTAGACCTCGAATTCGAAAAATCATGCCTTACATTGCCATCGTTTTGCCCGTTCTGAACGAGGAAGCCCAAGTCGCCGTCTGCCTGCGGGCCTTGCAGCCCTTGCGCGAACAAGGTTGCGAACTGATCGTGGCGGATGGTGGCAGCCGGGACCGGACCCTGGCATTGGCCGAACCGCTGGCGGACCGGCTGGTGAGCAGTCCCCGAGGCCGGGCCGCGCAGATGAACGCTGGCGCACGGCAGGCCAGCGGCGAGATCTTGTGGTTCCTGCACGCCGACAGCCTGCCGCCGCCGGACGCCGCAAGCCTGATCCGCGCCGCCCTGGCCGACCCAGGCCGGCACTGGGGTCGTTTTGACGTGCACCTGTCCGGCCGCCAACCCTTGTTACGGGCGGTGGAAACGCTGATGAACCTCCGTTCCCGGCTCACCGGCATCGCCACCGGCGATCAGGGGATTTTCGTGCGTCGCGCGCTGTTCGAGCAAATCGGCGGTTATCCGTCCATTGCCCTGATGGAGGACATCACCCTGTGCCGGCGATTGAAACCACACGGCCGGCCAGTTTGCCTGCGACAGCGACTCCAGACCTCCAGCCGGCGTTGGGAGCGCGATGGTATCTCGCGCACCATTTTGCTGATGTGGCGATTGCGACTGGCCTACTTTCTCGGCGCCGATCCGGCACGGTTGGCCCGGATTTATTACCGATGAACTTGCCCCACGACTACGAGTTTCCCACCGCCCGCTTGCTGATTTTCGCCAAGGCGCCGGTTCCCGGACGAGTCAAGACCCGGCTGGCCGGGCGCTTGGGAACCCGTGGCGCGGCGGCGCTCTATAAGAAGCTGCTACGCCGGACTCTAGCCATTGCCCGTGAGGCTCGGCTGTGCCCGGTCGAATTGTGGTGCGCACCGGATGGGCGATATGGATTTTTCACCGCCTGCCGGCGGGAGTACGGCGTGCGGCTGCGCCGGCAATGCGGCGGCGATCTGGGCCGACGCATGAACCAGGCGCTGAATCGGACGCTGGCCGCCCATCGATTCGCGGTGTTGATCGGCGGCGATTGCGTGTCGCTGGGCGCGGCGGAGTTGCGCGCGGCCTTCACTCGGCTGGCCGCTGGGCGGGATGCGGTGCTGGGACCGGCGCGGGACGGCGGTTATCTGCTGGTCGGCCTGCGCCAGCCTCGACCGGCGCTGTTTCGCGGCATCGCCTGGGGTACATCGGCCGTGCTGGCGGCGACCCGCCGCCGGCTGCATCGGTCGGGAGCGGACTGGGCCGAATTGTCGCCGGGCTGGGACGTGGACACGCCGGCCGATCTGCGTCGGCTGCGCCGGGTTCAGGCTGGGGAGTCGGTTACATCGGCATCGCCGAAATACTCGGCGGTGTAACGCTCGGCGCTCAATTCCGGCGACCAGAAATCCAGCGGCAGGCCGGCTTTTTGCTTGAGCTGGGCCAGGAATACGTAGGGGTCGGGTAGCTGTTCCCACACCGCCGGCAGGAAAGTGGCGCGGTAGTGGCGGAATTGGATGATCAGACCGTCCACGCCCGGCCGCAGTTGCGCTAGCAACTCGTCCTCGGAACTGAATGACAAGGGTTCCGGTGGCGACAGCACCGAAATGTGGATATCCAGCTTCGGGAATTCGTTCTCCCGCAGTTCCGGGAAGCGAGGGTCTTCGAAGGCGGCGGCGAAGGCGTGCGCGGCGACGTCTTGCACCAGCGGCTGACGGGCCACCAGCGCGCCGATGCAGCCGCGCAACTGATCGCCGATTTCCAGGGTCACGAAGGTCGCCCGTGGTGGGCGCAGGGTTTGCGGGTAGTCGGCCGGATCGACTTCCAGCGCCTGACCGTGTCGCAAGCCGTGCCGGATCGAGGCCCGCGCCACGTCGAGCAAGGCGGCGCGGTCCGGCTTCGACAGCGTTTCAATGGAAGACATAGGCGCCGTATCCCACCACCTGATCACGCGAGCCGGCGGTGTCGCCGGAATTGCGCAAATCGATGGTTTCGCCGTGCAGACCCTTGCGCCGGGCCACCCACAACAGACCGTTGACTGGATTGCGTCCGCAGGCTTGTTCGTAGCCGATGTCCTCGAAGCGCAGCGCTTCGATGGCCTTGGAGGTAGTGTCGTCCAACAGACGGGCGGTGGCGTAATCGTGATAGTGGCTGAGGTCGGAGCTGATGACGATCAGGGTTTCCGGTCCACCCCACAGCGCTTCCAGCACCGCGCCGACTTCGGTCGGCCGGGCCTCGCCGACCACCAGCGGCACCAGCTTGAAATGACCCAACACTTCTTGCAGGAAGGGTAGATGCACCTCCAGACTGTGCTCCTGCGCGTGGGCCTGCTCCAGGCAGCCGACATCGGGCAGTTGCTCCAACTGTTCGACCGCTTCCCGATCGACGGCGATTCGGCCGAGCGGCGTGGCGAACGCCTCCATGCCGCTCACCGCAATGCCCCGGAAACCGACCCGATGGCTGGGTCCCAGCAACACGACCCGGTGGATCAGATCGCGCGCCGCCCGCAGGCGGGCGTAGGCCGAGGCCGCGATCGGGCCGGAATAGATATAACCGGCGTGCGGAACGATGATCGCTTTCGGTGGCGGCTCGGCCGGTGGTTCGACCTGATCCAGAAATCCCCGAACCTGGGTCTGTAACTCCGCGGCATCCGCCGGATAGAACAACCCCGCCACGGCGGGGGTACGCACGGTTTGCATGACGACGCCCTCCCGATGAGTTTGCCAACATCGGCATATTTAGAGTATAGAACCTGGAATTAGTCGCAAAATGGTAAAATTCAATAATGGTTTTATGGTCATCGGCGACAACGCCGACCCGATAACGACGAGAGCCTTTGCGAAGGAGGCCATCATGAGCATCACCGCCACCAACGAGTTTTTTCCTACCCAGTACTGGCACGTCCTCGACGACGGCCGCGTGCAATGCGATGTCTGCCCACGTTTCTGCAAGCTGCATGAGAGCCAGCAGGGCTTGTGCTTCGTGCGTGGTTGCCACGACGGACGGATCGTGCTGACCAGTTACGGCCGCTCCAGCGGTTTCTGCATCGACCCGATCGAGAAGAAACCGCTCAATCACTTCCTGCCGGGTACGCCGGTGCTGTCGTTCGGTACCGCCGGTTGCAACCTGGCCTGCAAGTTCTGCCAGAACTGGGACATGAGCAAGTCGCGCGAGATGGATACCCTGGCCGATGAAGCGTCGCCGCTGAAACTGGCTCGGGTCGCCCATGAACTGGGTTGCCGCAGCATGGCGTACACCTACAACGATCCCGTGATTTTCATGGAGTACGCCATCGATGTGGCGACCGCCTGCCGGGAATACGGCATCAAGTCGGTGGCGGTCACCGCCGGCTACATCTGCGACGAACCGCGCCGGGATTTCTTCAAATACATGGACGCCGCCAACGTCGATCTCAAGGCGTTTACCGAGGACTTCTATTGGAAGATCTGCGGCGGTCATCTACAGCCGGTGCTGGATACCCTGGTGTATCTGAAGCGGGAAACCAACGTTTGGTTCGAGATCACCACCTTGCTGATTCCCGGCGAGAACGACTCGGATGCGGAACTGGAGGCGCTGACGCAGTGGGTGATGGAAAACCTGGGGCCGGACGTGCCGATCCATTTCACCGCTTTCCACCCGGACTGGAAGATGCTGAATCATTCGCCGACCCCACCCTCGACCTTGAGCCGGGCCCGGCGGATCGCCATGAAGAACGGCATCCGCTACGCCTACACCGGCAACGTGCACGACGAGAAGGGCGACAGTACCTACTGCCACCAGTGCGGCCAAAAACTGATCGGCCGCGACTGGTACACCCTCGGAGTCTGGAATCTGACCGCCGACGGTCACTGCAATACCTGCGGTACGCCCTGCGCCGGGATCTTCGAAGCGCAGCCCGGGTTGTGGGGGGCGCGGCGGCGCCCGGTGCGCCTTCGACAGTATGCCGACTGACCGGCCGGTGTCCGGGTTGCCGCACTGATCCGCGATGCTGAGCTATCGGCACGGCTTTCACGCCGGCAATTTTGCCGATGTGTTCAAGCATGTTTTGCTGATGCAACTGGTCGGCGCGCTGCGACGCAAGGACAAGCCGTTTTGCCTGCTCGACACCCATGCCGGTGCCGGTCGCTACGATCTGGATTCGGCGGTGGCCCGCAAGAACCGGGAACACGCGGCCGGTATCGGCCGGCTGTGGCATCGGCCGGGGCTGGGTCTGGAACTGGCCGAGTATCTGGCTGAGGTCCGGGCCTTGAACCCGGACGGGGTACTGCGCTGGTACCCCGGCTCGCCGCGCATCGCCCGCGCCCTGCTGCGACCGGGCGACCGGCTGATTCTGACCGAACTGCATCCCGCCGAGTATCCGCCGCTCAAGGCGGAATTTGCCGGCGACCGGCAAGTCGCGGTTCACCGCATGGACGGTTACGTCGGTCTCAAGGCGTTTCTGCCGCCCCCGGAGCGGCGCGGTCTGGTGTTGATCGATCCGGCCTTCGAACGGAAAGACGAATTTGAGCGGCTGGTCGAAGCGATCCGGGTCATTCATCGGCGCTGGGCCGGCGGCATGATCGCGATTTGGTACCCGATCCTCGATCGCGCGCCCAGCCTGCGGTTTCAGCGGATGCTGCGGGAGTTGGGCATTCCCGCGATCCTGTGCGCGGAACTGGGCTTGTATCCCTACGATGCGGCGTTGGGGATGCACGGCTGCGGGATGATCGTCGTCAACCCGCCGTGGCGGTTCGATGAAACGCTGAATCGGTTGTTGCCGGAGCTATTGGAGGTGCTGCGCGTTGGCGAGCACGGTCAAACCCGACTGGAATGGTTGGCGATGGCACCTTAGAATTCGGCGATTGCGTTAGCCTCCATCTCCCAAGATCCGACAACCGGCGCTTCGAAAACCATGAGCCATACCACTCTCATTGATGCCAGCACGCTGCACGCTCACCGCAACGACCCGAACTGGGTCGTGATGGATTGCCGCTTCAGTCTGGCCGAACCCGAGGCCGGCCGCCGGGTCTACCGCGACAGCCACCTTCCCGGCGCCCATTACGCTCATCTGGACGAAGATCTGTCCGATCCCATCACGCCGACCACGGGGCGGCATCCACTGCCCGATCCGGAGCGTTTGGCGCAAAAGCTGGGTGCGTGGGGCATTGATCACGACACGCAAGTCGTGGCTTACGACGACATGGGTGGCATGCTGGCGGCGGCGCGGTTGTGGTGGCTGCTGCGCTGGCTGGGCCATACCGCCTGCGCGGTGCTGGATGGCGGCCTGCCGGCTTGGCGGCGGGCGGGCTTGCCGCTGACCGTCAAGATACCCGCCGCACGGCCGACCGCCTTCGTGCCCCGGCCGGACGACCGCTTGTGGATGAGCACGGAGCAGGTGTTGACCCTGTCGGCGACGGAGGTATTGCTGGACGCCCGGGCGGCGGCGCGCTACCGGGGAGAAATGGAGCCGATCGATCCGGTCGCCGGCCACATTCCGGGCGCGTTGAACCTGCCGACGGACGGCAATCTGACGCCAGAGGGGCATTTTCTGCCCGTTGCCGCACTGCGGGAGCGATTTGCGGCGGCGCTGAACGACCGGGCGCCGGCAACCGTGATCCACGCCTGCGGCTCCGGGGTGACCGCCTGTCACAACCTGCTGGCGATGGAAGCCGCCGGTTTGGGTGGCTCGCGGTTGTACGCCGGTTCCTGGAGCGAATGGATTCGCGACCCCCAGCGGGCGGTTGCCGTCGGCGCGGTTTGAGGCGCGCCTTTTTCACACTTTCGACCCAAAGCCGAGAATAACGAAGAATGCCGAAACCCATCTCCGAAATTTTTGCGACACTCTTCATCGCCTTGGGCCTTAGTGCCTGTGCCGCTTGGCAACCGCTGAGCGGTTTGACGGAAGCGCCGGCCGCCGAGCAAGCGGCGACGGTTCCCGCGCCTTATGTGGACTACTGGCAAACCCGCGATCCGTCGGAATACCGGCGCGATGCGGTCACTGTCCGCCAACCGGTCGCTCAGTCTGGGGATGCCGTCATCCAGGGAAGAAGCCAGAGTGCCGGAATCGCCACTGCCGACCGCCAACCCGTCGTCGCATCTCAGGATGTCGTCATCCAGGGAAAAGACCGGAGCGTCGGAACGGCTGAAAAGAGCGCCGGGTCCAGGGTTCGGGTGGTCGTGCCGGTACGGTCGGGAAAAGCCGCCGATGTGGTGGCGCGCAATCCCCCCAAGAAACCCGAGGCAGCGGTCGTTGAAACCACGCGGGTCGCAACCAGCACGGCCAAGCGGAATTCGCGTTTGGCCAACCGTAAAACGGGCAAGAGTTTGTCTAGATCGGCCGCTGCCGCCGGCGGGAAAGATCTCTGGAATCGGGTGCGTGGCGAGTTGCGGTTGGCCGACGTGCAACATCCCCGAGTCGCCGCACAAATCGAGGCGTTCAAGCGTGATCCCGCTTACCTGTATCTGTTTTCGCGGCGTGCCAAGCCCTTCCTCCATTATTTGGTGGAGCAAATCCACCAGCGCGATCTGCCGATGGATCTGATGTTCGTGCCCATGGTGGAGAGCGCTTTCGAGCCGACCGCCGTCTCCCCGAAGGAAGCCGCCGGTCTCTGGCAAATCATTCCGGCCACCGGAGAGGAGCGCGGTCTGCTGATCGCCGACGGCTACGACGGTCGATTCGACATTCACGCCTCAACCGATGCCGCGCTGGGCTATCTGCGCGATTTGAACAAAATGTTCGCCGGTGACTGGTTGCTGGCGCTGGCGGCTTACAATGCCGGCCCCGGCACCGTCCAGGAGGCCATCAAGGCCAGTAATGCGGTCCGGCCAGGCGCGGAAGCCCAGTCCGCCGCCGGAGATCCCGAGGTGGCCACCGTTTCCGACCCACGGCCGCAATCGCTCTACTGGGATTTGCAACTGCCCAAGGAAACGCAGGATTATGTGCCGAAGATACTGGCGCTGGCCCAGATGGTCGCCGATCCCCAAACTTATGGCGTACGACTCCCGCCCATCGACAATCGAGCCTATTTGTTCAGGGTCGCGACGCCGCCGGACGTCAAGGTTTTCGACAGCCTGGCCTTTACCGCTCTTCCCATCGATGAGTTCTTACGCTTCAATCCGGGTTTCAAGACGGAGATCGAGCCGCCGGCCCGCGCCTATACCCTCCTGTTGCCCTGGGAGCAGGCCCGGAATCTGGTTGCGAACGTGCCGGGCGCACGCCTTGTGGGACCCAGTAAGTACACGGTCAAGCGGGGAGATACTCTGGAAAAGATCGCCAAGCGGCACGGCGTTCCTTCCCAGCAACTGGCGCAATGGAACAGCCTGAGCGCCGGCGGCACTCTGAAAGCCGGCCAACAACTGACCGTATATCCCGCCTCGTAAGTGGAGTCGCGGGTCAGCCGAGACTCAGCCGTTGCCGTGCCTGGTTTCCGGGACGATTTCGGGGGTGGGCGGGACGGTGAAGGAATGGCTGGCCTTGAATTCCTTGGCCCGCCGCTCGGCTTCCTCGATCTGGGCCGCGCTCATCTTTTCGGCGATGTCCCGCTTGGCTTGCGGTGCCTGACCGTCGCCCTGGGAGTCAGCCAGCGTGTACCAGAAGTATGCCTCCACGTTGTCCGCCGGCACGCCCTCACCCTGCTCGTACATGATGCCCAGGTTGACCTGCGCCTGCGGCAATCCCTGTTCGGCCGCTTTCCGATACCAGGCTATCGCTTGCGCGTCGTCTTGCGGCAGGCCTTGGCCGTTGTCGTACAACACGCCCAGGTTGAACTGGGCGAAGGCGAAACCTTTTTCCGCCAGGGGGCGGACGAGTGCCACCTCGGCGGCGTAGTCGCCGCGTTCGTGCGCGGTTCTGGCCCGGTCCCAGTCGCCGTCGGCCCAAGCCGGGGCGACGCTCAGCAGGCTGCTCGCCAGCAGTAGCAGTAACGGTTTGTTCATGGATGAATACTCAAGGTCATCGATCGATATGGATAGGGGTGGAGCAAGTTTAGCATTCCGCCGGCTGGACGCGCCGCCTTGGTTCGGTCCGGATCGACCGGAAGCGCGATGGCGGAGGCATCGGTGGCCACAGCTACCCTCCACTGCGAGAAGGGAATGACGATGTCTTCGTTCGGGTTCACCGGGCGGCCAGGGCGCTGAAGGGTTGTCCAGTGTTGGGGGTGTGTAAGCCCGCTTCGAAGTACCCCGGCCAAGCTCAAGGGCCGGCGGCATCGGTACTGGCATTGGCCGCAAGCAGCGAAACCTGGGCGTACGCTGCCGCGAGGGGAAGAAAGGCGTTTCAGGAAAGCCGCAGATCCTCGGCGTTATCCCAGCCGCGAGCCAATGCCGCCCATCCCGCTATCCAAGCATGATACAGATAGCTGTCCGGGACATAGGGGTTCTGATCTTCGCCTTGACTGGCGGCTTCAAGTCCTTGTCGGAAAGCCCGACGCACCATCGGCGCCAGCTTTTTTGATGAATCGATATTGCCGTGCATTAGAGGAAGTTCTCCGAGCCCAAACCGCTATCTTGGGCTCGCATGGAACAGGAGTGTTGCTTATTAGACAATACAATTATGTAATTCGCAACTTTGTTGTTGACTAACTGTGGGTTTGTATCTGATACAGGCTGGCGTACAAGCCACCACAGGCCAATAGTTCATCATGGGTGCCGCTCTCGACGATGTGACCGCAGTCGAGTACCACGATGCGGTCGGCGCTCTCGATGGTGGACAGGCGGTGGGCGATGATGAAGGCGGTGCGACCCTGGCGCAGGGCATCCAAGGCCTGCTGGACCTTGCGTTCGGACTGGGTATCCAGCGCCGAAGTGGCTTCGTCCAGGATCAGGATCGGCGCGTTCTTGAGCAAGGCGCGGGCGATGGCCAAACGCTGGCGCTGACCGCCCGACAGTCGTGCGCCGTTTTCGCCGATCAGGGTATGCAAGCCTTGAGGCAATTCGCGGATGAATTCCATGGCGTGAGCGCTTTCGGCGGCCTTGAGGATGTCGTCCTCGCCGACCTGGAAGCCAGCGCCGTAGGCGATATTGGCGGCGACGGTATCGTTGAACAGCACGATATCCTGACTGACGTAGGCGATGTTGGCGCGTAGCTCGGCCAGTCGCAGCTCGCGGATTGGCACGCCATCCAGCAGGATATCGCCGGACTCCGGTTCGTAAAAGCGCGGTAGCAGACTCATCAGGGTGGTTTTACCGCCGCCGGAGGGGCCGACCAAGGCGATGGTTTCGCCGGGGCGCACGTCCAGTTCGAGCTGGTGGAGCACCTCGCCGCCGTCGTCCCGGTAGCGGTGGCTGACCGCATGAAAGCGGACTTCGCCACGGGCGCGACCGATGGCGCGGATGCCTCGATCCGGTTCCGGTGGCTCGTCCAGCAGGGCGAAGATGGTTTCCGCCGCCGCCAACCCGCGCTGCAATTGTTCGTTGACCTTGGTCAGTCGCTTGATCGGGGTCAGCAGCATGGCCATGGCCCCGAACAGGGAGACGAAACCGCCGACGGTGATCTGATCGGCGGCCGATTGCAGCGAGGCGAAATAGATCACCGCGCCCAGGGCGATGATCGCCAGTAGTTGCACCAGCGGCCCGCTGGCTTCGGACGCGGCGGCCAGCTTCAGATTGAACTGACGAACTCGGTTGTTGACCCGGTGAAAGCGTTGCCGTTCGTAGTCCTGGCCACCGAAGATCTTGATCACTTTATGGCCTTGCAGCACCTCGTCGATGACGTGGGTGAGGCCGCCCATCAGCTCCTGCAACTCGCGACTGAGCCGCCGCAGCCGATGGCTGACCAGGCGCATGATAATGGTGATGCCGGGGGTGATCAGCAGGACCAGCAGCGACAGTTTCCAGTTCAGGTACAACATCCAGCCCAACAGGCCGATCACCGATAGCCCGTCCTTGACCAGGGCGACCAGTGCCTGGGTGGTGGCGGTCATCACCTGGCTGACGTCGTAGGTCAGGCGCGACAGCAGGCTGCCGGCGGAATGATCGTCGAAATAGCGGGTCGGCAGCGACAGCAGGCGGGCGAACAAGGCATCGCGCAAGTCCGTCACCACTTGGTGCGCGATCCAGCTCATCGCCAGCGTGCCGATGAAACTGGTGATACCACGGACGATGAAGACCGCCACCATCAACAGCGGCATCAGCCGGATGGAATGCGGGTCCTTGGCGACGAAGCTGCCATCCAGCAGCGGCTGGATCAGCGCGGGAATCAGCGGCTCGGTGGCCGCCGCCGCCGTCGTGCCCAGGATCGAGAGCGCGAACATGCGGCGGTAGGGCCGGACGTAGCGCAACAGCCGCAAATAGAGATCCTTGCTGTTCATCGTTTGGAATGTAAGATAGGTCGAGGGCAAGCCAGGTGCGTGCGGGAACCAGATCAAGCTCCATTCTGGACCATGCTATCATGCACCATCGCGCAACATTCCCCAATCAACCCATGAAATCGCAAATTCCCCATTTCGAACAGGCCCGAGTGCTGATCGCCGGCGATGTGATGCTGGACCGCTACTGGTACGGCCCCTGTTCGCGGGTCTCGCCGGAGGCGCCCGTGCCGGTGGTCAAGGTCGAGGAGGTCGAGGAACGTCCGGGTGGCGCGGCCAATGTGGCGGTCAACATCGCTACCCTCGGCGGGCGGGTCCGGGTGCTCGGCGTGACCGGTGCAGACGAGGCCGCGACGGTGTTGGAAACCAAGTTGCGGCGACTGGGCGCCGATTGTGAATTGATCCGGCAGCCCGGCCAGGCGACGATCACCAAACTGCGGGTATTGAGCCGCAACCAGCAGTTGCTGCGGCTGGATTTCGAGGACGGCTTCCCTGGTTTCGAACCGAGTGCGCTGGAGGAACGCTTCGCTGCCTGGTTGCCGGAAACCGACGTGGCGGTGCTGTCCGACTATCAAAAGGGTGCTCTGTGTTCGGTCGAACGCTGTATCGAACAGGCCAACGCCGTCGGCAAGCCGGTGCTGGTCGACCCCAAGGGCCGCCAGCTCGACCGCTATCGGGGCGCGACCCTGTTGACGCCCAACCTGAGTGAATTCGAAACAGTCGTCGGCCCCTGTCGCGACGAGGCGGAATTGGTCGACAAGGGCGAGACGTTGCGCCGGAATCTGGAATTGGAAGCGCTGCTGATCACTCGCGGCGAGCAGGGCATGACCCTGTTGCGGGACGATGTCGAACCGCTGCATCTGGCGGCACGCGCCCGTGAGGTCTACGACGTCACCGGTGCCGGTGACACCGTAATCGCCACCCTTGCCGTCGGATTGGCGGCCGGGCTGGCGCTGCCGGCGGCGACGGTGCTGGCCAATCTGGCGGCGGGCATCGTGGTGGGCAAGCTGGGTACGGCCAGTGTCACCGTTTCCGAGCTGCGCCGGGCGCTGTACCAACACGACGAACCGCCGCGCGGAGTGCTGGACGAGGAACAACTGCTGTCGGCGGTGGCCGACGCCAAGGCGCACGGTGAGACCATCGTCATGACCAACGGTTGCTTCGACATCCTGCACGCCGGGCACGTGACCTATCTGGAACAGGCCAAGCGACTTGGCAACCGGTTGATCGTAGCGGTGAACGACGATGCGTCCGTGCGCCGTCTCAAGGGTGCCGATCGGCCAGTCAATCCACTGGGACAGCGGATGAGGGTTCTGGCCGGGCTGGCGGCGGTGGATTGGGTGGTGCCGTTCCACGAGGACACGCCGGAGCGGTTGATCTGCGCGGTCAAGCCCGATTATCTGATCAAGGGCGGCGATAACGATCCGGCGAAAATTCCCGGTAACCGCTGCGTTTGGGACAACGGCGGTCAGGTGGTGGTGATGGATTATATCGAGGGCTGCTCCACCACCAGCACCATTGCCCGCATTCTCAAGCGACCGTGAGCACCATCCAACGCATCCTGAACGTGGATGCCGCCATCGTCGGCGGTGGCATCGCCGGGCTGTGGCTGCTGGCCCGGCTACGCGAGCGGGGTTACAGCGCGCTGCTGATCGAAAGCGAGCGGCTGGGCGCCGGTCAGACCATTTGCGCCCAGGGTATCGTTCACGGCGGCGCCAAGTACAGCCTGCACGGGCAAGTCAGCCGGTCCGCCGAAGCCGTTGCCGGGATGCCGGAGCTATGGCGGCGCTGCCTGAGGGGTGAGGATGCGATCGACCTGCGCGGCGCGCGACTGCTGGCCGAACACCAGTATCTGTGGGCGACCGGCGCCCCCATTTCGCGACTGGCGGCGTTTTTCGCCAGCAAGCTGATGCGTAGCCGTATGGATAAAGTGGCGGCGGATGCCGAGGGTGCCCACGCCGTGCCGGTGGCGTTGCGCCACCCGGCGTTCCATGGCACGTTGTATCGATTGGACGAGCCGGTTCTGGACGTGGCTTCGGTCCTGACCACGTTCGCCGAGCGTTATCGTGACGTCATCGCGCGCAGCCAGGGGCCGGTGACGCTGAAAGCGGACGGCACGATGACCCTGCACTGTGTTGGGCACCCGCAACAAGTACTCCGCCCGGCGATCACCGTGTTCACCGCTGGCGCGGGTAACATTGGACTGCCGTGGGTAGCACAGCAGCTACGCCCGCTGCACATGGTGCTGGCGCGCGGCATCAATCTGCCCGGACCGCTGTACGCGCACTGTTTGGGTGCTAGCGACCTGCCGCAGCTGACCGTGACCAGCCATTTCGATGCCGACGGTCGGCTCATCTGGTACCTGGGCGGTGGGCTGGCGGAAGAGGGGATCAAGCGCGACCGTCACGAGCAGATCCGCGCGGCGCGGCGGGAACTGAGCGCGCTGCTGCCATGGGTGGACTGGAATCCGGTGGAATTCGCGACCTTCACCATCCAGCGCGCCGAGGCCCAGCAACCCGGCGGCGGCCGACCAGCCGGACCCGGCGTGTTCCGCGATGGGCGAGTGATCGCCGCCTGGCCGACCAAACTGGCCTTGGCGCCGCTGCTGGCCGAACAGATCGAGGAAGTGCTGCGGTCGCACGGTGTGCGGCCCCGGTCGACCGATTTGCGGGCGCTGATGGGTTGGCCGCGACCGGAGATCGCCGTTTATCCCTGGGATCGGGACGATCTGGAATGGAGCTGAGATCGCTGGGATCGACCGAGTTGCGGGTCAGTCCGCTGGGTTTGGGGACGGTGAAGTTCGGACGCAATCGAGGAGTCAAGTATCCCCGACCGTTCGAGCTGCCGTCGGATCGGGAAGCGTTGACGTTGTTGGAATTGGCCTGGGATCTGGGAATGAATCTGCTGGATACCGCCCCCGCCTATGGTGAAAGTGAGGAGCGGTTAGGTCGCTTGCTGCGGCGGTGTCGGCGGGACTGGGTGATCGTTACCAAGGTCGGCGAGGAATTCCAGGACGGGGAATCGCGCTTCGACTTTTCCGCCGCCGCGACCCGCGCCAGCGTCGAGCGCAGCCTGCGACGGTTGGGCGTGGACGCGCTGGATGCGGTGTTGATTCATTCCAGCGGCGACGATCTGCATATCCTGGAGCGGGAAGGGGTGTTGCCGGTCTTGCTGGACTTGCAACGAGCAGGCTGGGTGCGGTCGGTTGGCATGTCGACCAAGACCGTGGCCGGTGGGCTGCGGGCGCTGGAATGCTGCGATGTGGTGATGGTCACCTACAATCTATCCGAGCGCGAGGAATGGCCGGTCATCCAGGCTGCCCGCGCCGCCGGCAAGGGTGTGTTGATCAAGAAAGGCCTGCACAGCGGCCACTTGGATCGGACGGCGGGCATCGATCCGGTGCGGACATCGATGGAGCTGATTTTCGCCAAGCCTGGCGTGAGCAGCGTAGTGGTCGGCACGCTGAATCCGGCGCATCTGCGGGCCAATGTGGTGGTGGCGGAAAACGTGTTGAGCCAGCATGGGTGATCCGTTTGCTTGTTTTCCGATCTCGAAAGCCGTCAACCTGATTTGGGAAGTTGCTGCTATGGGAGCAGGTTCGCAAAAAGCAAACCTTGACCCTGCGATTCAGATAGACCAGTCCACGGTATCGGGTACATCGCTGGTACTCAGGACTCGATTGCGTCCGGCTCTTTTGGCGGCGTACAAGGTCTGATCAGCCTCTGTCAGGAGGGTCTCTATCCCAGCGGTCGATGTTGGGCTTACAGCGACGCCAATGCTGACCGTTATCCCGAAACAGTAGCCGTGCTGAACGATGGGTGTGGACTCGATCGCGGTGCGGATCCGTTCGCCCACCTGTGTGGCCTTTGCTCTATCGGCTTCGACGACCAGCACGGCGAATTCCTCTCCCCCCAAGCGTCCAAAAATATCGGCTTCCCGTAGTTCGCGCCGGACCGTGGTCGCCAACTGTTGTAGTGCGGCGTCGCCGGCATCGTGGCCGTATCTATCGTTGATATCCTTAAAGTGATCGGCATCGATCATTAATATGCCGGTGGGGCGACCGAAGCGTTTCGACCGGGCCAATTCCTGTACCGCCAGTTCCAGGAAATGGCCTCGGTTGCTGATGCCGGTCAGGCTGTCGGTGGTGGCCAACTTTTCCATTTGCCGCAGATGCGCGACATTTTCGAATGCCTGACGGATATATGGGGTCATGATGTACAGAATGTCGCGATCGGCCAAATCAAAACCATTGATCGCATGATGCGTCAGGATAATGTGTACTGGCGTGTTCTCTGCGTGGAAACCCAGGTGGATAGCCGACCCGGGATGAAGCACCTGAAAAAATTGCGAGTTATCACTCCAAAAACGAGCTTTATGGGCATCTCCGAGCAAGGTTGGTTTCTGTGTCACGTAGGGTACGCCGTGATCCTTGTCGCGCCAGGTGGCTCCAATAAGCTGCTTTGCCGAGGAGGCGGTGCACACCATGGTTTCCTCGATCTGCCGCAGGACGGCGAAGCCATCGAAGTCGATGACTTCGGTCAGGGAATCGCCGACCGCCTTGTATACCTCGGCACGGCTGCGCGCTTGGGCCAGTTTGGCCAGGCCAACGCGCAATAGCGCGTTGATCCTGTGCGCCTCATCAAGTTGAGCCTTGACGATCTGGTAGCCCAGCGCCAAGTCATTCTGAAAAGCCGGAGGGATGAATTCCATCTTCTTGCCCGAGGGGGACGGAACGTGGAAATCCTCGAACAAGAGCAATGACACCATCAGGTTGGCATGGGCGTTGCGGTTGTGCCAAAACCGTCCTTGTTCGCCGAAGAAGAATCCACCCAGGAAGGGCGCCCCTCCCAAGGCATCGCGGACCAAGTCGATCATTTCGGCGCCGCGCTCCGCCAAAGGCCCCGCGCAAGCCGCGCAATAGGACACCAAGCCACCCATCGCTCGCGGTGCCGACACATTGAATAGCGCCCGCGTGCGTTCCACCAGTTCTGCGGTGCGGTGGACCAGGATATCTTGATCTCCAGTCATCAAGGTGACACGGCTGCCTTCGGGAACCACGGTATGAACCCGAAGGGCGCCGTTTGCAACCTGCACCGGATGTACCAGTCCATACAGTGGCGCGGTGCCCACATGACCGACCGTGACTCCGATGGGAGACATCGTGGTTTGTATCACCACCTCGCCGTTATTGGCCACTTCTGCGGCGATCAGCCCGTCGCTCCACCGGTTGTAGACCTGGGCGGCGGGTTGTTCGTCGATGGTCAGAAGGACACGCCCTTCGGCGGCGGTGACAATCCCAGTTTTCTCGGTTGCTCGGTAGCCACCGAAAAAGCCGTGACAGACCCGCTCGGTGACGAACCCAACACTCAATAACAGGCCGTCATCGATGGTGGTGTCATGGTCGAATACGACGCAGCGGCCAGTCCGCTCGGGATTTTCGGGGGTTCCACCCAGGCCATTCAGTGCCGCGCTGCCGCCGACGATCGGTACACTGATGCCGACGACTTGCTCGATGCCGGCGATCACCGCTTCTTCGCAGCCCGGCACGGCGCTGAGCCAGATGAAATCGGGTATGGCGCCGCTCTTGTCGGCGGCGGTCAGCGCCTGCTCCACGGCACGGCACGCCGCGTCGGCTGGTGCCAGTTGCGCAAACGAAGCATGGCCGGTACCAAAAGCCCCACCGGGATCGGTGATCGCTAAAACGCCGATGCCGGGGTCTTCCACGAGGCCGTCGCCGCCGAACACTGCGGAGGAAGATGAACAGCCATGAATGGCGGTGTTCGGAAAAGCCGTTTTGGCCACCTGCTGGGCGAATTCCGGGGGAACGGAACCGGTATGGAACACGATGACCCAGTCGGGATGTGGACCTATTGTGATGCGCAGATGGTCCGCCAAGGAGGCTGTCGTGCAAGCTCTCTCGACAGCAATGGATGCCTGATTGATTTGCATGGTCTTATCGCTGTGAGAAATACGGTATCTATCTGCTGGGTAAAGTTGTTCCAAGGTGATTCAATCATAGAACTTTTTTCGAGTGGTCGAGCAGTTCTGCGGCAGGATTGGAACTCACTGAGCGATGCGATGGATCGAAGAAGGACAGGAGGGGGCAAGGACAATGGCGGAACGGCAAGGATCGGATCTTGTTTTTACGTGGGCTCCGGTCAACGGCGGTGGTCACCAACGGCGGCGGTCGGTCTTGTCTTGCGATCGTCAATAAAGTCAGGTTGATTTGGGCAGTCGTCGCCATGGGAATGGACTCACGGCAGACAAGTCCGATTTCGCGATGCGCTGTGTGGTTCCTTGACCTTCACAGCGCCCGTCTCAGCCTTTCCACTCCCTCGGCCAATTGCGGGATGGCGTTGGTGTAGGCGAAGCGGACATGCCGATGCGGTAGATGGCCGCCGAAGTCGATGCCTGGCGTGATGGCGACGCCGGTTTCCTCCAGCAACCGCAGGGCGAAACCATGGCTGTCGTCGGTGAAGCGGCCGCAGTCGGCGTAGAGGTAGAACGCGCCGTCTGGGGTTACGGGGATGCGGAAACCCAGCTCGCGCAGTGCCGGTAGCAGAAAATCGCGCCGGGCCAGGAACTCCCGCCGGCGTGCCTCGAAAATCGCCGCCGCCGCCGGGGTGAAGGCCGCCAGTGCCGCGTGCTGCGCCGGGGTGGACGCCGCCAGGAACAGGTTCTGCGCTAGTTTTTCCACCGTGCCGACAAGATCCTCCGGTGCGACCAACCAGCCCAGCCGCCAGCCGGTCATACCGTAATACTTGCTGAAACTGTTGACCACCAACACTTGATCCGAGTAGGCCAGCGCGGTCTGAACCGGCGCTCCATAGATCAGGCCATGATAGATTTCGTCCATGATCAGCCGTCCGCCGCGTGCTTCGATCGTGGCGACGATGGCCGCCAGTGCTTCAGGGGCGATCGCGGTGCCGGTGGGGTTGGCCGGCGAGGCCAGCAACACCGCCGTCGTCTGTTCATCCCAGTGGCGCTCGACCAGTTCGGCCGTCAATTGGTAGCCGGTTTCCGGTCCGACCGGAACGCCGGTCGCCCGCCCTTCCACCAGTCGGACGAAATGCCGGTTGCAGGGATAGCCGGGATCGGCCAGCAGCACCCGGTCGCCGGGATTGATCAGGGCCGCCGTCGCCAACTGCAGCGCGCCAGACGCGCCAGGGGTGATCAGGATGCGTTGGGCGGGAATCTCGATGCCATATCGTTCCCGGTAATGGTCACTGATCGTTTGGCGCAGTTCCGGCAGGCCGGCGGCGGCGGTGTAGCGGGTGTGGCCTGCCGCCAGCGCCCGCTGGCCGGCGGCGACGATCGGTTCGGCGGTGGGGAAATCCGGCTCGCCGATCTCCATGTGGATGATGGAGCGGCCGGCGGCTTCCAGCTCCTTGGCGCGAGCCAGCAGCGCCATGACGTGAAACGGCGCGATGTCCGTCATGCGGCGGGCGGGCGGCGCGGCCAGCTCGATCTTCAAAACATTCGTCCCGGATTCTCTTCTTCGTCGTGGATGGCCAGATCGGCCAGGTTGGACGACTTGCCGCCGCTGGCTCCCGTGCCTTCGGACAGCCGAATTTGCAGGCCAACGTTGTTTTTGGAGTCGGCGTTCTTGATGGCTTCGTCCTTGGAAATCTTGCCTTCCTTGTACAGCTTGAACAGCGATTGATCGAAGGTCTGCGTGCCCGATTCGGTGGATTGCTCCATGGCGTCCTTGACGTAATCGATCTTGCCTTTCTGGATCAGGTCGGCAATGTAGGGCGTGTTCAGCAGCACTTCCACCGCCGGCACCAGCCCGCCGTTCAGGGCGCGCACCAGCCGCTGCGAGACGATGGCGCGCAGGTTGAGCGACAGGTCCATCAGCAACTGCGGCCGGACTTCCTCGGGGAAGAAATTGACGATGCGCTCCAGGGCGCCGTTGGCGTTGTTGGCATGCAGGGTGGACAGTACCAGATGGCCGGTCTCGGAGAAGGTGAGCACGTATTTCATCACTTCGCGTTCGCGGACCTCCCCGACCAGGATCACGTCGGGTGCCTCGCGCATGGCGCTGCGCAGCGCATGTTCGTAGCTGTGGGTGTCGATGCCGATTTCGCGTTGGGCGACCACCGATTTCTTGTGCTGGTGAGTAAATTCGATGGGGTCTTCGACGGTGATGAGGTGGCCCGGCGCGCTGGAATTGCGGTGGTCGATCATCGCCGCCAGGGTGGTGGATTTACCGGAGCCGGTGGCGCCCACCAGCAGGATCAGGCCGCGTTTTTCCATCACCAGTTGTCGCAACAGGGATGGCAGGCCCAGTTCCTCCACTTGGGGGATGTCACCCTTGATGTAGCGGATCACCATGGACACTTCGCCGCGCTGCTTGAATACGTTGGAGCGGAAGCGGCCGACCCCCTGCAGCGGGATGGCGAAATTCAACTCCCATTCGTGCTCGAATTCCTTGATCTGATCGTCCTTCATGACCGAGTAGGCGATTTCGCGCACCTGGCCCGGCCCGAGCACCTTGTTACCGATCGGACGCACCACGCCGCCGATTTTGATGTTCACCGGGGCGCCGACATGAAAGAACAGGTCGGAGGCGCTTTTATCGACCATCAATTTGAGATACGGGGTGATATCCATGGGTAATCCTTCCTCAGGCCAGCCGATTCAGACCGTTCAGTGCCGCCACCCGGTAAGCCTCGGCCATGGTCGGATAATTGAATGTGGTGTTGACGAAGTACTGAATGTTATTGGCCGTGCCCTGCTGGGCCATGATTGCTTGCCCGATGTGGACGATTTCGGCGGCTTGGTCGCCGAAGCAGTGAATGCCGAGAATTTCCAGGGTATCCCGGTGGAACAGCAACTTGAGCATCCCCACGGTACGGCCGGTGATCTGAGCGCGCGCCAAGCTCTTGAAATAGGCGTGGCCCACCTCGTAGGGTACCCGGGCATCGGTCAGTTCGCGTTCGGTGCGGCCGACCGAGCTGATCTCCGGGGAAGTGTAGATACCGGTCGGGATGTAATCAACCAAGTGATGGTCGCAACTGCCGTGAATCAGGTGGGTGGCGGCGAAGCGGCCTTGATCGTAAGCGGCGCTGGCCAGACTGGGGTAGCCAATCACGTCGCCCACCGCGTAGATGTGGGGCAGGGCGGTGCGGTAGTTGTCGTCCACCTTGATCTGACCGCGGTTGTTCGGGGTGATGCCCAGCTCCTCCAGACCCATGTTCTGGGTGTTGCCGGTGCGGCCGTTGGCCCACAGCAGCACGTCGGCCTTGATTTTCTTGCCGGACTTGAAATGCGTCAGCACGCCGTCCGCCAGCCCTTCCACCACTTCGTATTCTTCGTTGTGGCGGATCATGACGCCCTGATCGCGCAGGTGGTAGCTGAGGGCGTGGGCGATTTCGTCGTCGAGGAAGGACAGCAGTTGGGAGCGGGTGTCCACCAGATCGACCTTGCAGCCCATGTTGCGGAAGATGCTGGCATACTCGCAGCCGATCACACCCGCGCCGTAGATCAGGATCGAACGCGGGGTGGTGGACATGCTGAGGATGGTGTCGCTGTCGAAGATGCGCGGGTGATTGAAGTCGATGTCGCGCGGCCGGAACGGATGCGAGCCCGAGGCGATGATGAAGGCATCGGCGCTGAGGACGACCGGCTCGATGGTGCCACCGGCCCGCACTTCCAGGGTGTGGGCATCGAGAAACCGGGCCTGGCCGTGCCGTAGCTGGATGCGATTGCGTTCGTAGAAATCCCGGCGCATGGCGGTCTGGCGGGCGATCACCGATTCGGCGGAGCGCAGCAGGTCGGGGTAGGATAGCTTGAGGGAGGAGCCGAGCGCGTTGCGGAACGCCGGGCTGGTGTTGAATTCCAGCATTCGATTGATGGAGTGGCGCAGCGCCTTGGACGGGATGGTGCCCCAGTGCGTGCAGCCGCCGCCGACCAAGTGGTGTTTCTCGATCACCGCCACCGACTTGCCTTCTTTGGCGGCTTTCATCGAGGCGCCTTCTCCTCCCGGGCCGGTGCCGATCACGATGACATCATGGTTTTGGTCGTTCATTGGTCGCGCTCGTCGGTGTTGGTGGCGAAAAAGCGGGAATCGCCTGCATGGATCTTTACTTTCCGAGCCGATAGTTTAGACCCTTTTACATCTGCGCAAAAAGGACCTTGACCAGGTTTGGCGCGGTCGTGACGGCGCTGGAAAGGCTCTTCCCGCGCGACCAGGATCGCCGCCGTCTTCTTGCCGATGAGCATGGCGGAAGGCGTCACTGGCGATAGACTCCGGGTTGTGTCGGGAAAGGGGTTTCTCGAAAATGGCGGCGATTTGTCGGAACTGGCTAGCCTCGCGCCGGAACACTACACTTCCGTGACAGTCCACTGACGGGCGAGGGCCATTCGGCGGTGGAAACGACCGACTTCCCGTGGCAAGCGGCCTGGTGCAAGAGATCAATCCGCACCTTGATCCGTCATGATCACCGAGAAAGCAATCCATTGAGCAAGTTGTTTATTTGGAAAAACCGCGCTTTATTCATGGGGTATCTGCCGGATATCTCCGAGCACCGCTTGGGTTCGGCGGCGTTGTGCGTGGGCATCGACCAGCCGTTTCGCGTATTGGAAAGCGAAAGCGACGGTTGGCGAGAAAGTCGCGGTGTGTTGGTGCCGCCAGGGTGCCTGCACGAAATCCGGGTCGGCGGCGCTCTCATGGCGATCCTGTTCATCGAGCCGGAGAGTTCGGATTACCCGGCGATCCAGAACCTCATGCTCGACGGCGAATGGCAATGCCTGTACGGCCTGGCCCACGAAGACGAGGTGCTGGCGGTCCTGAGCGAGGCTTGGGCGCGTCAGCCGGACGCCGCCGTCATTCACGATCTGCTGGAGCGTCTGATTCCGCCACCACGGCCCGAGGACCGTCCTCGGCCGCTGGACGGACGCATCCAGCGGGTGATCCGGCTGATGAAGGACGATCTTGCCAGCGGTTACTCGATGAACGAACTGGCCGAGCATGTGAACCTGTCGCCGACCCGGCTGGTGCATTTGTTCAAGGAGGAAGTCGGCGTGCCGATCCGCCGCTTTCGGCAGTGGCACCGGATGCGGGTGGTGGCGGCGCTGATCGCCCAGGACAGTACGCTGACCGATGCGGCGCTGGGTGTGGGTTTCGCCGATTCCTCGCACTTCAGCCGGGCTTTTCGCAATATGTTCGGCATCACTCCTTCCTCGGTGTTCGGCCGTGCCGCCAACGTGCGGATCGTGATCGCCTGAGCTACGTTCCCATGCCCATCCTGATCGATAGTCATACTCATTTCGACGACGTCAGTTTCGATGGCGACCGCGACGCCGCTTATCAGCGGGCGCGGGCCGCCGGAGTGGAGGCGCAAGTGCTGGCGGCGGTCAGCGCCCGACTGTGGCCGAAGCTCCGGGCGGTCGCGGCGCGTTATCCGGGGCTGTATCCCAGCTATGGCTTGCACCCGGCCTATCTGGCCGAGCACCGGCCCGAGCATCTGGATGCGCTGGCGGACTGGGTGGTTCGGGAAAAGCCCACCGCCATCGGCGAGATCGGGCTGGATTACTATCTGCCCGACCTTGATGCCGGCGCGCAAGCCGAGTATTTCACCGGACAACTGCGACTGGCCCGCCGTCACGATCTGCCGGTGATCATTCACGCCCGTCACGCGGTGGATCAGGTCATCAAGTACCTGCGGCGTTTTGCCGGCGTGCGCGGAGTGGTGCACAGCTTCTCCGGTAGCGAGGCCCAGGCTCGGCGATTGCTCGATCTGGATTTCCTGCTCGGCTTCGGTGGGCCGCTGACCTATTCGCGCGCCACCCGGCTGCGTGGCCTGATCCGTTATCTGCCGTTGGACGGTTTCATATTGGAGACCGATTCACCCGACCAGCCGGCGAGCGCGCATCCGGGCCAGCGCAACGAGCCGGCCTTCCTGCCGGAAGTGCTGGCCTGCGTCGCCGAACTGCGCGGGGCCGATCCGACCGAGGTTGCCGCCGCCACCAGCGCCAATGCCCGCCGGTTGTTCGGAATTCCCGATGCCGTACCCTCAGGCTCGCACTGAGATCCTGATCGGCGCCGCTGGGCTGGCCCGGTTGCGGGCGGCGCATGTGCTGGTGGCGGGACTGGGCGGGGTCGGCGGTTACGCCGCCGAGGCGTTGGGTCGAGCCGGCATCGGCCGTTTGACCCTGCTGGATCACGACGTGGTGTCGCCCTCCAATCTCAACCGCCAATTGCTGGCGCTGCATTCCACCCTCGGTCGACCCAAGGTCGAGCTGATGGCTGAGCGGCTGCGCGATATCGATCCCACTCTCGAGCTGACCCTGCTTGGCGAGTTTCTCCAGCCGGAGGCGGCTGAAGCCCTGCTGACCGCCGCGCCTTATGACTACGTCGCTGACTGCATCGACAGTATCGCTTGCAAGGCGGCGCTGGTGGCATCCTGCCAACGTCGGGGCGTACCGGTGATTTCGGCGCTGGGGGCGGGTAATTGTCTGGACGTGACTCGGGTGCGGGTGGCGCCATTGAACCAGACCCAGATGTGTCCGCTGGCTCGCGAGTTGCGTCGTCGCTTGCGGGTACTGGATGCGCCGCTGAATTATCCCGTGATCTACAGCGACGAGCCGCGCCGCCCGCCGCTGCCGCATCAGCCGGTCAGCGGCGATACGCCGGGTCGACCGCGCGCGGTGAACGGGACGATTTCCTACCTGCCGGCGCTGTTCGGAGTGATGCTGGCGGGCTTCATCGTCCGCCGGCTGCTGGGATGAAGGATGAGCGCGGCGCTTGAAGACGTTAAGATGATTCCAGCCCGGTCCTCACCGGGTTGCCCATTTACGCTAACGCCTCTGTGACGAGCTGCCATTCATGAACTGGTCCCATACCGCGCTTACCGAACGACTCGACCTCCGCTATCCGATCATTCAGGCACCGCTGGCCGGTGGTCCCGGTACCCCGCAACTGGCGGCGGCGATTAGCAACGCCGGCGGCTTGGGGTCATTGGCGGGCGGCTATCCGCAGCCCGAAGCCTTGCGGCAAGCCATCGCCGAGATGCGTGCCCTCACCGACCGGCCGTTTGCCGTCAACCTGGCGCTGGGCGGCGCGGCCCCCGGCGACCCCGCCCGCCTCGCCCGTGCCCGCGAATTGCTGGCTCCATACCGGGCCGAACTGGGGCTGCCGCCGGAATCGCCCATGCCGCCGGAACCGCCGGCATTCGAAGAACTGCTGGATGTGGTGATGGAAGAACGGGTGGCGGCGGTCAGCTTTATTTTCGGCGCGCCGGATACCGTGTATCTGGATCTGTTGCGGGATGCCGGAATTGTCACTTTCGGTACCGCCACCCACCTGCTGGAAGCGATCGTGCTGGAGGAGAGCGGGGTGGATTTTATCGTCGCCCAGGGCGCCGAGGCCGGTGGCCATCGCGGTACCTTCATCGGTCACCCGGAGCAGGGGTTGGTCGGTATCCTGACCTTGGTACCGTTGCTGGCCAAGCACATCAGGGTGCCCATCGTCGCCGGCGGCGGCATCATGGACGGGCGCGGCATCGCCGCCGCCCGGATATTGGGCGCGGCGGGCATCCAGATGGGTACCGCCTTCCTGGCTTGCCCGGAAAGCGGCGCGTCTCCCGCCTACAAGGCGCTGCTGAGCGAAGGCAGCGAAATCGCCACCACCCTGAGTCGCGTGTTCACTGGCCGCGTTGGTCGGGTATTGCGCAACCGCTTGGTCAACGAACTGCACTCGCACGAAGCCGATCTGCCCGGTTTCCCGCTGCAATTGTTCTTGACCGAGAAACTGCGTCAGGTCGCCGCCGAGCGGGATCTGACCGATTTCATGGCCTTGTGGGCCGGGCAGGGTTGCCATTTGAGCGAGAGCCGGCCAGCGGCCGAGTTGATCGCGGCTTGGGCGGAACAGGCGGCGACATTGCTGGGGGGGCGAAGAGGCGCCGCAGGAGTTGGCGGCGGCGGAACCCGTCGACCGGGCAGCGCCGGCGGCCGAGAGTCCCCCCGATCCGGCCTGCTTCATTTAGCGGCGCTGGTCTCTCCCAGCAACCGGCGCAGCCTGGTCCAGTCGAACGCCGGCCCCGGATCGGTCTTTCGGCCCGGCGCGATGTCGGCATGACCGGCCAGCCGTTTCGGCGCGATGGTGGGGTAGGCCGCGCGCAGGGTAGTGATGAGGGCCGCCAGTATCGGGTACTGACGCTCGTCGTAGGGTAGGTGGTCGGTGCCTTCCAGTTCGATGCCGATGCTGAAGTCGTTGCAACGATGGCGGTTGCGGTAAGCTGACTCACCGGCGTGCCAGGCCCGGTGTTGGAACGGTACGTACTGTACGATTTCGCCGTCCCGCCGAATCAACAGGTGTGCCGACACGCGCAGTCCGACGAGGGTTCGAAAATAGGGATGCGCGTTGGGGTCGAGCGTGTTGGCGAACAGCGCGTCGATCCACGACCCGCCGAACTCGCCGGGCGGCAGGCTGATCCCGTGGATCACGATCAGGTCGATCACCGAGCCGGCCGGTCGGTCGTCGTGGTTGGGCGAGGGCGCTTGGCGCGCAACGTCCAGCAGTCCCGTGCTCAGATCGACCCGCATCGCCGGTCACAGCACCGTTTGATCGAAATCGTAGCTCATGTCGGTGTGCGGCCGTTGCAGGAAATAACCCTGGACGAAATCGATGCCGCATGACCACAGCACCGGCAGATTGCTCGCATCCTCGATGCCGGTGATGATGGTGGTCACGCCCAGCGTGGCCAACTCGCGCGTCATCTGCCCAAGCTGTTGCTGGCGTGCCTTGTCATTGAGCAGGTCCTGGGTGAACCGGGGAGCCAGCTTGACGTAATCGGCCTGCAGGAGTTGCACGAGCGCCTGCGCGCGTTCGTGGCCGCTGAAATGGTCAAGCGAGAGGCCGCAGCCCAGTTGCTTGAGCTTTCGTAAAAAGGGCAGCAGCGCCTGCCGGTTGAGTTCGGCGGTGGTTTCGGCGATCTCGAACACCAGGTTGGCGGCCGGCACGCCGGTTTTTTGCAGGCCGCTGTGTAGCCAGTCCGGGAGTTCGTCGTCTTGCAGGATGGTGGGGGAAATATTGATGAACAGAACCGCCGAATGACCACGCATCTGCCGCTCGCGTAGCATGCGGATGGAGTGGGCGATGACCCAGCGGTCGAGGACCATGCCGATCCGGTGGCGCTTGACCAGACTGAATATGGTTTCTGGCAGCAATTCCCAGCCTTCGCGGTTGCGCATCCGCAGCAGCACTTCATAGCGCTCGGTGGTATCGCCGCGCAGGCTGACCACCGGCTGGAACAACAGATTCATCCGCTGCTGTTGCACGGCTTCGCGGATCTCCTCCAGCAAGCGACGCTGCCGCGGGTGGTCCGCCTCCTGTTCGGCGCTCTGACCGTGCTGGACGAGGATCCGCATATCCTTGCTATCCCGGGCCATGCCGCAGGCCATGTCGGCTTGCTGGATCAGGAGGGCGGTTTCGCGCAGGGTGGGGGTAGCCACGCTGATGCCGATGCTGGTGCGCAGTTGAAAGCCCTCGCTGTTGAAGGGGTAGGCATCGGTTTCCAGTGCCCCCTGCACCGCGTGTGCCGTGGCCAGCAGTGCTTCCTGGCTGGTGAAGCTCAGCAGGACCGTGAAGACGGCGTTGCCGAACCGGGCCGCGATCGGGTCGGGGCCCAGAGCGGTTTGCAGACGTTTGGCGGCTTGTTCGACGATCTCGTCAGCCGTGGCCACATCATGGCTTTCGATCACATGCAGGTTGTCCAGGGAGATCAGCATGATCGCCACCGGCTGGGTATTGGCCTCGGCGGTGATCAGTGCTCGTTCCAGGTGGGCGAGGAAGTACGGACGGTTGTACAAGCCACTGACGGTATCCCGGTGGCTGATCTGGCTCAGCTTGCGGTACAGGCCGTGCCGCTGCCGCAAGCGCTTGGCGACGGCCGCGAACAGTAGTTCCGGGTTCAGGGACTTGCCGAGCAGGGCCTCGCCGCTCAAGCTGGTGGCCGATAGTCGCTCGCTGCTATCAGCGCGCTCCGACAGCAAGATCAGCGGGAGTTCGCGCAACAGTTCGTGTTGCTGGATGGCCTGGGCCAACGTCAATCCATCGGTTTCCTTTAAATCGATATTGAGAATCAATAGGTTGGGTCGAAAGTTGGCGATGGCTTGCAGGATCTGCAGCGGTTGGGCGAGGACCTGCGTCGCCATGCCGCGGCTATCCAGCCAGCGCGCGATTTCGCGGGCGGCGAGCAGCGCGTCGTCAACGATCAGGATGCGGTGATTGGACGTTCTCAGCACTCGCTCGTTCAGGATTTCCAGCAACAGGGCGATATCCACCGGCTTGATGAAGTAGCCGGACCCGCCGGTTTCCACCGCATCGAGCCGGGCGGCGATGTCGCCACGGTCGGCCAAGAAAAAGAGGGGGGATTCCGGAGCCAACAATTGCCTCAGGGTTTTGATCTGTTCCAGCGGGGGTTGGTGGTCGGCGACGAAATCCAGGTCGATGATCAGGGCGGCCGGCTGTTCGGACTGCGCCAGCAGCGCGCGGACTTCGGCCAGAGTGGCGCAGCGCCGGACCTGAAAGCCGCCCCGTTGTTCGATCTTGCGCGCCAGCCCGTTCGCCGAGTCGGGTGCCACCAACCACAGCTTCGGGGTCGAGGTTCCGCCGGTCGTCGGCTGCGGCCGTTCGCTCTTTTCCCACCGGGAAAACAGCGGCACGGTGCGGGGTTCGGTCGGTTTTTGCGTAACTGGATCGATCCGGCCTGGATCGCCGTCAGAGAGAGGTGCCGCGCGGCAGAGTGCGTCCACGATGGCGATCAGGCGCTCACGCTCGGCCCCCTTGGGCAAATCACCTTTATCCAGACATTCGCTGAGCTGTTGTTCGAGCCGTTCGGCCAATACCACGACCTTGTGATGCTCGGGCCGTGGGCGGGCCAGCGCCAGGACATCCTGCGTCGCTCGCAGCAGTAGCACGAAAAACTCCCGGCTCCATTTGATGTAAACGAGCTTCTCGGCGAGTTCCTCGATACGCTTGAGTTTGCCGGCGAGCGGTACTGGACGGGAAGGCGTCGGTTCCATGCAATTATCTCTGCAAGATCGAGAGGCGGAAAATCGTGGGTGGTTTACATCGGAATTACCTGTTCATAATAGCTATAGATGATGGAGCGGGGTAGTGTAAGAGACCGAAGCGAAGACACCGGATTTCTCGGCTCGAATCTTGTCGCCACCGGAAGGAATCTTGGCCCCTCGCCCGTCCGATCGCGAGGATGAGACGGGCGGGTAGCCGTGCGAGCTATTGTGCTTCGAGATGGTAGGAGACGATGCGCTCGACTTCGCTCTTGGATCCCATGATCACCGGGCAGCGTTGATGCAGGTTGGTCGGTTGCAATTCCATGATCCGCTGGGTACCGGTGCTTGCCAGTCCGCCGGCTTGCTCGACGACGAAGCTCATCGGATTAGCCTCGTACAGCAGGCGTAATTTGCCCTCCTGGTTTTTGGCGCGCAGCTTGCGGTCGGTCGGATAAAGGAACACGCCGCCGTTGATCAGTACCCGGTGGATGTCGGCGATCATCGCGCCGGCCCAGCGCATGTTGAAATCCTTGCGCCGTGGCCCTTCCTTGCCGGCCAGGCATTCGTCGATGTAGCGCCGCACCGGCGGATCCCAAAACCGCATGTAGGCGGTGTTGATGGAAAAATCCTGGGTTTCTTCCCGGAGTCGCATGTTGGGGTTGGTCAGGATGAACTCGCCGATACGCTGGTCCAGGGTGAAGCCGTTGACGCCGTGGCCGGTGGTGAGCACCATCATGGTGGATGGTCCGAATAGTGCGTAACCGGCGCAAACCTGTCGGACGCCCGATTGCAGGAAGTCTTCTTCGGTCGGCTCGCCGGTCGCGCCCTCGGGTCGGCGCATGATCGAAAAGATGGTGCCGACCGGGCCGTTGACGTCGGTATTGGTGGAGCCGTCCAGCGGATCGAACACCAGCAGATACTTGCCTCGCGGGTACTGGGTCGGTAGATGGTAGACGTCGGCCATTTCCTCGGAGGCCATGGCGGCGACGTGTCCGGCCCATTCGTTGCGATTGATGAATATGTTGTTGGAGATCACGTCCAGCTTTTTCTGCGTCTCGCCCTGGATGTTCTCGGTATCGGCGGCGCCGAGCACGCCGACCAGGCTGCCGTAGCGGACCGCGCTGGAAATGGCCTTGCAAGCGATGACGATATCGTTGATCAGGGCGGTGAAGTCGCCCGAGACGCCCTTGATGCGCCGCTGTTCTTCGATGAAGTATTCGGTGATGGTAGTGCCGATGGGCATGACGGTGTTCCTGGGTTGATTAAACAAATACGGCGCGGCGATTCCTGATGTCCGCACCGGCCAAGCTCCGCGCCGATTATATCATTTAGCATAAAAAATAATATGGTTTTATGGAGGCTGCGAACGCTTCGTGACCTTGGTCTCGCGTGGGTCGCAATAGGGATGGAACTCTTACAATGCAATGATTTATATAATAAAGTGTGGATCGCGCATACCCTTATGCAGGGCATGGAATTTATTGTCGCGACGCAACATTTTTTGTTATACTTCATCCCAGTCATTTCGAAAAACCGGATTGGGAGGATGTCATGAACGAGGGTTCTGTTGGGTTTACCGAGCTATTCAGACCTTGGGTTGCATCCTTGACCAGGGCCAATCAATCCATGGCCGGACAATTGGAAAAGTGGGTTGGGTTCCAGATGGACAGCCTGAGAGCCTATGTCGATCTGGGCGTTGCCCAAGCCAAGGTGGCCCTGAAGGTGATCGATCCTCACAGCTTGCACGAGTTCGCCGATAGCCAGTTCGCGGTGGCCAGTTTCGTGGGACACCGCATCGCGGACGATGGCCGCCTGTTGGCCGAATGGAGCACGGACTGCTGTAATCAGTCCAATCGTTTGGTACGGCAGAACATGTTGAGCGTGCTGTTCAAGGATTGATCGCCGTTGCGATCGAGTTCCTCGCCAAAAAAGCGCCGCCGCGATGCGGCGCTTTTTCGTTGTGGGAACCGCGACCATCGCATCCGCGCGGGTTCCCGAGCGGCGCGAAGCCATGCGCTGCAATCCGATACCGGGTCGGATGATCGACGAATCCCGTCACGGCGCCTTGGCTGGCGTCACCCCAAGTGGAGTTACAACAGCCACGACAGAAAGCCCGACGGAGCATGAGTCATGGCGACGCTGACGATGTAGCCGAATGTTGCCAGCGCCAAAATCCAGGCGGCGGCGCGGATCGGTTTGGTCGGGCCGCGCTTGAGGGCGATGCTGCCGAGGATGATGTAGGCCGTCAGTCCCAGCACCTTGGCGGTCAGCCAGCCGTGTACGAACGGGTATTGATGCAGGATCAGCACTAGCCCGATGGCGCTGGTCAGCAATACGGCGTCGATGACGTGCGGCACGATCCGTACCCAGCGCCGCCGCGATTGCGGGGAGTCGGTCAGTATCCAAAGCCCGCGCAGCACGAATAACGCCAGACTCAAGACCACCGTGGTGATATGCAGATGTTTGAGGGCAAGATACAGGGCGTTGGTCCTCCACGGCTGGTGGGTGGGTAGGCTATAGTTTAACGAACATCTGGTATTGGCTATTCCCGCGAGGTGAGCATATGTCCATGCATGTTTGTAACGGTGCCATGTTGAAATGCACATTTGCTTTTCCGCCGGGGATCAGTACGCTTGTCGTGCTGCCGCAAAACAGAGTGATGACCAGCAACATGCCGGCGGCGAATATTATGGACAACAAACCGATGGTCAACATCATGACGTTCGGCGCGTGCATGAGTCTGGCTAATCCAACGGTGGCGACGGCCACCGCGGCGGCGATGGGCGTGCTGACCCCGATGCCCTGCATTCCCGTTACTCCGGCGCCGTGGGTGGTGGGGTCGCCGACCGTGCTGCTGGGCAATATGCCGGCGCTCAACAACACTTCGACCTTGATGTGTATGTGGGCGGGCGTGATCACGGTGCTTCAGCCGGGGCAGTTCACCGAGATGATTCCCTGAAGCGCGTCATTTTTCGGCGGGTCGGACGCGTCGGGTGGGAATCGCGCTCCACGGATCGTCCGGCCAGGAATGCTTGGGGTAGCGACCTTTCAATTCCTTTCTGACTTCGGCGTAGGTCCGTTCCCAGAAGCCGCGCAGATCCTGAGTGACCTGGATCGGCCGCTGGGCCGGCGACAGCAGGTGCAAGGTCACCGGAATCCGCCCGCTGGCGATGCGTGGGGTATCGGCCAACCCGAACAACTCCTGCAATTTGACCGCCAGCACCGGCGGTTCGCCCGGTTGGTAGCGCAGGCGGATGCGCGAGCCACTCGGGACCGGCAGATGGGTGGGTGCCAGCTCGTCCAGCCGCGCTCGCGCTCGGCCATCCAGCAGATCGTATAGCGCACCCGACAGATCCAGCCGCCGCAGGTGTTCGCGCCGGGTCATGCCATTCAGCCAGGATGGCAACCAATCGTCGAGGTGTTCCATCAGCCAGCCGTCGGACACGTCTGGCCAGCCTTCGTCGGCGCACCAGTGCCGCAGCGACAGCACGCGCGCTTGCCACTCGCGCAGTTCGCGGGTCCACGGCAGGCTATCGAGACCCAGTTGCCGGGCACCGGCCAGCATTGCCTGACACAGTGATTCGGGATCGGCGTCCGCCAATGGGGTACTGTCGAGCGCCAGCACACCCAGTCGCCGTTCCTGGCGTGCCATGACCGCCGCCTGCCGTTCATCCCAACCCACTTCCACGACGGTGCGCAGCCGGTCGGCGAGATGTGTTTCCAGAGCGGTGGGATCGACGGGCGCGGCCAGCCAGATTCGGCCTTCGCCGACACCGGCGTCCAGGTGTGCCGCCACCAGCCAGTCGCGGCCCGCCAGCGGATCGCCGGTGGCTAGCCGCGCTCCACGTCCGTTGGCCAGCCGGTAGCGATCCGCCGCGCCCTCTCGGCGCCGCGCCACCCGGTCGGGGTAAGCGAAGGCCAGTAGCAATCCAGCGGTCGCGCCATCTCTTGGATCGAGGGCGGGATGGAGACACTCGTCCGCGTTTTCGGAACCATCCCGTTGTAGCAGCGCCCGCCAGCGCCGCGCCGCTTGCTCAATGCGGACACAGGCCGTCGGATCGGCCCACCAGCGCCGCGCGCCGTCGCGGCCGTCGCGGCGAAAATCCCGCAGGGCGTCCAGACGGGCGGTGAAATCGCCGCCGAAAGGGTGTTCGCCACGCAGGGGGTCGCGCTCCTCCAGCAGCGCGGCCAGATCGGCGGCCAGTTTGACCAATCCGAGCGCCGTGCCCCGCCGCAGCAGTTGCGCCAGCCGCGGATGAATCGGCAGTTCCGCCAGCGCCTGTCCGGCCGAGGTGATACGGTCGCGGTCGTCCAACGCGCCCAGTTCGCGCAGTAGTTCGCG
Source organism: Candidatus Competibacter phosphatis (assembly GCF_012939995.1). Classification (GTDB taxonomy): domain Bacteria; phylum Pseudomonadota; class Gammaproteobacteria; order Competibacterales; family Competibacteraceae; genus Competibacter; species Competibacter phosphatis. Next base: position 14,727 of record NZ_SPMZ01000037.1, on the reverse strand, counting down.
CGCTTGGGCCAATGCGCCTGACGGTGGCGGATCGAGCCAAGCCAGCGCCGACACTTCGGTGACGCCCCATTGCGCCAGCTCCAGGGCCAGTGGCGCCAGATCGGCCTCCAGGATTTCCGGGATGCGCCGCGGGCGGAGCCGGCTTTGAGTGGTCTCGCTCCACAGCCGATAGCAAATCCCCGGACCCAGCCGTCCGGCGCGGCCGGCGCGCTGTTCGGCGGCGTCGGCCGACACTCGCATCGTTTCCAACCGGGTCAGACCGCTGCGTGGATCGAAGCGTGGCACGCGGGTCCAACCGGCATCCACCACCACGCCGATGCCCTCGATGGTCAGGCTGGTTTCGGCGATGGGGGTGGCCAGCACGATTTTGCGCCGGCCGTCAGGATCGCGTCGAATGGCGCGTTGCTGCGCTTCTCCCGGCAGATCGCCGTATAGCGGCGCCAGCGTCAGTCCGGCGCAGGCCGGCTCCGCTTGCAAGCGGCCCAGTACTTGCCGGATTTCGCCGCCGCCCGGCAGGAACACCAGCAGGTCGCCACGTTCCCGGCCCAGCGCGTTTAGTACGGCGCGAACCACGACGTTAAGATCCAGACCGTCGGGATCTCGTGGCAGGTATTGCCGGTTTACGGGATGGGCGCGGCCCTCGCTGGTTACGATGGGGGCATCGCCCAGCAGTCGGGCCACTGCGACGCCGTCCAGGGTGGCCGACATGACCAGCAGCCGCAGGTCCGGGCGCAACTCGCGTTGGCTGTCCAGACAAAGTGTCAGCGCCAGATCAGCGTGCAGGCTGCGTTCGTGGAATTCGTCGAAGATCACCAACCTCACGCCCTCCAGCGCTGGATCGCGCTGCAAGCGGCGGGTCAGAATGCCCTCGGTCAGTACCTCGATGCGGGTTTGGCGCGAGATTTGGCGGTCGAAACGGATGCGGTAACCAACGGTGTGGCCGACCGGCTCGTTCAGTTGCGCAGCCATGCGCGCCGCCGCTGCGCGCGCCGCTAGCCGTCGCGGTTCCAGCAGCAGGATGGTGGAATTCTTCAACCAGGGTTCATCGAGCAGCGCCAGCGGTACCCGGGTGGTTTTGCCGGCACCCGGCGGCGCTTGCAGCACCAGGGCGGGGGCATCGCGCAACGCGGCGCGGATCGCCGGCAGCGTCGGTTCGATGGGCAGGGTCGTGGGCTCGGAATCAGATGGAAACACGAGCGCGGACCCGTTCGATGAGGATGGCCGAGACTGCCCCGCCACTGTTTTCCGTGATCGCCCCAACGTGCATTTGTGCGCTGCCTTGACTATTGTTCTATCAAAATGCTGCGGTTTGGGTCCGTCGCACGCGCGAGTGCCGCTCCCGCTTCATCATAACGCCAGCCACCAAGGATTTCCGCGAATGAGTATTGTGACCGATCTGTTGGCCAAGCCCGGCGTTATCGCCGCTGGCGAATACGCCTATCGGGGTGACCGATTTTCCTACCGCGGCGCCCTCACTGAAGAACATGCCCGTATGGCGTCGATCATGTGTCGCGCCACCACCATGGGCGTGAACATGGAGGGCAAGATGCTCGAAGTCTTCCAGCCGCGCAGCGGACTGCAACCGCCACGCGGCTGGATGGTGCATGGTGCCGACTATACCGTGTGCGTCATGGCCAACGTGTTTTGCATGCTTGACAACGCCCGAGCTTCGATCAACGACATCGTCGGATTCATGCGTCAGACCGTGGCCAATGCGCCCTCCGATTTGATCTGAACCGGCCCGGCAAAAAATTAAAAAATTAAGGAGAAGAAATCGATGGCGACACTCGATGAACTGATGCGACTGCCGGCGGCGATGGCGGCCTTCGAGTTCCGGGGCAGCGGCGAGTTGCTGGATCAGCGCATCGCTTACCCCGAACGCATCAACGAAACCACGCTCGACTTGCTGGCCCATATGTGCGCGGCCAATATGAGCATTGCCACCATGCAGGCGCGTGGTTGGGAGAAGGTAACGGCCATGAAGGGATTCTATCCGATCCAGGAATTCACGCTGGTCGGGTTCGACTGGTCGGTGGTGGTGAGCGGCTTTCGTCGAGAGCAGCTCAAGAGCGAGGGCAAGACCAGCTTGCCGCCGTTCATGGGTGTGGTGCTGGGCAACGAAAAGGCCGACTATGAAGCGGCATTCGCCGTTCTGGAAGGGCGGGAGCCGATTTCATGAGCATGATCCGACGCATTCTGGCTTTGGATGGGGTTAACGTGATCTGCCATTTTCGCGACGATGGCTACCTGCTCGAAGGCTACGGCTTGATGGGACGCGACGATATGGCGCGGCTGGCGCAATTCGCGCACGATTACCGGCGTATGATTCAGGGCAATGCCGACCAGCTCGCCATGTTCACCGGCATGCGCGGTTGGACTCCACCGCATGGGTGGATCGCCCGGGGTGCGGTACAGTCGGTCTGCGGCGTCGGCAACCTGGTTTGCGTCGTGGAAGGCGCCGATGCGCCCCTGAACGAAATCTTGCTGGAATTACGGGAGATTTCGCACTGGTAGGCTTGGAATCATTGAGATTTTCCACCATCTAAAAGGTGAAGTAAGTAGTCGATGTTTGTTGTTTTTTTTGTATCGCTTTGGCGTGGCCACTTTGATACTTTGTTGGTATGATGATACGACACGGTCTATTACTTCAATGCATTGGGGCGGTCGTTTCCATGTCCAAGCGAATCGTTTTTCCTGTATGGCTTTGCATCTTGTTGGGCGCGTGTGCGCTCAACGCGTGGCCGGTGGCGGCACAGGTGGCTGGCGGCCAAACCCCCGAAATCCAGGGTGCTGGCGGTGGCAAGGTTGGAACGACCGCGATGTTGGCGGCAACGGCCAGCCTGGACGCCGATCAGAACGCCGGGAACGTTGACGACACCGGGCCGCCCTCGGTCGACGACACGCAACCGGCGACGGCGGCGAACCCAGTGGTGGAGTTGCCGCCCTGTCCGACCGGCGACGGCGGGTTGAGGGAACGGGTTGCCGTCCACATCTGCCAGCAGGTGCGGATCGAACCGCCGCCGACCAGCCTGAAGGTCGATCATCTGGCGCTGCGTTCGCTGGAGTATCTGATTCCTTTCTACGCCCGGCGCGACTATCGCGCCGCTTGGCTCGATGCCGATGGTAAGCCGTTGCCGGTTGCGGATAAGCTTTTGAAAACCCTGGGTCAAGCCGAGCGCGAAGGGTTGCGGTCCACCGACTATCCCCACGCCCACTTACGCAAGCTGTACGAGGCGCTCCAGCAGGATACCGCCGCGCCGGCCGTTGGCCAGTTGGCCAATTTCGATCTGCTGTTCACCGACACGTTTCTGACCTACGGTTCCCATCTGCTGTCCGGTCGGTTGCCACCCCGCAAGATCGACCCCGACTGGACGATCAAGCCGCGTTCCCGCGATTTGGCCGAAGTGTTGGAGCGAGCGCTGGCCGACGACACCCTGGTCGAGTCGCTGCAAGCCTTGGCGCCGCAGGGTAAAGGCTACGCCCAGTTGCGGGAAATATTGCAACGCTATCGGACGATCGAACAGGCGGGCGGTTGGCCCGTTGTTGGTTCCGCGAAAGGAGCAAAGGGCTCGCCGGCGGAACGGCTACGTAGCCGATTGCAGGCTAGCGGTGATTTGCCCAAGGGGCAGGAGCAGTCTGGAAAGAGCGTCACCCAAGATAAATCGCTCGCCAACGCGCTACGCCGTTTCCAGAGGCGGCATGGCTTGCAGGAAACTGGAACCCTTAATACCGCTACGATTGCTGCCCTGAACGTGCCAGTTTCGGAGCGAATTCGTCGCGTGGAACTGAACATGGAGCGCTGGCGCTGGCTGCCGGACGACTTCGGACCGCGTTACATTCTGGTCAATATTCCCAGCTTCAAGATGAGCGTGTTCGAGAACGGCAAGCAGGTGATGGAATCGAAAGTGGTGGTGGGCCGTCAGGAGCGGCAGACGCCGACCTTCACCGCCAACATGGCCTACTTGGTGTTGAGCCCGAAGTGGTATGTGCCGCGTTCCATCGCGGTGAAGGACAAGCTGCCACAGCTCAAGCGCAACCCTTACGCGCTCAAGGGGCAGAAGATCCGAATCTATAATAGCGCCGGCCAGGAAATCGACCCAGGCTCGATCAATTGGAGCGCGGTCAGCGCCAGCAGCTTCCGCTATCAGTTGCGCCAGGATGCCGGGCCTCGCAACGCCCTGGGCGGGATCAAGTTCATGTTCCCGAACCCCTATAGTATCTACTTGCACGACACGCCATCCCGAGAGCTGTTCAGCCGTAACCAGCGGACTTACAGCTCCGGTTGCATCCGCATCTCCAATCCGGTGGAATTGGCCGATTACCTGCTTAAGCATGACCCGAAGTGGAACAAGGATACCATCAAGACCGCTGCCGCCAGCGGCAAGCAGCGGGTTGTCCGTTTACCGGAGGAAGTGCCGGTGTACTTGCTGTACTGGACAGCTTGGGTCGATGACGAGGGTTTGCTCAATTTTCGCGATGATATCTATCAGCGCGACAAGCCCATGGTCCGGGCTCTTTACCAGAAAGGAGAGATTCAGGGCGGCGATGCCTAAAGCCTCTTTCCATGGATAAGCGCCATCCCCCGGCCACTGCGGTCGGGGGATTTTCGTTGTTGGCTCGGGGAGAAGTTGGGACGATGCGCGTGGCACTGGGCATCCAATACGACGGCGTCGGGTTTCGTGGCTGGCAAGCGCAGCCGGCGGGAGTACGAACCGTGCAGGCCAGTCTGGAGCGAGCGTTGGCCAAGGTTGCCGATCACCCGGTCGGTCTGACTTGCGCCGGCCGCACCGATGCCGGTGTCCACGCCGTTGGTCAAGTCGCTCATTTCGACACCCGAGCGATCCGATCGACGCGGGCCTGGGTGCGAGGCGGCAACGCCCACTTGCCGCCAGATCTCAGCCTGAGCTGGGCTTACGAGGTCCCGGACGATTTTCATGCCCGTTTCTCGGCCACGGCCCGTCGCTATCGCTATCTGATCTACAACCACTCCCAGCGCTCGGCTTTGTGGCGGGGGCGGGCGGTCTGGCACTATCGGCCGCTGGATGTCGCGCGGATGCACGCGGCCGGTCAGATGCTGATTGGCAAGCACGATTTCAACGCGTTCCGTGCCGCCGAGTGTCAAGCTCGCCACCCGATCCGGGAAATTCTGGAATTGGTGGTTTGGCGGCAGGGCGATGGCGTGTTGCTGGAGATCGAGGCCAACGCCTTTTTGCATCATATGGTGCGCAATATCGTTGGGGTGTTGCTGGCGATCGGGGTCGGCGACCGGCCGATCGAATGGGTCGCTGAGGTGTTGGAAAGTCGTGATCGCACGCAAGCCGGGGTGACTGCGCCGGCCGAGGGTTTGTATCTGCTGGCGGTGCGTTATCCACAGCGGTTCGGGTTGCCGGCGGCTCCGACCAGTAGCCCGGCTTTTGAAGGCTGAGCGGAACGATGCCCATGCCTGGCGATTACGCTAGGATCAAGGCGTCAGATGGAGCAATCGAACAATCAGTGGGACCAGCAACGCGGTCAATAGAGCGTTCAGGCCGATGGCTAACCCAGCGAAGGCCCCCGCCAAGCTGCTGATTTGCAAGGCCCGCGCCGTGCCGATACCGTGCGCCGCCACGCCGATGGCCAGCCCTTTGACGGCGTTGTCCCGAATCCGCAGCCAGTCCAACAGGGCCGGCGCGGCGACCGCCCCGATGACCCCGGTCAAAATCACCAGAACCGCCGTCAGCGAAGGCAGGCCACCGATCTTTTCGGCGATCCCCATCGCCACCGGGGTGGTCACCGATTTGGGCGCCAGTGATAGCAGGGTGCGCGGCGAACCGCCCAGCAACTCGGCGATCCCTATTGCCGATAGAATCGCGGTCAGCGAGCCGACTAGTAACCCGGCGAGGATCGGCAGGGCCAGTTGCCGCACCCGCTCCCAGTGCAGATAGAGCGGCACCGCCAGCGCCACGGTCGCCGGGCCAAGTAGAAAGTGGATGAACTGCGCGCCGGTGAAGTAGGTGGAATAGGGGGTGCCGGTCAGCAGCAGGAGCAGCACCAGCAGGGCGATCGCCAGTGCCACCGGGTTGAAGATCGCTCGGCCGCCACTGCGTCGAAACAGCCATTGTCCGGCCAGGTAAACGGCCAGGGTGAGGGTGAGCCACAGCAGCGGCGAGGCGGCCAAGTACACCCAGATGTCGATGAAAATCCTATCCATCGTGTGGTGCTCCACGCCGCCAACGGATGACGGTTTGCATCACCAACGCGGTCACGGCCACCGTGATCAGCGTGCTTAGCACCAGAGCGACCGTCACCGCCAACCATTCCTCTGCCAGTAGCGCCCCGTACCGCACGATCCCGACCCCGGCCGGGATGAACAGCAGCGACAGATGCGACAGCAGGGTCTCCGCGGTGGTGCGCAGTGGCGCGGGTAGCGACTTGCGCCAGTGTAGCGCCAGGAACAACAGCAACATGCCAATCACGGGTCCCGGTACCGGAACGCCGCTCCAGCGGATCGCGATCTCTCCCACCAACTGGAAGGCCAGCAACACCGCCAGCGCGCCGATCATCGTTGGGGTTCCATGGTTGCCTGAAGCGCTTACCGCTGGCCGCTCGGTTCCGCCGCCGCCCGCGCTTCGCCACGGCGCCGCAACAGCAGGCGCGAGACGAAGATGCCGATCTCGAACAACAGCCACATGGGCACCGCCAGCAGGGTCTGCGAAATCACGTCCGGTGGGGTCAACAGCATGCCGACGACGAAGGCGCCAACAATGATGTAGGGCCGTTTGGCGGCCATGGCGTCGGGGGTGACGATGCCGATGAGTACCAGAATGACCGTGGCGACCGGTACCTCGAACGCGACCCCGAAGGCGAAAAAAGATCGTCATCACGAAGTCGAGATAGCGGTTGATGTCGGTCATCACCGCCACTCCTTCCGGCGCGGTGCTGGTGATGAAGGCGAAGAAGATCGGCATGATCACGAAGTAGGCGAAAGCCATGCCACAGTAGAACAGCAAGGTGCTGGAGATCAGGACCGGCAAGGCCAGTCGTTTCTCCTTTTGGTACAGACCCGGCGCGATGAAGGCCCAGACTTGGTAGAGAATCCACGGAATGGTGATAAAGACTGCCAGCACCAGAGTGAATTTGAGTGGGGTCAGAAACGGCGACAGCACATCGATTGCGATCATGCTGCTTTGGGCTGGCATGTGTCGGGTCAAGGGGCCGGCCAGCATGGAATAGATCGGATTGGAGAATGGCGACAGCGCCACGAAAACCAACAGTACCCCACTGACGACGCGCAGCAGCCGGGTACGCAGTTCGATGAGATGGCTGATGAAAGGCTGTTCGTGATCGGTGTCGGACACGGCGGGTCAGTTTGCGGCGGGGGGGATTGGGCGATGGTGCCGATCCGGTGGGTGGGTCGACCGGCCGAGGCGTCGGCTTTTGCAATGGCACCGGGGTCGGGACCGGTTTTTGTAACTGAATGGGTGTTGGTTCCGTGGAGTCGATGGGCGATTCCAGGTGGGCGGGGGGCGGCGTCCAACCCGGTGGTGGTGGAGCCGGCGCGGTGCCTGGTCGCCAGCCCGGCGGCGGTCCCGGATCGTCTTCGAGTTCTTCCTGGATTTCCTGGCGCAACGACTGGACTCGGTTCGCCAGGTCCTTGATACTGTTCAAATCACCCTGCTGGCGCAGCGTGTGTTTCAACTCTTCCAGTTGCAGTTCCCGATCCACTTCCGCCTTGACGTCGGCAAGCATGCGCCGGGCCTTGCCCAGCCACAGACCGGCGGTGCGCGCCAGCCCTGGCAGACGCTCGGGACCGACCACGATCATCGCCACGACGCCGATCAACACCAGTTCCCAGAATCCGATTTCGAACATACCGTTGCGATCCGGTGCTTAAACCTTGTCATGGTTCTTGGTCAGCGGATCGTGCAAGCCTGCCGTGGCGTTACCGCCATTGTGTTCCTGAGGAGTGGGTTGTTCGAGTTTCTTGGGGTTTTCTTCTCCGGCCGTTTCCGGTTGACCCCCTTCCTTCATGGCGTCGCGGAAGCCGCGAATGGCCGAGCCGAGGTCGGAACCGAGGTTGCGCAGCCGGCTGCCGCCGAACAGCACCAGGACGATGACCAGAATGAGCAGGAGTTCCCAAATACTGAAATGCATGACGGTATGCCTCTGATGACGGGAGGATGGCGCTCGCCTAGTTGGCGGCGCGGGCGGCTTTTTCGGCCAAGCCGGAGGTACCGAAGCGGCGGTGCAACTCGTTCAGCACCGCATCCGGGCCAAGTCCCTGATGGGCGAGCATCACCAAAGTGTGAAACCACAGGTCGGCGGTTTCGCGCACCAGCGGCTCGGGTTCGCCGTTCTTGGCGGCCAGCAAGGTTTCGGCCGCTTCCTCCCCAACCTTCTTGAGGATGGCGTCCAAACCCTTGGCATACAGGCGGGCGACATAGGAGCTGTCGGGATCGGCGTGTTTGCGTGCTTCCAGCGTGGCCGCCAACTCGCGCAGGATTTCGTCGCTCATGCGCCGTACATCTCGCGTGGGTCCTTCAACACCGGATCGACGGTGATCCATTCACCGTCGCGCAATTCCGCGAAGAAACAGCTCTGCCGCCCGGTATGACAGGCAATGCCACCGATTTGTTCGATGTCCAGCAACAATACGTCGGCATCGCAGTCCAGCCGGATGCGCCGCACCTTCTGGGTGTTGCCCGAGGTTTCGCCCTTGTGCCAGAGTTGTTGGCGCGAGCGGGACCAGTACACTGCCTCGCCGCACTCCACCGTGCGTTGCAGCGATTCCCGATTCATCCAGGCCATCATCAGTACTCGGCCGCTGTCAGCGTCCTGGGCGATGGCGGGCACCAGCCCATCCGCCGTCCATTTGATACGTTCCAACCAGTTTTCGGTCATGAATTCACTCGTTCCAATCCTCTCCCGGTGGGAGAGGGGGTATCAAAGTCTCACTTCGATGCCGCGCGCCCGCATGTGGTGCTTGGCCTGTTCGATCGTGTATTCGGCAAAATGAAAGATGCTGGCGGCCAGCACCGCGTCGGCCTTGCCGAGCAGGATACCGTCGGCCAGATGGTCTAGCGTGCCGACTCCGCCGGAGGCAATGACCGGAATGCTGACCGCCTCGCTGATGGCGTGGGTCAGCTCCAGGTCGAAACCGCGTTTGGTGCCGTCCCGATCCATGCTGGTCAGCAGGATTTCCCCCGCGCCGTAGGCATTCATCCGTCGCGCCCATTCGACGGCGTCGATGCCGGTGGGCCGGCGACCGCCGTGGGTGAAGATTTCCCAGCGCGGTGGTTCACTTGATTGGTGTACCGCCTTGGCGTCGATGGCCACCACGATGCACTGATTTCCGAAGCGTTCGGCGGCTTCGCGCACGAACTCGGGTCGGGCGATGGCGGCGGTATTGATGGACACCTTGTCGGCACCGGCGTTCAACATCCGCCGCACATCGTCCAGCACGCGGATACCACCGCCCACGGTCAGTGGGATGAACACCTCGCTGGCCACCTGCTCGACCACATGCACCATGGTTTCCCGATCGTCGGAACTGGCGGTGATGTCGAGGAAGGTGATTTCGTCGGCCCCTTCCGTGTCGTAGCGGCGGGCAATCTCGACCGGGTCGCCGGCATCGCGGATTTCGACGAACTTGACGCCCTTGACCACCCGGCCACGATCCACGTCCAGGCAGGGAATGATACGTTTCGCCAGCGCCATCAGCCGTTCTCCGCCGCGTCGGCCAGTTGCTGGGCGGCGGCCAAGTCGATGCCGCCCTCGTACAAGGCTCGGCCGATGATCGCGCCCATGATGCCTTCCTGCTCCACCGCGCACAGCGCCCGCACGTCGTCCAGGGTACTGACCCCGCCGGAGGCGATCACCGGGATACCGATGGCCTGGGCCAAGCGGACCGTGGCATCGACGTTGACGCCCTGCATCATGCCGTCACGACTGATGTCGGTGTAGACGATGGCCTCGACGCCATAGCGCTCGAAGACCTGCGCTAGGTCGATGACGTTGTGCTTGGACAACTTGGACCAGCCGTTGACCGCCACCCGTCCGTCCTTGGCGTCCAGGCCGACGATGATGTGGCCAGGATACTCTAGGCACAGGTCGTTGATGAAGTGCGGTTCCTGCACGGCCTTGGTGCCGATGATGACGAACTGGACGCCGGCATCCAGATAGGCATCGATCGCCTGCTCGTCGCGAATGCCGCCGCCGACCTGGATCGGTAGATCGGGAAAGGTCTGAGCGATACGGCGGATCACCTGGGCATTGACCGGTTGTCCGGCGAAGGCGCCGTTCAGGTCCACCACATGCAGGCGACGGGCACCGGCCTGGACCCAACGTTCGGCCATGGCCACCGGGTCGTCGGAGAAGATCGTCGAATCCTCCATGCGCCCCTGGCGCAGCCGCACGCATTTACCGTCTTTTAAATCGATTGCGGGTATCAGCAACATGTCCGGGTTCTTCCAGCAGCAGACCTGTTCAGGTGGGGAAGTGCGTTACGGGTTCCAGTCGGTGAAATTGGCGAGCAGCCGCAGTCCGGCCTGAGCACTTTTTTTCCGGATGGAATTGCACGGCGAAGATGTTGTCGCGCGCGATCGCCGAGGCGAAGTCGAAACCGTACCAAGTTCGGCCCGCGGCCAGGGTGGCATCCGCGGGTTGTAGATAATAACTATGGACGAAATAGAAGCGGCTGTCTTGAGAAATCCCCCGCCAGAGTGGGTGATCGCGCAGTTGGTGGACCTGGTTCCAACCCATGTGCGGTACCTTGAGCCGCTCGCCGTCGACGGGATCGCGCAGCTCGCCGAACCAAACCACCCGGCCGGGCAATACGTCCAGGCCGTCGATGCCGCCGTTTTCCTCGCTGAAGGTTAGCAGCGCCTGCGGTCCCAGGCACAGGCCCAGGAACGGTTTGCTCAGCGCCGCTTCGCGCACCACGTCCACCAGATCCCAGCGGATCAGCTCGCGCATGCAGTCGCGGATCGAACCCTGGCCGGGAAACACCACCCGGTCGGCGTGCAGGATATCCTGACGGTTCTGGGTGACGAGCACCCGCGTCCGTGGGGCGACATGTTCGAGCGCCTTGGCGACGGAGCGCAAATTGCCCATGCCGTAATCGATGATTGCAATGCTGGCCATGCGGAGAACTCGGGGATAGGGATGCCGGATGGAGGAAGACGGCTGAGTTTACAGGCTACCCTTGGTGGAGGGTACGCCAATCACGCGCGAGTCGAATTCGACCGCCATGCGCAGGGCGCGGCCGAAGGCCTTAAACACGGTTTCGGCGATATGGTGGGCGTTGCGACCGCGCAGGCTGTCGATATGCAGGGTGATCAGCGCATGGTTAACGAAGCCCTGGAAGAATTCGCGAAACAGATCCACATCGAAATCTCCGATTCGGGCACGGGGAAATTCGATGAAGTAGTCCAGTCCCGGCCGGCCGGAACAGTCGAGCACCACCCGCGAAAGCGCTTCGTCCAGCGGGACGTAGGCGTGGCCGTAGCGGCGGATGCCGCGCTTGTCGCCCAGTGCTTGCTTGATCGCTTGCCCCAGGGTGATGCCGATGTCCTCGACCGTGTGATGGGCGTCGATGTGCAGGTCGCCCCGAGCTTCGATTTCCAGGTCGATCAAGCCGTGGCGGGCGATCTGATCGAGCATGTGATCAAGGAAGGGCAGTCCGGTGGCGAGTTGGGCGTCACCCGTGCCATCCAGATTGATGCGTACCTGAATGCAGGTTTCCAGCGTGTCGCGTTTGACCGCCGCTATGCGTGCTGACATGTTTCAATCCGCGCCCACGGGTTCATGGGGCTGAAATGACATTGGAAAATATCGCGCCGCCACGGGAACTCAATGGCACACCGGGAATTATATCGATCTTTGCGCGGAATAAGCGAGTCCGCTCAGGCTCGAACGAAACTTGACTAGCCGAAACGCAAACAGCCCGCGCGAAGCGGGCTGTCGTTTTTTTTCTGGTGCCGGAACGCGGAATCGAACTGCGGACCTACTGATTACGAATTAGGCCAAATACCCCTTCAGGCCACTGCAACCCGCTTCAGGAAAACGTATTATCCTATTGATTATTAGATGGATAAGCCCTATTCTTTCGTCATCGCACTTCAGGCGTTTGCAACACTGATCATGCAATTTTGCTAGCCATACTGTTAGCCATGGGCCTTTTGGCTAGCAGGTTTCGAGAGGGCAGGGTGATGAAATTTACCGACCGCTAAGTTTTGAGTCTCAAGCCGAAGGAGGCCCGATATGATGTTTGGGACGGGTCCGGTTTGGGCGTTCGGGTGTCGGTCAAAGGCCGCAAATCGTGGGTGATGATCTACCGGTTCGATGGGAAGTCCCGCTATCTCACCTTGGGGGTCTACCCGGCTTTGTCGGTGGCAAGGGCACACGAGGCGCACCGCAAGGCCCGGACGGAGCTGGAACAGGGGTGTGATCCAGGTACCAAGGCGGTCCAGGAGCGGCGGGAGGAGCGCCACGCGCCGACTGTGGCGATGTTGGCGGCGGAATATCTGGAAAAGTGGGTCAAGAAGCGCAACCGTTCCGCGCCAGAAATCGAACGGATATTGAACAAAGACGTGCTCCCGAAATGGGGACACCGCAAGGCAAGGGACATTACCCGCCGGGAAGTGATCGCGCTTTTGGATGGCGTTGCGGAACGCGGTCCGATCATGGCAAACCAAACGCTTGCGGTTGTTCGCAAAATGTTCAACTTCGGGGCGGATCGCGCGATCCTGGAAACCTCCCCTTGCGTTCGAGTCAAGGCCCCCGGCCCGCTCAAACAGCGGGAACGGGTCTTGAACGAAGAAGAAATCCAAGCGCTTTGGAACGGCTTGGATAAGGCGGCGATGGCGCCGGGAACCCGGCTAGCGCTCAAGCTCCAATTGGCAACCGCGCAACGCAAGGGGGAAGTGGCGTTCATGCGGTGGGATCAAATCGATTGGAACGCGGCAACCTGGACCATACCGGGAGAAGCCGCTAAAAACGGGAAAGTTCATTGTGTGCCCCTTTCCGGCTTGGCGATTGATTTACTCAAACAAGCCCTTGAGCTTGCGGCCGGTTCGGTGTGGGTTTTTCCCAGTCCACGCCAAGGGGGCGTCGTGCCGGTTGGAGGGACCGCCGTTGATCATGCCTTGCGTAGGGCGCTTCCGGTGTTGGGGTTGTCCGATGTGGTGCCACACGATTTACGGCGGACTGCCGCCAGCCACATGACTGGCCTTGGTGTTCCCCGGCTGGTGGTTTCCAAAATCCTCAACCATGCGGAACGGGGCGTAACGGCGGTTTACGACCGCCATTCCTACGACCCGGAAAAGCGGGACGCCTTGGAAAAATGGGCGCGGAAGTTGCGCACCTTTTTGATGGCTGACAACGTGATTCGGCTTCGTGCGTGATGATCTACAAGTATCGGCAACATACGATCAAGCGAATGTTCGAGCGCGGTATCACGCAAGCGGACGTGCAAGCAGCCCTTTCGTCCGGCCGAATCGTTGAGAATTATCCAACGGATTACCCGTTCCCCAGTTGTTTATGGCTTGGATATGCCGGCAATCGTCCCTTGCATATCGTCTATGCCGACACACCGCAAGGCGAGCGCATCATCATTACAGTCTATGAGCCTGATCCGGCTCAATGGTCTACCGATTTCACGACGAGGTTGAAGCCATGAAGTGTGTGATTTGCAAAACCGGTGAGACTCATCCCGGAACCGCTAGCATGGTGTTGGAACGGGAGGGAACTACCGTTTTGATTAGGGACGTTCCGGGCGAAATTTGCGATACCTGCGGCGAGGTTTATTACGATGCCGAGACGACTGAACGCCTGCTGGATCAAGCGGAACAGGCGTATCGTAATGGGGTGGACGTGGAGGTTAAGCGCTATAAGAAAGCAGCTTGAGTAAAGTAAATATTTGAGTTTTTCCTTCTAATCTGTTCCGCGTTGCCTAGCCTTTGGCCGGGCGAAAAGGGTGAACACACGGTCCCCCCCTGGCAATGCGATCTACTAAACCGTGCTCTCCCGTGTGGAGAAATCATGTCACCCTTTCATCACAAAACCCAATTTACGAGTGAACAACTCGCTTGCGCCATTGTTGGCGTGACTTCTTATAAAGAAAACCGTGACGAAGTTAGTCTGTGGACAGAGGAAATTGATTTAGCTTTCCCGCCAGTGCTGGTTTGTATCGGTGGGGGAATTGAGGAAAGCTACCCAGCCATTCCCCGCGAGCAGGCATTGGCGTTTTGCGAGCAACGCGGGATAAGGCCGCCGCTGTTATTTCCTGACGATCCGCCGGCTTCACTAACTCCCGCCGATAGTTCCCCACTCAAAGAATCCGATCTCCTACTGACGATCCACCGGCTATTACTCCTGGTTAAAGACCTGTCCATTACACAGATCTCTATCCGGCTGAGGGAGCAAGGAGCTCGGAAGCCAACTGCATCCCCCAAGCGAGATCACGGGCGCGCTGCAAACCGATCCAGAGCGCTTGAGGGCCGGGAGGGCCGTCGCACTTGCGGCCCAAATGGCCGCCCAGGCGCGCGATCCAAGCGAGCAAGATCGGGAGTGCGGGCGGCGTTTCCGGCGGGGATTTGCGGTGGATGGCAACGTAGACCGCCCGCCATTCGGCGGGGTCCAACACGGCATCACCGGGCAACTCGGGAATGGCTCGACCGAGCACAGTGAGGTAGTGCAGACGCCAAGCGATGATGAGATACAAGGCCAAAGCCGGCTCCAACCGTTCCA
>NZ_SPMZ01000036.1 GCF_012939995.1 Candidatus Competibacter phosphatis | reverse complement strand
AGGTCAGCGCATCGCCGTCCACATCGTGCGAGCCGTCTGCCGTCCAGGGTAATGGTCGTGCCCACCCGACCGCTCTGGTCGGGGCCGGCATTAGCCACTGGTGGCGAATTTTCGGTGGTAATGGTGACGGTGTCGCTGTGCTCGGCCATGCCGTCGCTGACCAGCAACTGGACGACGTAGACCCCTGGGCGATCCAACACCAGGGTCGGATGCACCACGCTCGGATCGGAGAGTGTCGCCGCGCTGCCGGACGGCACCTCCAGCAGCGACCATTCGAAGGTCAGCGGATCGCCGTCCGCGTCACTGGAAGCGCTGCCGTCCAGGGTGACGGTCGCGCCCACCCGCGCGGTTTGATCGGGACCGGCATCGGCCACCGGCGGGCTGTTTTCGGTGGACACCACGACGTCGTCAGACTCGCTGTCGGCCCGGCCGTCGTTGACCACCAATCGGGCGGTGTAGGTGCCGAGCTGATCGACGGTGAAGGTCGGCTTGACCGCGCTGGGGTCGGAGAGCGCGGCCCGGCTGCCAGCCGGCGCCGTCAACGACCAGTGGTAGGTCAAGGCATCGCCGTCCACGTCGCGCGAGCCACCGCCGTCGAGGGTGACGAAGGTNGCCGATCCGCGCGGATTTGATCGGGACCGGCGTCGGCCACCGGCGGGGCNCCGTTTTCCGTGGTGATCACCACCGCGTCGGGTCTACTGTTGAGCTGACCGTCATTCACCACCAGCCGCGCGGTGTAGGCGCCGGGTTGGTCGACGGTGAAGGTCGGTTGGACCGCGTGGGGGTCGGACAGCACGGCACCGCTGCCGCTGGGTCCCCGCAGGGTCCAGGTATAGCTCAGGGCGTCACCGTCGGCGTCGGTGGAGCCGGTGCCGTCGAGGGTGACGAGGTTGCCGATCCGCGTGGTTCGATCGGGACCGGCGTCGGCCACCGGGCGGGTGTTGCTCGGCGTGCAGCGCAGGGTCGTGACGAGAAAGACACCGGGTTGGCCGGCCACTGACACGGTCAAGCGGTTGCGCTTCCACAACCGGACCGATTTACGGATTTGCGGGATGGTTTTCTTGAATTCGGACGGCCCGACCACCAGTCGGCCATTAAGCAGGATCGTGCCGCTGGTGACCCGAGTGGCCGGCTTGTCGCCGTTGTCGACGATCAGCGTGCAATCCGGTGCCCGGCGCGGTAGTTCGAATGAGCGGACCCAGTGTTGTGGGGCACCGGTGTCCCGGACGAAGCGTTCCGGGCCAAAGACCGTCACCGGTTCGGCGGTGAACGAAACCGGGCTGACCAGCAGCAAAAGGCCAATGCCTAGGACCGCCAACATCCCCAACAGCACGGAGGCACGGTTTCGCATCTCATCTCCCCTCATTCGCCAAAATAAAAGCCGCCAGCCTGTTCCATAGGTCGGCGACTCTCCACCCTTCTCATGAGAAGTTTGGTTTTAGTGTTTAATATTCATGACGATAATTTAGCGATAGCTTATAGAGATTCCATTTTGTATTTCAACAGAGTAAGTTAATCAGAAACATTTTTTTAGCGCGACATGCCATATCCTGATTAAATAAAGTTACATCAATGACTCTTGAGTCCCTCAATACACGCTATCCATGATGACGTACTGGAAGTCACCCAAGGTGAACAGTACTTCTTGTGTCTCCTAGCGACTTGCCGAGCCAGCATCTCGTGCTCCGGCGGCCTGTGCCCTTAAAATTCTGGTCATTCCATCGGCGGTAGCGACAAAACTTGGATGAGGCCGAAGATCAGACGCACCGTTACGGCGCGGCTTTGCGAGAGCGCTACAGTTTGACCGATCTACATGTTTTGCCGTGGTCGCGCTGAGCCTGGGCGGGTAGTATGGCGCGTGGTCGGATAAGTGCTTTCCAGCCGACAACTGCTTGAGAGCCAAATCGGCACGGCGCGTATCTCTTTGTCGGTTTCCGCGCTGACCGTAATCACAGACCATGGCCATTGCCGCCCACCAACAAGGAACCCGCCATGAACGACGACATCTCTCCCCGCAAGGAAACCGTGATGCAGGCGGCCGCCGCATACGGGCTACTCGGTGAAAAACATCTGCTGGCGGCCTTCATCGACATGGACGGTATCGAAAAGACCGTGGCGAGCCTGCGGGCAGCATTCGACGATCATTTCACCCACGCCTTCGCCGCCAAGGCCAATTGTCTGCACCGGGTACTCGCGCTGCTACGCCAATGTGGAATGGGATGCGAGGTCGCCAGCCCCGGCGAGTTCGCCCAAGCCCGCCGAGCCGGTTTCTTGCCTCACGAGATCGTGCTCGACTCCCCCGCCAAGACGCTGGGGGAAATCGAACAGGCACTGCGGCTGGGCATCGCGTTGAACATCGACAACTTCCAGGAACTGGAACGGGTGACGGCGTTGATGGCCACCTCGTCGTCGAATTCCGAGATCGGCATTCGTATCAACCCACAGGTCGGGGTCGGCACCATCGCCGCCACCAGTACCGCCACCCGAACCTCGAAATTCGGCATCCCGCTGGAGGATGCGGGCCAGCGAACCCGGCTGATTCAAGCCTATATCGAACGGCCGTGGTTGACCGGCGTGCATACCCACGTCGGCTCGCAAGGCTGCTCGCTGGAACTGATCGCCAGTGGGGTCGCCAAGGTGGTGACCTTCGCGGAGGAGATCAACGCCGCCGTGGGACGCCAACAGGTGCAAGTTCTCGATATCGGTGGAGGTTTACCGGTCAATTTTGCCAGCGACGAGTTCACGCCAGGCTATGACGAATACGCCGCGCTGCTGCGTACCCACGCGCCGGCGTTGTTTTCGGGTGCCTATCGGGTGATAACCGAGTTCGGGCGGTCGGTCGTGGCCAAGAATGGCTTCATCGCCGCCCGCGTGGAGTACACCAAAACCAGCGGCGACCGGCATATCGCCATCACCCATGCCGGGGCGCAAGTCGCGGCGCGCACGGTATTCCTGCCGGAAATGTGGGCCATTCGCCTGAGCGCCTTCGACGCGCAAGGGCGGTTCAAGCGGGGCGAAAAAATCCCGCAGGACGTGGCGGGTCCGTGCTGCTTCGCCGGCGATATCCTCGCCCACGAACGCCCGCTACCGCTGCTCGAACCGGGGGATTTCATCCTGGCCCACGACACCGGCGCCTATTATTTTTCCACACCCTTCCAGTACAACAGCCTCCCCGACGCCGCCGTCTACGGCTTTCACATCGGAGACGACCACGAAGTGCGTTTCGAACTGCTCAGGGCGGAACAATCCATCGAGCATGTCGTGGAAACATCGGGGTTATTCAAATAAAGCCATACGTTCTTCTCTGGACTTGCCCTCTGCTTCAATTTCTGACCACCAATACGGATCGATTGAAATGCCGGACCACCCGTTCCGCATTCGGGCCGACTAAAAAATCCCCCAATTCCGGACGATGCGAGGCCATGATGATGAGATCGGCACCGATTTCATTGGCCATTCGGATGATTTCCTTATACACGACGCCCTCGGCGACAATGTGCTGCACATGGACCTCGGAAGGCACATGCTCCTTGATGAACGCGTGCAAACGTTTGTTGGTATCCTCCACCATCTTGTTGCCGAAATTCTCGGGAAAATAACTACCGACCAGCGGCATGCTGAAATCGGGCACTACGGTGACCACATGCAGGCGCGAATTGAATGCCTTGCAATACTCAATGACGGACGGCAATACATTGATCCAAGAACTGTCTTGATTCAAATCGATGGGAAACAGGATGTCTTTATACATGGCGTTCTCCTTCAAGCGGCGGCCGGCGCCGTTTCGCGACCAAGACGTGCCCGTTGTAGTTTGACGATCAGCGCCAGCACCAGGAACGCGGGAATCCACAGCCATTCCTTCCGAGGCTGATCCAGGGGCAACAACACCCCGTGGATGCTTTGGTCGAAAGCCAAACCCGCTTTCTGGGCGGCGCTGCCGAAAGCGACGTTATCGACCAGCAGCTTGCCATCCTCCTCCAGCACTTCAAGACCGGTGTTCGTCAAGCGCTCCTCGCCCGTGGCACCATCACCCATCGGCAACACGGCCACGAAACTACGCGGTTTGCCAACTTCATCGGTGCCATCGATATGCAAGCGAATCTCCGTGCCCGGCGCCAGCTTGTCAGCTTCCGCCATCAATTCCGTGGGCGCCAGTTCCTGGTAAGGCGGAGAAATCATGTCCATCCAGAAACCGGGACGGAACAGCGTGAAGGCGATCAGCATCAGCAAAATGGATTCATAGAATCGACTTCGGGCAAAGAAATAGCCCTGCATGGCGGCGGCGAACAACAGCATGGCAACGGTGGCCACGACGAAAATAACGATGCCGTGCACCCAATCCACGTTGATCAGCAACAAATCGGTGTTGTAGATGAACAGAAAAGGCAGGATCGCGGTGCGCAGACTGTAGACGAAGGCCACAACGCCGGTTCTGATCGGATCGCCACCGGAAATCGCGGCGGCGGCAAAGGATGCCAAGCCCACCGGCGGCGTCACATCGGCCATGATGCCGAAGAAGAAGACGAACAAATGGACGGCGATCAGCGGAACGATCAAGCCCGACTGTTCGCCCAGGGTGACGATGACCGGCGCCAGCAGCGACGACACCACGATGTAGTTGGCGGTGGTGGGCAACCCCATGCCTAGAATCAGGCTGAGCACCGCCGTCAGAATCAACATCAGCAGGATATTGCCGAGCGACAGGATCTCCACCAGATCGGCCAACACCAGACCGACGCCAGTCTGGGAAACGGCGCCGACGATGATGCCGGCCGTCGCCGTGGCGATGCCGATGCCGATCATGTTGCGAGCACCGGCGATCAGTCCTTCGACCAGATCGTCGTAGCCGTGGCGAATGGCCGCGCCGAAATGGCCTTCGCCGCGAAACAACGCGAACAATGGCCTTTGGGTGAGCAGGATGAACACCATCAGCATGGTGGCCCAGAAGGCAGACAGGCCTGGCGACAAGCGCTCCACCATCAAGCACCAAACCAGCACGATGACCGGCAGGATAAAGTGCAAGCCAGACATGACGGTCGGCTTGGTCTCGGGCAGTTGGACCACCGGCGCGTTGGGATCGTCCAACTCCAACACGGGATACCGCGAACCGACCCAAACCAGCGCCACATAGACCACCGCCAGCAGCAGCGAAATCACCCAGGTGGCGGCATCACCCAAAGCCGGCTTCAACCAGCCGATGCCGTAATAGACCGCCATGGCCAGAATGGCGGTGGCGATAAATCCGAACAAGGTGCCAATGATGCGCTGCAGCCAAGGCTTGATCACGCCGGGTTTCGGCAAACCCTGCATGTTGGCCTTCAAGGCTTCCAGGTGAACGATATAAACCAGAGCGATATAGGAAATGATGGCTGGAACGAAGGCATGTTTGATGACTTCGAGATAGGAGATACCCACATATTCCACCATCAGGAAGGCGGCCGCGCCCATCACCGGCGGCATGATCTGGCCGTTGACCGAGGAAGCCACTTCGACCGCGCCGGCCTTCTCCGCCGAAAAACCGACCCGTTTCATCATGGGAATGGTGAAGGTGCCGGTGGTCACCACATTGGCGATGGAGGAACCTGAGATCAGCCCGGTCAGACCCGACGCCACGACGGCCGCCTTGGCCGGACCGCCGCGCATGTGCCCCAACATGGAAAAAGCCACTTTGATGAAATAGTTGCCCGCGCCCGCCTTGTCCAGCAGCGCCCCGAACAGCACGAACAGGAACACGAAACTGGTGGAGACGCCGAGGGCGATGCCGAACACGCCTTCGGTGGTAATCCATTGGTGATTGACCACCGCGTTCAGGCTGGCGCCCTTGTGGGCGATGATCCCCGGCATGTAAGGACCGGCAAAGGTGTAGCCCAGAAACAGCATGGCCATCACCATCAGCGGTGGACCCAGCGCCCGTCGCGTCGCCTCCAACAACAGGACCATGCCGACGCAAGCCACGATCACATCCTGGGTGTTGGGCGCACCGGGCCGCTGCGACAGCTCGTTATAGAACAGGAACAGGTAGCCGGCGCAAAAGGCGCCCACCGCCGCCATGATCCAGTCTTGCAGGGGAATGTAATGTCGCGGCGAGCGCTTCAGCGCGGGATACCCCAGAAAGGCCAGGAACACCGCGAACGCCAGATGGATGGAACGGGTTTCGGTGTCGTTGAATACGCCAAAGCCGACCATGAAGGGTAAAGGTGACGCGATCCATAATTGGAACAAAGACCAGGCGGCGGCCACGCCGAGCAGAACCTTCCGTGGTATGCCTCCCGGCGATCGGGCACCGGTATCCGCCTCGGCCACCAGGTCCTGCAGTTCCTCCTCCGACATCGCCGATTTTTTATCAACTTGCTCACTCATCAAGGTCCCCTTTACCCAGCAGCGCGCGTGGGTCGGTGGTGGATCAATGGCTTGGGAAACGAACACGTCTCATCGCCCGGGAAAAGACGATACGGCTTTCGCGAGTTTGCCGCTGGTTTACAGCCAGCCTTTTTCTCGATAGTAGCGCAGCGCCCCGTCGTGCAATGGCGCCGAAAGCCCGTCCTTGATCATGTCCGCTGTTTCCAGATTGGCGAACGCCGGATGTTGCTTCTTGAAATCGTCCAGATTTTCGAACACCGTCTTGACCAAAAGGTAGGCGGTGTCGGGGCTCAGCCTAGTGGAGGCAACGACCGTGGCCTTGACGCCAAAGGTGCTGACCGGTTTCGGGTTGCCCTTATAAATGCCGCCAGGTACCTGGGTGCGGGCGTAATACGGGTTGTCGGCCAGCAGGCGGTCGACCACCGGTCCCGTTACGGGCACGATGAAGGCATCGCACAGGTTGACGGCCTGAGCCACGGATGCATTCGGGTGTCCCACGACGTAGACCATGGCCTGTACGCGATCATGGCAAAGCGCCAGGGATTGCTCGGAGGCCGACAGCTCGTTGGCCAGGGAAAAGACATTCTTGTCCCAACCCTTGGCCGCCATGAGCACCTCCAGGGTGGCACGCTGGCCGGAGCCGGGGTTGCCGATGTTGACTCGTTTGCCCTTAAGGTCATCGAAGGATTCGATGCCGGCGTCGCGGCGGGCCACCACCGTAAAGGATTCCCCGTGGACGGAAAACAACGCCCGCAGGTCGGTATCCGGTCCCGCCGCTTCGAATGTTCCAGTACCGTTGACGGCATGATATTGCCAGTCGGACTGTACGATGCCGAGTTGCCGCTTAGCGGCCCGAATTTGCCGCAAGTTATCAATGGAACCATCCGTGGGCAGCGCCTTGCAGACAACACCATGCTGAGCGGTTTCAGCATTCAACAGTCGACAGATGGCCTGCCCAACCTGAAAGTACACGCCAGCGCGGCTGGCGGTCCCGATGGCGATCTCTTCGGCCTGGATCGGCCGCGCGACACCGATCCCCAAAGCCATCGAGGCGATGACGATGATGCTGACCAACCGACTCGTTTTCATAGGGTCTCTCTCACGGCGGTATCGGAAGAACACGAGTCAAATACTTACTGTGTTTTAAAGAGGGATCGAACGAGCGGGCAGCCTTTCCGGTCGCCCATTCACCAGGCTTAAGTGATTTTCAATAAAACAACGCTCATACCCGCCATTCCTACCAGGGTGGACATGGCCCACCCTGTTCAAGGACGTCATGCACGGAACTCATGGTGAACGGCGCCCACCTCACGGGTATTTTTGTTCAAGGGAATCGCCTTACTTCAACCAGCCTTTTTCCTTGTAGTACTTCACGGCGCCGTCGTGCAAGGGCGCGGACAGGCCGTCCTTAAGCATGTTGGCCGGCTGCAGATTGGCAAAGGCCGGATGCAGTTTCTTGAAGCGATCGAAATTGTCGAATACGGCTTTGACGACCACATAGATCGTGTCATCGGGGGTCTTGGTGGACGACACGAAGGTTGCGGTCACGCCAAAGGTCTTGACGTCTTCGTCGCTACCTGGATACATCTTGCCGGGAATGATGGAGACGGCGTAGTAAGGATAGGCTTGCACCAGCTTGTCCACTTCCGGGCCAGTGACGGGCACTATGATCGCATCGCAAGAGGAAGCGGCTTCCTGGATGGAACCGTTCGGATGACCGACCACATAGACCATGGCGTCGATCTTGTTGTCGCACAGCGCCTGGGCCTGCTCCGCCGCCTTCAATTCGGAGGCCAGTTGAAATACGCTGGTATCCCAGCCCTTTTCCTTCATCAACGCATCCATGGTGGCACGCTGGCCGGAACCGGGATTGCCGATATTGACTCGCTTGCCCTTGAGGTCGTCAAAGGTCTTGATCCCGGAGTCCTTGCGCGCCACCACGGTGAAGGATTCGGGATGCACCGCGAATACCGCGCGCAATTCCTTGAAAGGTCCCGCCGCTTCGAAATCGCCCTCGCCTTTCAGCGCCTTGTATTGCTGATCGGACTGAGCCACGCCCATGTCCTGTTCTCCGGCCCTGATCGCATTCAGATTGGCGACCGAACCACCAGTGGACGGCGCCGTGCATTTGATGCCGTGTTTGCTCTGTTCACGATTGACCAGCTTGCAGATAGATTGGCCCACGACGTAGTAGACGCCGGTCTGACCGCCGGTACCGATAGTGACGTATTTCTCTTCGGCGGCATTCGCGCCACTCAAACTCAGCAACAGGATTGCGGATAAAGCCGCGATCGCGGATCTTTTCATGATGACCTCCTTCTTTGGGTAACAAGAACGAATTTATCGCCCGATTTGACCGCACTGGATAGTAGGGCCGATTAAATGAACCATTCGAGAAAGTGGAAAATCAAACTGGCTGACGGACCACTAATTTCTCAATCATAATAATAAGTTATAAATATATAGTAGAAGAGACCTGATTTGTCTAATATTTTTTGGCTTAATGTTTTTCGTTGTTTTTTGGAAAATTACAACGAAAAAAACAAACCTGCGAATCCATTAAAAAAATGACATGACTATGCTGATTTGATTCTCCGAGAACCGACAATCCCAGCAATCCGCCATACTTATTCACGCAATGATTCCCATTCGATCACACCGCGCCCATCTGGCGGAAACCGGGCGTGATAACCAATTCGGACCCCACCCAACGTCACCCTTGTTCCATAACTAACAATCGCTCTCTTCCTCCTGTGGCAAACACCACAGACCGTTCTACTATCTGCAATAAAAATATTTTAAATCAATTAGTTATCTGTTGCTCTTTATCAGGCACGGCGGTTGCTAGGAGACTTGCGCCGCCCGCTTCCGGGCGGTGGCGGGTTAACGCCCGCTTTTCGACGATTTCGCCGCTTCGGGGGATACCCATGGAATCGAACAGCCGACCAACAGCCGCAGGTGATACGCCGGCGCTCCATCCCTGCTACTCCCCAGCAGCGCACCGGCATTTCGCCCGCTTGCATCTGGCGGTCGCGCCGAAATGCAACATTCAGTGCAACTACTGCAATCGTAAGTATCATTGCAGCAACGAATCACGCCCAGGCGTGGTGGCGGAACTACTGGAACCGGATCAGGCAATTCGGAAAGCGCTGGCGGTGGGCGCGGCGATCCCTCATCTGGCGGTGATCGGCGTAGCTGGACCCGGCGATCCGCTGGCCAATCCCGAACCGGTGTTCGCCACCTTGCGGGAACTGCGGGAACAAGCACCCGACCTCTTGTTGTGTCTGTCCACCAACGGACTGGCGCTGCCTGAACACGCCGATACGTTGGCGGAGCACGGCATTCATCATGTGACCATTACGATCAATTGCGTCGACCCCGACATCGGCGCCCAGATCTATCCGTGGATCGTCTGGCAGGGCCGCCGGCTGCGAGGACGCGAAGCAGCCGCCACATTGATCGCGCAGCAACTACGCGGCCTGGATCTACTCGTGGCGCGCGGCGTGCAAGTCAAGATTAATTCGGTGCTGATTCCGGGCATCAACGATACCCACATCCCGGAAGTCAACCGCATCGTCCGGGAAAAGGGCGCAATCCTGCACAACATCATGCCGCTGATCGCTCGACCGGAACACGGCACCCATTTCGGGCTCACCGGCCAGCGCGAGCCGACCACCGAAGAATTGGAGGCGACCCGCGCCGCTTGCGAAAGCGATGAAGGCATGATGAGTCATTGCCAGCAATGTCGCGCCGACGCCACCGGTCAGTTGGGCACGGACCGTAGCGGCGAATTCACCATGGACAAGGTCGAGGCGATGACGGTGGATCCACAAGCGGCCATGGCCAAACGGGCTGCGGTGCGCGCGGCCATCGTCCGTCGGCTGGAACAACCGCCGCTACCGTCGGCTCCACCGATCCGATCGACGGTGGTCACCCCGATACGCCCCCAAACTCTCGGAGAAACGCTGCGTATCGCGGTGGGTAGTCTGAACGGCCACACGATCGACGCTCATTTCGGACACCTGCGAGAACTGCTGATTTACGAGGTCTCCGCCGTTGAAAGTCGCCTGATCGAACGCCGCGAAATTGCCCGTTACTGTCATGGCGCCACCACCTGCGGCGATTCGGAAGACGCCATGGCAGGGGCGATCCTCGCCCTGCACGATTGCGCGGCGATCCTGTGCTCGCGGGTCGGGTTTACGCCCTGGCGGGCGCTGGAAGACGCGGGCATCCAACCCAACAGCGAACACGGCGGCGAAGAGATCGAAGATGCGCTTCGGGCCATCCATCGAGAATGGCGGACCAGCGGGCGGCTGACCGCGCCGCCACGCGCGGCGCAATCCACAAGCGCGTGAGCAAACCCTTCAACCACTACGACCACTACGACGTCCTTTCTGGAGAGAGAGAAACGCATGGCCAAGGCACAACTAAGCTTCGCCGATATTGGAGTTACGATCACGGTACCAGCCGGCACTCGGGTCATCGAGATTTCGGACAAGCTGAATTCCGGCATCGTTTACGGCTGCCGCGAAGGCGATTGCGGAACCTGCCTGATGAAGGTAACGCAAGGCATGGAAAATTTAAGCGAACCTTCGGCGCTAGAAGCCAAGATACTGAAGGAACACTTCGCCGGCCGGGATACCCGCCTTGCCTGCCAAGCCCAAGTCCTGGGCGGTGAGATTGTGGTACGTCCAGCCTAAAACTTTTAGCGCTTCTGGGGGATTCAGCGATGCCATTGATTACTTTTTCACATCCCGAACATGGGCTCAAAACCGTTTACGCCGCAGCCGGCAGCCATACCGAGACGATTCTGAAAATTGCCAAGGACAATCAGATTCCGATTGCCTTCGATTGCCAGGATGGCGAATGTGGCACTTGCCTAGTGAAGGTGTCGAGTATCGATAAAAAACCCCGGATGAGCGGCCCACCCACGGAGAAGGAAAGGAATCTCCTGAAGGAATTGGGCAAACTAACCGACGAGGATATCAGCCGCATCCTGGTGGACGACATCCCGCCGCCCTGGCGGCTGGCCTGTCAGATGATCGTGCGGGACGAAGAAATCCTGGTCGAATATTGACGGTCACTGCCCATGGAATTGTCGTCGCGGCCGGAACCGCTTACCGCTCCCGTCAATCCCGATCCTCGGGGGGAGCTGTATCGCATCCTGATGAGCCATCGGTGTGGCTTGCCCAACGACGATACCTTGGCGCAGATGCTGGCAACACAAGCCGTGGGCGGCGGAGCGCTGCCCATGGGCCTAGGGCTGGAGCCCGTTGACTTCGACACCTTGCTGGCACGGCATTTTCCCGGCGCTTCCCGGCCAATCGTCCCACCGCGCCCGGCACCGCGCTGGGATTCTCGGTTAGTGGAAGAGCTGGGCGAACTAATCAACTTGCTGCAGCTGTATCGGGCCGGGCGGGATGAATCCGAGCGCTGGCTGAGCGTGATCGTCGCCACCGGCTGCATGAGCAACGATCACCTTTGGGAGGATCTGGGCTTGTGGTCGCGGCGAAACTTAAGCGAATTGATGCAACGCAACTTCCCGACACTGGCGGCGAAAAAACGACCACGACATGAAGTGGAAGAAGTTTCTTTACAAGCAACTGTGCATTCAGGAAGGCGTTTATCTCTGCCGCGCGCCCTCCTGCGCGGTTTGTTGCGACTATTCCCAGTGTTTTGGCCCGGAAGAGTGACGCCGGAGACCGAATCGCCATTGTGTTATCCTAAACCCAAATTCGCTGCTCTTCACCTACTCCGCAGTCTTTTGGGAGCGCCGCCATGGATTACACGATTCGTACGATCCTCTATGCCACCGACCTGGGTCCGCATGGCGTGGAGGTTTTCAATCATGCCTTCTCGCTCGCCAAGCAGTATGGCGCCAAGATTCATGTGGTCCATGCGCTGGAACCGATGAGCGACTATGCGCAATCCCTGGTCGAAACCATGGTACCGCCCGATGCCCTGAAAACCTTGCATCAAGAAGGTTTCGAGCAGGTCAACCGGGAAATGCGCCGGCGACTGGAAAAGTTCTGCGCGGACCACCTCCATCCCGACGCGCATACGGTGGTGGCCGAGATGCGCGTCGTGGAAGGACACCCGGCACAAGTCATCCTGGATGAAGCCAAGCGGGTCGGCGCGGATTTGATCGTGCTGGGCTCCCATGGCCAAACCACCTTGGGTGAAATATTCATGGGGTCGGTGGCCCACAAGGTACTCATGAAAGCCCGTAGTCCAAAAATCCCGGTTTTTCTGGTCCCCATCGAACGCGAATAACTGTTTGGGTGTGTTTCAATACTCCGAAGACACTTGGATTTTTACCCAAAAAATGCGTTTTAGTTGCCGAAAAATAATGCCGGCAGCCAAGTGATCAAACCGGGAAAAACCACCATCAGTATCAATCCGAGGATCTGGATCGCGACAAAGGGAACGATGCCCTTGTAGATATCGCCCATCGTGTAAGCGGGAGGCGCCACGCCTTTGAAATAGAACAGGGCATAACCGAAAGGCGGTGTCAGAAATGAAGTCTGTAAGTTGATGCAGACCAACATCGCGAACCAGAGTGGATTGAAATCCAGATCCATGGCGATGGGGGTAAAAATCGGCACGGTGACCAGCAGGATCGCCGCCCAGTCGATGAACATGCCCAGAAAGAACACCACGGCCATCATGATCGCCAGGACCACATAGGGACTGACATCCATGCCCAGCAACAGATCGGCGACCACGTCGCCGCCACCGATGCTGAGAAAGACCACGCTGAACAGTTTGCCACCAACAAACAACAGCATGATCATGCAAGTAATTCTCAGGGTAGACACACAAGATTGCGCGATGATCTCCCAAGAAAGCATGCGGTTGACCAATGCCAGAATCAATGCCCCAAGTCCCCCCATGGCAGCCGCTTCGGTGGGCGTGGCGACGCCAGCCAAGATGGTGCCCATCACCAGTAAGATCAAACTGAAGGGTGGCAGGAAGCTCTTGAGAATCATGGCGGCCTTTTGTCCCGCTGTCAGCGTGTCCTCTTCGGCGGGGATCGGTGGACCCAGGCTGGGATTGATACCGCAGCGGATGGCGACGTAGGCCAAATACAGCCCGGACAGCACCAGTCCCGGCAGGATCGCGCCGGCGAACAGGTTCCCCACCGACGTTTCCTTCAAGCCAGTCAGCCCCCCGTATACCACTAGCATGATGCTCGGTGGAATGAGAATGCCCAGCGTACCCGAAGAGCAGATGATGCCAGCCGACATGCCCCGATCATAGCCTCGCCGCAACAGAGCCGGCCCCGCCATCAGACCCATGGCTACCACGGAGGCGCCGATGATGCCGGTCGTGGCGGCGAACACGGTGCTGACCACGATCACCGCCAGACCCAGTCCGCCGCGCACCTTGCCCATCGATCGATAAAGCGCGTCGAACAGCGCCTCGGAGACTTTGGAGCGATCCAGAATCTGCGCCATGAAAATGAATAGGGGAATGGCCACCAAGGTGTAATTGAGGAAGATGCCCCAATTGTTGTTGACGAACAGATCCAACAACGCCGGTACATTGAAGCCATTGTCGATCAAGCCAAACAACATGGCGACCGCCGCCAAGGTAATGGCCAGTGGATGTCCTAGGGGAATGCAGAGAATCAGCGTGAGAAACATCAACAAGGTCAGCAACTCGGGACTCATGGTCGTTATTCTCCGAAGAAAGCTGGCTGATTCAGACTGTGGAAATCCTGGATCAATTTGGCGATGCCCTGTAGAAAGAGCAGCACGAAACCGATGGCCATCAGTGTCTTGAACGGATAAAGCGGCGGCGCCCAGGAACTGGAGGCGACTTCCCATTGCATCCAGGCCGTACTTGCATAGATCACCGACCAGATGGAGATCAGCCCTATCGTCGGAATAAAGATCAGCAAATTGACCACGATTCTGAGCAAGGTCCGGGTGCGACTGGCCAGTCTAGCTTCGAAGACATCGATGGCGACATGGCCGTTATGCTTGTGGGTATAGCCCAGACCCAGTACGAAATGGACACCATAAAGGAAGGTCGTCGCCTCAAATCCCCAAGTGGTGGGTGCGTTGAAGCCGTAACGCATGATGACTTCATAGCTAACGACAGCCAATAAGGGTAGAACCAGGAAGGAGCTGTAATAGCCGGTGTTTTCATTCAAAGCGTCGATTGCCTGAGCGATTTTGCGCATACGCCATCCCTCCATACAATTTCGGCGGTTTCTAAACGGGGAAACGCGGAGACAGCTTCCAGCCGATTCAATAAGCCGGAAGTCTGCCTCACATCCTTCGGTGAAGTGAAAGGTGCTAAAAACTTTGGGTGAGGAAACGAACGATTATTGAGTGCGCTTTCCAGCGATGTAATCGTCCAGAGGCCATGGCGTCACACCGCTGCGGATTTCGCGCCATTCGGCGAAATCCTTGCGGAATTTATCCTGGGAATCGAGCACCTTTTTCACGTCGGGATACTTGGCCTTGAGCGCATCCAGATATTCCTTGGTCCGCTTGGCGAAGCTGGTGATGGTCTCGTCGTCCATGCGCACGAACTCGACCTTGCCCTTGAAACGCTCGATCGCCTCGATATTGAGATTTTCCTGCCAGGCGGTGGACCAGAGCTGGGTTTCCTTGGCGGCCGTGTCGACGATCCATTTCAGGTCGGACGGCAGTTTGTTCCAGGCATCTTTGTTGATGAAGAACGCGCACTGAACAGAGGGCTGATGGACGCCGGGTTCGATGACATATTTGGTGATTTCATCGAAGCCCATGGGGTAATTCATGGCCGGGGTGCTGAATTCGGCCGCGTCGATGACGCCACGCTCCAGCGCCAGATAGACTTCGCCGCCGGGCAGCGGCGTCACGCTGGCACCCAAGCTGTTCATAATGTCCATGTACCAGCCCGGAGTACGCACCCTCAAGCCTTTGAAATCCGTCATTTTCGTGGCTTTCTTATTGGAGAACAGGCCCATCTCCTGACCACCGTTGCCACCGGGCAACGCGTACAAGTTATATTGCCCGTACAGGTCCTGCATCATCTTCAGGCCGCCGCGCTCGTACAGCCAGATGTTGTAGCCCTCGGTATCCAGACCAAAAGGCACCGAAGCAAAGGCCACGAACGCTTCGTTCTTGCCCTTCCAGTAACCGGGCCAGTCGTGGCCGATCTGGGCCGAGCCCTTGCTGACGGCATCGAAACTTTCCATGGCGCCAACCAGCGAGCCGGCCGGGAAAAGCTTGATTTCCAGTCGGCCGCCGGAAGCGAGTGCAACGGTATCGGCGAAGTGTTGGGCCATGTCGTAGAACAGGAGGCCCTCGGTCCAGGGCATGACCATCTTCCATTTGAATTCCTCCTTGGACGGCTTGATGGTCCGTAATTCCTTCTTGACCTCTTCGTGCCGCTGATCGGCACCGAACTTCTCACGAGCCGCCGCAAAAGCGGATGTTGTCAGTATCAACGACAACACGGCCAGACCGCCTAACAAGGTTTTGAGTTTTATCATAAGTATGATCCTCCTTTGTGGTTTTCGAGCAAGATCGAACCGAAGCTCGACCTTGTCTAAACCTTAGGCTAGAAACTGGAAATTTCTACAGGATCATCAATGGACTGTAAAAACTCGCCGGCGGCGTGGGAACCGGACAGGCAGGGATCGACGCTGACAAACACCGGCTTAAGCAACGGGTTCTTCCCGGCCACAACTCCAGCAGTGCTCAACATATCCGCCAGAACACGGGGCCACACCACCCCTCTGGGTGGAAATTCGTGGAGAGAAGCTGGCGGCTCAGAACGATCCGCCGGGCAATTCATTACGCGTCGCGGCCAGCAGGACAACACTCAACACAACCTTTCCACCTCGTAAACCCCGCCAACCACCACGTATTCATCTTCGCCCTTCAGCATCCCCGGCAACATCCGGTTATAGAAAAATACCTTGGCCAGCGGGACCTGCACCCGCAGCAGATGGTCGCCGAACTCCTCGGCACGCTCGCGGCGGACGCTGAAGGAACTGAGGTTGTTGAGCAACACGACCCAACGCCGACGGTCGGGTTTGGCCAGCACTTGGTCGTCGCTGAAGCGGTTAAAGCCGCGATACAGGCTCAGATGCACCGCCGTCGGTTGCTGACGCCGCTGTTCGTACTGGGCATAGGCGTACAGCAGGTCGAGCTGCGCTTCCAGCGCATTGGTGTTGTACAACCCCCGGCTGCACGCCTCCAGAAACTGCATGTAGGTATCGTCCCGAATGCGGTCGTCCAGCAATCCTCCGTGATAACGCGCCAGCAGGCCGAAACGCGATTCCACCCAAGCTTTCAGCACCGCGCCTTCCTGACTGTTGGGATCGAAAGCCCAGCCGCGCACCATGCGTAAGTAATCGGCCCGCCCACGCAATTTGCGCCGGCCCGGCATCAGGCCCACGTCCTCTAGCGCCTCCAGCCGGAAGTATACCGTCATGTAGTCCATGAACCGCTGCGCCCGTTCGCCCGGCTCGGCCAACAGATCCAACGACCGAAACAACCGGTGATGCAATTCCGCCACCCCGTCCAGCAATAACGGAGCCGGATGGCGCTGAAAAGTCAGGCCGCCCAGAATCATCGCCGGCAGATTACAGCGGTTGATCGGTAGGTAGGAGCCTTTCGGTAGGCGCGGCCCGACTTCCACGGCCGGCGCCGCAATCGCATTGTCATCAACCCGACAAACCGTCGCGTTTGTCATGTCTGGTTTCGATCCCTATCGTCTCTGACCATGATTTATGATTATCAAACAATGAGTTATTTGCAGATCACCTTTTGGCACGGCGTTTGAACCGGGAAAAGTGAAAGCAAGATTCACCATTCAGCGACCGGAGAGCAAAAGCAATGATACGTCAATGCGCAATTTACGGGAAAGGCGGCATCGGCAAGTCCACCACCACCCAGAACTTGGTGGCGGGTTTGGCCGCCGAGGGCAAGAAAGTCATGATCGTGGGTTGCGATCCGAAAGCCGATTCGACCCGACTGATCCTGCATGCCAAGGCCCAGAACACGATCATGCAGATGGCCGCCGATGCGGGCACCGTCGAAGATCTGGAACTGGACGACGTGTTGAAAGTGGGTTACGGCGGCGTGCGTTGCGTCGAGTCCGGCGGCCCGGAACCTGGCGTCGGTTGCGCCGGGCGTGGCGTCATCACCGCGATCAACTTCCTGGAGGAAGAAGGCGCCTACGAGGAAGAACTCGACTTCGTGTTCTACGACGTGCTGGGCGACGTGGTGTGCGGCGGCTTCGCCATGCCCATTCGCGAAAACAAGGCCCAGGAAATCTACATCGTCGTATCCGGCGAGATGATGGCGATGTATGCCGCCAACAACATCGCCAAGGGTATCTGCAAATATGCCAATTCCGGCAAGGTGCGCTTGGCCGGACTGATCTGCAACTCGCGCAAGACCGACAAGGAAGCCGAATTGATCGGAGCACTGGCCGAACGGCTGGGCACCCAAATGATTCATTTCGTGCCACGCGACAACGTGGTGCAGCGAGCGGAAATTCGCCGGATGACGGTGATCGAGTACGACCCCACCGCCAAGCAGGCCGATGAATATCGCGAACTGGCGCGCAAGATCGTGGAAAACAAGAAACTGGTCATTCCCACACCGCTGACCATGGACGAGCTGGAAGAACTGCTTCTGGAATTCGGCATCCTCGACGAGGAAGACGAATCCATCGTCGGCAAGACCGCTGCTGATGAAGCCGCGCTGGCCGCTGCCTGAGGCCCACTGGAGTACACCTAATTATGACCATGAACCGCCAAGAAACCGAACAACTGATTCAGGAAGTGCTGGAAGTTTACCCGGAAGCCACCGGTAAGCAACGCGCCAAGCATCTGATGGCCAACGATCCCACTCTGGAAAAATCCAACAAGTGCATCGTTGCCAACAAGAAGGCGCTGCCCGGCGTGATGACCGCGCGCGGCTGCGCCTATGCCGGCGCCAAGGGCGTGGTGTGGGGACCGGTCAAGGATGTGGTCAACATCTCGCACGGCCCGGTCGGCTGCGGGCAATTTTCCCGCGCGGGCCGCCGTAACTACATCACCGGCCACAGTGGCGTCAACGTGTTCGGCGATATGAACTTCACCTCGGATTTCCAGGAGAAGGATGTGGTGTTCGGGGGCGACAAGAAGCTGGCCAAGTTGATCAGCGAGATCGATACCCTGTTCCCGCTGGCCAAGGGTGTCACCGTGCAGTCGGAATGCCCCATCGGCCTGATCGGCGACGACATCGAAGCCGTGGCCAAGAAATCGGCCCGGGAAATCGGTAAGGCGGTGGTGCCGGTACGCTGCGAAGGTTTCCGGGGCGTCTCCCAGTCCCTCGGCCACCATGTCGCCAACGACTCGTTGCGCGACTGGGTGCTGCATAACCGCGATGAAGACAACAGCTTCGAGTCCACGCCTTACGATGTGGCCATCACCGGCGACTACAACATCGGCGGTGACGCCTGGAGTTCGCGGGTATTGATGGAGGAGATCGGCCTGCGAGTGATCGCGCAATGGTCCGGCGATGGCTCGATCCCGGAAATGGAATCGACCCGCCACGCCAAGCTGAATCTGCTGCACTGCTACCGCTCGATGAATTACATCAGCCGGCATCTGGAAGAGAAGTACGGTATTCCCTACATGGAATACAACTTCTTCGGACCGACCAAGATCGCCGAGAGCCTGCGCAAGATCGCCTCGTTCTTCGACGACACCATCAAGGAAAACGCCGAACGAGTCATCGCCAGACATCAACCGGTCATGGACGCCATCATCGCCAAATACCGCCCCCGGTTGGAAGGCAAGCGGGTGATGCTGTTCGTCGGCGGCCTGCGGCCCCGTCACGTCATCGGCGCCTATGAAGATTTGGGGATGGAAATCATCGGCGCGGGCTACGAGTTCGCCCACAACGACGATTACGACCGCACCTTCAAGGAAGTGCAGGACGGCGCGCTGATCTACGACGACGCCACCAGCTTCGAGCTGGAATCCTTCGTGGAACGGCTGAAGCCCGATCTGATCGGTTCCGGCATCAAGGAAAAGTATGTGTTCCACAAGATGGGCATTCCGTTCCGGCAGATGCACTCCTGGGATTACTCCGGCCCCTATCACGGCTACGACGGTTTTGCCATCTTCGCCCGCGATATGGACATGACGATCAACAATCCCTGCTGGAAGAACTTACAGGCTCCCTGGAAACGCGGCGGCACTGAAGCGTTGGAATCGGCGGCCGCCTGAAACCCGTCGCTTGGGTGAGGCTACAGGCCATAACCCAACACTCTCACCGGTTGGGTTATGCGCTTCGCGCTAACGAGGATTTAGTCATGCAAGACGTTGAAACGATCAAACCAGGCTTTCCGCTGTTCAATACCGACGAATACCAAGAAGCCTTTGCCCGCAAGCGGGTGTTCGAGGAAGCGCCTCCACGCGAAAAATTGGAAGAAGTGTTCCAGTGGACGACCACCGAGGCTTACAAGGAACTGAATTTCCAGCGTGAAGCGCTGACCATCAACCCGGCCAAAGCCTGTCAGCCGTTGGGTGCGGTGTTATGCGCGCTGGGATTTTACAAGACGCTGCCTTATGTCCACGGTTCGCAGGGCTGCGTTGCCTATTTCCGCACCTACTTCAACCGCCATTTCCGCGAACCGATCGCCGCCGTCTCCGACTCGATGACCGAAGACGCGGCGGTATTCGGCGGACAGAAGAACATGTTCGAGGGGTTGGAGAACTCCAAGGTCATGTATCAGCCGGAAATGATCGCGGTGTCGACCACCTGCATGGCGGAAGTCATCGGCGACGACCTGAACGCCTTCATCACCAACGCCAAGAAGGACGGGCGGGTGCCGATGGATTTCCCCACCCCGTTCGCCCATACCCCGAGCTTTGTCGGCAGCCATACCACCGGCTGGGACAACATGATGGAAGGCATCCTGCGCTACTTCACCCTGAATTCGATGGAGGGTAAGACGGTCGGCAGCAACGGCAAGATCAACATCGTGGCCGGTTTCGAGACCTATCTCGGCAACCTCCGGGTGATCAAGCGGATGCTGAAGGAGATGGACGTCGATTACACCTTCCTGTCCGATCCCGAGGAAGTTCTCGACACCCCGACCGACGGCGAATTCCGCATGTACGCGGGCGGCACCACGCAAGACGAGCTCAAGGACGCGCCCAACGCCATCGATACGCTGTTGCTGCAACCGTGGCAGTTGCCCAAGACCAAGAAATATATCGAGGACACCTGGAAGCAACCCGCCAGCTCGATTCGCATCCCCATGGGACTGAGTTGGACCGACGATTTCCTGATGAAAGTATCGGAACTCACCGGCAAGCCGATCCCCGAGTCGTTGGCTCTGGAGCGCGGTCGGCTGCTGGACATGATGACCGACTCCCATACCTGGTTGCACGGCAAGCGTTTCTCGGTCTATGGCGATCCCGACTTCGTGACCGGCATGTGCCAATTCCTGTTGGAACTGGGCGCCGAACCCCTGCATGTGCTGTGCCACAACGCCAACAAACGCTGGACCAAGGACATCACCAAATTGCTCAAGGACTCGCCCTACGGTCAGGAAGCCGAAGTCTACGTCGGCAAGGATCTCTGGCATCTGCGTTCGCTGGTGTTCAGCAACAAGCCCGATTTCCTGATTGGCAACTCCTACGGCAAGTTCATTCAGCGCGACACCCTGCACAAGGGCAAGGAACACGAAGTGCCGCTGATTCGGATTGGTTTCCCGCTGTTCGACCGTCACCACCTGCACCGTGACACCACCCTGGGCTATGAAGGCGCAATGCACATGCTCAAGACCCTGGTGAATGCGGTAATGGAAAAACTCGATCAGGACACCATGACCCTGGGCGAAACCGATTACGCCTTCGATTTGATTCGTTGACGACCGACCGCACGGTGGAGACGGGTTGCCAAACCCGCTTCCACCGTGCTGGAGAACTCAGCCATGCCCAATGTCATGTTGCGGAACAATGCAGCCGGTCAACTGGTGTTATACATCACCAAGAAGGATCACGAGGAAACCGTGGTGGCGCTGGAACACTCGGGGCCCGGCGCTTGGGGTGGTGAAATGCAGTTGTCCGATGGTTCGCGATTCTATCTGGAACCCTTGGAACAAACGCCCAAGTTGCCATTGACCGTCAGAGTGAAGCGGCTATGACCGTCGACAATTCGCTACCGCGTTGCGTCGCGCTACGCATTGCCCTGGCGGCACGGCAACTCCCCGATACTAGTTCGGGCCAACTGCTGCGCATTCTGCTGGCGGCGTTGGACGAACCTCTGACCGAAATCAAGCTGAATGGCCTGACGGTCAAGGATCTCAAGAACGCCGCCGACGGTTCCCTGCGCGAAATCGACGGCGCCTTGTTGCGACAGGCGCTGAGCACCCTGAAAGGCGAAAACGAGGAGGATGCCTCGGCCCAAATCCCGCAACCCCAGCCTTATCGCGAGGGCGAGATGCCCCATTCCATCCGGCTGGCCTGCACGTCGAACAGCGGCGAGCGGTTGGATGGTCATTTCGGCTCCTGCGCCCGGTTTTTGATCTATCAGGTTTCGGCGACCGAAGCGCGGTTGATCGCGGTGCGCCCGGCACCCAACATCGCCCGGCTCAGTGTGGATCACAGCGCGGAGCGGGTGGCGCTGATCGGCGACTGCGACTTGCTGTGTGTGCTGTCCATCGGCGGACCGGCCGCCGCCCGGGTGGTGAACAGCGGCATCCACCCGATCAAGCGCGGCGCGATCGGCGACATCCAACCGCTGCTGACCGAATTGCAACAAGTGCTGGCCGGCGATCCGCCACCCTGGCTGGCCAAGCTCCGCGCACGGGCCGCCGCCGAACAACGGTCGGCGCGGGCGGAAACCACGTCATGATCACCCAACGCCAGCTCGCCGACATCGCCCGCCTGACCGCGGATCGCGGCTTGGACCACACCACCGCTTCTCATCTGCGTCAAGTGTACCCAGGAACCTACTTCACCTACTGCCTGGACGACGACATCAACGACATGGAACCCGCGTTGGAAGGCACCGGCTTCAACCTTTATCTGGTGGATGGACGCCAGCACTGCCTGCGCCTGACCAGCGATTTGCAGGTGGCCACCGGCATCGTACTGGCAGCGGTACTGGAAGAATCGAATTAACCCATTTATTCATGAAGCAAGAGGATATCGCCCATGGCCAAGATCGGATTGTTCTACGCCACCGACACCGGCAATACCCGCAAGATCGCCAAGCGGATCAAGAAGCAGTTCGAGGAAGGGGAAATCGAGCTGTTCGATGTCGCCAAGGCCACCCCGGACGCAATGAAGGATTGCGAGGCCCTGATCGTCGGCACCCCGACCCTGGGCGATGGCGAGTTGCCCGACACCTTGGCGGCATTCCTCGAACAAATGGATAGCAGCCACGTAAGCGGCAAGACCATCGCCATGTTCGGTCTGGGCGATCAGGTCGGCTACCCGACCGAATTCGTGGACGCGCTCGGCATTACCTACAAAAAGCTCAAGAAATTGGGTGCTAATTTGATCGGCGGATGGTCGGCGGAAGGTTACGAGTTCGAGAAATCCAAGGCTCTGCGCGACGGCGAGTTCGTTGGGTTGGTGCTCGATCAGGATAACCAAGCGGACCAGACCAACGAACGTCTGGAAGAATGGCTTGAACAAGTCAAGCCCGAGTTGCTGGGCGCGACGGTGACGGGTTGAGATCGATCGCGGGGAGCCGGGGGCAAGGGGACGGATCGATTTCCGTCCCCCACGCCCCGCCCTCTTGTTTCGCGCACCCTGCTCCCCCACTCCCTGAACGCTCCGCAACCCCGCGCCCGTTTGAGGACACTCCGAGGATCATCCGATGAAGCCCAGCGATCTCGCCGCACTGATCGACGAACCGGCTTGCACCCACAACCTGAAAAGCAAGTCCGGCTGCGCTCGCCCCAAACCGGGAGCCGCCGCCGGCGGCTGTGCCTTCGATGGCGCGCAGATCGCCCTACTACCCATTGCCGACGTTGCGCATATCGTGCATGGACCGATTTCCTGCGCCGGCAACTCCTGGGACAATCGCGGCGCCCGTTCCACCGGCCCCGCCCTGTACCGACTCGGCCTGACCACCGATCTCAGCGAGCAGGACGTGATCATGGGGCGTGGTGAAAAGCGCCTGTTTCACGCCATCAAGCAGGTGGTCGACAGCCATGCCCCGGCGGCGGTGTTCGTGTACAGCACCTGCGTGACGGCGCTGATCGGCGACGATCTGGAAGCGGTCTGCAAGGCGGCGGCGCGGCGCTGGGGCGTACCCGTCATTCCGATCGACTCGGCCGGTTTCTTCGGCAGCAAGAATCTGGGCAACCGGATTGCCGGCGAGGCAATGCTCAAGTACGTGATCGGCGGCCGCGAACCGGAACCGCCGCCGGTGGACTCCGCGCGACCGGAATTGCGGGTCCACGACATCAATCTGATCGGCGAATACAACATCGCCGGGGAACTGTGGCATACCCTGCCGCTGTTCGACGAATTGGGATTGCGGGTGTTGTGCTCCCTGTCCGGCGACGCCCGCTTCCAGGAAATCCAGACCATGCATCGGGCCGAGGTCAATATGGTGGTCTGTTCCCGCGCCATGCTGAATGTTGCCCGCAAGCTGAAGGAGCGCTATGGCGCACCCTGGTTCGAGGGCAGTTTTTACGGTGTGCGTGACGTATCCGCCGCCCTGCGCGATTTCGCCCGCCTGCTCGACGACCCGGATCTCCACACCCGCACCGAGGCACTGATCGCCCGTGAAGAAGCGCGGATCGATGCCGAACTGGCCCCGTGGCGGGAACGGCTGCGCGGCAAACGGGCGCTGCTGTACACCGGCGGGGTCAAATCCTGGTCCATCGTCGCCGCCCTGCAGGATCTGGGACTGACGGTGGTCGCCACCGGCACCAAGAAATCCACCGAGGAAGACAAGGAACGGATTCGGGAGTTGATGGGCGAGGATGCCCAAATGATCGACGATGGCAATCCGCGCGGTCTGCTCGATCTGGCCCGCGCCAACCAGGCCGACATCCTGATCGCCGGCGGCCGCAACATGTACACCGCCATCAAGGCCCGCCTGCCGTTTTTGGATGTCAATCAGGAACGGGAACACGGCTATGCCGGCTATCAGGGCATGGTGACGCTGGCGCGGCAACTGGTTCGCGCCCTGGAAAACCCGGTGTGGGACGCCGTGCGCCATCCCGCGCCCTGGACCACGCTCCCGGAGGCGGCTCATGGCTGAAATCGTTCGCCGCAACAAACCCCTGTCCGTCAGCCCGCTGAAAACCAGCCAACCGCTGGGCGCCAGCCTGGCGATACTTGGCCTCGATCGCGCCATCCCGCTGCTGCACGGTGCCCAGGGCTGCGCCGCCTTCGCCAAGGTGTTCTTCGTGCGTCATTTCCGCGAACCGATCCCGCTGCAAACCACCGCGCTGGACCAGATCAGCAGCATCATGGGCGCGGACGACAGCCTGCTCGAAGGGTTGAGCACCGTTTGCGAAAAGCACCGGCCGGCGGCGGTGGGCCTGTTGACCACCGGACTGACCGAAACGCAAGGCACCGATATCCATCGGGTGCTCAAAATCTTCCGCGAACGCCATCCGGAATTTCGGGCGATCCGTATCGTGCCGGTGAACACCCCGGACTTCAGCGGCGGCCT
The DNA here is from genome assembly GCF_012939995.1 of Candidatus Competibacter phosphatis. Taxonomy (GTDB): domain Bacteria; phylum Pseudomonadota; class Gammaproteobacteria; order Competibacterales; family Competibacteraceae; genus Competibacter; species Competibacter phosphatis. The sequence goes on along the minus strand of NZ_SPMZ01000036.1, from coordinate 80,382 downwards.
GGAATCCGGTTTCGCCGCGGCGGTACAGGCGATGATCGATCATTGGACCCCATCCGTCGCGGCCAGCGGCGTCCGACCCGGCCGCCGGCCCCGGCAAATCAACGTGCTGTGCGGACCCTCCCTGACGCCGGGTGATCTGGAAGCGCTGAAGGAGCTGATCGAGAGCTTCGATCTGCATCCGTTGCTGCTACCCGACCTGAGCGATTCCCTGGACGGTCATCTGGCCATCGACGAATTCTCGCCGCTCACCACCGGCGGTACCCCGGTCGCCGCCTTCGCCGCCCTGGGCGATGCCGCCGCCACCCTGGTCATCGGCGCGTCGCTGTATCCCGCCGCCGAACGACTGGCTCAGCGCACCGGTACGCCGCTGCATCGCTTTGACCACTTGTGGGGACTGGAGGCGAACGACCGTCTGATCATGACGCTGGCGGGGATCGCCGGCTGCCCGGTACCGGCGCGGCTGGAGCGGCAACGCGCGCAATTACAGGACGCCATGCTCGACACTCATTTTCTGCTTGGCCAAGCGCGACTGGCCATCGCCGCCGACGCCGATCTACTGCACGCCGCCTGCACGCTGGGCGTCGAGATCGGCGCGGAAATCGTGGCGGCGGTCACTTCCTGCCGCGCGACGGTGCTGGAGCGCATTCCGGTGGCCCAGGTGCATATCGGCGACCTGGAGGATGTGGAGCAATTGGCGCAACGGAACGAGGCGGAACTGCTGCTGGGCAACTCCCACATGGCGGATGTGGCCCAGCGCCTAGCCCTGCCGCTGCTGCGGATGGGCTTTCCGCTGTACGACCAGATCGGCGCTTACCGGCGCACCTGGATCGGTTATCGCGGTAGCCGGCAGACTCTGTTCGATCTAGCCAACGGCCTGCTCGGCGCGCATCAGCAACCGGTGATGCCTTACCACTCCCTGTATTCCCCAAAACCCGATCATCGGCCGGAGGAGCATGGACATGAAACTGCGACGGCATCTATGGATCGTCACGGGTGGCACTGAGGGAGCGGCGATGACAACGACAACCGTGAGACTGGCTTTCGCCAGTAGTGACCGCAAGCGGGTGGACCAGCATTTTGGCTCCGCTTGCGGCTTAGCCATTTACGCGGTGAACGAGCAGCAGGCCACCCTGCTGGAGTTCGCTCAATTCGGCGACCTGGAGCAAGACGGCCACGAAGACAAGCTGACCACCAAGCTGGCGCTGGTCCGAGACTGCGCGGCGGTGTACTGCCAAGCGATCGGCGGTTCCGCCATCCGGCAATTGCTGGCCGTCGGGGTGCAACCGATCCGAGTCGAGGAAAACGTGCCGGTCGAGCGCCTGCTGAATGAGGCGCAGGCCGCGCTCAGGGCTGGAACAGCACCTTGGTTACCTGGCGTGCGCCGGCAGCGGAACGATGATCCCCACCGCTTCGAGGCGATGGAAGCGGAAGGCTGGCAGGAATAAACGGTTCCCTAACCGTTCCCGGTCCGGCCATCCGTCCGTGCCGGGACATCATGTGTAAATCAGAGAGGTCATTTATGGGCGCAGAACCCAATATCACCGGCATCACTCGCGGAGGAACCGCCTGGATTCCTCAATTCGCGGTCGCGCTGGACGAAGGCAAGTGCATCGGTTGCGGCCGCTGCTACAAGGTTTGCCCGCGCGATGTGCTGACCATCGTGCAGCGGGCGGTGGACGATGTGGACTTTGACGATGATGACGATGACGATGACGACAGCGACAATTCGTTCATGACGCTGACCAATCCCATGGATTGCATCGGCTGCGAAGCGTGTTCACGAGTCTGTCCCAAGGCCTGCTTTACCCACGAAGCGCTGCCGGTGGCGGCGTAAGGCATCGCCCCGCTTCAAACGCGTCATTTCCGTGGATTGCTCGTCGTCCGGTAAACCATCGGGCGTACGGGCTGTCCGCCGGCAGACGCGCCGGCTGTCAACCCACCTAGCTTACGCGGAGATCGACGATGCGCATCAGCACCAGAAACCAGTTCAAAGGTCAGGCGACCGTCCTTCGCATCGGCCCGGTCAACGCCGATGTCAGCGTCGACATCGGCGGCGGTGACCAAATCGACGCCATCGTCACCACCAAGAGTCTGGAAAGTCTGGGCATCCGCGACGGCGTCGAAGTGTACGCGCTGGTCAAGGCATCGTCGGTCATGATCATGAGCGGATCCGCGCCGCTGAAGCTCAGCGCCCGCAACCAGTTGCGGGGCAGCGTGATCCACTGCAAGAAAGGCGTGATCAACGGCGAGGTGACGATCCAGTTACCGGGCGGCGGAACCGTCACCGCCATCGTCACCAACGAGAGCTTCGACGGCCTGGAACTCAAGGAAGGCGTCGAGGCGATCGCCGTGTTCAAATCCACCAGCGTCATGCTCGGCGTGGAGTCGTAAACGCGCCTTTTGCCGAGAATGTGTCATCGTCCGCCTACTCTTCGACAGGCTGGATCCATACGACCATTAACTGACGCACGGCACCATAAATCGCGATGCCGATACCATCGGCCGCCACATCCAACAGACTGGCCTCCCGGTCCGGCGTAAACCACTGGGCGATTTCTATCCCTACCCCGAAGGCTAGCAGGCCCAGGGCCAGGCCGCGCCAGAACGACCATCCGGGAAAAGCCTGCTCGGCGAGCAGGGCCAAGGTGAAAAACGCCAAGACATGATCCAACTTGTCCCACGCGGTAGTCACCGGTACGGCGGTCATCGGCATCAGGGCCAACACCATGATCGCGATCACCGCGAGGGCCAGGGCCAAACGGGCCACGGGTAGCGGGAGCCAAGAAAGTCGCGGCATCTCTATTGACCTGTATGGCGGGAGTGAAGGGAATTACGGGTTTCCAAATGCGCGGACGGATTCCGGCGCGACGCGACGGTGGGAAATCAGGCGCGGCCATTTTGCCCATCAGGTTTGATTGACTCAATCATCTTCTGCATCCACTGAAATTCAAAGTAGTCGAACTGAGCGGGCGGGCGAGTGGCGCGGCCAGGGTAGCGGCGACCCCTCGATTGTCCGCTTCCCGACAAACAACTCGTTCAGTCCTGTAAGAAACCGCTCGCGCCAGTCAGGATTACACAATCAACCGATTGTTTTACCTGCCTTAATGAATTGGCATGGTTATCGCTAAGTCCCTTGTAACAACTTTCGGCGAGCTTTGCCATGAACGCAGCAACACCTCGCACTCTGGTCATCGACGATACCACCCTGCGCGACGGCGAACAGTCGGCGGGCGTGGCCTTTTCCCAAGACGAGAAACGGGCGATCGCCAGCGAACTGGCGGCACTCGGGGTCCCGGAACTGGAAATCGGCATTCCAGCGATGGGCATGGAGGAATGCGACAGTATTCGCGATCTGGTCATGCTGGGCCTGAACGCCCGGTTGCTGGTGTGGAGCCGGATGTGCGAGGCCGACTTGCGACAATGCCGCGATCTGGGCGTGTGGGCCATCGATCTATCGGTGCCGCTGTCCGATCAGCAACTGCGACACAAGCTGGGCTGGCGACGCGAACAGGCGCTGGACGCGATCCGCCGTCTGGTCCCGCAAGCACGCGAACTGGGGTTGGAGGTGATCGTCGGCGGCGAGGATGCCTCGCGGGCCAATCACGATTTTCTGCTGTTCGCCGCCGAGACCGCCCAGGCCAGCGGCGCCCGGCGATTCCGCTTCGCCGACACGCTGGGCATCATGGAACCGTTCGGCGTGCTGGCGATTTTCCAGCGCCTGCGGGCGGCGGTCGATCTCGAACTGGAAATGCACGCCCACGACGATCTGGGACTGGCCACCGCCAACACCCTGGCCGCCGCGCTGGGTGGCGCCACCCACGCCAACACCACGGTCAACGGTCTGGGCGAACGGGCCGGCAACGCCGCCCTGGAAGAGGTGGTGCTCGGCCTGCGCAAGCTGTACGGCTTCCAGGTGGAGGTGGACCTGTCGCGCTTCCCGGCGCTGTCGCAACGGGTCGCCGCCGCCGCCAACCGCCCGCTGTCCTGGCACAAGAGTCTGGTCGGCGAAGGCGCGTTCACCCACGAGGCCGGCATCCATGTGGACGGTTTGCTCAAGAACCCGCTCAATTATCAAGGCGTGGATCCGGCGGAACTGGGCCGTAGCCACCGCTTGGTGCTCGGCAAGCATTCCGGCACGCGGGCGGTGGTCCAGTTTTACCGCGATCTCGGCATCGCGCTGAGCCCGCGCCAAGCCGGCGCCGTGCTCCAGCGCATCCGTGCTTTCGTCGGCCAGCACAAACGCTTGCCGGAATCCGCCGAGCTGGAAACGTTTTACCGCGAACTCAGCGCCGATCCACACCCCCCTGCCCCTCACCCTTCCTCAACGTTCCACCCACGCCGAGGTGTCACCATGACCGAGACTACCCTGCAACAGGATCTGGCCGAGATGAGCTCGGCCGAGGATTTTCTGCTCTACTTCGGGATCGACTTCGACCCCAACGTGGTGGAAGTGAGCCGTCTGCATATCCTGCAACGCTTCCACGATTATCTGCAGAAAGGGGAGGGCCCGTGACCGAGCGGGTTACACCCAATGCCTGCAACGGGCCTATCAGGATTTCGTGGACTCCGATCCCCTGACCGAAAAGGTTTTCCAAGTGTTCCATCGGCAGGCCGCGGCACGCGAGACGCGGATTCCGTTGTCGGACATCGGTCGCCGGCCGTGATCCTGCAACCGCGCTTTGCCTGCGACGACGAGGTCCGCGTCATCCGCAACCTCCGCAACGACGGTACCTATCCGGGTTACGCCACCGGCACGCTGTTGGTGCGGCGCGGCAGCGTGGGGTTCGTCCGCCACATCGGCGTGTTCCTGCAGGATCAGATCATCTACAGCGTTCATTTCCTGGAAGCCGGCAACCGCATCGTCGGCTGCCGGGAAACCGAACTGATCCCGGCGGACGCCCCCTGGGTTCCCAACCGCTTCGAACGCGGCGACCAGGTCACCGCCAAATTGGCGCTGTCGATCGACGGCGCGGTGGCGGTCAACCCGGGAATGTCCGGCGCGGTGCTGGCGGTGCTTCGCGAACCGGACACGACGGCGGACTACCACGTTCTGTTCGGTCAGCGTCTGCTGTGCGTGCCGGAAAGCGCGCTGGATGCCGCCACGCCGGATTGAAGCGCCGCCCACGAGGATGATGAGGTCTTGGCGCCGCTCTGTCATAATCGCCAGCCTTTTCGAGACTCGTGGAGATGACCGATGGACTCGGACCCGTTCGTGCAATGGTTCCGACAGGCTGGCCCCTACATCAACGCCCATCGCGGCCGGACCTTCGTGGTGCTGTTCGGCGGTGAAGCAGTCGAGGCCGACTCTTTTTCCAGCCTGATTCATGATCTCGCCCTGCTGCACAGCCTGGGCGTGCGCCTGGTGCTGGTGCATGGCGCCCGTACCCAGATCGAGGCCCGCCTACGCGAAGCCGGTCGCGCGCCGCGCTACGTCGATGGCCTGCGGGTAACCGAGACCGAAGACCTGACTCTCGTCAAACAAGCGGTCGGTCGACTGCGCATCCGCATCGAGGCACGGTTGTCGATGGGGCTGGCCAACTCGCCGATGCACGGCGCCCGGCTGCGGGTGGTGTCGGGCAACCTGATCACCGCCCGGCCGCTGGGGGTGCGCGACGGGGTGGATTACGGCTTCACCGGCGAGGTGCGGCGCATCGACGACCGCGCCATTCGCCTGTGGCTGGAGCAGGACGCCATCGTGCTACTGTCGCCGCTGGGTTATTCGCCGACCGGGGAAATTTTCAACCTGCGCGCCGAGGAGGTGGCCACCGCCGCCGCCATGGCCTTGCGCGCCGACAAACTGTTGGTACTGGGCGAAGGACCGGAACTCCGCGACCCCGCTGGTCAAGCGATCCGCCAGCTCAGCCTCGGCGACGCCAACCGGCTGCTGGTCGAGCATCCCACCCTGTCCGAAGACTCCAACCGCCACCTGCGCCAGGCATTGCGCGCCGGACAGGCCGGGGTGCGCCGGATTCACCTGCTCAGCCGCCAGGTCGACGGCGCGCTGCTGCTGGAGCTGTTCACCCGCGACGGGGTGGGCACCCTGATCGCCAGCGATATTTACGAAGGGCTGCGGCCCGCCGCCATCGACGATGTGGGCGGCATCCTGGAGCTGATCCGACCGCTGGAGGAAGACGGCACTCTGGTGCGGCGCTCGCGCGAGCGGCTGGAAATGGAGATCGAACGCTTCGTTCTGCTGGAACGCGATGGCGCCATCATCGGCTGCGCCGCGCTCTACCCGCTCCCCGAGGAGGGCGTGGGCGAACTGGCCTGCGTCGCCGTACATCCGAGCTACCGCAACAGCGGCCGCGCCGACACCTTGCTGCGCCATATCGAACACCGCGCCCGCGAGCAGCGCCTGCAACGGCTGTTCGTGCTGACCACTCGCGCCGCGCACTGGTTTCGCGAGCGAGGATTCGAACCCGCCGAGGTGACCAACCTGCCGGTGCAAAAACAAACCCTGTACAACTGGCAGCGTCGTTCCAAAGTCTTCATCAAAACCTTGTAAACTGCTCGGCGTTGTCATTCCCGAGGACGCCTCCATGCCCATTGCCGCTACTCCGTTGCGAGTCCTGCAAGTCACCGACCTGCACCTGAAAACCCAGCCCGGCAGCCGGGTCTGGGGCGTGGACGTGGACGCTGGGCTGAGCGCGGTGCTGGCGCGCATCCGGGAGCGGCACCCCGTGGTGGATTTCATCCTCGTGACCGGCGATTTGGTCGGCGACGAACCGGACGCCTACGAACGGGTGCGCCAAGCATTGGAACCGCTGGGCGCCCCGGTCCATTGCCTGCCGGGCAACCACGATTTCCCCGCAGCCCTGGGGCAGCGCCTGCGTGATGGCCTGGTCCGGTGGCAACGACATGTCATCGTCGGCAACTGGCAGTTCGTGCTCCTGGATTCCAGCTTCCCCGGCACGCCTAGCGGTCATCTGGCCCCCAGCGAACTGGGGCTGCTGGACACCGCGCTGGCCATGCATCCCGAACTGCATGCCATGGTCTGCCTGCACCATAACCCGATTCCAACTGACACTCCCTGGCTCGACACCATGACGGTCGGCAACGGCGAAGCGCTGTTCGCGGTGCTGGACCGGTATCCCCAGGTTCGGGCGGTGGTGTGGGGACACATCCACGCCGAATTCAGCGCCCGGCGCGGCGATATTCACCTGCTGGCCACTCCCGCGACCTGCGTGCAGTTCAAGCCCGGCACCGCCGAACCGCAAGTCGACGAACTGCCGCCCGGTTACCGCTGGTTCGAACTCCACCCGGACGGCCGCTTGGAAACCGGTGTGGAACGGGTCGAACCGGCGCGGATGCCCGCCTCGGCCCGGCGTGCCCCAACATGATTCATGTATAATCCGCCGCCATGAACCTCAAAGACGATCTCGTTCGACACTACCACTGGCTGCGCCAGTACGGCCTCAACGACTCCCACAGCGGCAACGCCTCGGTGCGAAACGGAGAGACGTTCTGGATCACCCCCACCGGCTGCTGCGCCGATACCCTCAGCAGCGGCGACCTGGTCGAATGCCGCCTGGACGGCGTGATCGGCCAAGGCGCCTCGATGGACGCCCGCCTGCATCTGGCGGTCTATCAGTCCAACTCCGAAACGCGCGCCGTGCTGCACAGCCATGGCCCCTACTCCGTGGCAATGACCATGGATAACGAAGAATTCCTGCCGGCCGATTTCGAAGGGCAGTTGTACTTCAACCGGGTGCCGGTGCTGACCATTCCCTACGACCAATACGTGGCCAGCGCGCCGCGGCTGGTCGCTGAAATCCTGGCGGAATACCCCATCGCCGTGGTGCGTGGCCATGGTGTTTATGCCAGCGCCGACAGTCTCAACCTGGCCTATAAATGGACCTGCTCGCTGGAACTATCGGCCAAGACCGCCTTCATCGCTCAGCAAGCGGGGAAGATTTGAATCGCTCACGGTCGCAATCCCCGCCACGCCACCCACCAGCTCAGCACACCCAACACCATCGCCAGATCGTACATGGCCACTGGCCCCACCCCCTGCCACAAATAACCGGCGGCGAGGCTGCCCAACGCGTTGCCGGCCCCGAAGGTCAGACTGCTGTACAACGCCTGCCCGCGTCCCTGCAACGAGCCGGGGAAGAATTGATGGATCAGATGGATGGCCACCGCATGAAACACTCCGAAACTGAAAGCGTGCAAGGTCTGCGCGAACAGCAACACCGGCAACTCGCGGGCAAAATGGCCGATCAGCACCCAGCGTAGCGCCGCCAGCGCCAACGCCGTCAACAGCAAGCGGCGTGGCCCGAAACGCGGCAGCAACCGGTGCATCGCCAGAAACAGTCCGACCTCCGCCGCCACGCCCAAACCCCACAGCAAGCCGATCGACTCGCGCGAATAGCCGATTGTCTCCAGATACAACGAAAAAAACCCGTAGTACGATCCGTGGGCGGCCTGGTTGAGAAAACAGGCGATGAAAAAAGCGATCACCGCTGGCCGGCGCAACACGCTCCCCAACGGCGGGGATTCATGAACCATCGGCGGCGCGGCCTGTTCCGGCACCAGCAGGCTGTTCAGCCATAACACAGCAAACAACCCCCACAATAACGCCGGCACCATGCCGATTCCCCAATCCTCCACCAGCAAACCCGCGCCGATCGCCGCGCCGATGAATCCCATCGACCCCCAGAGCCGAATCTGGCTGTAACGATGGATCTGCTCACCCAGATGATTGAGGGTGACCGCCTCGAACTGAGGCAACGCCGCGTTCCAGAAAAAGCTGAACGACAGCATCACCAGCGCCAACCCGATATAGGAATCGCCCACTGGATAGACCCCGGCAAACGTCAGCAACGCCGCCAGGCAGGCCCCGCGCACCACCCACATTCGCCGACCGCTGCGATCGGCCAGCCATCCCCACAGATTGGGCGCCACCATCTTGGTGGCTTGCGGGATCGCCATCAGCTCGCCGATCCGGGCCGGATCGAAACCCAGCGCCAGCAGATACAACCCCCCAATACGGCAGCAACACGCCCAGGATGGCGAAATAAAACAGATAGAAACCGGATAGGCGCAGGTAGAGACGCAACGAGAGCACGGAATTCCAGCGCGCCCGTTCAGTCGGCGGGATCGCGGCGCGGGACGGCGGCGGCGATCATCGGCGTATCGGTGCGCACATCCAGGTTCTGGCCCCGGTGGCGCAAGGCGTGATCCATCAGCACCAGCGCCAGCATCGCCTCGGCGATGGGCGTGGCGCGAATGCCGACGCAGGGATCGTGACGGCCCTGGGTCACCACTTCCACCGGTTCGCCGCGAACATCGATGGTACGCCCCGGCAGGCGGAGGCTGGAGGTCGGTTTCAAGGCGATGCTGGCAACGACCTCCTGCCCGCTGGAAATTCCGCCCAACACGCCGCCGGCATGGTTGCTGAGAAACCCCTCGGGAGTCAGTTCGTCGCGATGCTCGGTGCCGCGCTGCTCCACGCTGGCGAAACCGGCGCCGATCTCCACCCCCTTGACCGCGTTGATGCTCATCAGCGCGTGCGCGATATCGGCGTCCAGACGATCGAACACCGGCTCGCCCCAACCCGCCGGCACCCCGCTGGCCACCACCGTCACCCGAGCGCCAATGGAATCACCGGACTTGCGCAGCGCATCCATGAACCGCTCCAGTTCGGGCACTCGGTCAGGGTCCGGGCAGAAAAACGGGTTGTTGTCCACTTCTTCCCAGACCAGCCTGGCCGGACGGATCGGGCCAAGCTGAGCCAGATAACCGCGAATGTTCACCTTGTAACGCTCGCGCAGATATTTGCGGGCGACCGCGCCCGCCGCCACCCGCAGCGCGGTTTCCCGCGCCGAGGAACGGCCGCCGCCACGATAATCCCGGACGCCATATTTCTGGTGATAGGTGTAATCGGCGTGGCCCGGCCGGAAACGATCCATGATCTCACCGTAATCCTTCGAACGCTGGTCCACATTCTCGATCAGCAGGCCGATCGGCGTGCCGGTGGTCCGCCCCTCGAACACGCCGGACAGGATACGCACCTGATCCGGTTCGCGGCGCTGGGTGGTATGCCGGCTCCGACCGGGCCGGCGCCGGTCCAGATCGTGTTGCAAATCGGCCTCGGCCAGTTCCAGACCGGGCGGGCACCCATCCACGACCGCGCCCAGCGCTGGACCGTGGCTTTCACCGAAGGTAGTGACAGTGAACAACTTGCCAAACGTGTTGCCAGACATGCGGAAACAATCCTTGGGTACGACACGCCGTTTCCCCATCTTGGATTAACGGCGCGGAATTTGCTTAAAGGTCTTTCGACACGGGTGTCGCCAACGGTTAATTTTGGCCGAGAACCGGGCGATTACCTACAATTGAAAGGCATATCATACCGCGTCGACCCGCGGCCTTGTCCGCGTCGCTCGCGCATCGCCACGACGCACCAACTCCTCTGACCGCGACGGCCGGCGCGGAAAACACGAAACCCGCCGCCGGACCGCGGCGCCGGCAATAAAACAGGATCAAACATGTATATTCCAGGCTATCAAATCGAGCGCGAACTCGGCCAGGGCGGCATGGCGATCGTCTACCTTGCCATGCAGGAGTCACTGCATCGCCACGTTGCCTTGAAAGTCATCAAACCCGTGCTGACCACGGATGAGGAGTTCGCCGCGCGCTTCCTGCGGGAGGGCCGCATCATCGCCCAGCTCAGCGATCCGCACATCGTCACTGTCTACGACATCGCCTCGCACGAGGGTACCTATTATCTGTCCATGGAATACCTCGGGGGCGGCACCTTGCAGCAACGCATCCGCGAGGGGTTGTCGCCGTCGGAAACCCTGATCATCGCCCGCGCCATCGTCGGCGCCCTGCACTACGCTCATAGCCGCGGCATCATCCACCGAGATATCAAGCCGCAGAACATCCTGTTCCGCGAAAACGGCACCTCGGTGCTAACCGATTTCGGTATCGCCAAGACGCTCGGCAGCAGCACCATCATGACCCGCACCGGCCTGTCGATCGGCACGCCGCGCTACATGAGCCCGGAACAGATTCGCGGCCAGGGGGTGGATGCCCGCGCCGATCTGTACAGCTTCGGCGTGCTGTTCTACGAGATGCTCACCGGCAACGTGCCCTATGCCGCCGAGGACAGCTTCGCGCTGGCCATGATGCATGTGACGGCGCCGACCCCGGAACTGCCGCCGCGATTGAGCGCCTATCAACCGCTGCTGAACAAACTGCTGGACAAGGACCCCGAGCGGCGCTTTCAAAGCGGTCAGGAGTTCATCGCCGCGCTGGACGCCCTGGAAGCGGGCCACATCGACGATCTGCTGAACATCACCAGCCTCAACCAACCCACCGTCAGCTCCCCCACGCGCGCCAAGCGCCGGTTCGGTCGGAAAGCCGGCACCCTGGCCGCCGCCGCAGCGCTGGCCGGCGCGGTCGCCGGCGGTGGTTACCTGTACCTGCATCGACCCGTGCCGCCCGCGCCGCCGTCGGCCGGGCCGGCTTCGCCGTCGGAGACGCCCACCGTCGACAGCGGCGTACAGCGGCGCGAACAAGCCGAGCAACTACTGTCCGAGGCTCGCCGGCAACAACAGGCCGGTGCCCTGGAAGACGCCATGGCCAGTACCAAGCAAGGCTTGCAACTGGCGCCCGACCATCCCGATCTGCTGGGTTTACGCGAGGAAATCGACCGGCAACTGGCCGACGTTCGCGCCGGGGAAGAACGACGACAGCAGGCGGAATTGCAGGCGGAGCAGTTCTTCGAACAGGCGCAACGCGCCCGACAGGAAGGGGCATTGGATATCAGCCTGGCCCACATCGAACAAGGCTTGCGGGCCATGCCCGAACATAACGGCCTGCTGGCGCTCAAGCAGGAAGTGCTGGCGCGCAAGACCGAACTCCAAAATCAGGAGGAAGCCGCCCGTCGACAAGCCGAAGCCGAGCAGCACCAACGGAAGGCCGAGGAATTTCTGGCGCAAGCGCTGGACGACCAACGCAACCGGGCTTACGAAAGCAGCCTGCTGCAAATCGAACAAGGTTTGCGGCAAGTTCCCGACCACCGGCGCCTGCTGGCGTTGCGCGCCGAAGTCCGCGACCAGTTGCGCGCGGCCAAGACTCCGCCGCCGGCACCGCCGGCACCGGCACCGGTCGAAGACACCGCCACTCGGGTGACCGCCCTGCTCGGGGAATGCGACGCGCACCTGCGGGCCAAGCGGCTGACGGTGGGTCGTGGCGGCAACGCCGCCGACTGCTATACCGAAGTGCTCAAGCTGGATCGCGGCAACGCCAGGGCGCTGGCCGGACTCGACAGCATCGCCGATCGTTATCTCGATCTGGTTACCTCCGCCATCCAGGGCAAGGACCTCGGTCGAGCCAAGAGCTTGCTCGAACGGTTGGAGTCGCTCAACCCGAACTATGCCCGTCTGCCCGGCCTGCGCGAACAACTGGCCCGCGCGCAAGCCCCCGCCGAACCGGTCAGTCCGCCGCCACCCCGACAGCCGGAACCCAAGCCAACCCAGCCGGAACCGCTCTCGCCACCGCCGATCAATCTGGTTTCGGTGCCACAACCCTCCAAACCCGCTCCAACGGCGGCCGAATCCAAAACTCAGGTCATCGCCGGAGACAGCCACACCCGATTGGCCAAAACCGAAACCGACGACAACGTCAGTCTGCATATGACGGTCTCTCCGCAAGGCATGCTCGACGACGCCAGCAGAAAAACCCTCAAACCGCAAACCGCGCCGGCCCAACTGTTCGTGCGCGCCGACGTGGATGACGCCGAGGTCTGGATCAACAACCGCAAAGTCGGCACGACGCCACTGGCTCTAGACTTGCCGCCCGGCGTCTATCGGGTGCGGGTCCGACAGGAAGGCCATACCGACTGGAACGGTCGGGTCGAACTCGCCGCCGGCGATGAAAGCACCTTGACGGCCATCCTGCCCCAAAAGCTGGAGGTGGCCGTCGCCGCTCAGCCACCGGAGCCAAAACCGGAACCGGAACCGCCGCGCTCCAGCACTCAGGACACCCGGACGGCGTCGGTAACTCCGGCATCCTCCGGTTGCCTGAGCGGCAACTGCGAGAGCGGTCAAGGCGCCTACCGTTATCCGAATGGCAGCGAGTACACCGGCCAGTTCCGCAGCGCCAAGATGCATGGTCAAGGCACCTACGTCTACGCCGACCGGGGCGAAAAATATGTCGGGGAATGGCGCAACGGTTCGATCAACGGCCAAGGCACGTATTACTACCGCAGTGGCAACCGCTACGAAGGCGAGTGGCGCAGCGGCCGCAAGAATGGCCAGGGCACCTATTACTACACGAGTGGCGACAAGTACGTCGGCGACTTCGCCAACGACCAACCCAACGGGCAGGGCACGTACTACTACAGCAACGGCAACCGCTACGAAGGCGAATGGCGCAACGGCCGCAAGAACGGTCAGGGAACGCTTTACGAGAGCGATCGCAAAATCGTGGGCGAATGGCAAAACGACCAGATGACTCGGGTCAGGGTAGAGCAGTGAGCGCCAAATGACCAGAGGCGGTAACGCCGGGTTGTTCCGGCTTTACCGCCTCTGGTTTTGCGGACCGACCTCAAAGCCGTTACCACGCTGATGTTGGCTTGGCCAGTAGCCGCCTTGGACGTGTTACCGCTGCCTGATTGGGTAAGCCGGGCGACGCGGCAATTTCATCCAGTTGTACAGCACAAAATCGGCGTTATTCTCTTCCAAGCAGCGAACGGTATGCAGTTGGGTGCCTCTAACGGGCACATCCCCGCCATAACCGCCGCAGTAGCTGCCTCCACTGGGGCTCACGCACGACGCTTCCCCACGATACGGACAACTATGCTTATCCACAGGGACCAGACCTTCGCTTCCGCTGCGCTTGGCCTTCACCTGTCGGGTGATGTCGCTTTTCATTAGCCTTGGATTCCTCGAATTTGGTGGTTGGGTAATGCCACGCCTCTCCCCGCGTGGCCACGATCGCGAACCGTTCTTGATTTTTTTGGTGTAATTTTATACGCTTAATCCTTAAATTCAACATGGCTAATATTACGATCTGGCCTAGGGGAGTAAATAAGGGATTTCGTGGGAAACATCATGGTTTTCCCTAATGCCGGCAAGCTCGGGAACCGATCTGGCGCCGGCTTGCACTCCCCGACGGAGTGCGAGGAATTCAAGCATGCAAACCACCGGCCGCATCACCTTGACGGGATTGTTAACCACTTCGGGCGCACTGATCTGCGCCGCCAGCCTGATCGGGTTCGGCGGACAGATCTGGTGGGTCTTCGAACTGGCTTCCCATTTCCGGCCTCAGTACGCGCTCACCTTGGGGTTGTGCCTGCCGTTGTTGCTGTACCGGCGCCGCTATCGGTGGGCAGCGGTCTTTGGTGCGTTTGCCGTGTTGAACGCGATGTGCCTTGCACCGCGTCTGCTACCCCTGGCCGAAGCCGCCGTTCATCCCGGCGCCGACCAAGCCACTTTTCGGGTACTACTGGCCAACGTCAACGCCGCCAACCGCGATTACCCGAAAATGCGCCGCGCCATCCTCAAGTACGAACCCGATTTCATCGTACTGCTGGAAGTCACGCCCTGGCTGCTCGAACGACTGACCGAATTCGACGGCCGCTACCCGCATCGTGCCGTTGCGCCTCGGGAAGACAATTTCGGGATCGCCCTGCTCGGCCGGCAACCGTTCTTGCGGACCGAAATCATGCAATTCGGCGTGGCGGGACTGCCTTCGATCACCGCCGAGATTGCGGTTGGCGAACGCCGTCTTATCCTGGTGGGCACCCATCCGTTGCCTCCCGTCAGCGCCGAGGCCGCCCAAAACCGCAACGAGCAACTGGCGGCCCTGGCGCTGTTCGCCCGGCAAGCCCGACACCCGCTGCTGCTGCTGGGCGATCTGAACGTTTCCCCGTGGTCGCCCTATTTCGCACGACTGCTGACCGACTCCGGCCTGCGCGACAGCGCGGACGGTCGTGGTATCCTGCCGTCTTGGCCGGTCGGTCTGGCACCGCTCTGGATTCCGATCGACCACGCGTTGTACTCCGACGGCGTCGAAATCCTGCGCCGGGAAACCGGCCCAACCCTCGGCTCCGATCATTACCCGGTCATCGTTGATTTTCATCTCGCCCGCTCATAGATTTTTCCGCTAGCCCTCGCGCCAGCCTTGCCTGACTGGAGTTCGTCTTATGTTATTCACCGAACCCTCCCTCTCGGACGCTTCCATCGATTCCAGTTCGGTCGCCGATCCCTCGAAACGCGTGTTTCTGGCCAAAATAACGGCTCTACTCGCGGCCGCCACCTGCGGCGGACTGGTCTCGCCAACCGGCGAAGCAGCCCAGCGCCGCTATCCACCCACGACCCATCCCTCGGCCATGAGTGCATTGACCGCAGCGATTGACAATCACATCAAATACTTGCGCCTGTCTGGCCGGATCGCGGCCAATGAACGTACCGCTTGGCTGGTCTACGACTTCACCAGCCGGCAGTACCTGACCGCCATCAACGCCAATATCCCCTACCAAAGCGCCAGCATGATCAAACCCTTCATTGCGCTGGCCTTCTTCTACAAGGTGCTGGAGGGCAAGCTACGCTACACTCCCTACCACCGCATGCGCATGGAAGCGATGATCCAGTACAGCGACAACAGCGCCACCAATTACTTCATTCGCTTGCTGAATCAAACCAGCCGTCGCAGCGGCCCGGTCGAAGCGGAGCACACGCTCAAGCGCTACCATCCCGGTATTTTCCGGAATACCCGTATCGTCGAGCGTATTCCCACCGGCGGCCGCAGTTACCGCAACAAGGCTTCCGCGCTCGATTACCATCGCTTTCTGTACGCGCTCTGGTACAACCAGCTCCCGTTCTCCAACGAACTGAAGCGGCTGATGAATCTACCCAACCGCGACCGGGTGTACACCGGCGCGGACGAGGTGGCGCGGCAAACCTGGGTATTCGACAAGACCGGAACCACCGCGCGGCTATGCGGCAACATGGGTATCCTGGTCGCGCAGGGGCGCAACGGCGGCCGTTACCCCTACACCTTCATCGGCATCATCGAGAAGGCCCGACCGACCAAACACTACCGGGCCTGGAAGGACAATCGTGGCGATGTCATCCGCGATGTGTCCGGCATCGCCTATCAACACATGAGTCGGCTGCATAATCTGGTGTAAATCGAGCAAACCGAAGCATCATTCAGAGAGATCGCCATCCACACGATAGACGGCGATCTCTTGCTTTTTGCCCTTGAACCTGACCTGGCCCAACCCGGTCACCTGGAACCGACCGCCTAGATAACGCAAGGTGGCGTCACCAACCAGCACACGACAGAAGCCATCGACGGGGTGATGCGCGTCCTTATCGAAGTTCTCCAGGCGCGAGGCGATGTTGACGGTGTCGCCGACCACGGCATATTCAAAACGCTGGCTGTCCCCCAGACTGCCCGCCACCAGCGGTCCGGTGTAAATACCGATCCGCACGGCGGCGACCGGCAATCCGTGTTGCGCCCAATCCGCGTTCAATTGCCGCAGACGCTCGCCCATCGCCAAGGCACACTCAACCGCCCGCGCCGCATCCCTGGCGACCTCCGCCTCGACCCGACGCGGGGCAGGCACTCCGAATAAGGCCATGACTTCATCGCCGACGTATTGCCTGACCATCCCGCCATGCGCCATGACCGCTTGCGTCATCGCCGCCATGTAAACGTTCAACCAATCCATGAGTTGGGCCGGCTCCAGGTTTTCGGCGATCGAGGCGAACCCCCGGATATCGGCAAACAACACAGTGGCGGTCAAGTGTTGGGGCAGCAGTCGTCCGCCCGCAACCAGCCGAGCACGTTCCCGCCAAAGCATATCCGCCACCTCCGGCGCGGCCTGGCGAGCGAACAGGCTCATCAACAAGCGACGCTCGACATGATCGTGCACCGAGAGATAGGCGGCGGACAGGGCGACGGCGGCGGTCAGCCCCAATACCGGCGCGGCCAGTGGCAACCAGATTTGATGCAGGAAAACGATCCACCAAATTCCCGCCAACAGGATCAGCGCACCCGCCATCAACGTCAGCAGGCCCCAGAAACGGACTCGACTCAAAGCCAACCCGGCTCCGGCCAGGCACCACAGCCACAACCAGCCGGCCTCGGCACAGTCCGGCAGGCCACGGATGGGGGAATCGCCCGCCAAGGCGAACCGCAGTAACTGATCGACCTGCAGGGCGTGGAGCACGACCCCGGCGATCCGTCCGTTGGCGCCGCCCGCTGGTATTGGAAACGACAACGCATCGGCCAAAAAACGACGGGTGGGGATCTGAAAATCGTCGCGCAGGCTCTCCGCCATTCCGCCCAGCAACACGATCTTATCGGCGAGTTGCACCGCTGGCAGCCGCCCTTGCAGCAGGTCGGTCAGAGTGTAAATCCGCGCGGCGCTCAATCGGCTCCGATAGTCCAGCAGGTATTGATAGCCGGCGGTATCGGCACGAACGTAGGCCCCCGCGTCCGTCTCCAGCGGCGGAATCGTGGTCGCGCCCAGCCGCAGATGGTCGGAATATTGGGAGTCACCCTGGGGAACGATGCGCTCCGGCCGCAGATAACGCAGAGCCATGACCAGGGCGAAGGCGGTGGAAACCTGCCGACCATCATCGAGAAACAGCAGCCCGCGTCGGGTCAGGCCGTCCTCGTCGATGGGAATATCGCTGAAGCCCGTCCGATCGGTGTCCGCCAGAGCGGGGGGCGGAGCCACGGCGGGATCGTGAGCGGCGAAATTGCCGAATTTCGTCACCCAGACGATCTCCGGATGGCGGCGGAGCACCTGGTCCAAGCGCTCGCTGCCCGGAGGCACCGGGATATCGCGGTATTTATCGACACCGATCACGCGCGGTCGCCCTTGCGCCAAACGTTCCAGTGCTTCGGCCAAAACGCCATCCGGCAGTGGATATCCCCAACGATGGATGTCGGCTTCCGTCTCGCCGATCAGCACGATCCGCTCGTCGAGCGGCGCCGGCGCCTGCCAGCGCAAGCCCTGATCGTAGCCAAGCAGTTCCAGAGCTTGCAGCATGCCAGCCTGCCACAGACCCACCATACCGGCGAACACCAGGTGGCCAAGCAACAAGCACACGACCGGTGCACGCCAGCGGGTCAGTCGCTCCGGAAGCCATCGCCACCGTGCCTTATCGACCCGGATCATGGGTTTCTCACAACAGCTTACCATTTTGAAAAAGAGACAAATTTCGCATCAGTCTCTTAATCGTTGTTGCCTCCCGAGACACACGCATCAACCGTATGGGCCTGTCGATGCATTGACCAATTAACATTAATCAACTATTTGTTTTTATTGATCTTATAAACATCGCTTGACTATTATATTTAAATGAGATTTATCGGGAGCGCGAGAGCGAGCATTCCATCATGAACCATCGCGCACATCGATTTTTGCCACTTCCGCCATTGGTCGCGCCGGTTGCTCTGCTGGTTTTCTGGCTGCTGGCCGCAGTCGCCGCATCACCATCAGCCACCGAGACCGAAGCGCGCACCGAACGAATCGATGCCCTGTTGCAACAGGCTGACGCCTATCGGGCCTCGGGTCAGTCCCGCAACGCCCTCGCTGCGCTGCGCGCCGCGCAACCGCTGGCCGAATCTCTGGACGACCCGGCCCGTCGCGCCGTCGTGCTAGGTGAATTGGGCGAGACCCTGCGGCTGACCGGCGCGAGCGAGGACGCCCGCCGGATACTGGAAAACAGCGTGGCTCTGGCCCGGCAAGCCAACGCACCGCGCATCGCGGCCACGAGCCTTAACCACTTGGGCAATCTGGCTACCGGGCAAGGCGACGACCGCGCCGCTCGCACCGCCTATGAGGACAGCTTGACCCTGGCCCGACAGGTGCAAGACGGGCCACTGATCGTCGCCGTGCTGATCAACAACGCCCGCCAGGCCGCGCGGGACGGGGAGAACCGCCGCGTCGGCACCTTGTTGGCCGAAGCCGCCCGGCTGCTGCCAACCCTGCCCGCCAGTCACGACAAGGTGTATCACCTGCTCGCCATCGGCCAACTGCGCCGCACGCTGCCCGGCGCGTCCGCTCCGCAACGAACCCAGTCCCTCCAGGATTTCACCGCCGCCGCCATCATGGCCCGTACGCTGGACGACCAGCCCGGCCTGTCGTACGCCTTGGGCTATCAGGCGTGGTTGCAACAGGATGAGGGTCATCCCGCCGAGGCGCTGATGCTGTATCGGCAAGCCGCGTTCGTCGCCCAGCAAGCCGACGCCCCGGAACTACTGTACCGCTGGCAATGGCAAATCGGCCGCCTGCTCAAAACCCAGGGCGACCGTGACGGCGCCATTCTGGCCTACCGGCAGGCAGTCGCGAACCTACAATCCATCCGCCAGGACTTGATCCCGGCATGGGCGAGTGAGGCCGTTTCCTTCCGGGCCAGCGTCGGCGATGCGTTCCTGGAACTGGCCGACCTCCTGTTGCAACGCGCCGCCGGCCAGCCGGCCGCCGCCCGCGAAGCGGATCTTCGGGCCGCGCGCGATACCATGGAGGCGCTGAAAACCGCCGAGGTGCGCGACTACTTCCGGGACGAATGCGTGACCGCGCTGCAATCGCGCACCGTCGCCCTGGAACGGCCGCCACCGCGCACCGCCGTGCTGTATCCGATCTTGCTGCCCGACCGACTGGAAGTGCTGTTGAACACCGCGGACGGCATTCAGCAGGTTACAGTGCGGGTGGACCGCGACACTTTTACCAATACCGTGCACGAATTCCGGCGTACTCTGGAGAAACGCACCAGTCGCGAATATCTGCCGCTCGCCCAACGCTTGCACGGCTGGCTGATCGGCCCGTTGCAAGACGAACTAGACGCCCGGCGAGTCGAAACGCTGGTCATCGTGCCGGATGGGCCGTTGCGCACCGTGCCGCTGGCGGCCCTGCACGACGGTCAGGGCTTTCTGATCAGCCGCTACGCGATCGCCACCACGCCCGGCCTGACCCTGACCGATCTGCGTCCGATCCCGCGTCAGAAAATTCGGCCCTTACTCAACGGCCTGACCGAAACGGTGCAGGGTTTCCCGCCACTGAACTACGTGCAAGGAGAGCTGGACGCCATTCACGCCGCTTACGGTGGCACCGTGTTGGAAAATGAGGATTTTGACTTGGCGACCGTCCAGCGGGAATTGCGGGAAACACCCTATTCCATCGTTCACATCGCCTCGCACGGCGAGTTTGCCGGCGACGTGCGCAATACTTTCCTATTGACCTTTGACGACAAGCTGACCCTGGACCGGCTGGAGCGCTTCATGGCGCTCAGCCAATACCGGGACCAACCGGTGGAACTGCTAACGCTGAGCGCCTGCCAGACCGCAGCCGGCGACGACCGCGCCGCGCTGGGGCTGGCGGGCGTCGCGGTCAAGGCTGGCGCTCGTAGTGCGTTGGCAACTCTGTGGTTCATCAACGATCAAGCATCGTCGTTGCTGGTGACTGAGTTCTACCGGCAGTTGCGAAACCCGGACTTGTCCAAGGCTAAGGCATTGCAACGGGCGCAAGTCCGATTGCTGGCCGACCAGCGCTACCAGCACCCTGGCTATTGGTCGCCGTTCCTGTTGATCGGCAACTGGCTGTGAGGTCATCTCCCATGAACACATCCCGTTTTACCGACACCCGGCGGTGTCTTATCGGTATAGCCGCAACCGCATTCACCATGACCCTCGCGCTTCCCACCCACGCTGGAGTAACCACGGACGGCACGCTGGGCCAGGGCGGGGCGCTGCCAGGGCCGAATTATCAGATTCCCGCCGATCTGGGCCAGCAGGTAGGCGGCAACCTGTTCCACAGCTTCGGCCAGTTCTCCATCGATACCGGCGAATCCGCCACCTTCAGCGGTCCCAATTCGGTGAACAACATCATCGGCCGGGTCACCGGCGGTGAAGCCTCGTTCATTGACGGGATGATCCGCTCGACCATTCCGGGGGCGAATCTGTACCTGCTCAATCCAGCGGGGCTGCTGTTCGGGGAGAATGCCACGCTGGATGTGTCCGGTTCGGTGCATGTCAGTACCGCCGATTATCTGCGCCTGGGCGACGGCGGGCGATTCGATGCCCATACTCCCGGCAACAGCGTGCTGACGGTCGCGCCAGTGGCGGCGTTTGGTTTTCTCGACCCGCCCGCGCCGATCACCGTCAACGGTGGTTTCCTGCGCGTGCCGGACGGACAAACCCTGTCTCTGATCGGTGGGGACATCACGCTGAACAATGCCACACTGTACGCCCCGGCGGGGCGGATCGACCTGGCGACGGTCGGTTCGGCCGGGGAGGTGCTGCCCACGGACCATGATTTGGTGATGCAGGGCTTTGGTACGCTGGGGGCATTGACAATAGAGCGCGATCCGGTAGTGGCGCGGGTGACGGTCGATATTGGCGAACCGCTTGGCGAAATACCCTTGGGCGATCTCGACACCAGCGGCGAAGGCGGTGGAGCCATCTTCATTCGCGGTGGACGGTGGGTCAATCGAGGGGGGAGGGGTATTCGCCGATACCCATGGGGCGCGGGCTGGACGGGATGTGGATGTCGCAATAGCCGGAAATGTCCGGTTCGATCAAGGCGCCTGGCTTGGCGCCGGTGTGCGGGGCTCGGGGACAGGCGGCTCAATCAGTTTTTCCGCCCATGACCTGAATATACTCAATGGCAGCGGGATCACCACCGGGACCTCTAGTTCAGGTCAGGCCGGGGATGTGACGATCACGGCGCGGAATGTGCTCGTCGACGGCCAGAATGTTCATCATGTCCTTACCGGTATCGGCAGCCTCACTGGGTCCGGCTCCACGGGTGACGGGGGCGCGGTCAAACTGACTGTCGCCGATAACATCACGGTGCAAAACGGCGGGCGAGTCGGCGCCTCCACCTCCGGCGCGGGCGACGCTGGGGACGTAACGATCACGGCGCGGAATCTGCTCATCGACGGCCAGAATGCCGATGATCCCTCTACCGGCATCGGCAGCCGCACTGAGCGCTACTCCACGGGTAATGGGGGCGCGGTCAAACTGAACATCGCCGAAAACATCACGGTGCAAAACGGCGGCGCCATCAGCGCCGTCACCTTCGGCGACGGCAATGCTGGCGACGTGGCAATCACCGCGCGGAATCTGCTCATCGATGGCCGGAATACTTCATTCTTTACCGGTATCGCCAGTAGCGCCGAATCTGACTCCGCGGGTGATGGGGGCACAATCAATCTGACCATCGCCGACACCCTCACGGTGCGAAACGGTGGGCAGATCAGCGCCGCCTCGGCGACGACCAGTGGCGGCAACATCACCCTCGACGTCGCTCGTCTCAGGCTGTTCAACGGCGGTGCAATCAGCGCCACCGTCTACGGCGGCTTCGACACCGAAGGCGGCAACGTCACCATCAACAGCGGCAACATCGTCGCCCTAAATGGCAGCACTATTACTGCCCAAGCCAACCAGGGTCGGGGCGGCAACATCCTCATCAACGCCGAGGTGTTCCTACACGACGCCGCCAGCACCGATCAAGTGCTGAATGCCTCCTCGCGCATCACCGGCAACGACGGCACCGTACAAAACAACACCCCCAACACTGACCTCAGCGGCAGTCTAACCGTACTACCAACCAACTACCTGAGTGCCGCCGACCAGCTCGGCGACCGCTGCGGGACCAGCGATCCAGACAGCCGCAGCCGCTTCATCGTGCAGGGGCGCGGCGGGCTGCTACCCGGTCCGGATGATCCAGCGACCGCCCACCCAGTGCGTTGTCGCGCCGCGCCGCCGACCCTGAGCGAGGCCACACCGCCCGCACTCTCATCCGCCTCCACGTTCGCAACCGCTGCCCAGGGCTTTGGCAATCGATGACAACGTCTGGCCTCCAGAGACTTCCCATCATGAGCAAACTCCGTATATCCCTACTCGTCGGCTTGGCCCTGGTGTTCCCCATCTTGGCAACGCCCAGCCGTGCGCAAACGCAGCCCCCTGTCGATAACACGCGACCGAAACCCGCCGCCCAAACCGCGCAACCACCGCCCACCGCCAGTCAGACACCCGTTTACCGGCCGCCGCTGCGCGGTGCGCCCGCCACCCGGGTCGGCGGCGCCAACCGGGGCGGATCGGACGGCGGATTGATCCTCAGTGTGCTCGCCCCTGAAAGCACCGGCCTGACCCACCAGGCCCGGCCAACCTTGTATTGGTACGCTTCCCAGGCAGTGACCGCCCCGGTGGAATTCACCCTGAACGACGACCACTCCATCAAACCGCTGGTCGAGATGAAAATACCCGCCTCCCGGCCGGGTATTCACGCCCTACCCCTCAACCACACCCTCCAACCCGAGGTCGAGTATCAATGGGTCATCGCCGCCGTGATCGACCCCAAGCAGCGCGCGAGCGACATCATCGCCAGCGGAACGATCAAACGGGTTCAGCCCTCTCCAACACTC
This sequence comes from Candidatus Competibacter phosphatis, assembly GCF_012939995.1. GTDB lineage: Bacteria > Pseudomonadota > Gammaproteobacteria > Competibacterales > Competibacteraceae > Competibacter > Competibacter phosphatis. The sequence goes on along the minus strand of NZ_SPMZ01000036.1, from coordinate 56,983 downwards.
GCCACCCAACTAAGTCGGGCCAATCCAAGGGCATTGCCGTTTCTGTACGCCCAGGAAGGATTCTGGTACGACGCCATCGGCACATTGTCCGAGCAAATCGACGCCGACCCGGCGGATCGCCACTTACGGGAGCAGCGGGCAGCCTTGCTGGAACAGGTGGGATTGAACACCGCCGCTACTGATGACCGGGGAGCCAACCCTGGAAGAATGACGGAATGATCCGGAACCAATGCCGCCCATCGATAAACGCACTGCCTTAGCTCAACATGAGCTATTCAGCCACCTAGAGGCAACCGAACGCGAGCAACTCCTCCTGTTGGGTGTCGAGCGGCGATTTAACGACGGCCGGACGATTTTTCAGCGGGGCGACCCCGGCAACGGCATGATGCTGGTGCTGCGGGGGCAGGTCAAAATCAGCATCGTGTCCGATGAAGGCAAGGAGTTGATTTTTGCCATGACCCAGCCGGGGGAATGCTTCGGTGAGATCGCCCTGTTGGACGGCCAGACCCGCACCGCAGACGCCATCGCGGTCGGAGATTGCGTGCTGTTCATGCTGGCGCGTTCCGATTTCATCCCGTTCCTGGAGCGCCATCCGCAAGTCGCGATTCGCCTGCTCGCCGTGCTGTGCGGGCGGGTACGCACCACCAGCGACTTCATCGAGCGGCTGGCTTTCCAGAATCTGCCCGCCCGCCTGGCTCGGCTGCTGCTCAAGCTGGCCGCAACCCAGGGATCGGTCACCCCGGCAGGGGTCCGCATCGATCAAAAGCTCTCGCAGCAGGAAATCGGCAACCTCGTCGCCGCCAGCCGCGAGAGTGTCAACAAACAACTGCGGCTCTGGCGAACGGAAGGGCTGCTCGCCATCAAACAGGGCTATATCACCCTCCTGCAACCCGTCGCGTTGAGTCAACTGGCTCATTCAAGCCGTACCACCAATATCTGACCTCCCTCCTTGCTGACTGGCGTCCCTTCCCGTGGCGGGAGAGGATGGCGGTGTCTCCGACTTCACTCGCGTTCCCGAAAAAACCGGCGAATCGACGCGCGCTCCCGAAAAAAACCGATGAAACGTGAAGCAGCTCACATCTGACCGTCGGGAAAAATGCGTGAATGACCCCAACAAACGATACGTGAAGGGTGGGGATTCACCGATGCGGAACCCTTCGCGATCAGACTCGCAAGGACACTCCCATGAATGCCGGTCAGGCCATCGAATCAGTTCCTTCCCGCCAATTCGGCACGGAACCCTTTAGCCTGAATCCACGAATTCGATCCGTGGTATTGCACATCATCGCCCATCACGGAGCGATGCGGATTCTTGGAATCGGGTGCGGCACTCTGCCGTTGTGCCACGACTTACATCATGCGGGTTATACCGTGGCTAGCATGGAACCCGAAGAGGGCAGCGCGGCCAACACGGCTGAATTCCCACCGGCGGTTCGTTCTTACCCGCCACTGGTAGGCCCTAACAGTGATTCGATCAAGGCAGCGCCTTTCGACATGGCGGTCAGTATCGAATCAGGCGAACCGTTTTCTAGACCCTCCGCACTGGTCAAGCTGGCCGCCGTAAATCTTCAGCAAGGCGGCATCCTTGTCTTGTCGATGCCTTATGGCGGCTACCTGAGAAACCTGCTGATCACCGTGCGCGAGTGGTGGAATCTGCCGCGCTTCGCGGTATGGGACGGCGGCCACATGCAACGCTGGTCGAGGAAGTGCCTGACCATGTTAATGCAATCTCATGGTTTCACCGTCATGGAACTCATTGGAGTCCGAAACCGCTGTGCGCAGTGGGAAGCGTTGATTCTAGTGGCAAGGAAAATTGATTGACTGGATGCCTTTTAAATCTTAGCACAATCGTTCCAATTTGATTTATAAGGTTTTTTGGTACCGCACGCTAACGTTTTTTAGGCTAGAAATCAATCCACTTTTATTTAGAAAGGGGGTGATAAAAAAATAATACACGAATCTTAAGCTACCAACACTCTATTTGTTGATGAATTGAACGAAAATTCTGAAAGGAGCACACAAATGAACAATACTTTGATTATTTTTCATTGGGAATCACTGAAAATGCAAGATGTTGGGCCTGGCGATGCTGATGTCTACACGAAAAGCGGAAGGCACACTACGGTAAAGATCAAGTTGACAAAACCTATTGTTGAAGAGCACGCGAAACGTCTGAAGACTCATGTCATCTATGACATCATCGAAGGCCGAAAGGACTGGACGCACCTACACATGTCCACGGATATTCTGATTCCTCTGCCACACGATTGGGTAAATGTTAAAACACTAGGCGTGGCAGATTTTAACGTCGACATGGTGATCCATGGGAAAAATCACAGATGGAATCCTGTATACCACAATACCGTCAATTGGATTATGACGCTTGAGGCAAAAAATCGACGGTCCCGGCGATGATGATGAAGGCAATGCAGGATTACGGATCGACTTCGCGATTCCAGTGGAGTATGCGGAAGCGCGATAAAACCACCCGACTACCCACAAATCGTTATAACCAAATAAAGATGATTTTCGCACGCTCAGCAGTCACATGTTATAACCTACCTTGGAATGAGGAATGCAAAGATGAGTAGATGCCCAGTACACCACCATGGAATATCGAAGGTAAGCGGTTGTGAACACATTGCAGTCTCTAACTTCAGCAAATTATTCACGAAACCCGCACTCGCTGTTAGCGAAGAGGAAGCCGCAATCCTCGGCGGACCTGGCGGATTGATGCACGATTTCGACGGCAAGTCTCCGGATTCGAAAATCCCAGCCGGATACACTTTTTTCGCGCAGTTTATCGATCATGAAATAACCCTGGACGCCACCAGCGATTTGCGGCAGAACCCGCCACTGGATGCCGCAGCCGTGTCGGAGCTGCCCAACATTCGCTCTGCTAGCCTTGATCTGGACTGCATCTACGGCTTTGGGCCGGAGGCCAGTCCCCACATCTACGACCCGGAACGTCCTGGCCGTCTAGCCGAAAATCCCAACGGCTACGATCTTGCAAGATCCTCTGGCGGTGTTGCCCTAATCGGCGACCCACGTAATGACGAAAAACATTTTTTGTCTCGCAGATGCAGCTCCTATTCCATAAGTTCCACAATAAGCTCTACAACGAGCGTGTGCATGAAGAGAAAGGTGGTGGACGCTTCAAGGAGGCGCAGAAACAGACGCGTTATCACTACCAATGGCTGGTCTTGTTCGATTTCCTCAAACGCCTGTGCGACAGGGACGTGTACAAGTTCGCCGCTAGTCGCCTGCTAGCGGCGAAGGACCCGCTGATCTACGCGCCCGACAGCCATGGCAAACTGACCATACCGATCGAGTTCTCCGTTGCCGCTTACCGTGTCGGCCATACCTTGGTGCGCTCCTCATACGCGGCTAACGGCAAGAATCTGGATATCGAGCTGTTCGACGAGCGCTTTGGGACCTTGGGTTTCAGTGCCTACCCCGAAAACCTGGTCGTCGACTGGAAGTATCTGTTTGACGTGGCCAAGTGCGTACGTCCACGCATGTGCAAAGCGATAGACCCATTTCTCGCCGATGAAATTCAGAATATGCCGCGACCGGTGGTCAACAGCAACAATCCCAATGATCGCGCGCTTGGATTTCGCAACCTGCTACGCGGCAACGCTCTGGGGCTGCCTTCGGGCCAAGATGTAGCACAGGCACTGTATGACGCCGGGTATACGATGATTGATCTGGCTCCCGACAAGTTGAAACTCAATGAAATTCCGGCCTGGGCTCGCCTAGATGCCATCGCCCCTGGTGATGGTCCGAGCCCACTGCGGACGCAAACGCCATTGTTTTACTACATTCTGCGCGAGTCTGAAGTTGCCGGCGGGCAGCGGTTAGGCCCGGTTGGATCCGCGATTTTGATGGAAGTCTTTGGTGGCATGCTTAGGTTTTGTAACACAAGTTTCTTGCGTTCCAAACCTGACTGGAACCCGGATACCTGCGTATCCAAGGAGCGTTGGAAATCCTTGTGGACAGAGGGAGACATAGAGAGGTTCGACCGCGCGAGGCTTGTAGAAGAAGATGACTACTACCCCTTCGACATGGCTGATGTGGTGCGCTTCGTCGAAAACAGGGACTTCAACGGAAACCATGTGAGCTGTTGTGCAAATTAATCATCAAAAAAAAGTGGCACATGGACGTGTCAGGTTATGGCTTCACCAATGATATTTCACTTTAAATGCCTATCCGGCTAACTCAGGTAACCCCTACATCTAGTGTTACAGCCTTGTCGCTATCTATCCCAACCATCGGGCGTGTGTTCGATGGAAAGTTTGGGTAAACCGATGCACCGACTGAACTGCCCCGAGCAAGCCGGCGCGATTTACTGCCAGTCAGTACGCGGCCTGCACGAAGAAATTCACCCGTGACCCAGTCCAGGCTTCCTCGCCGGTGTTTACGTCCTGGAATGGGTAGCCCCAATACAACGCCGCCCTGACCTTATCGCTGGCGTCCCAGCGAACCCCCACGCCGGCACTGGAAATCGAATTCGGTTCCAGGTCGAACACTCCTTTGTTCTTGGCATAACCGTAATCAGTGAAGACCGCCAGTTGCACCTGACCCTCGTTGGGGCTACGACTGACACCGGGCAGCGGCAGGTGATACACGGGTACTCGGAATTCCAGCGAAGCCACGAAACAGCGGTCCCGGACCAGGGTGTTCTCGGGATAGCCGCGCACCGTCTCCAATCCCCCAAGCGCGCACTTTTCCATCGGCAGCAGTGGATCGTTGGCCAATTGCAGAATGCTCTTGAAGAGCAGTTGGTAATCCCGCTCCCCGAAGCGCTGCGCCCATTGGAATTGGCCGAGCCAGCTCACGAACTGGCCGTCGGGCTCCCGGGCATGGATCGTGGCACCGAAGGCGTCGAGACCCACGCTGACGGTGGAACGGGCGGCAATCACCTGATTCAAGCGCCGGTCCAACCATTCCTGCACGAAGCGCGCGACGGTGATGGTCGCCTCGCCGTTGTCCTCACCAGGGGCAAAGGAGAACGGAATCCCCAGTAAAAAAGATTCGCTGTGCCGCCGTTCCAGATTTACACCCAAGGCAAAAGTCTGTTGCGGCGTCCGGTACAGGGGATGGGTTAGAGCAATGCCATAACTTTGCAGATCACTGGTGATATCGAGAGCGCTGAAACGATCCTCGATCACCGAGGTATCGTTGCGCTCGGCCCAGATTTGCACGGTGGTATCGCGGGCGTTCAGCGGCCGAGCGTAGAACACCCGCCAGTCAGAGGTGTCGCTGCTTTCCAGACTGTGGCCGTAGCTCAACCCCCAGAGTGTCGCCGACCCCGCTGAGGTTGCGGTCCACTCCGTACAGGTAGGCTCGTGTCGCGCCGACGCTCGGCGGATTGTTGTTGGCCACCGCCAAGCCGATTTCATAGGGGCGAGCCTCGCGGATGCCGAGCCGCAATCGCCCTTCCCCCGGTTGCACGCCCGGCGCCAGTTCCGCTTGGAGCTGCTCAATCAGCGGATTTTGCTGGAGGAGTTGCAGACGTTCCTGAAGATGTTGAACATTTAATGGTTCCTCGGCGTCCGGTTGTAACCGGTCCTGGAGATAATCGGCGCGCAGATGCGTATTGCCGGTGATCTCGACCTCGGACAGCCGGCCTTCGACGACCCGAATTCGAACCACACCATCCTCGACCTGTTGGTCCGGGATCACCGCACCGGAGTTGAGGTAACCCCGTTCGACGTAATACAGGGTCAACTGGCGGCGCGCTTCCTGCAATTCCTCGGCGCTGAGGACGCGGTTCTCATACGGCGCGGTGACGGCGGTCAGTTCCTCACGGGTGAACACGGTGTTGCCAGTCAGTTCGAACCGGCGCACGAAGACCCGCTCTTGGCTGGATAGGGGCGATTCGAGGGATGGCGGCGGACGACCCGGCAAGGCCGGCGCGGGTCTGGCATAATCCGGGGGCGTCAGGTTGCGCCCGCCCGGCCGCTGCTCCCATAAGTCCGCGTCCTGCCCCAATGCCAAAAACGGCCACAGTGTCAGCAGGCCTAGGGACGCGCAGACCGACCGCCGGCGAATAAAGTGATGGAAAGCGCCACGGTTCATGTGATTTCGCATCATGGATCGCCTTAATCCATTCAAGTTGACAATGACTTCATCTTAGAATCATTCCACCTTAGGCCGCTACAGTTGTCCACAGGATTGTTTCACTATGATTTGCGATTTTGACCAGCCCCTTACCCGCCACGGCAGCGACAGCCTGAAATGGCAGCGTTACGGCTCGGCTCTGCCGCTGTGGGTGGCGGACATGGACTTCGCCGCCCCGGAACCGGTGCTGGCGGCTCTGCGCGAACGAGTCACGCACGGAGTCTTCGGCTACGGTGCACCACCGGAGGAATTGACCGAAACGATTTGCGCACGGATGGCCGATCTTTATCGCTGGGCCGTAACACCGGAACAGATCGTGTATCTGCCGGGGCTGGTGTGTGGCTTGAACGTGGTGTGCCGGGCGATCGGTGAACCGGGCGACGGGGTATTGGTGCAAACGCCGGTGTATCCGCCGTTTCTGGCCGCGCCGGGCCATCAGGAACGGCGGCTGATCACCGCCGAGCTAACCGCCGAGCTGCGCGATGGCCGACTGTATTACCGCTTCGACGCCACGACATTCGAAGCGGCCATCGACTCGCGCACCCGACTGTTCGTTCTCTGCCACCCGCACAACCCGGTCGGGCGGGCCTTCGAGGTCGAGGAACTGACCCAACTGGCGACGATCTGCGAGCGCCAGGACCTCGTGGTCTGTTCGGACGAGATTCATTGCGATCTGCTGTTGGACGGGCGCCGACACACGCCGCTGGCCGCTCTGTCACCGGAGATCGCCCAACGTTGCATCACTCTGATGGCCCCCAGCAAGACCTTCAACATCCCCGGTCTGGGCGCCAGCTTCGCGATCATCCAGCATCCCGAACTCAGGCGGCGATTCAAACAAGCGATGCGCGGCATCGTGCCGGATGTGAACATTCTTGCCCTGACCGCCGCGCTGGCCGCCTACCGCCACGGCGGCGAATGGCTGCGGGATCTGCTGGCGTATCTCGCCGCCAACCGCGATTTCCTGGTGGAGCATGTCGCCCGCCATTGGCCCGAGCTCCGCGCCACCGTTCCCGAAGCCACCTATCTGGCCTGGCTGGACTGTCGGAATGCAGGCATCGCCGGCAACCCGCAACACTTTTTCCTGGAGCGGGCCGGCGTAGCGCTGAACGACGGCGCAACCTTCGGTCCAGGCGGCGACGGTTTCGTGCGGCTGAACTTCGGCTGCCCGCGCGCCACCTTGGCGGAAGGCTTGGAGCGAATGGGAGCGGCGCTGGCCGCGCGCTGAAAAAGCCGGCGGCGGCCGTACGCAATCTCGCGGCCTTCCCTGGCCACCGCCGCTTTCCCTACAGGTCGTAGCCCCGTTCCTCGTGCAGGGCGATGTCCAAACCGCCGATCTCGTCCTCGCGGCTTACCCGCAGGCCGATGACCGCATCCACCAGCTTGAGCACCACAAAAGTCACGACCACCGTGTAGGCGGCCGTCGCGACCACGCCCACGAACTGCACGCCAAGCTGCTGTCCCATCGAACTAATTCCCGGCGCGAAACCCTGGCCCTTGAACACGCCCAATTCGGTGGAGGCGAACACGCCGGCCGCCAGCGTCCCCAGCATCCCGCCCACGCCGTGCACCGGGAACACGTCCAGCGAGTCATCCACCTTCAGCACCCGTTTGAGGAATTGGGTGGCGTTGAAGCAAGCGAACCCCGCCACCGTGCCGATGACGACGGCGCCGGCCGGACCGACATAGCCCGAAGCCGGGGTGATGGTGCCGAGACCGGCCACCATGCCGGTCACGATGCCGAGCACGCTCGGCTTGCGGTACTTGATCCACTCCATGCTCATCCATGCCAGCGAACCGGCGGCGGCGGACAAATGGGTCGCCATCATGGCCATGCCGGCATTGCCGTTGGCCGCCAGCGCGCTGCCGGCGTTGAAACCGAACCAGCCGACCCACAACATGCCCGCGCCGGTCACCACCATGGTCATGTTGTGCGGCGGCATGGCCGTCCCCGGAAACCCGTGGCGCCGACCCAACACCAGAGCCGAAACCAACGCGGCCACCCCGGCGGTGATATGCACCACGGTTCCGCCGGCGAAGTCCAGCAACCCCATTTGCTGGAGCCAGCCCCCGCCCCATACCCAATGAGCCACCGGTGCGTACACCAAGATCAGCCACAGGACGCTGAACAGCAGCATGGTGGAAAACTTCATGCGTTCGGCGAAACCGCCGACGACCAGCGCCGGGGTAATGATGGCGAAGGTCAACTGGAACATGGCGAACACGGTTTCCGGGATGTCGCCGGTCAGGGAGTCTTCCTCCACCCCCGCCATGAAGACCTTGCCGAAACCGCCGATCCAGTCGCCGCCGGTCCCGAACGCGAGGCTGTAGACGCAGACGAACCATAGCAGCGACACCACGCAGGTGATGGCGAAACATTGCATCAGCACCGACAACACGTTCTTGGTCCGCACCAAGCCGCCGTAAAACAGCGACAGACCCGGCAGGGTCATGAACAGCACCAGCGCCGTGGATGTGAGAATCCAGGCGGTGTTGCCCTGATTCAAACTTGTGGCGGTCTCCTGTGCCCAGGACAACGCGGGCATCAGCACTCCCACCAAACCCAAAAGTAGATTGTTCGATAGCCGTTTATCGTTCTGGCTCATGGATCGTCATCTCGATTCGTTCTGTTAGGATTATTCGATTCATCGGGATTGTTCGCCCCATTTCGGGTCGCAACAGGATCGTTAAAGGATAAAGCGGGTGCAAATTAGCAAATTTCGAAACTGCGATAAAATTAATTTTAAATCAATTAGATGATCAATAACTTATCCGGCTGACACGGATTTTTGCGCTTAATTGGTGCGCGGCTGACAACGATCGCGCAAAATGCGGGCGTCTCGGGGATTGGCGGAGAACAACCCAATCGGCGGAAGGAATTCGTTGGCGGTGGTCGTCATCCTCCACCAGCAGCCAGGCTTCGGCAATTTGCTCGATCATGCGCGAGTTGCCCCGAAACCGAGCAAACACCTTTCACAACACTGTCGTACTATAATTTTCTTGCCATGCGCCATCGCCGTACCAGCATGGCGAAACCTCAAGCTTCGAACAAACTCTCGTGTAAGGTCCGATACCCAATGGCTAGCGCCGAAGTGATTTACCGCTACCGGGAATTCACCCCGCCCTCCGGCGAAACCGATGACGATCTATTGGATTTACCGCTCGATGGCGCACGTCCCGAGGTCCACCTCAAAGCCGCAGTCCTGCGGACCGATATAGTGCGCGATGGTTTGCTGGCTCTCGGCGACATCCTATCGAGCGATCTGCGCCGCCAAGCCAGCGATCGGGCCGACTATCTGGCCTACCTGTTGCGCAAGGGCAAGCGTGCCACTCAAGCGGTCTGGGAAGCGCAAAAAACCTTTCTGGCCGCCAAATACGGCGAAGCGACCCAGCAAGAGACGCCACTGGACCCCTTGTTCAGCGTGGACGCAAACGGTATCGATATCGAAGTGTTCTCCCGCGATGAATCCACTTATGCACGACTGCATCTCAAAGCCGGCAGCGCTTACCAGGCCGCGTCCTTCACGGCAGGCACTTCTCATCTCAGTTTCACGCCATCGTTGTTGCAGGCATTGACCGGTATCCGTACTCACCGATCCGTTACCTTGCATGGCCACTCCTCAACCGCCGGAACCGCCAAGACCGTGCGCGTACCCTATCGTTGGCTGCGCGCTTTTGGGCAGGTACAAGCGGCTTCGACTCTACCCGCCGAACGAGTTCATCTAGCTCCAGTCGATCTTTACAACGTTCTCCTGAGTCTGAGGTTGCGCAAAGCGAAAACGGCACCGCGCGCGCTGCGTTACGAACTGGTTCCGGGCCAAACGCCGCGCTTGGTGCTGGAACCCTGGGAACAGGTGTTGAGCGCCAGCGGATCGCCCTATCAAGGCCAAGTGCCGCAGGTAGTACGCACCTGGGGGCGCCAGCGATTGAATCTACTCGGCCGCTTGCTGCCCTATGCCAAAGCCGTGGATGTCTATCTGCTGGGCGCTGGCTTACCCGCTTTTTACGTGCTGGACATGGAATCCGCCAGCCTGACCTTGGCCTTGAGCGGCTGGACCGACAGCGGCTGGGCCGGCATCGCCACCTTCGATCTGCTCGCATCCGGCGGTAGCGAAGACGAAGTATTGGCCAAGCGCGTCGTCAACCAGTTGACCGAAGCTCCGTTGACTTTGGACGCTCTGAGCGAAACGCTGCGCCAGCCGCGCCAGACCATCAGGCAAGTGCTGTTGCAGGAGTTGCTCAAAGGAACCTTGGTTCACGACATCGCCAGCGGCCTGTTCCAACACCGACCGCTGCTGGCTCAACCGCTGGAATTAGACCGGTTGCGTTACCGTGACGCCCGCGAGGAACAGGCGCATCGGCTGTTGGCAACCGAGGATCAGGTCCAACTGACCCGCATTCACGATCTCGGCTTGGACGGCACCGCCATCGACGGCGAAGTACAGGACCGCCAAGCCCATCGCCACTATCAAACCTCGTTCACCCTGGATCGCGAAGGCCGCACCATCAAGGCGAGTTGCACCTGCCACGAATTCCGCCGCGCCTGTTTGAAGCAAGGCCCCTGCCCGCACATGATCGCGCTGCGACTGCGCTATGCCCGCGAACAGGCCGCGCTGGAGCAAGCGCGGGAAACCGCCGAAGGGCGCCGCTTGATCCGCGCCGAGACGCGGACTTTGACCCGCCGTCAAGGCGAAACCGTGTTGAGCTATCGGGTTTCCCTGGACGAACGCCAGATACTGCTGCGCTGGGGCCACGATCCTCAGACCTTGCGCCAGCAACGGCTACTGTTCAACCGTGCCGAGGAAGCCCGCGACGCCTATTTTGCCCGCCTCGACCGACTGGCGGAACAGGGCTTTATCGACGCCAGCACAGCGTAACCTGATATAACCGTTTCATAACTAACGACAACCTTTGACAAGGGAGCGAAAAGTCCGTAGCGTAATGATTGCTGGAGCGTGAGGCGTTCCTCCATTAGCCGTTTGGGCGGCGTTGCGCCGTCCGGGAATTCCAACGCCACACACGCCACAAGGTAGGCTGTTCTTGGCCAGCTTCGCCGGTAACCGTCCCTAGTTGTTGGCGGAGCTGGGCCAACCACGCCACCGCGGTTTCCGCCAACAACTAGGGACGGTTACCGGCGGCTGGCCGGTGAGCCTACCGTGTCCCTTGTGAGAAGTAGCGGTTTGCGCCTCACGCTCCAGCAATCCTTACGCTCGGTCTGGAAAACGGCATGAGCGAGACACCCCCCACCTGGGAAGACATCGCCCAAGTCGGCGATATCGAACGCTGGGTCGTCGCCCGGCTACGACAATTGGGTCTGTTGGACGAGGCGACCGACCCCGCCAAGCTGACCGGCGCCGCCCTCCACCAGTACAAAGCGCGACGGGAAGAAGAGCGGCGAGTCCGCAAGCAGTTGCGCCAGCAAGCGTGGACCGCTTTCCGCCAAGCCCATCTGGTCCACCTCGGCGCGGACGTGTTCCATCACGACACGCCAGACCAAGACCGCTACGACCTGCCTGATCCCGAAACCCGGCGCGAAACCAATGCCCTGCCGGAAATCAAGGACGCCCAAGCCCTCGCCAAGGCGCTCGATTTGTCCATTCCCCGTTTGCGTTGGCTGGCGTTCCACCGCGAAGTGGACAGCGGCAGCCACTATCAATATTGGACCATCCCCAAACGCGACGGCGGCGCCCGCCTGATCAGCGCGCCCAAGCCGACGCTGAAAAAAGACTCAACGCTGGATCTTGCGCCAGATTGCCGAACGCCTGCCGGTGCACGGCGCCGCGCACGGCTTCCTACCCGGACGCAGCATCTTCAGCAATGCCGCCGTCCACGCTGGCGCATACACCATCGTCAAACTCGACATCCGCCATTTCTATCCCACCGTGACTTGGCGGCGGGTCAAGGGCCTATTCCGTAAGGGCGGCTACGGCGAACAGGTCGCCACCGTGCTGGCTCTGCTCTGTACCGAAGCACCGCGTGAACTGCTGCCACTCGACGGCCAGCATGTCCATGTCGCCAGCGGGCCGCGCGCCCTGCCGCAAGGTGCGCCGACCAGTCCCGCCCTCAGTAACACCGTTTGCCTGCGGTTGGATTGCCGCCTGTCCGGCCTGAGCCAAAAACTGGGATTCCGCTACACCCGTTACGCCGACGATCTGACCTTTTCCTGGCACGAGGCAGAACCACCGCCGCTGGGTCGCTTGTTGCGTTGCGTTCGCATGATTCTCAAGGCCGAAGGCTTTGTCCCCCACCCGGAAAAAACCCGGATTCTGCGCCGAGGCCGCCGGCAAACCGTGACGGGTCTGGTGGTTAACGAAACGCCGTCTGGCAGTCCGGCGCGAGTGCCGCGCGCCCAGGTTCGACGCCTGCGCGCCGCTCTGCACAATCGGTTGAACGGCAAACCCGGTAAGGAAGGTGAAAGTCTGGCGCAACTGCGGGGCTGGGTCGCCTTTCTGCACATGACCGACCCGGAGCGGGCCAAACCGTTTCTGGCGCAACTCAAACAACTGGAGGAGCGTGGCACGGATGAGTGAGTGGCAAGTTTCCCTGATCTTTCAGGACAGCAAATCCAACAAGTTCTGGCGTGCGCGCTGTATCGGCAACAACTTGGAAGTCAATTTCGGCCGGATCGGTAGCCAGGGGCAAAGTCAAGCCAAACGCTACGATTCGCCGGAAGATGCGGCGCGGGAACTGGAAAAACAGGCGCGGGAAAAATACAAGAAAGGCTACGTGGACGGCGACGGCGGTCCAAGCGAAACGGTTGCGTCATCCGCTGTCACCGAACCATCGTCCACCGCCCCCGCCCCCTCGCAATGCACGCTGGTTCTGATGTTGGGCGAACGTCGCCTGGAACTGCGCCTGAGCGTGGAAGGCAACGCGCTGCACACTCACGGCGTGGAACACTACCCCGACCCCTCCGCCGCCGAAGCCGCCTTTGCCCAAGTCCGGGCGGCCTTGGAAGCCGAAGGCTACCGGCCTCAATAGGCGATGCTCATGGCCGACGACCGCTCCATTCTGTTCACCGATCTGGAATACGCCGCCGCCCGGCGCGATCCACAATTCGTCCCGTGGATTCTGGAATTTCTCGCGCAGCCCGACCCGCCCGCCGGCCAGCCGGAAGACCCGCCGGACGACTATCAGGCCCAACCTTTGCCGCCCGATGCCTGGTCGTTGGATCGCTTGCGCCAAAGTCTGAACCCGCAAGCCTTGGCCGGCAAAACCGATGATGAACGTCAAGCGACGCGCACCGGCGCCTGGGCCGCGCTGCTGGCCTCGCCCAACCCGCCGCCGCGCCTGCGCTTAGGCCAACTGTTGCTGGATTTATATACGGCCGACGACGAACCGGCCCGTGCCCTGCTGTTGGAACTGATTCCCCAACTGCCGCCAAACGCCATCGGTTGGGGCATCTGGCAAGGTATCAAGGGCATTTACAAGCAGGCCGAACAGCACCACGACCTCGCCATGCTGGGCGTTCTGTGCTATCGCCTGGACGACCAAGCCAAACTGGGCGAAGGAGACATTTCGCGCGGCACCTGGTTGTACATGCGTCGTCGCGCTTGGCGCTATCTGCGGCAACTCGGTCAAGTCCTGCCGGAGTTGTTTCCGGTGTACGCTGGCCAAGTCTTGCGTCACTACCCGTCTCAGTGCAACTTCCGCCACTGCTGGATCGCCAATCAGATTTGGCGACACAAGGACCTGATCGGCGCTACCGATCAAGGTCTATTGGGCAGCAGCGGTCTGCCGGCCAAACTGGAGCATCGCGCCTTCGACGATGCCTGGAAAATCAGTCCCGCGCCGCTGTTGCGGTTGCTGGAGGATGCCCAAAACCCGCAAGTCTGCGAATTCGCCATTCGCGGGCTGGAGCAGGACTTCAAGGACACCCTGCGCCATGTCGAACCGGCTTGGCTGGCCCGCCTCGGCGCCAAGCGGCTGGACATCGTGCACGACTTCATCATCAAACTACTGCGCGACAATCCCGAGTTCCACCAATCGAAACTGAAGCAACTCGGCTTGCACGACATGGTGTTGGGATTGCTGTACAGCGGCAACAGCCCGGCCCGCCGCTACGCCATCGACTACGCCCGCGCCTACGCCACCGACCTGCCCGTCGCCGAACTGGTCAAGCTGGTGCGGGAAGGCGCACAGGACGCGCGGACCTTTGCCATCGCCCTGCTCGAACAACGGAAACCGGCCGAACTGGGCTTGCCGACCCTGCTCATATTATTGACGGTGCCAGCCAGCGCCGCTCTCGCCAAGGCCAAATTGCAGCAAGGTTTCCGGCCCCAGGACATCACCGCCGAACAGTTCGTCGAAGTAGCCCTCGCCCCTTCCGGTTCGCAAAACGCCACTGTCGAACGTCAAATACAACACATCATGGGGCTCATTCAACAAGGCGTTCAAAATGCCGATTTCGAGCGCATCCTCAATAATCTTTCCCAACGAGGGGGCGCTTCCGCTCTCGATGCCGTACTCGAATTCTATCGGGACGCAAAGGTTACGGTCCCCGCTGCTTACTACCGTCAGGTATTGGACGATCCACGTTGTACCGCCATTGCCCGCCAGCGAGTGCTTAAAACACTAGCGGGTTATTCGGGACGCGAGATCGGCTCGGATTGGATGCAGCAAGCCTTATTGAATCCTCATCTGAGCGATGCCGTGGCCGGTTGGTTGCGGCAGGGTAAATTCAAAGGCGAGGATTTGGATGTCGAGTGGCTCAAAGGCCTCGCCATGCGTCCGGCGCTGCGCCTGCTCGCGCTCCAGTTGCTCGGCGATTCGGAGCTGGTCGCACCGAGCCGCGTCGGGCTGCCCTGGCTGCTGGCGATGGCGCGGCAGGCCGATTCGACCCTGCACGCTTTCGCCCACCGCTATCTATTGGAATCCTTCCGGCCCGACGATTTCGCCAGCGGCGAGCGCAGCGGAATCGATCACCTGTGGGAACTGGCCTGCGGCCCCACCCAACCGGAACCGGTGCGCCACTTCGCCGCCGCCTATCTCAAGGCCCATCATCCGAAAATCGGCCCCAGCGATCCCGAAACGCGCGCCTTCAATATCCAACCCGGCTTGACCGCCGCCGATTATCCGTCGAGCCGGCTGCGGCCGCTGTTTGCCGATCAACGGCCTGATCTGCGCCGGCTGGCGGTCGCCATCGCGCGGGAGGAATTGCGCGCCTGGAACGAGCCGGCCCTCCTCTATCGACTGGCCGACAGCGAACACCGTGAACCCCGTGCCTTTGCCATCGAACAGTTGTTGCACTTAGGGGAAAGCTCGATGGAACCGGCCCTGCCGGTCGAATGGCTGTTGCCGGAACGGGTGTTTCAGTTGGCCGAAAGCCGCCACAAGATCACCCGCGAAACGGCGCTGACCCTGATCCGTCGCCATCAGGAGCAACTCAGCGATCCGGCGCGGCTGGCCTGGCTGATGGAAAGCCCGCACCGCGAGGTTGGGCTGTTCACCGTTCGCCTATTGTGGGAACGTCAGCGCCGGAAATTCGTGCCGACCGCGAAGGCCACCGAGCCCCAGCCCAGCACTCCAGTCGAAGGATTGCGTCGATTTCTGCGCAAGACTTTGTTTGGCCTACCGCCCGGTCGGATGGAACGGCGCGAGTTGGACACCAACCAAGCCGCGCCCGAACGGCCGTGGCCAGCCAGCGTCGGCAAACGTCGGTTGATTGAAGCCATCAAAACGCTAGCCCTGAGCGATGCCGGTTTCGCGGAGTTGGTGACACCGGTGCTGGCGGAATTCCGCCATTCTCGCGCCAAGAATGAATGGCAACATTGCGTCGCCGCGCTAGTGCAAATTCGGCGGGTACATCCGGCGATTCGAGTGGATTTGCCAGTGGGACAGGTGAATCTGAGGGCAAGGACAGCGTGAGGGACAGACTATTTCATTTTTTCGACCAAGCCTCTTCGTGCCGCAAGCTGTGGCACGAATTCGAGCCCGACAATGTCGCACAAGCTGTGCGACCTGCTTCCTGGGAATGTCGCTTCCTCTTTGAGCGGAATTTTCGTACGCTTTGAAACAGTACTATGCCGGAGAAAGCCATGCCGAGAGTGATGGTTGAAGACAACAGTCGTCTATCCTTGCGGATTCGCGCTCAAGACAAAGCCGTGCTGATGCGGGCGGTGGCCCTGGAAAACACCGATCTCACCGATTTCGTGATCCGCACGGCGTTGCAGGCGGCGAAAACCGTGATCGAGCAGGCCGAGCGCGTGCCACTGTCCGAGCGGGACAGCCTGCGGGTGCTCGCGGTCCTGGAACAGCCGCCGGCGCCCAACGCCCGGCTGCTCGCGGCGGCGGAAGCCCTGCCAAACCCCTCATGACCCTGCCGCCGTGGCACGAAGAATCGATCGGCAGGCATCATGACCGGGAAAGGTTTGATTGCGGCGAACCCGCCTTGAACGACTTTCTGCGCCACCATGCCCGCAAGAGCCACGAACGGGGCGGCGCCAAGACCTTTCTGGCGGTCGCCGATGCCGAAGTGAACAGCGTGCTCGGCTTCTACAGCCTGAGCCCCGCTTCGGTGGCCTACGCGCGCACGCCGGAGATGATCCGACGGGGACTCGCCCGCTATGACGTGCCGGTGTTTCGTCTCGGGCGACTGGCGGTCGCCCGCGCCTGGCAGGGCCATGGATTGGGCGGGCAACTATTGCTCTTGGCCGGCCGGCGCTGTCTCCTCGCCGCCAGCGAAGTTGGGGGCGTCGCCCTGCTCATCGATGCCAAGAGTGCTTCGGTCGCTCGCTGGTACGAACGTTACGGCGCGGCGCCTCTTGTCGATCAACCGCTTTCGCTCCTTCTTCCACTCGCCACTCTCCAAGCGGCGCTCGTGGCCGCAGGGAAGTTATAGGGATATATGCCTCCAAGCCAACACGCTTCTCTTGTGGAGGCCAAGCATACAGTGAGCTCATAAGCAATGCATGATGCCGAAGAAAATTAGAGATCTGATTCAGAATTTGAAAGACGCCGGATTCAGTGAAATAGTAGGTGGCGGCAAAGGTTCGCATCGAAAATTCATTCATTCCAAATATGCCGGTGCGGTAACCGTCAGCGGCCAATCCGGAGATGACGCAAAACATTACCAAGAAAAGCAAGTCAATCAGGCGATAGAGAGCGTGAAAAAAATGAAAGTAAGCGACCAGTACCATAAGTGGATTGAATGGAGCGAAGAAGATCAAACCTATGTCGGTAAATGTCCAGATTTAATCACAGGAATTCATGGCGATAGCCCGACACAGCTTTATAGCGAGCTATGTGAAGTCATAGAGGATGTGATTCAGCATTTCGTCAAGGAAGGCCGAGAATTACCGCCACCACGGATTCGGCCTATGCGGGAAGTGGCTTGAAGCGAACAGGTATGAAAAAGTGATGAGGTTTTCCCATGCGTTATGCGGTATTAATCGAAAAAGCGGAACGAAATTATGCGGACTATATCCCCGATCTTCCTGGTTGTATAGTGACTGGCCAAACTCTTGAAGAAGTAGAAACGCAAATTCAGGAGGCTATCCAATTGCATTTACATGGTATGCGAGAGGATGGCTTACCGATTCCAGAACCTTCTAGTCAGGTAGAATATATTAATATAGTTTTTTTAATTCTAACCTCATACCAAGATTAGGTTTCACAGAAATAATTTAAAGGAAAATATAATGAAATTACCAGAACCTCAAACAAGAACTTTCTCAAGCCTTATTTCTGAAATTGAAAAAAGGACAAATCAAAATACCTCAATTCCAAAGGGATTTTGTATGGACAGTTCAAAAATCGGCTGGATTAATTGATAGTATATTGAAAGGTTACCCAATTGGGACATTTATATTTTGGAGGACTAAAGAAAGACTGCGTTCAGTTAGAAACATAGGCAATCAAAAAACTACCCGATCCTGAAAAGGGTGAGGCAATAGATTATGTCCTTGATGGACAACAAAGACTAACAAGCCTATTTGCTTGCTTAAAAGGTATTTGCCTAAACAGAGAGAACGGAAAATCATTTGATGATTTCTCAAAAATATTTATCAATCTTGAATCTGAAGAAAACGAACAGATAGTTTCTGCTGAAAAAAAAAGAAACAGAAGATGAAAAAAACATATATAACTGTTCTTGACCTATTGACAGGTGATTTTACTGTACTCGCTTCTTATCCACAAAAAGTATCATGAAAAAACTGAAAATTGTATAAAAAGCAGAATTGAAAGCTATCAATACCCAATTATTCAGATTAAAGACGCTGAAATAGATATTGCAACAGAGATTTTCACTAGAATTAATGTTGGCGGCAAGCCGCTCTCTTTTGTTTGAAATAATGGTCGCAAAAAACATTCGACTTTGAGAAGAATTTTGATCTTTCAGAAAAAATATCAGCAGTTGATTGATAACCTTAAACCATTCGACTATGAAACCGTACCAGATGCAACTGTATTACAAACGATTTCAATGATCATAGCTGGTGAGTGCAAAAGACAGGTAATTCTCAAGTTAGATAAAAATGAATTTATATCAATATGGGATGAAGCGATAGATGCAATAGAACGAACAGTTGAATATTTTAGAAATTTTTACCGAATACCCGTCTCGCAATTATTGCCATACAATGCATTGATAGTCCCATTTTCATATTTTTTTCTTCAAAAACAAAGATAAGCCTACTGGCAATAAGCAGAAATATCTACAGGATTTCTTTTGGCGTTGCTCTTTGTCAGGACGGTATTCTTCTGCTGTAGAGAGCAAATTGGCTCAAGACATCAAAAGAATAGATGATATTTTACTTGAAAAATTGCCTTCATATGACTGGCCAATCGACACATCTCCCAATTTCATAATTGAGAATGGATGGTTTAGCGCTGGCCGAAGTTATATAAAGGCAATTCTATGTATTTACGCTTATCAGCAACCAAAATCGTTCGTGGATGATTCCATCGTTAATATAAGTAATTATTGGTTAAAAACAGGCTAACAGCAAAAAATTATCATCACTTTTTTCCCAAGAGCATATTTGAGAAATCGCAATATAGAAGAATCCTACATTAATCACATACTAAATATAACAATTGTAGATGATTTTCTCAATAAAAGAGAAAATTGGCGCAAAACCTCCATCAAAAATACATGAAGAAATTCAAAAAAAACAAATGCAATACTCTCCGACACCATGAAATCTCATTTTATTGACGATCTAGATAAATTTGGTGTATGGAATGATAATTATGATTTGTTCTTCCAGAACCGTGTAGATCGAATAAGTACCGAGCTTGAAAAAAAGAATCATTAAGCAGGATGTAGACAAAAGCTTACAATCAAAACTAAAGGATGATTATGAAGAGGATGGAACAGTTGCGGAGTAAATAAACGATCCAATAGCTTGCTGGCTAGGCATGTATGCTGAAGAAAAATCAAGTCTAAAACGATTTTCTCCAATACGACCTTTTGTTAGTTTGTAAATTTTCCAAGGAGCCGCACGCCGTGGCTAAACAATACGCGCCCCACATCGAACGCTTATTAGCCGTCGCCGCCAGCGGCAAACTCCTTGCGGTCGGCGGTCGCCGCGATGCGGTGGGTGTCACCGACTCCGGCATTCATCTGCTGCAATTGCCCAAGCTGAACTTGCGATTCAGCGCCCCGCTGGACGCCGTTGCAACCGCGCTGGCCTTTTGCAACGATGATCTATTGCTGGCTGGAACCGTCAAGGGCGATTTGGCCATTTGGCGCACCAGCGGCGAAGGCAAAACCCCGGATTGGCAGCAGGCTGTTCACACCGGCGCGGTGCGGGCGCTGGTTACGTCCGACTCGCAGGTTTTGAGCATCGGCGATGACGGCGTGCTAGCACTGCACACCCTTGAGATGGACGGCGACCGGCCGCGCCTGCGCGAGCAAGCCAAGCGCCATTTGAGCGAACAGCCGCTACGCGCCGTCGCGCTGGACCCAGCGAGTGGCAGCGTCGCTGCCGCTGGCGCCGATAACACCATTTACGTTCTGCCGCTGGCCCAACTGAGCGACGCCGAACCCCGTGTCATGCCCTGCGGCGAGCGTGGCATTTTTGCCTTGGCTTTCACCGGCGACGGGCGGATCGTCGCCGGCTGCGGCGATGGTTCAATCCGGGTCTGCTTCCTGGAAGGGGCCATCGACGAAGAAAATCGCAGCGGCGATGCCGCCCATCAGGGTCCAGTGCGCGGCCTATTATTCAGCGCGGCACTGAATGACGAGCAGGGCCGTCCCCTTCCCCGCCGCTTGTTCTCGCTCGGCGAGGACGGCGAACTCAAGGTCTGGACGCTGGATCAGCGCCGCAAGCCGCGCACTATCCCCGTCGGACGCAACGCCAGCGCACTGGCGCTGTTCGAACCACTGCAACAGGCCAAACCGGAACAGCGCGGCGGCTTGCTGGTCGCGGTCACGGAAAATCGGTTGATTTGGCTCAGTCCGGTCGATCAAAACGGCAATCCATCCGGTAGCGCCGAAACCTGGGACTCCCGACTGCAACGACTGCTCGACGAGGTTAAGGCGAACCGCTCCTCCTCGGCCACCCTGGACGCTTTGGCGCAACTGGCCGAGGACGAGGCGCGGGAAGGTTTGGAATACGTGCTCGGTCAGGACTCCCGGCCGGGGCAACGCATTGAAGCCGCGCAAAAGCTGGGTGTCAGCCAACGCCGCCGCAGCCGACCGACACTGGCCAAGGCGTTGAACGACGACCATGTCGGCGTGCGCAAGGCCGCGCTGAAAGCGCTGGAGCAAATCGACGCCGAAACGCCCCTGCACGCCCTGCAACTGGCGCTGGGCAGCCGGCACCCGGACATTCGGCTCGATGCGGTGCAACGCCTGACCGCATTGCGCCAAGCATCGCCCCTGGTGCCGAGACTGCTGAACGAGCGGCTGAACGACTCGGACGCCAACGTCCGCGAAGCCGCGCTCGATGGTTTGCTGACCCTGGACCCTGAGGCCGGCGTTGCACCCCTGCGCGGTGCGTTCGAGCGCGGTTCCGCTGATATCCGCCGCGCGGTTTTGATCCGGCTGGGGCGACGGCAATTGAATGCCACGCCACAGGGCCGCCAGTTGCTCGGCCAGGCAATCAATGACGACACGTTCGCGGTCCGTCACGCGGCCTTTTGGATCGCGGTCGCGGTCCACCCAGCGCTGGTTGCCAACCTGCGCGCCAGCGGCCCCGATATCGCCAAGATACTGGACGAATATGCCGCTCTCGGCATCGAAGGCGCGGCAACCACCACCGGCACAGCCCCGACCGAATCGGACCTAGAACCGCTATTCACCGCTCTGGTTTGCCGTCAACCGGACATGGCCTTGCAAAGCGTCCTGTGTCTGAGCTGGCTCGGCGACGACCGCGCCAGCGGCGCCTTGCTGCAACTCAGCCGAGAACTGGAAGCCGGGACACGGCGGCTGGTCACCCGTTTCATGGCCAACGCGATCATCAATCTGGCGGGCGACCGGCGCTTGCGCTTGCGCCTGCAATGGCTGTTGAACGACGACGACGCCCAAGTCCGTGCCGAAGCGTTCGACGGGCTGATCAAATTGGCCGAGCCGGAAGGCCCAGCCGGCGAGATCGATCTGGCTGAACTGGCGCTACGCACGCAGGCGGGCGAAATTCGGACCCGCGCCCTGCAACTGCTGGTCAAGCACGGTGCGACTGCCCAAAACAAACTCGCCACCCGCATCGACGGGTTACTCGGCCACGCTCTGGACGACGAAGCCGAGAACGTGCGCCGGGAAGCCATGCGGACGTTGTGGGCCTGGCACAGCAAGCGCCCGGAAACCACCCTGCGCCGGGCGGTCGCCTCGGTGCATCCCGACGTGCGCCGCTGGGCCGTGGACGAACTGGCTCGCCAAGCCCGCCAGTCGCGCGCCTGGGCCAGGGAATTGCTGATCGAACGAGTTGGCGACAGCGCCGCCGAAGTCGGCTTGGCCGCCTACGAGGCTCTGACCAAGGAAGACGCCGACAAGAAACGCGCCAATTACCATCTAGCGGCGCTCAATTCGCCCGCTGCCGAAGTCCGCTTGGCCGGTTCGAAAGGCGCGCTGGAAGCGACCGACCCGGCCCCGCTGCGGAACCGTTTGATCGAACTGTTGCAAACCGAGGAAGCGCCTCAGTTCCTCGCCGCCATCGAAGCGCTCGACAAACTGCTGCCCAACGACGCGCAAGCGTTCGCCCTCGCCTTCGACAGCCCGTTTTATCTGCTGCGGGTGCGCGCCGGGGAATTGTGCGGCAAGCGCCGGGACAGCCGCGCCGTCGGACCGATGCAGGCGTTGCTGAGTATTCCCAAGACCGATCGTGACCGGCCCGCCGATGCGCTGCGCCAGCGCGCCGCTAGCGCCCTGGCCGACGTGGGCGACTCGGCCAGCATTCCATTCTTCACCACCTTGTTACGAGACGACGATCCCCTGGTGCGGGAACACGGCGCGCGGGGTTTGGCCACCGCCTGCCAAAATGGCAACGAGCAACCGCTGGTCGCCGCCCTGGCTCACGCCGATCTGGCGGTGCGCAGTTGGGCCGCCGATGGCCTGTCGAAGCTGGGCGATGCGCGGGCGTTGCCGGTGCTGGCCGGCACCCAACGTCACGAGCATCTGCCGATCCGGCGCGGCGCGTTGTACAGTTTCGTCGCGCTGGGCGGTGCTGGCGCCCAAGGCTTGCTGCAAGGCTTGGAAGACCGCGAACGCGATCTTCAGGAATTAACCTTCACCGTGATCGTGGCCCGCGATATTGCCTTGGCGCGAGCGCAACTGGAGCCGGATTTGCTGCTCAGCGCTCTGAGCGCCGGCCAGCCGGAAATCCGCTATGCCGCCGCCCGCGTGCTGGAAGCGCGGTTGGGCGACGAAGACCTGGGGCAATGGGGTCTGGAACTGATCGGGCCGCGCCAGCCGGAGAAAGCCAGCGATATGCGCAATTGGCCGGAGCCGGCGCAACGGCCGCGTCTGCTCAACGCCGTGGTCAACGCCCTGGCCAGCGATTCCCCAGCCCGGCGCTACGCCGCTGCCCAGGTGCTCGGCCTGCGCCCGCAACCGGAAACCTTCTGGCGCGAGGCGAAGCGTCTCGCCGAAATTGCCACTGATCAGGCCCCACCGCAAACCGCGCCCGAAGCCGAAACGCCGCTGGAGCGCAAGACTGGCTGGATACGCGGTCTGTTCCAGCGCAAGCCGCAGCCGAACAACTCCGCCACCCAACGCCTGCTGACGGTGTTGCGCTTCGCCGGTGGCGGGCGACGACCGCCCAAAGCGCAAGATCAAGCCAGCGCGTCCGAACTGTGGCGGCTCGCGTTCGGCACGTATGCCGGCCTGATTCGGCAAGCGCCGGTCGCCAAGGGGCCGGACGATTATCAACGGGTGCGGCGCGACAGCATCGCCCGTCTCGCGGTGTTGGCCCAGCAACCCACCATCGGCCGGGAAGCGGTGTTGCCGGTGCTGCGTCAAGCTTTGGGCGACCCGCATCATCTAGTGCGGCAGGCGGCGCTGAGCGCGCTGGCCGAACTGCATCCGCGCGAGCCGCTGGAGCCGCTGGCGCTGGCCTTGAACGTCGATTTCGCCGACCTCGGCCGCAATGCCTTCGACCGTTTGCTGGCTTTGGCCGCAGCCGGCGATGCGCGCGCCGCCGAACTGGTCCGGGGCGCGGTCGATGCCGCCAATGCGGAGACGCGCCGCCACGCGCTGGAGCAACTGCCTCGCCTGTATCCCACCGGCAGTCTGGAACCCTGGTTGCTGGCCTTGAACAGCCGTCACGATGATCTGCGGCTGACCGTGGTGGATCGCTTGCTCGATGCCAACGATCCGCGCATCGCCGCCGCTCTAAGCCGCGCCTTGGAAAGCGAGCACGAGGAATTGCGCCTGCGCGCCGCCGTAGGCTTGGCTCAACGCGGCGAGTCGCTGGCGCTGGACGTATTGGCCGCTGCTCTGCACGGCGAAGCGCGAACCGCCAACCGAGCGTTGGAGGCGCTGGTCGTCTTGGCGCACGCCCGACCGAATGAACAGGTCGCGGCAAAGGCGGTCGAGGCCGTGACCGTGCGCCTGGAAGACGATCCCGATCTGACCGCCGACCGTCCGGTTCTACTGCGCGCCCTGGGTCGCATCGGCCACATCGCCGCCGCACCGCTGCTGGGCCGCTGGTTGCTGGACAAGGACAAAGCCACTTATCACAGCCAAGCCTTGGACGTGTTGTTGCAATTGTTGCGCGACCGAATCCAGCCGGAGCAAAAGCGCGCGGACGGGCGGCAATACCCGCGTTACCGGGAAGAATTGGCTTTGGAAACCTTGCCGCCGTTGCTCGATCACGACAACGCTGCGATTCGGACCCGCGTCGTCGAAGTCTTGGGCGTACTGGAAGCGAAACCGGCGGAAACGCTGCTGGTCCGGCTGCTGGACGACCGCGACGAGGCGATTCGGGCGCTGGCTTGCGCGCAACTGGCGCAACGTATCGTCGCTGGCATGCCGGGCGCGAGTTTGGAACCGTTGACGCGGGCCTTGATCGGCGGCCGCCGCGAACTGTTGCTGGCCGCCGCCGAAGGTTTGGCCAAGCAGCAACGACCGGAAGCCTTCCAACCGCTGTTGCTGGCGTTCACGGCTGGCACGGAGGTGGAGCGCAAACGCGCCATCGCCGCGCTGGGCGAGTTGGGCGACCGGCGCGCGTTGGAATATCTGGAACCGTTGCTCGATCAACGCGCCGACTTGCCCGCTGACGACCGCGCCTTGGCCCCGGATGCCGCCGAAGCCCTCGGTGCGTTGCTGCCCCGACTGACCGACGCCGACGAACGCCAGCGGGTGCGCGATAACCTGGAACGACTGGCGCGCGAGGGTGTGGGCGAACTGCGCTGGCGGACGCTGAGCGGTTTGCGGCGCGTCGGCGACGAGCGCAGCCGTGCCCTGCTGGAACGCCTCGCCAGCGATCCTTACGAAAACGGCTCCACCCGGCAGCGGGCCGCCATCGAATTGGGCGAACTGGGCGCGGTCACCGCCGAACCGGTGCTGGAATCGCTACTGCACCAACGCGACGCCGGTCTGCGCAAGGCCGGTCTGGAGGCGCTACGACGGATTTATCCCACCGACGCTACCCAGGTCAACCTGCTGGCTCTGAACAGCGAATACGCCGAGATCAGCCAACCTGCCGCCCGCTTCCTGGCCCGGCAGGGCGACCCCGCCACCTTGACCCAGCGGCTGAGCGTGGTCAAGGACCAACAGGTTCGCCAACGGCTGCGGCGCGGGCTGATCCGCCGCCAGACTTTCGCCGGCGACGCGCTGCGCGATCTGCTGCAAAGCGACGCAGCCGCGACGCGTGCCGAAGCGGCCTGGATCGCCGGCAACAGTGGCGACCGAGATTTAGCGGCAGGGGTGCAAGCCGCGCTGGAGCGGGCGGCGAACGGTTGGCGACGGGCCGACGAACGGCATTTGTGGGAACAGGCTGGCGCGGAAGCGCACGCCTGGCGGGCCAGTCTGTGGGCTGCCCGTCAATTGCAACTCGCCGTCGCGCCCGCAGCGCGGGCTGCGCTCGCCGATCCTCGTCATCCGGTTGCGGTACGGTGCGAAGCGATTCGTTGTCTGGCCGAGTGCGGCAATGCCAAGGACAGCAACTTGCTGTTGCAAGCCTTGGAGGATGTCGATTCCGGGGTGCGTGCGGCGGCCAGCGCCGCTCTGGCCCGGCTGGGCGGCGAGCCCGTACTCCAGCATTTGGAGCGAACCAAGAGCGTCGATGGCGCGGCCTTGCGTCCAGTCCTGCGGGCGGTTCTGCCCAAGGCGGATGGCCGCTTGCTAGCCAGCGCCGAGCAGCGGCAAGCCGCCTTGCCGGTTTATCTGGAACAGCGGGAGGTGGCGACGCTCATCCAACGCGCCATGGCGATCAACAGTGAAGCAGCAGCGCGGTCAAGCGCGATTGCGGCCTTGGGCCGGCTGGGCGGCGAAACGGCGCAAACCGCGTTGCAAGGCATTCTGGCCAACAAGGACGAGGACAGCGCGATTCGAGCTATCGCGTTCAAGAGCTTGCGGCGGTTGGAACGACGGGCGGTGAGTCGGGCTGTTGCCGGTGGGTAGGCAGGTTGGCAGGTTCACGAAAATGTACTTGCCGCCACTCGTCCGTACTGAGTGGAACCGTAATCCCATTACATCAAACTGTAAGGAAGGAATAATGGCAGCCGCTTGCATCCACATGGATGAATGCATGACTGTCTTCAGGTGTGATTAGGCGCACTTTGTCTCTTTGAACAAACCAAAGAAGCTAGCCCTTCCGTGAACAGATTGAACAGTTGCAATCTGTAACTTGGGTAAGTTCGCCTTCGACCTCGAAAGCGATTTGGCCGCAGTGACAGCCACCTTTGTATTTCATCGGTGGCTTCCCCTGGTTTTCACGATATATCAGTGTCTTGATCAGGCTCTAAAGGCGTCGGTTTAAAGGACGGCAGAAAATACCCTTCTGCCGTCCTGGCTTATGTTACGGGCTACGCTGGCTGAAACGGCCAGCTTGTTACTGACTCTCTCCACAAAGCGTATTGTTAAGATCGCATTGCGGTTGGATGCCCACATCGCGCTGTTGCTGATTCAGACTAAAGATCGTTTGATCGGTCGTCGTACTAATATTAGTGCATCCACAGACCTGACTGGCACAGCAACTACATTCCGCCAATGCTTCAACCAATATAATCTGCTTCATGCCATCGGTATCTTGGATACCATTGCATGCTTCACCCATCAAACTGAGTTGGGCGTTCCGCGAAGGAGGAAAATTGGGGTTGTTTTCCTGTCCAATACCTGTTGTCGTGCACAGAGTTGCGTCGCACGAATAACCCACTTGAATACCAGAACTATTGACGCTCCCTTCATAGGCACTACAAACATTTTTTACAGAGCGCGCTGTCAGGATCAATAATTTTTCCGTAATCTTTCTGAGGGTCGAAAAGACCGCAGCCTTTATCCCCCGGAAGATCGGGCACACATGCACCATCTGGAAGCGTAATAGGACCGCCCGCTGGATTGTAAGCCGCCGACCATACGTTAGCGGCTTTCCAAATCTTCTTCGTTTCGTCGCGAGAGACCGTGGTGCTGAGGGGTGTTTCGTTGGCGTCGCAGCTTTGGTTCGCCTGACCGACTTGATAAGGTCCTTTAAAAATCGGGCACTTGCACTCTACAATATTACGACCACTGGCATCCTTTTCTCCGGTCCGGTAACAAGGCGCGGTCATGCAACCCGCATAAATACCCGCATTCCCATCGACACAAGCGGTCGAATTATTTTCTCCTTTGGTAAAATAATTACTTGCGAAAACCGGCGAAAAGACAGAAATCAGGTCTGCGCCAGGAACCAACAGGTTGCTGTTGATCGCATCACACACGGACGGATCTCTATCGGTAGCGGCACACTTTTCTCCTTCCTTCCCACATGTTTCAACGGTTTCATTATATATTTCCAAATTGGATATAGCATGAATATCAACATAATAGGGGATCTTTGGCGATACATCGTCGGTCGATATTTCGTAACATGAACAATTGGCCACTATCCCATCATCGGACAGCGTACACGGCAGGGATGGGTTATCCGAACTATGTCCTGTTGGATCATTGGGTCCAGAATAATAACAAAGCGCGTAGGAAAATTTTCTACCGGTTGGAGGCTTGCATTGTAGAAAATTGGACGGGCTCGTCCAGACATTCGCATAAGCAGGTCCAAACGCTGTGGTTTCTGTATCATTGTAGGTAAAAAACATCGCTCAGGCTCACGCCCTGCAAGATGGCATTGCTATATCGGCGACCGTAAATACTGGTTGTTATTGGAGAAAACAATCCTTGAACGCCTTCATCGGCGCTGACATAGGAGGAAGCTCCGAGTACAAGGACCATCATCAAGAGGATATTCAGCCCCATGATCCGATAAAAAGCTAGCAATGATTGCCGACATATAACAATACTTTTTTTTCACGTTATAACTCCCATCGGTGGATACAGATACAGTTCATGATTACTCTATCTTTTCCGTTTTTTTCCCGGATCACCTTATCTTTCGAGATGTACCAGGCAAACAAGTCTAACAAGACAGTGGATAAGTTGCGACAAGCAGGAAGATTGCAGATTTTCCACTCGGAGTTAGCTTGATCTATTACTCGTACAGTGTGAAATGTCGAAAAAAACGGCGGATTACCATCTGCCGTTCCGTTATTATAGGTGCAAAGGAAATCCCAGGGCCGTTCAACGCTAGAGTCCCTGAAGGGTCGCGGTGGACAGTTAATCGGCGGTTTCCTGGCAAAGCACCCGGTCTTTTTGGGTTGCGCCGGATACGTCTCGGTCAGGTGCTCGAACAAGATCGGTTGATGGGCTTTCACTGGCGCCAGCAGGTGGTGACCGGTCGCCATGACGGATTCAACCGTTTTTTTGGCCGTGCCTACGTTCAAATGCGAGCAGTTCTTCTTCTAAGGCATTAATATTAATCAGGATTTCTCGTAGTTTCATGGCACACCACCTGGGGGATCATACATAAATATGACGGCGGGTTATGATCGACATCCGTGCGAGAAATGATGAGGCGTGCGAGCTAGGCTAGGCCAGCGTGATCCAACGAAAAAGGGCCACCCGATTGGATGGCCCTTTTGTCCGAAGGCATCGGCACTGGAATCAAACCGACTTTCAGCGGCGTTCGAGCACCTTATTCCGCCTGCTTCACAAGTCAAACCGGTCGAGGTTCATGACCTTCGTCCAAGCCGCGACAAAGTCATCCACAAACTTCTCGCTTGCGTCGTTGGTCGCATAAAATTCCGCGACCGCGCGCAGCTCGGAATTTGAACCAAACACCAGATCGACGGGGGTTGCGGTCCACTGGACGTTGCCCGTCTTGCGATCTCGACCTTCGTAAAGGCCCTCGGTCTTGGCCGACTTGGACCACTGCGTCGACATATCGAGCAGATTCACGAAGAAGTCGTTGCTCAGCGTGCCGGGCCGGTCGGTGAACACGCCATGCGCGGACTGTCCCGTGTTGGCGTTCAAGGCGCGCATACCGCCGACCAGAACGGTCATTTCGGGAACGGTGAGATTCAGCAGACTGGCCCGTTCCACCAGCATTTCCGCCGGTGATCGCGGGTTATTGTCGCCGAAGTAGTTGCGGAACCCGTCGGCGGTCGGTTCGAGCGCGGCAAACGAAGCCGCATCGGTTTGCTCTTGCGATGCATCCGCGCGTCCTGGTGCGAAGGGCACCTTGACGTCATGCCCACCCTGCTTCGCGGCCTGCTCAATGGCCGCCGCGCCGCCCAACACGATCACGTCGGCGAGCGACACTTTCTTCCCACCGGATTGCGCGCCGTTAAAACCCTGTTGAATATCTTCCAAGCTCTTCAGCACCTTGGCCAGCTCCACCGGATTGTTCGCTGCCCAATCCTTTTGCGGAGCGAGGCGAACGCGGGCACCATTCGCGCCGCCGCGCGAGTCGGAGCCGCGGAAGGAAGCGGCCGACGCCCAGGCGGTTCTCACCAGTTCGGAGGTGGTCAAGCCGGAAGCGAGAATCTTAGCCTTGAGCGCCGCGATGTCGTTCGCGTCGATCAAGGGGTAATCGACCACAGGCACGGGATCTTGCCAAATCAACACTTCCTTGGGAACTTCAGCGCCGATATAGCGCGTGCGTGGACCCAAATCGCGATGCGTCAGCTTGAACCACGCCTTGGCGAATGCCAACTCGAATTGCTTCGGATCCTTTCTGAAGCGCTCCGCGATCTGGCGATAGCTCGGGTCGAACTTCAGTGCGAGGTCCGTGGTGAACATGAACGGAGCATGCCGCTTGGACTTGTCGTGCGCGTCCGGGACGGCATTGGCCGCCTGACCATTCGCGGGAATCCATTGAATCGCCCCTGCGGGGCTCTTGGTCTGCACCCACTCGAAAGCGAACAGGTTGTCTAAATATTGCGTGGTCCAGGCAACCGGATTGGTGCTCCAAGCGCCTTCCAGACCGCTGGTGACGGTGTCTTCCGCATTGCCCTTGCCGCACTTGTTCTTCCAACCGAAGCCTTGCTCCTCCACGCCCGCGGCTGCGGGCTCCGGCCCCACGCAGTCGGTTGGTTTGTGCGCGCCATGCGCTTTACCGAA
The DNA here is from genome assembly GCF_012939995.1 of Candidatus Competibacter phosphatis. Taxonomy (GTDB): domain Bacteria; phylum Pseudomonadota; class Gammaproteobacteria; order Competibacterales; family Competibacteraceae; genus Competibacter; species Competibacter phosphatis. Next base: position 26,829 of record NZ_SPMZ01000036.1, on the reverse strand, counting down.
GGTGTGGCCACCCGCGATCAGCGCGACGGTCTCTTCATCGTTCATCGCCATGCGACCGAAGGTTTCGCGAATATCCTTGGCGGCCAAAAGCGGATCCGGATTGCCGTTCGGTCCTTCCGGATTCACGTAGATGAGGCCCATCTGCACGGCGGCGAGAGGGTTTTCAAGTTTGCGATCACCGCTGTAGCGCTCGTCGCCAAGCCACTCTTTTTCGGGACCCCAATAGACCAGATCGGCCTCCCAGTCGTCTTGACGACCGCCGGCGAAGCCAAAGGTCTTGAAGCCCATCGATTCCAGCGCGACATTGCCGGTCAGGACCATCAGATCGGCCCACGAAATCTTGCTGCCGTACTTTTGCTTGATCGGCCACAGCAGGCGGCGCGCTTTGTCCAGGCTCACGTTGTCGGGCCAACTGTTGAGCGGTTCGAAACGTTGTTGACCGCCATCGGCGCCGCCGCGACCGTCGGCCACGCGGTACGTGCCCGCGCTGTGCCAGGCCATGCGAATGAAGAAGGGTCCATAGTGACCATAATCCGCCGGCCACCAATCCTGCGACGAGGTCATCAGTGCCGCGATGTCTTTCTTCACGGCAGCGAGATCAAGCTTTTTAAACTCCTCGGCGTAATTGAAGTCCTTCCCCATCGGATTGGACGTGGCATTGTGCTGGCGCAGTGGCTGCAGGTTCAGTTGCTTGGGCCACCATTCCTGGTTCGACATCGGTTTATTTTGAGCATGAGCAACGCTGATTGTCGCGATCGGCGATAGGGCTATTGCCAAGGCGGCAAGTAACGGGATTTTTTTTATTACGCATTGCGGGTCTCCTTATGGCGGGAAGCACAGTGTGCCGGCCAACTATAAGCGCGCCCGCTGAAAATTAAGAATTCATATACTCTATAGGGTCAATCAATAATTCCTATGGGCTACATCCCGGCGGCGCACCTCTCCTATTCCCGCGCTTCCAACTCCTCCCAACGTCCGTAAGCAGTTTCCAATTCTGCTTCCAAAATCCGCAACTCTTCCAATCGTTGCGTGACGATCGTCGCTTCCTGTTTGTAAAAGGTCGGATCGGCGGTTGCGGCGTGCAATTCCCGCTGACGTTGCTCCAGTTCCTCGATACGTGCTGGCAATCGCTCCAATTCTCGCCGCTCGTTGTAGCTCAACTTGCCTGACGCGGCGGGTTTTGACGATTTCGGCGCGGGCGGGACAGCAGGCTTCGGTTTGACGGCGGGAGCCGGTTCCGACGCAGCGGGTCGCTGACGCAGCCAGTCGCTGTAACCGCCGACATATTCGCGGATGCATCCATCGCCTTCGAACACCAAGCAACTCGTCACCACGTTATCCAGAAAAGTGCGGTCGTGACTGACCAGCAGCAGGGTACCGGTGTACTCCAGCAGCAGTTCCTCCAACAGTTCCAGCGTTTCCAGATCCAGATCGTTGGTTGGCTCGTCCATGACCAGCAGGTTGGCCGGCTGGCTGAACAGCCGGGCCAACAGCAGCCGGTTGCGCTCACCGCCGGACAGCGATTTGACCGGCGAGCGCACCCGTTGGGCAGTGAACAGAAAATCGCCCAGATAACCGATGACGTGGCGGCGCTGGCCGTTGATCTCGATGTGCTCACGACCCCCGGCGACATTGTCCAGCACGGTCCGTTCCAGATCGAGCTGATCGCGCAGTTGATCGAAATAAGCCACTTCCAGCTTGGTGCCCAAGCGCACTTCGCCGGTATCCGGCCGCAGGCGTCCCAGCAGCAGATTGAGCAAAGTGGTCTTGCCGGAACCGTTGGGACCGATCAGGCCCACCCGGTCGCCGCGCATGATGCGGGTCGAGAAGTCGCGAATCAGCGGCTTGTCCTGCCAAGCGTAACTGGCGTGCCGCGCCTCGATCACCAGCCTGCCGGAAGTTTCCGCTTGCTCCAGCGCGATGTTGGCCTTGCCGAGTTGCTCGCGGCGCTGGCGATGCTCCTCACGCAAGGCCAGCAAGGCCCGCACCCGGCCCTCGTTGCGGGTGCGTCGCGCCTTGATGCCCTGCCGAATCCAGGCTTCTTCCTGCGCCAGGTTCTTGTCGAACTTGGCATTGTGCCGCGCCTCGACTTCCAGCAGCGCCGCTTTTTTTTTCCAGGAAATTGGCGTAGTCGCCCGGCCAAGAGGTCAACATGCCACGATCCAGTTCCAGCAGGCGGGTGGCCAACCGTTGCAACAGGGCGCGGTCGTGAGTGACGAACAGCAATCCGCCGCGAAATTCCAGCAGTTCTTGTTCCAGCCACTGGATGGTTTCCAGATCGAGATGGTTGGTCGGCTCGTCCAACAGCAGCAAATCCGGCTCGCAGACCAGCGCGCGACCCAGCAGCACCCGCCGCCGCCAGCCGCCGGACAGTTCGGTGAGTGACGTATCAGCCGGCAATTGCAAGCGGCTGATAACGGTTTCGACCCGCTGTTGCCAGCGCCAGCCGTCGCGCGCTTCCAATTCATGTTGTAACTGCTCCATGCGCCGCAGATTTTCAGGCGTGGACGCATCGGCGAGTTGGTGAGCAGCTTCGTGATACTCAGCCAACAACTCTCCCAATCCTTCCAACCCACCGGCAACGATTTCGAACACGGTAGCGGTGGTATCCATCGGTAATTCCTGCGCCAGCGTGGCCACGCGCAGACCGGGTTGCCGCCAAGTTTCGCCGCCATCGGCTTGAATCTCGCCGGCCAGCAGGCGCAGCAAGGTGGTTTTACCGGCACCGTTGCGACCGATCAGGCAGACGCGCTCACCAGGATCGATTTGGAAGCTGGCACCATCCAGCAGTTTTTCGGCGCCAAAGGCGATGGAGAGGTTGTCGATACTCAACAAAGGCATGAGGATTCGCGTCCTTACTTTTAGCGAGAAAGGTGCATAATTACGGATAATATAAGCAGTTTATCCTAACCACAGATCAACCCGATGGTGCAAAATACCGCCAGAGTATACCGACAATGCGACCCAGCAAAGCCGCTGGAACCCGGCGATCCGCGCTACATGCCTTGTGAAAACACGCGCGGCGAAGCGGCAGCGGTTTGAACGATTGGGAACGGTGATCGCAACAGATAGAATTCGGGAAATAATACGCTTGGAGTAAAACAACGAATCCAGCCCAAGCTATCCCACGATTAACGCATCCATGAACCGGTCTGCGCTCCATCCTTCAACACACAGTCGCAAAGGTCGACACGCACTTCCCGTTTGACGCGATTTCAAGCGCAGCCTATGCAATTCACGAGAGATGCCACCCTCAAATCATCAAACGCCGCGCCCGCCTATTCCGCAATGGCCATCATCAAGCCGTGCGTATCCCACATGAATTCGAGCTGCTGGGCGATGAAATCATTCTCTACAAAGACGGCGAGGGCCTGATCGTGGAACCGGTAAAGGAACCAACCCATCTTCTGGAGCTGCTGGCGATGCTGGAACCCATCGAAGATGATTTTCCCGATGTGGATGCGGGACTGCCAGCGCCGGACGACGTTCGGCTATGAATGGTCCATGGCGTGAGTCACCGACAACGTACGCGAGTTTTCTCGCGCACCGGGACTCCTGGTCGAAAATGGGTTGGCAAATATCGCCTGAAACTTGGTGATCGAGGGTCGAAATCCATCGGATCGTTCAGGACAGCCGCCGTCGGCGATGCCGCAGCAACACCAGCGAGCGGCCCTGCACCGGATAGGGTTCCTCGGCCGGGTGCTCGTCGCCGTTGACGGGACGACCCTGCGGCAGTGCGGTATCGACCAGCACATCAAACGGCGATCCGTCCCGCAGGATCGGCAGCATGAACAAGATTTCCTCGTGATAGGAATTGACCAATAACAGGAAATCGTCGTCTTCCAGCGCGTGGCCGCGCTCGTCCCAGTCGCCCAGCCCATCGCCCGGCAGGTACAACCCCAGACAGCGGGCATAGTCGTGGGTCCATTCGTCGTCGTCGATCTCGCGACCGTCGGGGTTGAACCAAAGAATGTCGCGGACGCCGTCGCCATGGATACCGCGAAAAAAAATGCCGGCGGCGAAACGTGGGATGCTGGCGGCGAATCTGGATCAGGTGCTGGGTGAACACCAGCAACTCGCGATTCTCCCGCAGCCAGGCCAGATCCCAATTCAGCCAACTGAGTTCGTTGTCCTGGCAATAGGCATTGTTGTTGCCACGTTGGGTACGGCCGACCTCGTCACCGGCCAGCAACATCGGCACGCCCTGCGACAGCAGCAGGGTCGTCAGCAGATTACGCCGTTGGTGCAAGCGCAGCGCCAGCACGGCCGGATCGTTGGTATCGCCCTCCGCCCCGCAGTTCCAACTGCGATTGTGCGAATCGCCGTCCTGGTTGTTCTCGCCGTTGGCTTCGTTATGGCGCTCGTTGTGGCTGACCAGATCGTACAGGGTGAAGCCATCGTGGGCGGTGATGAAATTGATGCTGGCGTGCGGGCGGCGGCCATTGTGCTGGTACAGATCGGCGGAGCCGGTCAAGCGATAGGCCAGCTCGCCGATCAATCCGCCCTCGCCGCGCCAGTAGTCGCGCACCACGTCGCGATACTTGCCATTCCATTCGCTCCAGCCGACCGGAAACTGGCCGACCTGATAACCGTTCTCGCCCACGTCCCATGGCTCGGCGATCAACTTGACCTGCGACAGCACCGGGTCCTGCTGGATCACGTCCATGAACGTGCCGTTCTGATCGATCGTACCGTCCGCTTCCCGCGCCAGCGCGGCGGCCAAATCGAAGCGGAAGCCATCCACATGCATCTCTTGCACCCAATAGCGCAAGCTGTCCATCACCATCTGCAACACCCGGGGATGAGCGGTGTTCAGGGTGTTGCCGCAGCCGGTGTAATCCATGGTGTAGCGCGGATGTTCGGGCGACAAGCGGTAATAACTGGCATTGTCGATACCGCGAAAACTCAGGGTCGGACCCATCTGATTGCCCTCGGCGGTGTGGTTGTAAACCACGTCGAGGATCACTTCGATGCCGGCCGAGTGCAGCGACTTGACCATGCTCTTGAATTCGGCGACCGGATTGTCGGTGGCGGCGTAGCGCGGGTCTGGAGCGAAATAGCCGAGCGGGCTGTAGCCCCAATAATTGCGCAAGCCGCGATCCAGCAGATGACGCTCGTCGATGAAGTACTGGATCGGCAGCAACTCCACCGCCGTCACCCCCAGCGCCTTGAGATAATCGATCACCGGCCCGCAGGCTAGTCCGGCGTAACTGCCACGCAGGTTGGCCGGCACATCGGGATGGCGCATGGTAAAGCCGCGCACATGCAGTTCGTAGATGAGCGTGTCGTGCCAGGGCGTGCGCGGCGGCCGGTCGTCACCCCAGAAAAAGGCAGTATCCGCCACCAGACACTTGGGCATGCCCGGTCCGCTGTTGCGGGTACTGAAGCTCAGATCCTCGGTGCGACCGCCGATTCGGTAACCGAACTGGGCATCGCTCCATTGAATCTGGCCGACGATGGCCTTGGCGTAGGGATCGAGCAACAGCTTATGCGCGTTGAAACGGTGACCTTCCTCCGGCCGATGCGGTCCCTGCACCCGGTAACCATACAGCAGGCCGGGCCGAGCGTCCGGCAGATAACCGTGCCAGACCCGGCCGGTTTGTTCGCGCAAGGGGATTTGCTCGACTTCGTGCTTACCCCGCGCATCGAACAGACACAACACCACCTGCTCGGCATGTTCCGAAAACAGCGCGAAGTTGACGCCCTCGCCGTCCCAATTCGCGCCCAGTGGATACGGCCGACCGGGCCAGACGACGGTGCTGGATGGACTGCTCATCGGCTCCAATCCCTATAAGGGGATAACGGAATAGGGGACGGGAAACCGGGATGGAAAAAAACCGGACACCCGAGACCCGCCCCCTGCCCTCACTCGCTAAACGCCCGCATGGCCGAAGTGACTTCGCCCGGCCCGACCACCGTAATACCACCCTGGGTCACTTTCGTATAGTTTGCGATCCTGTTCGAGATCGTAGCCGATGCGGGTGCCCGCCTCGATCACGTTGTAACCGCCAATGATGGCGCGCCGCAGTCGGGCGCCACGCTTGATATGGACGTAATCCTGAATCAAGCAATCCTCGATCTCCACATCGTCTTCGATCGTGACTTCGCGGCGAATGATGGTATTGACGATGGTGGCCTGACGCACCATTGAACCAGCGGCGATCACGCTGTTGTAAATCTTGGCGTCCATCAAGCGCGCTACTGGCCCCTGATAGTTACTGGAAAAGATCCGCCACTGCGGGTTGAACATGTCGAAGCGCGGCGTCTCGCCCAGCAGATCCTGATGGGCATTGAAGTAGGCATCCCGCGTGCCGACATCGCGCCAATAGGCCGGCTCTTCGTAGGGCTTGGTCCCCGGCACCTTATTGGTGGCGAAGTCGTAGGCGAACACCCGATGGGTATCTTTCAGCTTCGGCAACACATGGTGGCCGAAATCGTGCTCGCCGCGCTCGTTGGCTTCCTTGAGCGCCTGCACCAACACCTTGGCATTGAACAGATAGTTGCCCATCGAGGCGTAGGAGCGGGTGGGATCGGAGGGCATGGATGGCGGGTTGGCTGGCTTCTCCTTGAAGTCGCTGACTCGACCCGCGTGATCGGCGTCAATGACGCCGAACGAACTGGCATCGGCGATCGGCACCGGCAGCGCGGCGACGGTCGCATCGGCCTCCCGCTCAAGATGGAAATCCACCATCTGCTGAAGATCCATCCGGTAAATGTGATCAGCGCCGAACACCACTACCAGATCGGGGTTATGTAACTGAATCAAATTAATATTCTGATATACAGCATCGGCGGTGCCCTGGAACCAGTCGCCGCCGCGCATCATCTGCGGCGGCACCACGGTTACGAATTCCTCGTTCCGCATCGGCGATACCACCCACGCCTTGCGCACATGCTCGATCAGCGACTGGGACTTGTACTGCACCAACATGTAGATCGACTGAATTCCCGAATTGAGCAGGTTACTCAACACAAAATCCACGATGCGGTAGCGGCTGCCGAACGGCAGCGACGGTTTGGAATTGTAGGCCGTCAGGGGACTCAGACGAGCACCTTCGCCGCCCGCCATGACAAAGGCCAGAATTTTCGGTTGTTTCATCGCGGCACATCCTTCGTTTCGAGTGATAGTAGTTCACACAAACCCCCGAGCGGGATGGCAACCCAGTCGGGGCGGTTATCCAATTCGTAACGCAGTTCGTAGCAGGCCTTCTCCAGCGTAAACAAATCCAGCAAGGCCTTGGCCTGCTCGGGATCGGTCGGATAGCTCGGGCAATCCCGCAGGGCTTCGGCGTAACTCTCCAGGAATGCGGTTCGGGCCAGCCGCTCCCAATCGCCGATGTAAGATGCAAGCTCTTCCCAGTTGGTGGTGCCGTCGGCGGTTGACTGCCGCAAGGCGGCGTGCGCGGCATAATTGAACGAACGCAGCATGCCGACCACATCCCGCAACGGTGAGTTTTTATGGCGCCGCTCCTCCAGCGACCGCGATGGCTCGCCCTCGAAGTCGATGATGATGACATCGTCCTTGGCCACCAATACCTGACCGAGGTGGTAATCGCCGTGGAAGCGGGTCTTCATCGGCAGCGAATCCGCGATCTCCAGTTGGTCCAACCGAGCCATGATGGTCTCGCGCGCGGTCAGCAGGCAGCCAGCCAGGGAGCGCGCCGGTTCCGCCAATCGCCACTGCGCCTGTTCCAACCGCTCCAGCGTGGTGGTCGCCTCCCGCCGAATCTGCTCGATCCAGCCGCTCAGATCGGCCGGCGAGATCGGTTCGGGGTCGAAAGCGGCGTCGCCGGTGATCAGTGCCAGCGCCCGATGCAATTCGCCCGTGCGCCGACCCAAGGTGTTGGCGAACAACAGATAGAGCGCATGCACGCCATCGCCGGCTTCCCGCACCGTCTCCGGTTGCTGCACGCAGTCGTCCAGGAACCGTTTCAGGTAATCCTGGGTGTAGGTCCAGGCGTCGCCTTGATTGCCGACAAAGCCCTGCAACATCGCCAGCGCAATGACATTACCGTCCTTGTCTTCGTACTCCAGGGCACCGGCCAACGGCGCGGCGTTACCGAAGTCGGCGACGTCGGTCAGGAATCGACCCATCTCCAACTCGGGATTGATGCCGGGCCGCAACCGTCGATAGCCCTTGAGCAGCATCCGGTCGCCGACATTGAGCGTGGTATTGCTGCTATCCAGCGCCAGCCGCTTGACTGGTAACATCTCCGGCAGGTCGCCGGCCAGACTGTGGAAGATGCGAGTCGAGGAGAACTTCAGCCAGCCGCCACCCAGCGGTATCCGGGTGTTGCGCGCCATCATCTTCAACATGGACTGAGTGAATTTTTCATTGGCGTAGGCGTCGTACAGCAGGCCCATCCGGGCACGGACCCGGACGCGCGCCAGCGTGTAGGGCCACAGCGGGCGCAGTTTCTCCTCGCCATCGTCTTCCCAGGCCAGCGCCATCGGCAAACCGTAATCCTGCGGCTCCGGCCGTTCGGCCAACCAGACCCGAACGCGGGCCAACACCCATTCGGTCTGATCGACCCAGACGTCGTAGTTGTCGAACTCGACCGATTCGATGCGCCCGCTCTTGCCGGCGAACCAGCGCTGGGTGGGCAAAAACTCCGGCAGCACCTGCCGGGTCAGCCGCTCGTGCAGGTTCATGGCCATTTCCCGCCGGCTGGGCTCGACCTGGTCGACGAAGAAGCTCTTCCAACCCTGGAACAGCACCAAAATCCGCAGGTCGCCACCGGGCAACCGGTCTTCGTGCCACACCGGCGGCGCGGCGTAACTCAAGCGGAACCAGTAGACCCCGTAGCGGGGCAGGGTCAGCAGGTAGGGCAGCTCGCCAATCGGCGGGAATGGGTTCTGACCCATCATTTCCACCGGAACCATGCCCTTGTATTTGCCCAGATCGAGTTCCACCGGCTGGGCGGAACGCGACAGATTGGCCACGCACAGAATCACTTCGTCGGCATGGGCACGAACGTAGGCCAAAATCTTACGGTTGCCAGGCCGTAGCATCTCCAGCCGGCCACGGCCAAAGGCTTGGCAGGTCCGGCGTACGGCGATCATCCGCTTCATCCAGTTCAACAGCGAAGCCGGCGCGCGATGCTGCGCTTCCACGTTGACCGCTTCGTACCCGTAGATCGGGTCCATGATCGGCGGCAGATACAAGCGCTGGGGGTCGGCCTTGGAAAAACCGGCGTTGCGGTCGGGACTCCACTGCATCGGGGTCCGCACGCCGTTGCGGTCGCCGAGATAGAAATTGTCGCCCATGCCGATCTCGTCGCCGTAATAAAAAATCGGCGTGCCCGGCATCGACAACAGCAGGCTGTTCATCAATTTGATCTTGCTGGAATCGTTGTCCATCAACGGCGCCAGCCGGCGACGGATGCCGACGTTGACCCGACTGCGCGGATCGGCGGCGTAGGTGCGGTACATGTAGTCCCGCTCCCGGTCGGTGACCATTTCCAGCGTCAGTTCGTCGTGGTTGCGCAGGAAGATCGCCCACTGGCAGTTGTCGGGGATGTCCGGGGTTTGTTCCAGAATATCGACGATGGGATGACGGTCTTCCTGAGCGACGGCCATGTACATGCGCGGCATCAGCGGGAAGTGGTAGGCCATGTGGCACTCGTCGCCGTCGCCGAAGTAGTCGCGCACGTCTTCCGGCCACTGATTGGCCTCGGCCAGGAACAAGCGGCTGCGATAATGCCGGTCCACCACCGCCCGCATTTGCTTGATCACCGCATGGGTTTCCGGCAGGTTTTCGTTGTAGGTGCCCTCGCGCACGCACAGATAGGGAATGGCATCCAGCCGCACCCCGTCCACGCCCAGGTCCAGCCAGAACCGCATGACCTTGGTCACGGCTTTCACCACCGCCGGATTGTTGTGGTTCAAATCCGGCTGATGCGAAAAGAAACGATGCCAGTAATACTGTTGCGCCACCGGATCCCAGGCCCAATTGGACGTTTCGGTGTCGGTGAAGATGATGCGGGTTTCCGGAAATTTCTTGTCGTCGTCGTTCCAGACGTAGAAATTCCGCTCCGGCGAACCGCGCGGCGCGCGGCGCGCGGCCTGAAACCAGGGATGCTGATCGGAGGTATGGTTGATCACCAATTCGGTGATGATCTTCAGGCCCCGCGCGTGCGCCTCGCGGACGAAAGCACGAAAGTCGGCCAGGGTGCCGTACTGGGGATGAACGTTCTGATAATCGGAAATATCGTAGCCATCGTCCCGCAGCGGCGAAGGATAGAACGGCAACAACCACAGGGTGTCCACGCCCAAATCCTGGAGATAATCCAGGCGCTGAACCAAGCCGCGGAAATCGCCGACCCCATCGTTGTCACTGTCGCCAAACGCCTTGACGTGTAACTGATAAACCAGCGCATCCTTGTACCACAACGGGTCTTCCACACCGGTCCAGCCCTTGGGTTTTTGAGCCATCTATATCTTCTCCTCCTTAGCCGCTGAACGTATCGAAATCTTGTTCCGTTTGCAGGCTGCTGCGGATGCGGAACACATGTGCCGGCATCCGATGCGGATTCAATTCGACGTAGTTGCGCGGCCCGTTCCAGATGTAGTGGGCACCCGTCAGCAGATCGTGCACCTGAAACGGCTGGTTCGGATCCACTCCCAGCGCCGCCAGATCCAAACCGGTCCAACCGGACTGCGTGTAGTTGGGATCCAGGTTCACCAACACCAGAATGATGTTGGCGTGCTTGTCGGTGGTTTTGCTGTAGCAGACGATCTGCTCGTTATCGACCTCGTGAAACCGCAGGCTCCAGTCGGCTTGCAGCGCCGGATTGCGCTTGCGAATGCGGTTCAGCAAGGCGATGAAGTCGCGCAGGCTGTTCGGTCCGTCCAATTCCTGGAAGCTGCGATGGCGGATCTGGTATTTCTCCGAATCCAGATATTCCTCGCTGCCCGGCTTGACGGCGAGGTGCTCCATCATTTCGAAGGCCGGGCCGTAAATGCCGTAGTTGGCGGTCAGGGTCGCCGCCAGCACCAGCCGGGACATGAACATCGGACGGCCGCCGTACTGCAGGGCGGCGGTCAGAATATCCGGGGTGTTGGGCCAGAAGTTCGGCCGGAAGTATTCGCGGCCCGGCCCCTGAGTCAGTTCGGTCAGGTACTCGATCAGCTCCGATTTGGTGTTGCGCCAAGCGTAGTAGGTGTAGGACTGGGTGTAGCCCAATTTGGCCAGGCGGTGCATGACCTTGGGCCGGGTGAAGGCTTCCGCCAGGAAGATGGCGTTCGGGGTGGTCTTCTTGATCTCGGCGATCAGCCATTCCCACATCGCGAAGGGCTTGGTGTGAGGGTTGTCCACCCGGAAGATGCGCACGCCCTGCTCGACCCAGAATTCGAAGATGCTCTTGATCTCTTCCCACAACGCCTTCCAGTCGTCGGTTTCGAAGTTGAAGGGATAGATATCCTGATACTTCTTGGGCGGGTTCTCGGCGTACTGTACCGTGCCGTCCGGCCGCCAGCGGAACCAGTCCGGGTGCTGCTTGACGTAAGGATGGTCCGGCGCGCATTGCAGGGCGATGTCCAGGGCGAGCTCGATGCCGTGCTCCCGGGCCTTGCGCACCAGATGGTGGAAATCTCCCAGCGTACCGAGCGCCGGCAAAATATCCTTGTGGCCACCCTCCTCGGCGCCGATGGCCCAAGGGCTACCGACGTCGTCCGGTCCGGGCGTGAGCGTGTTGTTCTTGCCCTTGCGATTGATCCGGCCGATGGGGTGGATCGGCGGGAAGTACAGCACGTCGAAGCCCATGGCGGCGAGTCGCGGCAACCAGGTTTCGCAATCCCTGAAGGTACCGTGCTTGCCGGGCGCGGCACCGCAGGAACGCGGGAACAGCTCGTACCAGGTACTGAAGCGGGCGCGTTCGTCTTCAGCTATCAATCCCAGGGTCTTTTCGTACTGGATCGCCAACTGGCGGTCGGCGTGGCGATGCATCAGCCTGGCCAGTTCCTCGTCCAAACCCAACTGGCGGCGATAGTCCAGATCCTGATCGCCGGCCAGCGCTGTGGCGCGCTTGGCCAGCCACTGGGCGTCGGCGCCGGTCGCGCGCCGGCTGGCCTTCTCGGTCAGTTCCGCGCCGACCCGCAGGGAAAGCGCGATATCCTCGGCTTGCTCCCAGCGGGGCAAATCGTGCCGCCAGGATTTGAAGGCGTCCACCCAGGCGCAGAGGGTGTACTCGTAAAGTCCCACGTCCAGTACCTGGAACTCACCGTGCCAGCGGTCGTTGACCAGAGAATGCATCGGCGCTTCTTGCCATTCGGTCCCGCCCCGCCGGCGATATTGCAACACGCACGACAGCGAATCGTGGCCATCGGTAAAGACGTCGGCCTCCACCACCACGGTTTCGCCCACCACCCGCTTTATGGGAAACCGACCCGCGTCGACTACTGGGCTCACCCCTTCGATAATCACTCGTTTGCGGCCATCGGCCTCCAGCGGTTGCGCGTCGGAATCCTGGATTGGATTCGCTTCGGCCATCCCGATCTTGTCCTCATCGGTGGGCGGGGTCGGTTCGGCGACCGTCTGCTGGACCTTGCCGGCGGCGACTGGGGTCGGTTCGGCGACCGTCTGCTGGACCTTGCCGGCGGCGACTGGGGTCGGTTCGGCCGGCACGGCCGGGCGTTTGTCGACGGGGAGAGTCGACTCGACCAGTGCCCGTTCTTTGTCATCCGACACGACCTTCTTTGCCATACCGATGCTCCTTCTTCGTTGTGCTTGTAGGGTATCGACAGCACGTACCGTTCATCCGCGCCGGGCGGTGGCGGCGTACTGCCGCTTGAAAGCGTAAGGTGATAAAGTTGCTGTTTCGATGCAGGTCGTCCGTGTAGCGACGCATCACCCCATATATTTTATTCCTTCCTATTATGACGGTTTTTGCGGCTGTGCCCAAACTCTGTTGGGACGCCGCCCCGCCGAGGATCTCTCCTGATGAACAAGGTACAGCGGATTATCGAAGATGCTTTCGAACGCCGTGGCGAGATCGACGCCGCCACGGCGTCGGCCGAATTGCGCGAGGCGGTGGCGGAAGCGCTGGGGCTGCTGGAACTGGGCCAGGCGCGGGTCGCCGAGCAGCGCGACGGCACCTGGACGGTCAACACCTGGTTGAAGAAGGCGGTGCTGCTCAGCTTCCGTCTGAACGACAGCACGATCATCCGCGACGGTTACACCAATTATTTCGACAAGGTCCCGCCCAAGTACGCCGAATACGGTGAAAACGACTTTCTGGCCGCCGGCGTGCGAGTGGTGCCGCCGGCCGCCGCTCGTCGCGGCTCCTACATCGCGCCCGGCGTGGTGCTGATGCCGTCCTACGTCAACATCGGCGCGTACGTGGATTCCGGAACCATGGTGGACACCTGGTCCACGGTCGGTTCCTGCGCTCAGATCGGCAAAAACGTTCATCTATCCGGCGGCGTCGGTATCGGCGGTGTACTGGAACCGCTGCAAGCCAGCCCCACCATCATCGAAGACAACTGCTTCATCGGCGCGCGTTCCGAAGTGGTCGAGGGCGTCATCGTCGAGCGCGGCTCGGTGATCTCGATGGGGGTCTACATCGGCCAAAGCACCAAGATCTACAACCGGCTGACCGGCGAAATCAGCTACGGTCGGATACCGGCCGGATCGGTGGTGGTGTCCGGCGCCCTGCCGGCGCCGACGGCAGTCACAGCCTGTACTGCGCGATCATCATCAAGCAGGTGGACGAGAAAACGCGTAGTCGGGTCAGCCTGAACGAATTGTTGCGCGACTGACGGTCATACCGTTTCCCAGTCGCTTCTTCCAGAATGGGCGGACTGGGTGGAAGGCCGTGGAAGCCCGGCATCGGGCTTCATCCCGGCGCCCAGCCCCAATAACATCAAAAACCGCCGACCTCCCCGCAAAGTCCTCTCACCTCATTCAAGGAATCAGTAATCGCTGTCCGGGCTTGATCAGATTGGGATTGGCGCCGATGGTCCGCCGGTTTTGCGGATGATCGTAGATCACACGCCATTTATTCATATCGCCGTAGTAGGTGATTGCAATCTTCGAGAGCCAGTCACCTGGCTGGACAACATGAATCTTCGGTTCTTGGCCGGGGCGCCTTGGGTTCGCTCCCGGCTGTTTCGCTGGGTCATCCGGTTCGCTAAGCCGTTCTTCGCACTCAAGCAGCGCGTCCATGACCAGATCGAAGCTCCATTTCTGGACGGCGTTGGCGCCGGCTCGATCCATGGCAACCGTGACGCGGGTTTTAAAATCCGGAGGCCCCTCGTCGATAAACCCTCCCGTTTTGGGTTCGGTCCACGGTACTCCGCCCAGACCTCCATGCGTCGCAAAGAATTCCTTGTAAGGCGTACGTTCACCGTTCCACATCCTCAAGCCGCAGTTGCCGAACGATTCCCGCGATTTGGCGCTCTTCATTCTTTTTGCGTAAACGATCGTTTTGACCGTATCGGCAATTGGCGTATCTTTCCAAGGCAATCCCATCTGGCCAGTCCTATCCACAGGGTCGAAAAGAATCAGACATTCGACTGGGATTCCTTTATTTTTTAGCCACTTCGCAACTTCAATGACCGCCGCGCCACCACGGCTGTACCCGGCAAGAAACACGGCGCTCTCGCTAGCCTTCCAATTGGACAAAACGTGACGATAGGTCCTAAGGGCCGAAAAATAAGTGTAGTCACTTAGCTTATTGTCCGCGGTCACTGGCCCACGTTCGTAGTTACGCGGCCCCGCCGTCCAACTGTTATATAAGATTCGAACGAAACTATATTCGAATGTCTTCGCGTACTTGTCGTTATTCCATACGCCCGTCCCATCCACACCGCCAAAAATGATCATTCGTTTTCCTCCTCACTCTGGAATTCGAGCGCTCATTTCCGATATGGAAATGGGCGTGTATCTCCGTAAGTCGAGCAATTAAGCAGATCCAACAGTCAGGCGTGGTTAGTGCAATACTAATACCAATTTAGATACAAACAGGCGCTTCTTAGTGACACTGGATTTTGATAGCGACAAGGCAGGATTACCGCCGGTAATCCTCTTCGATCGACCTCGCCGACGGCCGTCAATCGACGATTCCCGACAAGTTCAAAATGGACCAGGGAACATGGATCAAAAACGAATCGAATAACGGTCAAAATGAGCTGTCACAACTTGCTTGTTTTACGAACGAATTTCAAAACAAACGGCTTGATTATAAACTATGCAGCATTTTCATATAGTTATAAAGATCCTTCAATTTTTTTATCCTTGACCTTGATGCAAATAAAAAACCCAGAAAACGGCATGGAAAATGCTGATTAATAATAACCAACAGTCGATATGCATTGAAAATGCAATGGTGGAGACCCTCACGATGCCTACTCCTTACACAGTCAAACCCGGTGATACTCTATCGGCCATCGCCAGCAAGCACGGGATGAAATGGCAGGATATCTATAATCATCCTGACAATGCGGATTTCCGGCGGAAACGACCCAATCCCAATTTGATCCATCCCGGCGATGTGATCATGATCCCGGATGGCGCAACCGGCCCTGTTGCGCCAGCATCCGTGAAGATCGAACTCGACGATAACCAGATCGGGCAAACCGGCGACAGGATCCCGAGCAATCTTGGAGCCGTCGGCAAGAGACACTATGTTTCTCCCAAGGTCGACAGCGCCATGACCATCTTTTCCTTCTGGCCTTTCAACCAACAATCGATGTCGCCTTTCGTCACTCTCAAGGCCAGCGACAGCACCAACTTTGCCGCAAACTTCGAATGGGAAGGTGCGACTCCCATTCCAGGAACTCCTCACAAAGCCAGGATATCGCGACTGAGAGCTGGACACTTCCCTGTCAAAATAAAAAAACAAATCCACCGGGCGTGTCGTGGACGAATTGCATGTCTGGATCGTCTGGTCGGAGATCACGGCCACCGATGCGACCAACGACACCGGTGATAAAGGAACCTATTTCCAAGTCAGCATGGGCTACGAGTTCAAGCACACCATCAAGCCGAGCGCCATCATTACGGCGGCAGACCGCCCCGATTTATCCGGCGCCAACTCCTCTCCGGCACCACCCGCGTCTGGATTGAATCACAAGGGAGATCCGTTGACCGGCGGCGTCAACAAAAAATGGGATAGCTCTCGAAAAATCCGCAAAAAGACCCTCAATCCAAATGCGGTCGCATTGCCGGGCAATGCCTCTTTCCACGGCAATTTCCACGACTTTCCCAGCATGAGCGATGGCGATGGCCGTCCAGGCGGTGCCGGAGCCGTTTCTTTCTCCGACTGGCTGGTCGCGGGCAACGACGACGCTGGCGTCGGCGACGAGGATAACGATCCGTATACCGCGCCACATTCGAGAATCTTATGGGGCATCGACACGCCTACTCGATTCATCGAGCATACGGCCGGCGCCAACGGCAATACCGTGGAATGGCGCTTACATTTTCTGGAATTCACGCGACTGGAAATCAATGGCAAATGGTATCTGATTTCCAATTATTTCCCTTGGCGCGTACATTACAAGTTGAAGAAAGAAGGCGGCAAATGGAAGAACAATGGTAGCAACAAGGCTACCGACAATGCTGGTTTTTAAGCAATGACGGCTATTCGATTTTGCCAATATTCCATATTGATGGCGCGCGCGCTGTCTGGATTCATCGCGGCTATTATTGTCGTTACCCTATCGATAGGAGTATCCCAAACCATGGCATCAGAAACGCAAAGCGCGGCGCTCTCTTCGTTACGTGGCGCATCCGGCGCGGAACTGGAGAACCTCGTCGAACATTACCTGAATCAGCGCGCAGCCGATGTCCGGGAACTCATGGACATCGTCGGCGAACAGGAAGGTCTGCTCCTCAAAAGCCAGCGAGTCGCCGCCAAGAGCAAGGACTGGTTTTCCATCACCTTGCTGGGCGACATCAAGGCAACCGCGGCCGCCCCCTTACTGGCCAGGTTGATCACGGTCCGAGATACCTCCTTTTCCCTGGTATCCGACGAAGGCAACCCGCACTGGTACTCCTTCCCGGCGGCCGTGGCCCTGTCGAAGATCGGCTTGCCCGCCGTCCAGCCCCTGCTCGATCTGATCCGTACCGCCCCTCCGGCCAGCAGCGCCTTTCATCTCGGCGGGGTCACGCTCGAAGCCATTCTCGGCGAAGAACCGGCGATTTTCGTCGCCAAACAGTACGCCCAAGACCATGCGGATTTCGCTCAAGCAGACCGACTGACCGCGCTGACCACCCTGATTCGAACCGGCCACAAGCGTTGGACCGCCTCTAGCGCTTCCGACTTTTTACCGGAGTAAGATAGACTCCGAACCATGGATTACCGTTTCCCGACCGGCCTCGAACCCTTCCGACCATGCCTTCCACCCTGGACCTTGCCCTCGACCTGATCCGCCGGCCCTCGATCACCCCCGAGGACGCCGGCTGCCAGGAGGTCATGATCGCGCGCTTGGCGGCGCTCGGCTTCCGGGTGGAACGGCTGCGCTTCGGCGAGGTGGACAACTTCTGGGCCCGGCATGGCGACGACGGGCCGCTGTTCGCCTTCGCCGGCCACACCGACGTGGTGCCGCCCGGCCCGCTGGAACGCTGGCAATCACCGCCGTTCGCCCCGCAAATCCGCGAGGGCTGGCTGTACGGGCGCGGCGCGGCCGACATGAAAAGCAGCTTGGCGGCGATGATCACCGCCTGCGAACATTTCCTCGCCGCCTGCCCGCGCCCGCGTGGCTCCATCGCCTTCCTCGTCACCAGCGACGAAGAAGGCGCGGCGGTGGATGGCACGATCAAGGTGGTGGAATGGCTGGAGGGGCGCGGCGAGAAAATCCGTTGGTGCCTGGTGGGCGAGCCGTCCAGTTCGGCCCAATTGGGCGACACGATCAAGAACGGCCGGCGCGGCTCGCTGAACGGCCGGTTGCGGCTGCGCGGAAAGCAAGGCCATGTCGCCTATCCTCACCTGGCTCAGAATCCGATCCACGCGATTGGGCCGATTCTCGGCGCGCTGGCGGACGAAATCTGGGATCGGGGATACGAATGTTTCCCGCCGACTTCATTGCAGATTTCCAACCTGCATGCCGGTACCGGCGCGGTCAATGTCGTGCCCGGCGAGCTGGAGTTGTTGTTCAACTTCCGCTTTTCGCCGGCGGTCACCGTCGAGCAGCTTGAGGAGCGTACTCGCCTGATCGTCGAAACCGGCCTGTTGAACGAGGAAGTCAAGACCGGCCAAGTGTTTCAGTACGAGCTAAGCTGGAATCTGTCGGGATCGCCGTTCTTCACGCCACCCAGCGAACTGGTGACCGCCGCCGCCGCCGCGATTCGCGCCGAAACCGGGCTGGAGCCGGAACTGTCCACCGCCGGCGGTACCTCCGATGGGCGTTTCATCGCACCCACCGGCGCGCAGGTGATCGAACTTGGGCCGACCAATGCCACCATCCATCAAATCGACGAACGACTGCCCGTCGCCGACCTGGAACGACTGAGCCGAATCTACCAAGATATTCTGCGACGGCTGCTGGCCTGAGCGAACCCCATGAGCTGAATCCGTCCCGCGTTGGCGGAATCCTGCCCGAGACATTTTCATGCCAACGAAAACCCATTACCGTCTGCCCAACTCACTGCGGATGGGCCTGCTGGTCGCTGGGCTGGTGGGCCTGTTGATCGGCGCCCTGGCCTGGTTTCAGGTCGAGCGGGAGCGCGCCGCCGACCTGGAAGAAATGGACCGACGCGCCTACGTACTTACCCATCAGATGGCCTATTCGGTCCAGGCCGCGCTGCAACTGCCGGATCGCGAGGCGGCGGCGGCGCTGAGTTCCTCCCTGGAAGGTTATCCGCCGCTGCTCGGATTGGCGGTCTACCGACCGGATGGCCACCTGCTCGTCGCCGGCAAGGCGGTGCAGGAATACACTGCCGATCTCGATAAAGTTGTTGCCCGGGCACTCAAGGAACAGAAAGACATCACTGAATCCACCCTCACGGATCAAGGTCGCGTCTATATCCTCGCCTCGGCGATTCGGGCGGCGGACGGTCAACCGCAAGGCGTGCTGGTGGTGATCCAGGACATGGCGCAAGTGGATGAGCGCGTCGTCAGCCGGCGGGTACGATTCGGATTCTGGGTCAGCGTCGTCACCCTGCTGTTGCTGACCCTGGTGGTCACGGGTGCTTGGCTGCTGTACGACCGCCCACTCAAGCGGATGACGGAATGGGTGCGGCAGTTGCGCGGCGACGACGACGAACCGGAGCTCGAACCGCCGGCCGCGCGGCTGGCCAACGAGAACGACCGGCTGGCGAACTCGCTGCGGACCGCGCGCTCGACGCAACGAGCGCCGGCAGTGCCGCAAACCGATCGCGGCTGGACTCGCGAGCGGCTGCACACTCATATAGCCGACCACCTGCACGGCCGCCGTCTGCTGGTGCTCAGCAACCGCGAACCCTACTTGCACGAGTTGCAGGATGGCAAAACCCTGCTACGAACCCCCGCCGGCGGGCTGGTCACCGCCCTCGATCCGGTGCTGCGGGCCAGCGGCGGCGTATGGATCGCTCACGGCGCCGGCAGCGCCGACCGCATGACCGCCGACGACCAGGGTCGGCTGGCGGTGCCGCCGGATAATCCCACCTATACCCTGCGGCGGGTGTGGCTGAGCCGGGAAGAAGAACGCGGTTATTACCACGGCTTCGCCAACGAAGGGCTGTGGCCACTCTGCCATCTGGCGCACGAACGGCCGGTATTCCGGGCCAGCAACTGGGAACACTATCTGCGCGTCAACCAGCGTTTCGCCGCCGCCGCCCTGGAAGAGGTCGGCACCGATCCCGCGGTGGTGCTGGTGCAGGATTACCACCTGGCCCTGGTACCGCGTCTGCTGAAGGATGCCCGCCCGGATTTGGCGGTCGGCCTGTTCTGGCACATCCCCTGGCCCAACCCGGAAGCATTCCGCATCTGCCCGTGGCGAGCTGAGTTGCTGCACGGCCTGCTCGGCGCGGATTTGATCGGTTTCCACCTTCAGCAATATTGCAACAACTTCCTCGATACCGCCGATCGGATGACCGAAGCCCGACTGGATTGGGACCGGTTGACCGTAAGATCGCATGATCACGTTTCCCGGGTCCGACCGTTTCCCATCGGTGTCCAACCCTGGAGCGAGCGCCAAGCGCCGAGTGGCATTCGTTTGGCCCATCAAATCGACGAACTGCGCGAACGCTACTCGCTGGACGGCGTACGGGTCGCGGTGGGGATCGACCGGATCGACTATACCAAGGGGCTACCGGAGCGCTTCCGCGCCGTCGCGCGTTTCCTGGAACACTACCCTCGCTATCGGGGCCAGTTCACCCTGGTGCAGTTGAGCACCCCCAGCCGCACCTATCTCCGTCGCTATCGAGACCACCTCAACGAACTGGAATCGCTGGTCGACACCATCAACTGGCGCTTCCAGACCGCTGCCTGGAAACCGATCCGCTTTCTGGTCGGCGACCAGGACTCGGCCACCATCCACGCCTTCATGCGGCTGGCCGAGATCGGTATCGTCAGCTCGCTGCACGACGGCATGAACCTGGTGGCCAAGGAATTCGTGGCGGCCCGCGCCGACCTGGACGGGGTATTGATCCTCTCGGAATTCGCCGGCGCGGCCCGCGAGTTGAGCGACGCGCTGATCTTCAACCCCTACGACGTCGATCAGTTCGCCGAAACGATCCAGCGGGCCTTGGAAATGCCCCCGGACGAACGGCGGGAACGGATGAAACGAATGCGGCGGCATGTGGAGGAACACAATATCTATCGTTGGGCCGCCGATTTCCTGGAAGCCCTGACCGCCGATCCAGATCCTGCTTCATCCACCCCGGACGCCGCTTGATGCTCTCCACCAGCCAGGACATCCTGGAAAAGCTGCGCGCCGCTCACCGCCAAGGCCCGCGCCTGGTCCTGGTTTTCGATTACGACGGCACACTGACCCCTCTGGTCGCGCATCCCCGCCTGGCGGTGCTGGATCCCGCGCTGCGCGAAGTACTGGCCCGGCTGGCGGCGACCCCACGAGTCACGGTCGGCGTGGTCAGCGGTCGCGGACTCGACGATCTCATCGGCATGATCGGTCTGCCGGGGCTGAGCTATGGTGGCTCCACCGGACTGGAACTGGAACTGGCCGGGCAACGCCTCGTTCCCGCCGGAGCGTTGGCCAGCCGCGTCCGGCTCAATCCCCTGGACGCCGCCATCGAGGCTCGCTTGACCGCCTATCCCGGCACCTGGATCGAACGAAAACCCTTTGGTTTTACCGTGCACTACCGGCAACTGGCGTCGGACCGGATCGAAGCGCTGCAAGCCGAAATCACCGCCCTGCTGGCGCCGCACGCCGCCGACCTGCATGTGCTGGACGGACCACTGGCCATTGAGGTGCTGCCGGCCATCGAGCACGACAAGGGCACGGCACTACGGACCATCGTCGCCCAAGGCGGCCCGGAACCGGCGCTGGTGCTGTATGCCGGCGACGCCGCCAACGACGCGCCGGCACTGACGACAGCGCATGCCCTGGGCGGCATTGCCCTAGGCATCGGCCCGGAACCACCGGCCGAGGCGGTCGAACGCCTGCCCGATCCGGCTGCCTTGACGGCCTTGCTGGCGACGTTGGCCGAGACCCTGAGCGAAATCGCCATCGCGCCCTGAATCGACCCATCCACCATGGACCCCACCACCATTCTGTTGCTGGGCATCGTTGCCTTGCTGGGAGGGTTCATCGACGCCATCGCCGGCGGCGGCGGAATGCTGGTCATGCCCGCACTGCTGAGTATCGGGATGCCACCGCATCTGGTGGTCGGCACCAACAAACTGGTCGGCACTTTCGGCACCTTCAGCGCCTCGCTGACCTTCATCCGCAAGGGCCTGTTCCAGCCGGCGCTGTGGTGGGCGATGAGTTTCGGCACCTTGGTCGGAGCACTGCTCGGCGCGGTGCTGATTTACCTGCTGAGCGCCGGGACACTGAAGACGCTGCTGCCGCTGGCGATCCTGCTGGCATCGGGCTATCTGATCTGGCCACGTCGGACACCATCGGTCCAAGCGATGCCGCGACCAGAGGCCACGCCGGCGAGCCGGCGCGGCGTCAAGCTGCTGACCGGTGGGCTGATCGGTTTTTACGACGGCTTCATCGGTCCCGGTACCGGCGCGTTCTGGATGGCGGCGGCGATGAAGCTGTTCCATCTGGATTTGGTGGCGGCCGCCGGGGTGGCGCGGTTCATGAACTTCGTCAGCAACCTCACCGCGCTGCTGACCTTCGTCATCCTCGGCAACATCGATTACACCGTCGGCCTGACCATGGGCGCGACCCTCATGCTCGGGGCGTTTGTCGGCGCCCACAGCGCCATCCGCTACGGCGCACCGTTCATCCGCCCGGTGTTTCTGCTGGTGGTGGCACTGATGGCGGGACGCTTGTTGTTGGCGGCTTGAAAGCCGCGCTGGTCGGGAAACGGGTCGCTTCGCGCGCGGCGTGATGAAAATGTGACTTCCCGGATCGATCATGGTCCGATCCGACATCGACCGGCGGCGAGGTATTCATCTTGGCCGACACCCACATCCCACAGAGCTTGTCCATGACGCGCACGGTGTTGCTGGTCGAGGACGACCGCGATATCGCCGCGTTGGTCAAGCTGCACCTCCAGGATATCCACTGCCAAGCGGAAATCGCCGGTTGCGGACAGGAGGCGCTGACCCTGTACGCCCGCCAGCGTTACGACCTGGTGATTCTGGACTTGATGCTGCCCGATCTGGACGGGTTGACGCTGTGCCAGCGGCTGCGCAACGGTGGCGACTACGTGCCGATCCTGATGCTCACCGCCAAGTCCTCGGAACTCGACCGGGTACTGGGGCTGGAACTGGGCGCGGACGATTATCTGGTCAAGCCATTCAGTTTCCCGGAACTGCTGGCGCGAGTGAAAGCCCTGCTGCGCCGGGCCGAAGCCTTGGGCAAGCACGGTGAGGCGAAGTCAAGCGACGAGCGCATCGTCCGTGGCGAACTGGCGATCGAAACCGACAAGCGTCGGGTCACCCTCGCCGATCGGGAGTTGTCGCTCACCGCCAAGGAGTTCGACCTGCTACTGTATTTCGCCCGTCATCCCGGCCGGGTGTTCAGTCGCGGCCAACTTCTCGATCAGGTCTGGGGCTACGGCCACGACGGCTACGAGCATACGGTCAACTCGCACATCAACCGCCTGCGCGCCAAACTGGAACCGAATCCGGCGGAACCCCGCTACCTGCTAACCGTCTGGGGTGTCGGCTACAAGTTCGCCGAATCATGCTGAACACCCTGTACGGCAAACTGGCGCTGGCGCTGGCGGTGCTGCTGGGCGCCATCGGTCTGAGCTACGGCCTGATCAGTCATGGTCTGACCCAGCGTTACTTGCAGGAAGCGCAACAGAGTTTCAATCGCGATCTGGCTCGTAATCTGGTCGCCGATCAGAAACTGGTCGCCGAGGGCAAGCTCGACACTCGGGCGCTGAAAGCCACTTTCGAGCGCTACATGACCATCAACCCCAGCATCGAAATCTATCTGCTAGGTCTGGACGGCGCGATTCTCGCCTACTCCGCCGAACCGGCGTCGGTCAAACGCGACCACGTTGCCCTGGAACCGATCCGCGCGTTTCTGGCCGGAGCCGAACTGCCGATTCTCGGCGACGATCCGCGCAGCCACGACGCCCGCAAGAGTTTCTCGGCCACGCCGGTCCCCTCGGCGGAACGGCCCGAAGGTTATCTGTACGTGGTGCTGCGCGGCCAGATGTACGAGTCGTTCGAACAGCTCTACCAGGACAGCCTGCTGCTGCGACTCAGTGCTTGGGTACTGGTTGGCAGTCTACTGGCCGGGTTGCTGGCCGGACTGTTGTTGTTTCGGCTATTGACCCACCGGCTGCGACGACTGGCGGTACTGGTGGACGAGTTCCAGCGCGGCGACTTCGCGGTGTACGCGCCTTATCGCGGCCAAGGCGCGCAAGGTGATGAGATCGAGCAACTGGGCGCGCATTTCGACCGGATGGCGCAGCGCCTGCAAGCCTTGATCGGGACCCTGCAAGAGCGCGACACCCTGCGCCGCGAGTTGGTCAACCATGTCTCGCACGATCTGCGTACCCCGCTGGCCGCGCTGCACGGTTATTTGGAAACCTTGCAGATCAAGGCCGGCCAACTCACTGACGCCGACCGGGCGATTTACCTTGATGCCGCCCTGCGCCACTCGCGACGCCTGGGCCGGCTGGTCGGCGATCTATTCGAACTGGCCAAGCTCGACGCCCATGCCATCCAGCCACACCGCGAATGCTTCGCTGCCGCCGAACTGCTGCAAGACATCGCGCAAAAATACCCGCTACCCGCCCGTGAGCGCCGTATTCGCCTGATCGTGCGCTTGCCGGCCGTGGCGCTGTTCGTCGAGGCCGACATCGGTTTGCTGGAACGGGTGCTGGACAATCTGATTCTCAATGCCCTGTACCACACGCCGCCCGCCGGCATCGTCGCCCTGGAATTGCGAGCGGTGGATGGAACCGCCACCTTTGCCGTCACCGACACCGGCCACGGTATCGAACCACGGGATTTGCCGCATGTGTTCGACCGATTTTATCGCGGTTCGAAGCCGGTGAAGGATGACGGCAACCATCTGGGTCTGGGTCTGGCCATCGCCAAGCGCATCGTCGAGTTGCACGGCAGCGAACTGCAAGTGGCCAGTCTGTTGGAGCGAGGCACGCGGTTCAGCTTCGAACTGCCGGCACGTAGCGCCGCCGCAAGGGATCATTCGCTTGCCGGCACCGTGATGGAATTGTGATGAGTCCGTGAGTCTTCCGTGAAGCGGGGACGGCATAGTGAGCTTCAGGTCACGTTGTGCTTCCTGAACGCTCATCCCCACTCGGAGGAATTGACGATGAAATTATCGGCTGTCTTGGCTACATCCTTGTTGTTGGCCGCTCCCCTGACCGGCGCCCAGGCGCAGTCTTCCAATGATTACGCGAGCATCGCTCGCCACGGCAACCCGATGTACGCCGTCACGATCACCAATCTCACTCGCGGTTCGTCCTTTACGCCGATTCTGGTCGCCAGTCACCGGCCGGGCGTCGAACTCTTCACGCTGGGGCAAGCGGCGAGTGATGAATTGGCGGCCATGGCCGAGGGCGGCGACACCATGCCTTTGGAAGATATGTTACTCAGCTCCGGCCGGCTAGTGGGCACCGGACATTCGGCGGGACTGCTGGGTCCGGGTCAGTCGGTCACGGTTGAGGTTCCCGCCGGTAACGCCAACCGGATCAGCCTGGCGGCAATGATCCTGCCGACCAACGATGGCTTCATCGCGCTGAACGGCGTGGAAGTTCCACGCGCCGGGAGTCAGACCTTTCGTGTTCCCGGCTACGACGCCGGCTCCGAACCCAACGACGAGCTGTGCGCTTCGATCCCCGGACCATTGTGCGGCGGCGAGGGTGGTTCACCCGATGCCGGCGGCGAAGGTTTCGTGCATATTCATGCCGGGATTCACGGCATCGGCGACCTGAACGCCAGTGCTTACGATTGGCGCAACCCCGTGGCGACGGTCACGGTCGAAAGAGTGCGCTGAATATTCCCATGGCCGGCAGGCGGCGCTGGGGCCTGACTCTGCCCCCTTTCCCACAGGGAAAGGGGGTATTTTTTCGATGAGTTGCGTCAAAATGATGTAAAAGTGCCTCTTGAACGGTAACCGCCAGCGCACCTGGTCGGTTCGTGTCAGCGGGAACTGGCGTGTCACCTTCGTGTTTGAGGCTGGCGATGCCCATATGGTCGATTACGAGGATTATCACTGAGGCCAGGCTATGCGCATGCACAATCCCCACATCCCGGCGAAGTTCTCAAGGAACTTTGTCTTGAGCCACTTGGACTCAGCGTGACCGAGGTGACCGAAGCGCTGGGCGTGAGTCGAAAAAGCCTCTCCAGCATCGGCCACGCTGGCATTAGCCCAGAGATGGCAATCCGGCTATCCATGGCCTTCGAGACGTCGGCGGAGAGTTGGCTAAACCAGCAATCCATGTTTCGATCTTTGGCAAGTGGAGCTACCGCGCTCATAATCTTTATAGTTTAATTCCGGTATACTGAGAGAATTATTTCCCCCTCTCTAGAGTTGCCGATCTGCTGTCAGTGATACTGTCCATGTGGATGCTTCGATGCTTTATGGAGTTGCTTTCGACGGTTCAGAGACCATGGGACGGGATCAACCAGCGCCGCTGTATAACTCAATTCTCTAGGAGTTAGAAACCGCATAATCATTAATTGTCGCGCCCGCAACGACGGGGGTCAACCCGACTTCGCCTGTTCAAAACTGCGTTTTGTCTAGGCTCACCGGGTATCCGTCGCCCCGTTATACTTAGTAAAATTTGGGTAAAGAGGTGGAACTTGCTAAAAGCTATAAAATTCTTAACCTGCGCAGACATACCTGAAATGGTATTGATTAGAGCACACTTTAACGGGTTAATTAAAGACATATATTTAAGAGATTCTGAAATACGAGAAATATCAAAGAATAGCAAGGAAACAGTATATGAACTCAAGGTCCCAAGTGTAAGAAAAAGAGGAGACCATTACATTCAAGAAATTTGGAAATCAAAGGAGGAAATAATAAATGAATCGTTTAACACAATATTATTAACTCTGCCGCCTGAGCACTTGGGGCAAGTTGTTGCAGATCTTTTTTGGCTTAAATTCAGTTATTCCTTTATGGCTTGTAACCCTAGAGTGGGAGCACGATATGGGATCAGTAATAGGCGATCCCGACATAATACTTTTGCGATGAAATCTCAAAAAACATATATTTTTTTAAATTGAACTAAAGATACAAGCCAAGAAAACCAATGGAAAATTTTCGCTACAGCAATATACTAAA
>NZ_SPMZ01000035.1 GCF_012939995.1 Candidatus Competibacter phosphatis | reverse complement strand
GGAAGCCGAGCGTCAAGCGGCGGCCGAGGCCAAGCGCCAAGCAGCGGCGGAAGCCAAGCGGCAGGCCGAAGAAGCGCGCAAGGCGGCGGCGGAAGAAGCGAGAAGAAAAGCGGAAGAGGACGCCAGACGCAAAGCGGAGGAAGCGCGCAAACTGGCCCTGGAGTTAGCGGCCAGGGAAGCCGCTGGCAACTTTGCCAGGTCGGTTATCCAGCCTTATGTAAAACGACAATGGAATCCTCCTCCGAATAGTTACAGTGGTTTGAGTTGCGAATTGCTGGTGACCGTCGCCAGTTCGGGAGTGGTCACC
Organism: Candidatus Competibacter phosphatis; assembly: GCF_012939995.1. GTDB lineage: Bacteria > Pseudomonadota > Gammaproteobacteria > Competibacterales > Competibacteraceae > Competibacter > Competibacter phosphatis. The sequence goes on along the minus strand of NZ_SPMZ01000035.1, from coordinate 48,155 downwards.
CAGGTCAGGGTGATCAGGAGCAGTGGCGACTCGTTATTCGATAACTCCGCGATGGCGGCGGTTCGTAGAGCCTCGCCGTTGCCGATGCCTGGCAAGGCGGAGCAAGCGTCTATCCTCGCCAGGGAATCGCTGAAGATAAAATTCAGTCCCATGGACTCCAATTGAGTCCGATATCGATAAAATTTGTTGGTTTGCCAATTCCAAGGGGAGATTGATCCTTGAAATTCTTTTTGAAAATCCTTGTGTTGACCGTGTGGTGGCTGAGCCTTGGCGCTGCCCACGCCCAAATAACCCTGGACATTACCAAGGGGGTCGAAGGCAGCGGCATTCCCATCGCCATCGCGCCTTTCGGAGGTAGTGCGCCTGAAAACATCGCTGGTATCGTCGCCGCCGACTTGAAACAAACTGGCAAGTTCGCGCCACAACCTCCCCAGGTTCGCGCCGATTACGCCGTCGTCGGGCAGGCCGCGCCGGGCGGTTCGCGGGGTTACATCGTACAGTTTCAACTGACCGGCGCACAGGGCGGTCAGTTGTTGAATCTGTCTTTCGACGTGCCGGCGAATCAATTGAGGGCGGTGGCTCACCGCATCAGCGATCTCATTTACGAGAAACTGACCAACGAAAAGGGCTTGGCCGGGACTCGCATCGCCTATGTGGCTCTTGGCCGTGGGGTCTATTATCTGGTGGTCTCCGACGCCGACGGGCATAACCCGCAAGTCATTCTGCGTTCCAGTCAGCCCATTATGTCACCGGCCTGGTCGCCAGACGGCTCCAAGCTGGCTTATGTATCGTTCGAAGGACGACGGGCGCAGATTATCGTCCAGGATGTCTATACCGGAGCACGCCGCTCGGTGTCCGCCGCTCCCGGCATCAACGGTGCGCCCTCCTGGTCGCCGGATGGCCGACGGCTGGTATTCACGCTGTCTCAGGACGGTAACCCGGAAATTTATGCCCTCGACCTGGCCAGCCAGTACCCGACCCGTCTTACCAATAGCAGTTCCATCGATACCGAGGCGGTTTGGCTGCCCGACGGCAGCATCGTTTTTACCTCGGACCGGGGTGGTTCGCCACAGCTTTACCGGATCGGTCCCGGCGGTGGCTCGCCACAGCGGCTAACCTTTCAGGGCAATTACAACGCGCGGCCGACGGTTTCGCCCGACGGCCGCTATATTGCCATGGTGCACCAGCGCGGCAGTCGTTTTTACATTGCCGTGCTGGATCTACAGACGCGTCAATTCCGGGTCCTGACCTCCGGCGGTTTGGACGAGTCGCCCAGCTTTGCACCGGACGGCAAGACCATTATTTACTCCAACGGTCGTGGAGTGGCGACGGTTTCGGTGGATGGTGGCGCTTCGCGGGAGATCGCCTTGCGAGGCAACGCGCGCGATGCCGCTTGGGCGCCTTATGGCCGATAATTTTGCTGTTTGTTGACCAAAGTTGAGGGAGGAATCCACGATGCAAAATTTAGTTCGTATGTTGATTGCCGCCACCGCGCTCGCGCTGTTGGCCAGTTGCGCCGCGACGGGTGAAAATACCGGTCAGGACCAAACGGCGACCGGCGTCCCGGATGCGACCGCCCAACCGGGCGTTACGGCCCAACCGGAACAGGAGGTTTACAGCTATCCTTATGGTCAGGCGCCCAGTCTCGATACTTATGACACTTTCGATACCAGTGGCGGTAGCGCCACCGCCCATGCCGGCGGGCAGTCCGGTCAGGCGGTCACCGGCCCGAGCGGTGGCATGGCCACGGCCGATCGCATCGTCTATTTCAGCTACGACAGCACGAATATTGTCCCGGAAAGTCGGACGATCATCGAAAACAACGCGCGTTCCCTGGCCAAGAACCCACAGATGATCACTCAGTTGGAAGGGCATACCGACGAACGCGGCAGTCGCGAATACAATATCGCCCTGGGCGAGCGCCGCGCCAATGCGGTGCGCCAGACCATGATCGCCATGGGGGTTTCGCCTCAGCAGATCCGGGTCGTCAGCTTTGGCGAGGAGCGGCCGGCCGCCGCCGGACATGACGAGCGCAGCTATGCCTTGAATCGCCGTGTGGAAATCATCTACTGAAAGGCACACGCTCATGCCCAGACTCCGTTTCCCGTGGCTGACGTTGTTGGTGTTGAGCGGCTTGGCGCTACCCGGTGCCGGCCACGCCCAGAATGCGCCGGATAGCACACTGACCCTGGAGTTGCTGCAACGGATCGAGCAGTTGGAGGCGGAAGTTCGACAAATCCGTGGGGAGTTGGAGATCTACCGTCATCGCTTCGATCAACTCCAGCAGGAAAGCGCGCGAGCTTATGCTCCGCCCACCGCTCCGGCCGGGGCGGCGATCCCGCCGCCGCAAGCGGAGCCATCGCCCGCCGGTTCTCCGCCCGCCGACACGACTGCGCCACCGGTCACTCGAACGATGCCTTCGGCGGCGGGAACCGCGCAAGCCGATTTCGAGACGGCGCTGAGGGAATTGCGTGAGGGACACCATGCGCGGGCCATCGCCGAGTTGCAGCGCTTCCTGAACGCGTATCCAGATAGCAGCCAAGCGGGCGACGCGCAGTATTGGCTGGGCGAAGCGCACTATCTCAGCCGGGATTACGCCGCAGCCAAGGAGGCGTTTATCAACCTGGGGGGTGCGTTATCCGGAAAGCGCGCGGCTACCGGATGCGCTACTCAAGCTGGGCTACATCTACGGCGAGGCAGGCGAGATCGATCGAGCGCGAGAGGTGCTGCAAAAGCTGGTGCAGGCATATCCCAACACCCAGGCGGCCAATCTTGCCGAACGACGTCTGCAAGCCTTGCGCTAGCGCACTGGGCTTGGATACACCGACCGGCCCCGTGCCTGTGGGATGCGCAGACACAGGGCTTGGTTGGCCATTGAATGCATTTCGGTTCGGTTTATCGGGCAATCGAGACTTGCGAATTCGGTGGAATTTTGTAACATTGTCAGCCCCTTTCAGGGCCGTTAGCTCAGTCGGTAGAGCAGCAGACTTTTAATCTGTTGGTCGTCCGTTCGAACCGGACACGGCCCACCAGTAAAAACAAAGGCTTGTACGGAGAACCGTATGAGCCTTTGTTATGTCCCGCCATGCCGCGCCGCTCGTCGCCGACCGTGCGATATCCCATGATCAAACCGGTCTGGCACGGGTATCGGCCTCGCTGGAGGAAGCTTCAGCCAAAGTGCTCATAACCCCGCTGTTCCAAGTCAAAGGCGGAACCATTGGCACGGGCCAATTGCAAGCCTGGTTTCGCCGTGATGACGCCGATGCGGGTGTGGCGGCAGCTCCACTTCGCCACGCTGCCTTCCAGTTGCGAAATTCGTTCCGGCGGCACGGCGAAGCACAGTTCGTAATCGTCGCCACCGGTCAGGGCGGTCACGACGGCGGCTTCCCGGTCCAGGCTGGCCGCCAGCGCCGGCGACAACGGCAGCCGCTCCACCTCCAGCCGCGCCCCGACCCGGCTGCGCTCCAGGATATGGCCCAGATCCTGAGCCAGCCCGTCGGAGACATCGATGGCGGCGCTGGCGACTCCACGCAGCGCCAAGCCTTCGGCGATTCGCGGCTCCGGCCGTTCCAGCCGTGCCCGGATATAGTTCTCGTGACTGGCGGCGACGGTGGCTTTGCCGAACGCCGCCGCCAGCGCCAAGCCGGCGTCACCCGGCGTGCCGGTGACATAGAGGCCATCGCCTGGTTTCGCGCCGTCGCGGCGCAGCGCCCAACCCGGTGGCACGAAACCGTGCGCTTGAAGGGTGATGACCGTTATCGGCCCATGGGTGGTATCGCCGCCGATCAGTTGCACGCCGTGCCGGTCGGCCAGCGCAAACATCCCTCGGCAAAACGCCGCGAGCCATTGCTCGTTAGCCTGGGGCAGAGTCAGCGCCAGCGTGGCCCAAGCCGGGGTCGCGCCCATCGCCGCCAGATCGCTGAGATTGACCGCTAGCGCCTTGTGGCCGACGCCCTCCGGATCGGCGTCGGCGAAGAAATGCACCCCGGATACCAAGGTGTCCACGGTGGTCGCCAACTGCTGGCCGGTCGGGGGCAGCAGCAGCGCGCAGTCGTCGCCGATGCCCAGCGCCACGTCGGACCGCTGGAAGCGGTGCGCGGCGAAGTAACGCTCGATCAGGGAAAATTCGGAGACGGACATGAGGGAAACGGACTCCGGCGGATTCGACCGGAGTCGAACAGGGCATCAGGACGGACGCTGGATATCCCGCCGGGCAGTCGAGATCGTCACGGTAAAGCCGGCGATCACGTCGCTCAGGGTCATCAGCACGATCAGAAAGAAGGTCATGTTGGCCATGCGCGGCATCACGAGCAGATCGATCAGTGCGACGATGAACACCACCAGCGATAGTACATGGTTGAGAATGGCGGCGGTCGAACTGCTGGTGGCGCGATAAACCTCGACGCACAGCAGCAATAGGCCGATCACCAGCAACAGGTCACCGCCCTGAAACGGCAGCGTTGACCCGGATAGCAAAGGCAGCACGAACACCACGCCGTTCAGCCAGCCCGGCGCGACCAGCGCCAAGGCGGTGTAGGCGGCCACGACAATCGCAAGCAACGGAAAACTGGCCATCACGTTTTCTCCCGAAAGCGACAAGGCCGCCCCACGGGTGGCCTTTTTCCCGACGATCTGCGGGCGGCTTAAGCCTCGAACCGCCGCAATACCAGCGTGGCGTTGGTGCCACCGAAGCCGAAACTGTTGGACATCACCACCTTGAGATCGGCGTTGTCCACCCGCTCGCGGACGATCGGCATGCCTTCCGCCGCCGGGTCGAGGGTTTCGATGTTGGCCGAGGCGGCGATAAAGCGATTATCCATCATCAGCAGCGAGTAAATCGCTTCGTGCACGCCCGCCGCGCCCAGGGCGTGACCGGTCAGCGATTTGGTGGCGCTGATCGGCGGAATGCGCTCGCCGAACGCCTCGCGGATCGCTTCCAGTTCGCGGATGTCGCCGGCTGGCGTACTGGTGCCGTGGGTGTTGATGTAATCCACCGGCTCGTTCACCCCTTCCAGCGCCAACCGCATGCAGCGCAGTGCGCCCTCGCCGGATGGTTGCACCATGTCGTGACCGTCGGAGGTCGCCCCGTAGCCAATCAGCTCGGCATAGATCCGCGCGCCGCGCCGCTGGGCATGCTCCAGCTCTTCCAGCACCACGATGCCACCGCCGCCGGAAATCACGAAGCCGTCGCGGCTGACGTCGTAGGGCCGCGAGGCGGTTTGCGGCGTGGCGTTGTACTTGGTGGACAACGCGCCCATGGCATCGAACAAATGGGTCAGGCTCCAGTGCAGTTCCTCGCCACCACCGGCGAACACCACATCCTGTTTACCCCACTGGATCAGTTCGCCGCCGTGGCCAATGCAGTGCGAGCTGGTGGCGCAGGCGGAACCGAGACTGTAGTTCACGCCCTTGATCTTGAACGGCGTCGCCAGGCAGGCGGTGGTGGTGCTGCTCATGGTGCGTGGCACCATGTAGGGTCCGACTCGCTTCAGGCCCTTGTTGCGTAGCAGATCGGCGGCTTCGACGATGTTCTGCGGGCTGCCGCCGCCGCTGCCGGTGATCAGGCCGGTGCGCGGGTTCGAGACCATCTCATCGCTTAATTTGGCGTCGGCGATGGCCTCGCGTAAAGCCAAATAATTGAAGGCGGCGGCATCGCCCATGAACCGCAGCACCTTGCGATCGATCTGAGCCGCCAGATCGACTCGCAGCGGCCCGCGCACATGTGAGCGCAGGCCCATCTCCTGGTAATCCGGTGCGTACTCCAGACCACTGCGGCCCTGCCGCAACGATTCCAGCACTTCCCAGCGATCGTTGCCGATGCTGGACACGATACCGATACCCGTGACAACCACTCGTCTCATGGTCCTCATCCTCAAAAGCCGTCGGTCGAGGTGAAAAGTCCGACCCGCAGGTCTTTACCGAAGTAAATGGTCCGGCCGTCGACGTCCAGGGTCGCGTCGGCGATGCCCATCACCAGTTTACGCAGGATGACCCGCCGCATGTGAATGTGATACGTCAATTTCCTGGCTTCGGGACGCACTTGGCCGGTGAATTTGACTTCACCGCAACCGAGCGCCCGCCCGCGCCCCTGACCACCCATCCAGCCCAGGAAAAATCCCACCAGTTGCCACATGGCGTCCAGTCCCAGGCAACCCGGCATCACCGGATCGCCGATAAAATGGCAACCGAAAAACCATAAATCAGGGTGGATATCCAATTCCGCGACGATTTCGCCTTTGCCGTACTGACCGCCTTCGGCGCCGATGTGGACGATGCGGTCGACCATCAGCATGTTCGGTAGCGGCAGTTGGGCGTTGCCGGGGCCGAATAGTTCGCCGCGGGCGCAGGCGAGCAATTCCTCGCGAGTGTAGCTGGATTTTTTTGTTCACAACCGTGGGTACTCAGAGTGGCGCAACTGGGAAAAACCGAAAATTGAGCGAAATTGGAAACATGAAATTTTATAGGATTTTTACCGGCGATGGAAAAATGAGTTGTCGGCGCGACGACGAACTGGTTGCCACCGCCCGGTTGGGTTACGGCCGGTCGGTGCCGATCTTGTCCTCGGTGCCGGCCAGCAGGTGGCGAATGTTGGAACGGTGCCGCCAGACCAGCAGCGCCACCATGACCAGCAAGACCGCGAGCGAAATACCGGACACTCCGAATCCCCAGGCGAACAACGGGGTCAACGCCGCCGCAGTCAAGGCCGACAGCGAAGAAATGCGGACCACGAAGGCCATGAATAGCCAGGTGGCGAATGCCGCCAGCGCCACCAGAGACGAGAGGCCGAGTATCGCCCCGAACGCGGTCGCCACACCCTTGCCGCCCTCGAAGCCGAAGAACACCGGATATAGATGCCCCAAAAACGCCGCCAGCGCGGTCAGGGCCAAACCGGTATCCTCCACACCTGCCAACCGCGCCAGCAGCACCGGCAGCAATCCTTTGGCAAAATCTCCGGCCAGGGTAATGGCGGCGGCCTTTTTGCCACCGAAGCGCAGCACATTGGTGGCGCCGGGGTTGCGCGAACCTTCGCTGCGCGGGTCCGGCAGTCCCATCGCCCGACAGACCAGGATGGCGGTGGAAATCGAACCGGCCAGATAGCCGAGAACGACAAACAACAGGTTTGTGAGCATAGAATACCGTCGTCAAGCACTTCGGAAAGCCGGCACGGTAGCCAGCGGGAACTGGGACGGAGCCGGAGCGGCGGTTGACGCCGACTCAAGGCGAGCGGGTTGAAGACTGCCGCCCGATCGGATCGACCCTTGGCTTATAAAGATAATTCATCGCTGGGAGCCCCGTCATGGACATTATTTTTATCCGCGAATTGCGCATAGAAACGCTTATCGGCGTTCATCCCTGGGAACGCCAGACCCGCCGGGACCTGCTGCTGGATCTGGAGCTGGGAACCGATATCCGCCGAGCGGCGGCAAGCGACCGGCTCGCCGATACGCTCAATTACCAGGCCGTGGCGCAAAGGATTGCCGCGCTTGCCGCCGCCAGCGACTTTCAGTTGGTGGAGACTTTGGCCGAACGCATTGCGGAGTCGCTGCTGCGGGAATTCGCCGCGCCCTGGCTGCGGTTGACCCTACGCAAGCCCGGCGTGCCGTCCGACGCCCGCGAGGCTGGGGTTGTCATCGAACGCGGCGGTCGGGGCTGAGGCACGATGGTCCAGGTTTACGTCGGTGTCGGCAGCAACGTCGAACCGGAACGACACATCCGCTCCGGTCTGGCCGCACTGCGCCGGCGCTTCGGCCCGTTGACCCTGTCCACCATCTATGCCAGCGCGGCGGTCGGTTTCGCCGGCGACGATTTTCTCAATCTGGTGGCGGGTTTCGAAACCGAATGGACGGTACAGGCGGTGCTTGCCGGTCTGCGGGAGATCGAGGCTGCCCATCAGCAGCACGGTGGCGGTCCAAAACTCGCGCCGCGGGCGCTGGATCTGGATTTGCTGCTTTACGGCGATCTGGTGTGGCGCGGGGCGGAAACCCGCATCCCTCGCGACGAGATCGTGCGCCATGCCTTCGTGCTACGGCCGTTGGCCGAGGTGGCCGGCGACCGTCGCCATCCACTGTTGGGGTCGACCTTCGCCGAACTATGGGCCGCTCATGATCAGTCGCGAGAAACGCTCACACCGGTGACGTTGACGCTGGAGCGCTAAACCCTGTTCCAGAATGCGGCGTTCCGCTCGACCCGGAATGGATCGGTCCTGCTCCTTGCACCGTTCTTCCTTGGCCCTATTTCTCACAACCGGCTCCACTGTTCGCGCCGCTGCTCCCGGATGCGCGGCATCATCACGGCCAGTAACAAGCAGGCGCCCAGCAACACGGCGCCCATCAAAAACCGCAGGTTGTCGTTGTCGTCGCGCAGCGCCCGATTTTCCTGCTGGACTAGTTGCAGTTCCCGTTCCAGCACCACGGCCTGTTCCTGCAGCGTCTTGTTGCGCTCGTCGATCGCCACCGTGTCGGCCGACACCTTGCGGTATTGCGCCAATTGCTGGCGCAGTCGCAGCGCCTCTTCGTACAACTGCGGATAGCTGAGGTTCTCTTCTCCCGGTTTGCCGACCATCTCGTCCAGATGTTGCTTGAGATCCGCGTGCCGACTCCGCAACTGCTCCAGATCCTGGCGGACGCCGGCCAGTTGTTCCCGGCTGCTTGGCGTGTCGGTGACCTGGGCGCTAGGCAGCCAGCCCTTGCTTCCGGTGGGCGTGCGAATCTGGGTATAGCCCTTGACCGTATCCATCCTTAGCACTTCGACGGCGGTACCGCTGCGCACCGCGCCGATGATCTTGTAGCGGTTGGAAGCGCCCGCGCGTAGCGGAACGTCCAGCAAGTCGCTGATGTAGGCGGCGGAGGATCGCGCCTGATCCGCCGTTTGCGCCTGAGCCAGCGCCGGTACGGCAACAACGGTCAGAACCGCGGTCAACAGCAACGGAATCGTTGGAATTTTCATCGGGAGTGGTTGCGGGTCGGGAAATTTGTCGGAGGGCTAGCATAATTTTCGAGCAATTGTAGCTTGTTTGCAGCGCTGATTTGTATCCAGGAAAACACCATGGTGCCCAGAGTAATCCAGCGGCGGATCTGCGCCCGAACCAGCGCCTGTGGTAAAAACATCCCGATACGCTCTCCGAACCCATCCATCCATTCCGTCGGCAACGCTCATGATTCTATCCTCCAGTCCGCACGACCGCCTGCCCGCTCCAGATCCCGCCGCCGCCGCGCACAGCGCCCGCTTGCTGGAGCAAATCCGCGCCGAAATCACCGCGGCCGGCGGCGCCATCTCCTTTGCCCGGTTCATGGATCTGGCGCTGTACGCCCCCGGTCTGGGCTATTACCGGGCCGGTGCCCGCAAGTTCGGCCCGGACGGCGATTTCGTCACCGCCCCAGAACTGTCGCCGCTGTTCTCGCGTTGTCTGGCCCGTCAATGCCGGCCGATCCTGGAAGCGCTGGGGGGCGGTATGCTGCTCGAACTCGGCGCCGGTACCGGCGTCATGGCCGCCGACCTGCTGCGGGAGCTGCGTGCGCTGGATGCCCTACCGGAGCGTTACGCCATCCTGGAACTGAGCGGCGAGTTGCGTCAGCGCCAACACCAGACTCTGGCGGAACGGACGCCCGAACTGCTCGATCGCGTGGTCTGGCTGGACGCGTTGCCGGATCCGGGCCTGCGCGGCGTGGTGCTCGGCAACGAAGTGCTGGACGCCCTGCCGGTCGAACGCTTCCGCGTCACTGAGGCGGGGCCACGCCGGCTGGCGGTGGGCTGGAACGAAACGGGGCTGGACTGGGTGGAGGGCGACGAAGATCCCGAAGTCACCGCCGCTGTCGCCGGTATCGAACAGGCATTGGGCTGGCCTCTGCCGTTAGGCTACGTTTCCGAATACGTTCCTCATCTGGATGCTTGGCTGCGCGCCATCGCCGGAACGTTGGCGGCGGGCGCGTTGCTGTTCGTCGATTACGGGTATCCGCGTCGGGACTACTATCATCCCGAGCGCGCGGCGGGCACCTTGCTCTGTCATTATCGCCACCGCGTTCACGACGATCCGCTGATCCTGCCGGGCTTGCAGGACATCACCGCCAGCGTGGACTTCACCGCCGTGGCCGATGCCGCGCTCGCCGTTGGCTTGGAAGTAGCCGGCTACACCGCTCAGAATTACTTCCTGTTCGGCTGCGGCCTCATGGAACTGCTGGCCGAAGCGGACCCCGCCGCCACGCTCCGCTATCTGGAGCAGACCCGTCAGGTCAAACTGTTGACTCTACCCGGCGAAATGGGCGAACGCTTCCAGGCCATTGCTCTGACGCGTGATCTTGACTTGCCGCTGCGCGGTTTCACCATGCGAGACGAACGCGGGCGACTATAGTTTGCTTACCTAGGCACACGTTGAGGGCAGCACGCATGGGTCAGGAGATCTCCCAATCCGAATTTACCCACCGGGATTTCGAGCGGTTTGGGGAACGGCTGCGTCGGGAAACGGCCATCCTGCGCGACTGGTTGCGAGAACGGCGTTTTACCCCGGTCAGCGGCATTGCCGGATTCGAGGTCGAGGCGTGGCTGGTGGATCGGACTGGCCAGCCGGTGCCGCTCAACCAGGCGTTTCTGGAGCGGATGGCCGATCCGCTGGTGGTGCCGGAACTGAGTGTCTTCAACATCGAACTCAACACCCCACCGTTGGCGCTGGGCGGCGGCGCGCTGCGACGGATGCACGACAACCTCGAAAGTCTGTGGCGGCGCTGCCAGCGGGTCGCGGCCGAACTGGACGCCACCGTGGCGCTGATCGGTATTCTGCCGACTTTACGCGACACCGATCTGACCGTGGAACACATGTCGGACCGGGAGCGTTACCGAGCCATCAACGATCAGATCCTGCGGCGGCGGCACGGCCAGCCGATGCAATTGGCCATCCACGGCGCGGAAACCCTGTGCCTTTCCCATCCCGACGTGATGCTGGAAGCCGCCACCACTTCGTTTCAGGCGCACTTGCAAGTCGCGCCCGACCAGGCCGCCGTCTTCTTCAACGCCGCGCTGGCGCTGTCGGCGCCACTGGTGGCCGCCACCGCCAACTCGCCGCTGCTGTTCGGCAAGGTGCTTTGGGAAGAAACCCGCATCCGGCTGTTCGAACAGGGTGTGGATCTGCCCGGTGGCGCCAGTTCCAATAATCCGGCCTATCGCCGAGTGACCTTCGGCAACGACTATGTCAAGGCTTCGCTGCTGGAATTGTTCACGGAAAACCTGGCGCACTACCCGCCGCTGTTGCCGGTCGACCTGAGCGCGGAACCGGCCGAGCGACTGCCGCATCTGCGCCTGCACAACGGCACGATCTGGCGCTGGAACCGGCCACTGCTGGGTTTCGAGGCCGATGGCACGCCACATCTGCGCATCGAACACCGGGCGATGCCAGCCGGTCCCAGCATTCCCGATTTGATCGCCAACGCGGCGCTGTACCATGGGTTGGTTCATGCGCTGGCACGAGCGACGCCGTCGGTACCGGTCGCGTTGCCTTTCGCCATGAGCCGGGCGAATTTCTATGCGGCGGCGCAAGATGGGTTGCGGGCCGAGATTGTGTGGTTGAACGGTCGGCGCGCATCACTGCAACAATTGCTGCTGGAAGAGTTGTTGCCGCTGGCTCGGCGGGGACTCCGGGCGTTGGAGATCGACGCGGCGGATGCGGACGAGTATCTGGGTATCGTCGCGGCGCGGGTGGACAGCGGCCGTACCGGCTCGGATTGGCAGCGGCGTTTCCTTGCTCGCCACGGGCCGAACCTGAACGAACTGACTTTGGCGTATCTGGAGCGGCAGCGGAGCGGCAAACCGGTGCATGAGTGGGCGGATTAGGCCCTGCGATTGCCGCACGCGCCGCAACTCGGGCCATCGTTCCTGTCCGGTTGGTGGAAGCCGCCGCGACCTCAGTCTGGCGCCGCGCGGGATCGACGCGACACTGATCCGCCACTGACGCTGGTTTGCCAGTTGGCGGTGAGTTCGACGATCTCCTCGTTTTCGAGGCCGCCCTGAAACACATCGTTCCAGGCCACGTATAGCAGCGCTCCCAGATAGACCGGTAGCGGCAGCGCCAGCACTTGGGCGGGGATGGAAAAAAAACCGAAAAACGGCAGCACCACCAGCACCAGCCCAGCTAGGCCCAGCACCGGAAACAGCCACGGATTGAGCTGCATGGCCAGTGCACTATGCCGCCAGCAGGCCGACAACGGCAGTTCGCGGAACAATTTCAGTGGGATGGCAAACCAGGTGAGCAGTACCTGCAAAACCAGCAGGACGCCACCCAGCACGCTGAGCTGCGTCCCCAACACGGTGCTGGCCACGCCGAAGGTCGTTGGAGGCATTCCGGGCGCTCCGTCGGCCAGGGTGGCGAAGTCCGCTGGCAACAGTTGATCCTGTACCCAGTAGACCACCAGATAGCCCTGCAACAGCAGCATGAACAGAAACAGGCTGGTCTTACCCAGCGCCTTGAGGGCGGTCCAGTTGAACAGTTGCCGAGGCGCCGGCGGTTGCTTGCGGTTGGCGGCGCGGGCCAGGGCGCAGGCCAGAGTCACCGTCAGGCTCGACGGCAGGCCGTAACAGAATACGGTGGCGATCAGCGTGACCCAGGCGCCCAGCGGGGGTAGCCACCAGTGCCAGATCGGCAGCGCCAGCAACAAGGCGCTGCCGGCCGGCGCGAACAGGGCCACGACCACGAACAGCCACGGTCGCCGCCGCATCAACCGCCAGGCCTGCGTCAGCCAGTCCCAACCATCGCGCGGCGCCAGCGCCCGCGGCCCGAAACCTCGCATGTCCACCATCCCGTTGGAAAGTCAGCACGGCTAGTTTAACGTGGACGGCCACGGCACACAGCATTCATGATGCTCGAACTCTCCGGCGCGCGGGCTTTGATCCAGGCCGGATTCATGACATCATCCCTAAACACACTAGCAAGCGGCGGTTCGCTCCGCTTGCGCGCCTGAAGCCGGCTCCGAACGATGCGCCAATTTTCACGGTCCAAAGTCAGTGAGTTTGAAATGAACGCCGGAACCCTGTACATCGTCGCCGCCCCCTCCGGAGCGGGCAAAACCAGCTTGGTCAAAAGCCTGGTGGAAACCACGCCGGATGTCGTCGTCTCGGTCTCCCACACCACTCGACCGCATCGTCCCGGCGAGCGCGATGGCGTCCACTACCACTTCGTGTCCCCCGACGCCTTTGCCAGGATGATCGCCGAGGACGCGTTCCTGGAACAGGCTCAGGTATTCGGCCACCGCTACGGTACCAGTCGCGCCGCAGTCATGTCCCAGTTGCAAGCCGGGCGGGATGTGGTCCTGGAAATTGACTGGCAGGGTGCTCGCCAAGTGCGGGCACTGTGGCCGGACAGCACGACGATTTTCATTCTGCCGCCATCCCGGAAAGCCCTGCGTGAGCGTCTTGCGGGGCGCGGCCAGGATGGCCCCGAGATCATCGAACAGCGCATGGCGGCGGCGCTGGACGAACTGTCGCACTACGCCGAGTTCGATTATCTGGTGGTTAACGATCAATTCGCGGTGGCGCTGGACGCACTGCGCGCCATCGTGATCGCCCAACGCCAGCGTCGGGTGGCGCAACTGGAGCGGCAGCGGGATCTGCTTCGGTCGCTGTTGTCTTAATTATTTGTTTTAACTAATATACTCGGTTCCCACTTCCGATATTGAACCCGGAGCAATTGCTGACATGGCTCGAATCACCGTTGAAGACTGTTTGGATCGGGTGGATAACCGCTTCGAACTGGTGCTGATCGCCGCGCGCCGCGCCCGCGATCTGGCGCTAGGGCGGGAAGCGCTGGTCCCCTGGGAAAACGACAAACCCACCGTCGTTGCGTTGCGGGAGCTGGCCGAAGGCAAGATCGATCATCTGATCCAGGAAAAATACCGCCAGATGCACGCCGCTCCCAAGGCCGAGTCGCCGCCTGCCGTCCACAACGAGCCTCCGCCCGAGCCGGGTTGACAGTACCGGTTTCCAACCTTATCAGGAGAACCCGATCTTGCTGAGCGCGACGTTGTGGGAAGTCCGGGACGGCAGCCAGCAGCCGTTGCGAAAACTGGCTGTCGACGACGAATGGCTGGACGATTTGCGTCTTCGCATCGACGACCTCTGCGCCATCGCCGGCGGATACCTCGAACCGGACCAGGTCGAGCGCTTGCGCGACGCCTGCGGCTTCGCCGCCGAGGCGCATTCCGGCATCTACCGCAAGAGCGGCGAACCTTACATCTTTCACCCGTTGGCGGTGGCCCGCATTCTCGCCAACGTCCGCTTCGATTACATCACGCTGCAGGCGGCCTTGCTGCACGATGTCATTGAAGATACCCATTACAGCAAGGAGCAGCTCAGCGCCCGCTTCGGACCGGAGGTCGCCGATCTGGTGGACGGTGTCAGCAAGCTGACCCAGATTCAGTTCAACTCCAAACTGGAGGCGCAGGCCGAAAACTTCCGCAAGATGTTCCTGGCCATGGCCAAGGATCTGCGGGTGATCATGATCAAGCTGGCCGACCGCCTGCACAACATGCGCACTCTCGGCGCCATGCGCCCGGAGTCGCGCCGCCGCATCGCTCGCGAAACGCTGGAAATCTACGCGCCCATCGCCGGCCGGTTGGGCATGAACCACCTGCGTCAGGAGTTGGAAAACCTCGGCTTCAGCCACCTGCACCCGCTGCGCTTCCGGGTATTGCAGGAAGCGGTGCGCAGGCTGAGCGGCAACCGCCGCGAGATCGTCGGTCAGCTCGAAAGCCGCATTCAGACCCGCCTCGAAGAGGAAAAGATTCAGGCTCGGGTCATGGGTCGCGGCAAGCACCTGTGGGGCATATACAGGAAAATGCGCGACAAGCGCCTGCCCTTCAAGGATGTGTACGACGTCTATGCGGTGCGGATCGTGGTCGATATCGTGGACACCTGCTATCGGGTGCTGGGGGTGATGCATAACCTGTACAAGCCCTACATGAACCGGTTCAAGGACTACATCGCCATCCCCAAGGCCAACGGCTATCAATCGCTGCACACGGTGCTGTTCGGCCCCAACAGCGTCCCGATCGAAGTGCAGATCCGCACCGAGGAAATGCATGTCATGGCCGAGGTCGGCGTCGCCGCGCACTGGCGCTACAAATCCGGCGACGGCCAGGGTAGCCACACCCAGCAGCGCGCCCGCGAATGGCTGCAAAAGCTGCTGGACATGCAGCGCCGCGCCGGCAATCCGGTGGAATTCCTGGAAAGCGTCAAGGTGGATCTGTTCCCCGACGAGGTCTACGTGTTCACCCCGCGCGGCGAGATCATCGATCTGCCGCGCGGCGCCACCGCGGTGGACTTCGCCTACGCCATCCACTCCGATGTCGGCAATACCTGCGTGGGTGCCAAGGTGGACCGGCGACTGGTGCCGCTGCGTACCCCGTTGACCACCGGCCAGACCGTCGAAGTGATCATTACGCCCACCGCCCGCCCCAATCCCGCCTGGCTCAACTTCGTGGTCACCGCCAAGGCCCGCTCCAGCATTCGCCATTACCTCAAACACTTGCGGCGCGAGGAAGCGGTCCTGCTCGGCAAGCGGTTGCTGGAAAAAGCATTGGTCGGACGCATCGGCGGGTTGGGCGAACTGCCGGCGGAAAGAGTCCAAACGCTGCTGCGAGAGTTCAACCTGAGCGATTTCAACGGTCTGCTGGCCGATATCGGCCTGGGCAACCGATTTGCGGCGCTGATCGCCAAGCGGCTGCTGCCGGAAGATGGCGAGGACGAAGTCCGTCCGCCGGAGGACATCGATGCCCAGCCCTTGCTGATCAAGGGTACCGAGGGTACGGTGGTCGGTTTCGGCAAGTGCTGTCGGCCGTTGCCGGGCGATCCCATCATCGGTTATCTCAACGCCGGGCGTGGCATCGTCATCCACCGGGATAATTGCAAAAACGTCGCCAGCTACAAGAAAAATCCCGAGAAATGGATCGAGGTGGAATGGGAAGAACAATCCGGCGCCGACTTCAGCGCCGAACTGCGGCTCGAAGTGGCTAACAAACGCGGGGTGCTGGCCACCATCGCCGCCGCCATTTCCGCCACCGACACCAATATCGAGACCATCAACACCACGGAACGAGACGGCACCACCACCACCGTTCACCTGCTGCTCAATGTCCGTGATCGGGCGCAACTGGCCCGGGTGATGCGCCAGTTGCGTACCCTGCCGGAAACGCTGAAGCTGGCCCGGCGCGGCTGACGGTCTCGCCGCGATGCTCCCCAAGGAAAGAGGAGCGCGCTTGAACCCGAGCGCTGTTTTGCCGAAGAATACCCGCCGAAGCACACACCGAGAGACATTCCATCATGCCTCGTGAAATCATCAAGACCGATCATGCTCCCGCCGCCATCGGCACCTATTCCCAGGCGGTCAAGGTTGACCGCACCGTTTACCTGTCCGGCCAGATTCCGCTAGACCCCGCCACCATGCAACTGGTCGACGGCGGCATGGAGGCACAGATCCACCGAGTGTTCGACAATCTGGCGGCGGTGGCTCGCGCCGCTGGCGGCAGTCTGGCCGACACGGTCAAACTCAACGTGTTTCTGACCGATCTTGGCCATTTCGCGCTGGTCAACCAGATCATGGCCGAGTATTTCCAGGAGCCCTATCCAGCGCGGGCGGCGATCGGAGTCGCGGCCCTGCCGCGCGGCGCGCAAGTGGAGATGGATGCGGTGCTGGCGCTGCAAGATTAATCGCGGAGTTCGAATCCACTGGGCCGCGATCGTGTGGTGGCGCTGAACCTGGAGAGGCCGCCATCGACGCCATGATCGAAGGATCAACCGTGCGAGACGCGGCACGGCCGATGTTTGTCGAACCCTTGCCGATCACCGCGCTGCGGGGCGTCGGGCCGAAGCTGGCCGAGCGCTTGCGGCGATTGGGCCTGCATACCGCCGCCGATGTGCTGCTCCACCTCCCTCTGCGTTATCAGGACCGTGGCCGCCTCACCGCCATCAGCCAGTTGCAGCCCGGCATGGAGGCGCAGGTTGAAGCGGTGGTGGCCAGCAGCAGCGAGGTGACGACGCGCGGCCGGCGTTGCCTGCTCTGTCGGCTGAGCGACGGCACGGGCATTCTGACCCTGCGCTTTTTTCATTTCAGCCCCGCCCAGCGGCAGTGGCTTGGCCAGCCGGACACGCGGTTGCGCTGTTTCGGCGAGGTCCGCGCCAGCTACGGCGGCGGGTTGGAAATGATCCATCCCGAATGCCGTCGGCTCGACGCGGACCCGCCACCGGTGGAAAACCGGCTGACCCCGATCTATCCCGCCACCGCCGGCCTACAGCAATTCACCCTGCGCGGCTTGGCCGAACAGGCACTGGAGCAGTTGGATTCGGCGGTGCTGCTGCCGGAGTGGTTGCCACCGGTGCTGCTGGCCCAACTGCAATTGTCGCCCATCGCCGAGGCGGTACGGCTGTTGCACCAACCGCCGGTCGATACGCCGGTGGCGGAATTGGAGAGCGGTCGCCATCCGGCCCGGCGGCGATTGGCTTTCGAGGAACTGCTGGCCCATCAGCTCAGTCTGCGCCGGTTGCGCGAAAGCACCCGTCGCCAGGCCGCGCCGCCGCTGGCCGGTGGTGGACTATGCCAGCGCTTCGTGGAGCGGCTGCCCTTTGCGCTTACCGCCGCTCAGCAGCGGGTGCTGGCGGAAATCGCCGCCGACCTGGCCCAGCCCCGGCCCATGCTACGCCTGTTGCAGGGCGATGTCGGCTCCGGCAAGACCGTGGTGGCCGCCGCCGCCGCGCTGCGGGCGGTGGAAAGTGGTGCCCAGGCGGCGCTGATGGCTCCCACCGAACTGCTGGCGGAACAGCACGACCGCAACCTGCGAACCTGGCTGGAACCGTTGGGAATCGAAGTGGCCTGGCTGACCGGGCGACTGACCGGCAAGGCCCGGCGGTTGGCGTTGGAGCGGTTGGCCAGCGGTGCGGTGCAGGTCGCGGTCGGCACCCACGCGTTGTTTCAGGAGGCGGTCGTCTTCGCCGAACTGGCGCTGGCGATCGTGGACGAACAGCATCGTTTCGGCGTCCATCAGCGGCTGGCTTTGCGCGAGAAGGGCCGGGTTGGCGGACGCTGTCCGCACCAGTTGATCATGACCGCAACGCCGATTCCGCGTACTTTAGCCATGAGCGCCTACGCCGATCTCGATACTTCGACCATCGACGAATTGCCGCCGGGCCGCCTGCCGGTCACCACGGTGGCCGCGCCCGACAGCCGCCGCGACGAGGTGATCGAGCGCATTCGCCGAGCCTGCCGCGACGGCCGGCAAGCCTACTGGGTCTGCCCGCTGATCGAGGAATCCGAAGCGCTGCAATGCCAGGCGGCGACGGTCACCGCAGAGTACCTAGCAGAGCGGTTGCCGGAACTGCGGATCGGCTTGGCGCATGGCCGGCTGCCTGCGGCGGCCAAGGAAGCGGCGATGACGGCGTTCAAGGCTGGCGAACTGGATCTGCTGGTCGCCACCACGGTGATCGAAGTCGGCGTGGACGTGCCCAACGCCAGCCTGATGATCATCGAGAACGCCGAGCGGCTGGGTTTGGCGCAATTGCACCAGTTACGGGGCCGGATCGGGCGCGGCGCCACCGCCAGCAGTTGCGTGCTGCTGTATCGGCCACCGCTGTCGCAGACGGCGCACGCCCGGCTGGCGGTGCTGCGGGAATGCCACGACGGCTTCGAAATCGCCCGCCGCGATCTGGAGTTGCGCGGTCCCGGCGAGGTGCTCGGTACCCGCCAGACCGGTGAACAAAGCCTGCGGGTGGCCGATCTGTTGCGTGATCAGGATCTATTGAATGCCGCCCGCTATGCCGCCGACCGGCTGCTGCGCGATCACCCCGAACGGGTGGAACCGTTGATCCGGCGCTGGATCGGCGCCGGCGCGCGCTACGGCGAGGTGTAAGGATGTATGCGGCATATTTCGGGCTACGAGAGCCTCCTTTCGCCATCACGCCCGATCCCAGTTATGTCTATCCGAGCCGCCATCATCAGGAGGCGCTGGCCCATCTGCTGTATGGCACTGACGAGGACGGCGGTTTCGTGCAACTAACCGGTGAGGTCGGCACCGGCAAGACCACCCTGGTCCGTGCGCTGCTGGAACAACGACTGGACGGAGTGGACATTGCGCTGTGTCTCAACCCCCGGCTGACGGTCGAGGAATTGCTGGCGGTCGTCTGCGACGAACTGGGCGCGTCCTACCCGCGTGAACACCAAACCCTCAAACCATTGCTGGACGCCCTCAACGAGCACCTGCTGCGTACCCATGCCGCCGGCCGTCGCACGGTGCTGATCATCGACGAGGCCCAGAATCTGAGCCGCGAGGTGCTGGAACAAATCCGCCTGCTGACCAATCTGGAAACCGCCAAGCACAAGCTGTTGCGAATCATCCTGGTCGGTCAACCGGAGCTGCGTCGACTACTGGCGCGACCGGATTTGCGGCAACTGGCCCAGCGCATCACCGCCCGTCACCATTTGTCGCCGCTGGATAGCCGGGAAACCGCCGCCTACATCGACCATCGCTTGCGGATAGCCGGCGGGCGGGCGGATTTATTCACAAGCGGGGCACGGCGGGCGGTGCATCGCTGCTCCGGCGGCATTCCACGCTTGATCAACGTGATCAGCGACCGTGCCCTGCTCGGTGCCTACAGTCAGGGCGTGCGGCGCGTGACCGCTGGCACGGTCCGTCGGGCGGCCCGGGAAGCCCTGCGCGGTGAGGGCACGGGTGGACGCATGCTGGCTTTCTGGCAGGCGTTACAGCGCATGATCCCGATCCGCCCGGCGGTTCCGAAACCCGCGTCCGATGGTGCCCGCAAACAACGGGTTCGACCCTGGTTGGCGCTGGGCACCGGACTGGCGGGCTTGGGCATGATCGGCTTCGGGTTCTGGTTGTCGCACGCCAAGCCACCGCCGGTCGACCCAACTCCGTCACCAGTCGTCGATCCGGCCCCATCGCAACCGCCCACGACAACGTCCGCTGGCCCGGTTCCCGCTTCAGCCGCTTCAGCCGCTTCAGACCCGCTGGCGCTGGTCAGTCTGTTACGCCGGTTCCGGGAAGACGATACTAACAACCGACTGCTGGCGGTCTGGGGCGTCACCCAAACGCCGGGTGCCGGCGCGGCGTTCTGCGAATGGGTCAAAACCCAGGACTTACGCTGCTTGACTGGCCGCGACGACTGGGACATGTTGCGTCGTTTCAACCGCCCCGCCGTGTTGCGGCTGACCATCAACCCCGGCGGTATTCCGACGGCGGCGCTGCTGCGAACGCTGAAAGGGGATGAGGCGACGCTGGAGATCGCCGGCCAGGCGGTCACTGTGCCGCTCGCGCAACTCGCGCCGTTGTGGACTGGTCAGTACCTGTTGTTGTGGCGACCGCAAATCGACCTGCTCCTGATCGGTCCAGGCAATACCGGCGAGGCGGTACGTTGGCTGCGCCGGCGGTTGGCACTGGCGGCGGACCAACCCAGTCCCGAACCGCTGTCCGCAACCTTCGATAGCGCTCTTGGCAAGCAGTTGCGGGTCTTTCAGCAGGATAACGGTTTGCAACCCGACGGCTTGGCGGGTGGACGGACGCTGGTATTGCTGAACAACCTGACTCCCACTCCCGATACGCCCGCGCTCGATCAACCCGCTCAGGATCGGTGAGATGTCTTATATCCTCGATGCGTTGCGCAAGGCGGAACAGGAACGCCATCTCGGTCAGCCACCGACGCTGACCGCCGTGCCACCCTTGACGGAACCGACACGGAGTCGCCGGTTTTGGTACGGCGTGACGGTTCTGGCGCTTGGGCTCAATGCCCTGTTGCTGGCTTTCTTCCTTGGTCGATCCCAGCCGGTGCCCCAGTCCGCGTCCGTCGCCGCCCCGGCGGCAGCCGTTCCAGCCGCCACGCCCGCACCACCCCGTTCCCCGCCATCCACGTCAGCGGCATCGGAGAAGGATGGAACGCCTGCCGTGTCCAGCAAGGAGGCGGTCGGCCAAACGGTCGAGTCCGAACCCGTGCGCCCGATTGTCGCTCCGGCCAGTCGGGAGAAGCACCAGAAGCCGGCTTGGCCAATCGTGCCCGGCTCCGTGACCATCGCGCCCGTACCGGAACTGATGCCGCCGGAACCGCTGCCCGCCGCCGACCGGCGCGGCATGCCCGCCCTCAATCTCGATATTCACATCTACAGCGCCGATCCCGATAAACGCTTTGTGGTCATCAATGGCCGACACTATCGGGAAGGCGAGCGGCTGAGCGAGGGGCCGGTGCTGGAAAGCGTGGTCCGTGATGGCGCGATCCTGCGTCAGGACGGTCGGCGCTTCCAGTTGTCGGTACGGCACTGATGCCGTGTTTAAACCCAACGCGGCCAAGCCCGGTATCAGGGCACTTACCCGACTTTAGGCTATTGATGGTTTCCAGGCAGGTTGTGCACGCAACTTGTCGCTTTTTTAACTTCACGACACCGGGGCGGTCGCTTGGAATGTCGAATTAAAGTTGGTGCTTGCAATGCGATTACGTTACGAAGGATGTTTATTGGGACTGGCTGCGGGCGACGCCTTGGGGACAACGGTCGAATTCAAGGTGCCTGGCAGTTTCGTGCCCTTGACGGACATGGTCGGAGGCGGGCCATTCAAGCTGGAAAAAGGTCAATGGACGGATGACACTTCGATGGCGCTTTGCCTCGCGGAAAGCCTCGTCGTTCGCCGCGCGTTCGACGCGCGCGATCAAATGGAGCGATATACCCGATGGTGGGGCGAAGGGTATCTCAGCAGCAATGGTCGCTGTTTCGATATCGGCAATACGGTTTCCCAGGCCTTGCGGCGCTATGCTCACACTGGAGACCCATTTTCCGGTCCCACCAGTCCTTACTCGGCCGGGAACGGCAGTCTCATGCGTCTGGCGCCGGTTCCCCTGTTCTTCGCGTCCAAGCCCAGAACCGCCATCCAGCTTAGCGCGGAGAGTTCGCGAACGACCCATGGCGCCACGACTTGCCTGGATGCGTGCCGATACTTCGCGGGACTGCTGATTGGTGCGCTGCAAGGGGTCGCCAAGGAAGAGCTGCTTTCACCGCGATATACGCCTGTTGCCCATCTTTGGGAGCAAGAGCCGTTATGTCCCGAGATCGATAAAGTCGCCGCCGGTTCCTTCAAGCGGAAAAGGCAGAATGAAGTCTTCGGGAGCGGCTATGTCGTGGAATCGCTTGAGGCGGCGCTGTGGGCGTTCAACCGGTCTTCGGATTTTCGGGAAGGTAGCTTGCTGGCGGTGAATCTGGGTTATGACGCCGATACCACCGCCGCCATCTTCGGGCAGTTGGCCGGCGCATATTATGGGGTCGACGACATCCCGCGGGAATGGCGTGAATGCCTGGCCCATGGCAATTTGATCCGGCGCTTGGCGAACAATCTTTTCGAAAAACGACCCTGAGTCGGCGTCGTCTTGCGGGGTTTCTCAATCCACTGCCGGCAAACTGTCCAGCGGCCAGCGCGGCAGCACCTCGATCGCCATCCCTTCACGCTGGCCCGCCGTCAATCGTCGCCAACCGGCATAGGCGATCATTGCGCCGTTGTCGGTGCAGAATTCCAGCCGGGGGTAGTAAACCTGTCCCCCGAGTTCCGCGACCAGTTCACGTAACCGCTCCCGCAACCGCCGGTTGGCGCCCACGCCGCCAGCTACCACCAGCCGTCGTAATCGGGTGGCTTGCAACGCTCGTCGGCATTTGATCGCCAGCGTGTCCACCACCGCATCCTCGAAGGCGCGCGCCACGTCGGCTCGGTTCGCCGGCGTTGGTTCCAATCCTCGCCAGGTGTTGATGGCGGCGGTCTTCAGCCCGCTGAAACTGAAATCGCAGCCGGGTCGATCGGTCATCGGCCGGGGGAAACGAAACCGTTGCGGGTCGCCCTGTTCCGCCAGCTGGGCCAGCGCCGGCCCGCCAGGATACGGCAAGCCCAGCAGTTTCGCGGTCTTGTCGAACGCCTCGCCGGCGGCATCGTCCACCGACTCGCCCAGAATGCGATACCGACCGACGCCATCCACTTCCACCAGCAGCGAATGGCCCCCGGACACCAGCAGCGCCACGAACGGAAATTCCGGTGGTTCCGGTTCCAGCATTGGTGCCAGCAGATGCCCTTCCATGTGATGCACACCGATGGCAGGAATATTCCAAGTCCAGGCCAGGCCGCGACCGATGGCCGCGCCTACCAGCAGCGCGCCGATCAGCCCCGGCCCACGGGTGTAAGCCACGCCTTCGATCGCGTTTGGAGAAGCGCCCGCTCGCTGGAGGATTTCCCGCAGCAGCGGCAACAGCTTGCGCACATGATCGCGCGAGGCCAGTTCCGGTACTACTCCGCCATATTCGGCGTGCAGCGAGACCTGGCTGTGCAGCGCGTGCGCCAGCAGACCCCGCTCGCTGTCGTAAAGCGCCACGCCGGTTTCGTCGCAGGATGTTTCAATGCCGAGAATCAACATGCCGTTTGCCACCTGATCGGTTTCTCGTGACCTGACTGAAACAGGTCAGTCAGGGTTGATCGATTCGTGCCCGGTTTTTTTCCAAGGGCCGTACTTGCGAGCAAGCCAACATCGGCGGGGTCAAGGCAGGAACAAGCGCGCGGTGGCCACCGGGTTCGACGGAAAATAAAGGTGCAGATAACTCGCCGTCAGCCGTTGCTGGCGATAGATTGCTTCGCCGGCCTGCCCATGCCGACGAGTCGAGAACGGCGTGGCCTGGGCAATGGGCGTCAATGACGTGCTTGCCTTCGAGTAGTGGAAGGTGTGGCCGCGAAAATCCCCTTCCGGCAGGGTGACGGTTTGGGTGCCGAGCGCCGACAACCGGGGTTGCATGACCACCTCGCCGGGTAAAAGGTTGCCCAGCGTGTGAACATGGCCACTTTGATCGCGCAACTGGGTAAACAGACTCATCATGCCGCCGCACTCAGCCAGTACGGGACGGCCGGCGGTGACATGGGTCGACAGCGCCGTCCACAGCTCGCGCCGCGTCGCCAGTTCAGTCGCGTACAACTCGGGATAGCCACCGGGCAGCCAGACCGCGTCGCAGGCGGGTAGGGCATCGCCAGCCAGTGGCGAGAAAAATTCGAGCCGGGCACCCAAGGCGTGCAAGGTGTCGAGATTGGCCGGGTAGAGGAAGCCGTAGGCGGCATCGTGGGCGATGGCGATGGTCCGACCGGACAGCAGCGGCGGCACGACCGGCGCCGGGGTGGCGGGGAATTCCACCAGAGGGGGCAATTCCGCCGCGCCGGTGGCGGCGAGATGATCGGCGATGCGATCCAGGCGTTGTCCGAGATCGGTAATTTCGCCGGCTTGCAACAAGCCCAAATGGCGCTCGGGCAGCGCCGCCTCGGCATCTCTGGGGATGGCGCCGTAAAAACGCAGGCCGGGCGGCAGACTAGCGCGTAGTAATTCGATGTGACCGGTACCACCGACATGATTGGCCAGCACCCCGGAAAACGGCAGATCGGGCTGAAAGGTGGCCAGGCCGTGGGCTAGTGCTCCGAAGGTCTGAGCCATGGCGCGGGCATTGATCACCGCCATCACCGGTACGCCGAATTGGCGAGCGATATCGGCGCCCGAAGGCTGGCCGTCGAAAAGCCCCATTACCCCTTCAATCAGGATCAGGTCGGCCGTTTCCGCAGCGGCCGCCAATCGCCATGCGGCATCAGCCGCGCCGCACATGCCGAGATCGAGGGTATGGCAAGGCTGACCACTGGCGAATTGGTGGATCTGTGGATCGAGAAAGTCCGGTCCGCACTTGAAGAGGCGCACGGTGCGTCCTTGCCGGGCGTGCAGGCGGGCCAGCGCGGCGGTGACGGTGGTCTTGCCTTGACCGGAGGCGGGCGCCGCCACGAACAGCGCGGGGCAGCGCGGCATCAGAATTCCAGCCCCGGCATGGCCGGTACGCCTGCCTGGAAGGCGTGCTTGACCAGGGCAATGTCGCTCACCGTGTCGGCGGCCGCGATCAGCGCGGGCGGCGCGGCCCGGCCGGTGAGCAGGACGTGTTGCATCGGTGGCCGGGCATGCAAGGCCGCGATCACCTCCGGCGCGTCCAGCCAACCGTATTTGAAGGCGTAGGTGATCTCATCGAGGATCAGCAGGTCGAGCGTGTCATCGCTCAGATAATGCACAGCTTGCTCCCAGGCCGCCCGCGCGGCGGCGGCGTCACGCGTCGGGTCCTGGGTTTCCCAGGTGAATCCCGCGCCCATGACGTGCCAATGCACGCGCGGGTGATCGCGGAAGAACAGGGCCTCGCCGGTGTCGGCGCGGCTTTTTACGAACTGCACGACGGCGGCGGTCTGGCCGTGGCCGAGCGCGCGCGCCAGCACGCCGAAGGCGGCGGTGGATTTACCCTTGCCGCAACCGGTATGCAGGACTACCACCCCGCGCGCTTGAGTGGCTGCGGCTTTCTTGTCGTCGATCACGATTTTCTTGCGCGCCATGCGTTGCGCGTGCCGGTGGTCGGCGGTGTCGAATGCATCGTTCATTTGGGCAGCGGATCCGGTCGATGGGGGGAAACGTCGGTTCCGATCAGCAGCGCCAGTATTTTGTCCATGTCGAGGGCTGCTTCGACGGCATCGGCCAGTCGGTCTAGGTCGGCTTGGCGGCGGGCCAGCGGGTCGACGCGCAAGAAAGGCGTGGCGTCCCCGGTCTTTGGCGCGGCCCAGCGCAGCAACGCAGCCAGGGCGTCTGGATGATCGAACAGACCGTGGCAATAGGTCGCAAGGATTTGGTCGTCGGGACTTTGCGCGCCATCGCCGCGCCCGTCATCGTCCAGACGCACGGCGGGTTGTTCGAGCGCCGGGCCGTGGCTCAAGCCTTGATGGATTTCGTAGCCGATAAACGCTGGTGCGTCCGGCAGGCACAGGTGCCCGCTGACTTGGCGCAACTGCTTGGTTTCGCCCAAGGTCGTGGTCAAATCGAGCATGCCGAGTCCGGCCACGCTGCCTGCTTCGCCCTCCAGGCCCAGCGGATCGTGCAGCGCCTTGCCCAACATCTGCATGCCACCGCACAGACCGATCAGTTTGCCGCCATAACGCAGATGGCGCTTCAAATAATCCTCCCAGCCGTGGGCGTGCAGCCAAGCCAGATCGGCGCGCACCGCCTTGGAGCCGGGCAATACCACCACATCGGCTGGCGGCGGCGTCTCCGAAGGAGAGATGAACCGAAAATCGACCTCGGGATGCAGGCGCAAGGGATCGAGGTCGTTGTGATTGGAGAGCCGAGGATAGGCCGGCGCTACGACCGTGAGGCGAGGTGGGCTGGACTCGAAAACGCTGCTGGCGCGCGCATCCTCGGCGTCGAGATAAAGCCCGTGCAGGTAGGGTAGTACCCCGAACACCGGTTTGCCCGTGCGGCGTTCCAGCCAGTCGATGCCGGGCATGAGGATAGCCAGATCGCCGCGAAAGCGGTTGATCACGAAACCGACGACGCGCTCGCGCTCACTGGCGGAGAGCAGTTCGAGCGTGCCGACCAGGTGGGCGAACACGCCGCCCCGGTCGATATCCGCGACCAGCAGCACCGGGCAATCGACCGCTTCCGCAAAGCCCATGTTGGCGATGTCATGATCACGCAGATTGATTTCGGCCGGACTGCCGGCGCCTTCGACCACCACGCATTGGTAGCGCGCGCACAACCGTTCCCACGAGGCCAGCACCGCCGGCATGGCCCGTGGCTTGTAGGCGTGATAAGCCTGGGCATCGAGCTGGGTGGCCACCCGGCCGTGAATGATGACCTGTGCCTGTCGGTCGGTGCTGGGCTTGAGCAGGATCGGATTGAAATCGGTATGCGGTTCCAGGCCGGCGGCCAGGGCCTGCAAAGCCTGGGCGCGGCCGATCTCGCCGCCATCCACGGTCACCGCCGCGTTGAGCGCCATGTTCTGCGGCTTGAAGGGCGCCACACGCACGCCGCGCCGATGCAGGATGCGGCACAAAGCCGCCACCAGGGTGCTCTTGCCGGAGTCGGAGGTGCAGCCCTGCACCATCAGGGAAGGGGTCTTCATGAGGATCGTGATGGGTTGCGAAGAACCCGCACTATAACAATCCGCTTGGCGTTGTGGAAACGAGACGGCCAAGTTCGGACGCCTCGTCGCGGGCACGCCGTCGGGTGGAATCGGGCGGTGGTCGGATCGATGAAGTTGACGCCCCACCGTTCTCGGCGCTAGCATGAAACCCACAAACGACATGTGGTTCTCCACGGGCGATCCGCTCAGTGGAGATGAAAAGGGAATCTGGTGCGGTGACTCTCGGGTCGCCAATTCCAGGGCTGCCCCCGCAACTGTAAACAGCGAGTCGTGCCTCTGCTGCGCCACTGGTCCCAAAGACTGGGAAGGCTGGGCGAACGACGAAGACCTGTGAGCCAGGAGACCTGCCCATGACGGTTGCCAGTTGGATTCCGGGCGGGGTGCTCCGGGATTACAGACCATCTCCAGCCAGTGCGTCCGTCGTCACAGCTTGCGGTGCCGTTTTCCCAGATGCCCTCCTGATCGCTGCTTATTCAGGAAGGTTCATCATGCATATTGCCGAAGGTTTTTTACCTCCCTGCACGCGGCCGCGTGGACGGCGATTTCCTTGCCGTTCGTCGTGGTCAGCGCCTATCGGGTCAATCGTTTGATGCGGGAACAACCGCAAGTCAAGTTGTTGTTGGCGGCGTCCGGGGCTTATGCCTTTATCCTGTCGGCGCTCAAGCTGCCGTCAGTGACCGGAAGCTGTTCCCACGCCACCGGTACCGGTTTGGGTGCGATCCTGTTCGGTCCGTCGGTCATGGCGTTGCTGGGCACCATCGTGCTGCTGTTCCAGGCGTTGCTGCTAGCCCATGGCGGCTTGACGACCTTGGGTGCCAACGCATTCTCGATGGCCATCGCCGGTCCCTGGATCGCCTACGCGGTGTTCCATGGCGCGCGCCGACTGCATGCGCCATTGGCCGTCAGCGTGTTTCTGGCGGCGGCTCTAGGCGACTTAGCGACCTATATGGTCACCGCCGGCCAACTGGCCTTGGCCTTTCCCGATCCGGTCAGCGGCTTTGCCGGCGCGGCGGCCAAGTTCGTCGGCGTGTTCGCGCTGACTCAAGTTCCCTTGGCTATTATCGAGGGTTTGCTGACGGTCATCGTCATCAACCTGCTGACTCAATACAGCCGCGACGATCTGAATCAGTTGGCTTTTGCGCCGGGAGGCGGCCGATGAAACGCACCAATCTCATCTTGTTGGCCCTGGTCCTGGTGCTGGCGATCCTGCCCTTGGTGTTGCCGCTGCCCAGCGGATTGAAAGAACCTTTCACCGGTACCGACGATCAGGGACAGGCCGCCATCACCGCCGTCAATCCCCAGTATCAGCCCTGGTTCGAACCGTTCTGGGAGCCCCCCAGCGGTGAGATCGAAAGCCTGTTGTTTGCCCTGCAAGCCGCATTGGGCAGCGGATTGTTGGGCTATTATCTCGGTCTCCGGCGCGGCCAGTCCCAGGCACGGCGGCAAGCGCGGGATCAGGTCGATGCGGGCGATTGATCATTACGCCTGGAGCAATCGTTGGCGTGATTGGCATCCAACGGAAAAACTGTTGCCCGCTGGATGCCTGCTGATTTTGACCCTGGTGTTGCCACCCTTGAGTAGCGGACCGCTGATTCTGGCCAGCATGGCTTGGGCCACGGTGTATGGCGCCGGAGTTCCAATGCGTGCCTTGCTACAGGTTTTGGCCGCGCCGGCGGCGTTTCTGGTGATGGGTGCACCCTTTCTGGCGGTTTCGATTTCCTTCGCCGACGGTTTTCATTGGCAGTGGTCCTCGGAAGGTTGGTGGTTGGCCTTGGAAACCACGGTGCGCGCCTTGGCGGCGGTCAGTTGCCTGGCGTTCCTGACCCTGACCACCCCCTTGACCGATTTGATCGCGCTGTCGCGCCGCTTGGGCGTTCCCGCCGGGCTGATCGAACTGGTTCAACTGGTGTACCGCCTGATCTTCGTCTTCGCCGAGCGCGCCATTACCGGACAGCAGGCGCAAACCGCTCGCTTGGGTTATGTCCGCTTCGATCGCGGTCTGCATTCCGTGGGTGGATTGGCGGGCAACCTGTTTCAACGCGCCTTGCATCAGGCGCAACGCATGGAAATCGGCTTGGCTGCCCGAGGGTACACCGGCGAATTGCGGGTGCTGAACACGGAACGCGCGCTGTCCTGGCCTCGTTTGATGACAGGAATCACTTGGGTTGGGTTGTTGGGTCTGAGCGGCTGGATTCTGGGACGCGGCGGGTCATGAGCGGCCCTCTGCTTAGCCTTCAGCGGTTGGAATACCGCTATCCCGATCAACTCCTTGCCTTGCGTGGTCTCGATCTGGCCATCGAACGCGGTCGTAAGCTGGCGCTGCTGGGTAGCAACGGTTCCGGCAAGACCACCTTGCTGCTGCATCTCAACGGCACCTTGCGGCCCACCAATGGCATGGTGTTGCTCGACGGTCAACCCGGGCGTTATGACCGCCAGGGGCTCAATCAGTGGCGGCGGCGGGTCGGCCTAGTACTTCAGGAACCGGACGATCAACTGTTTGCGGCCACGGTCGAACAGGATGTGTCCTTCGGCCCCTTGAATCTGGGGCTGAGCGAAGCGGAGGCGCGGTTTCGCGTCCATGAGGCCCTGGAGGCGCTGCGGATTACCTCATTGGCCAGCCGCGCCACCCATACTCTCAGTTTCGGCCAGAAAAAGCGGGTCGCCATTGCCGGAGTGCTGGCCATGCGCCCGGAATTGCTGGTGCTGGACGAACCGACCGCCGGCCTCGATAGCCATGGCGTGACCCATCTCTTAGGTGCTTTGCAAGGCTTGCATCAAGCGGGCACCACTCTGGTTTTTTTCGACGCACGATACGGAATTGGCTTATAGCTGGGCCGATCGGGTTGCGGTACTGAATGAAGGCCAAATATCGGATCAGGGCGAAACGACAGCGGTGCTGGATAATCGCACTTTGTTGGCGCGGGCACATCTGAAACCCCCTTTATTATTGGAACTGGCCCAAGCTTTGGGCGCGGGCCGCAATGGCGTACCATTGCCTCGTACCCGCGCGGCGTTGTTGACGCTGCTGCGGGAGCGTCTGCCCAACTCCGATCCTTCAATCCCGGATATTGGCGTTCCCGGATGATTTGTGAATTTTTTAGGGCGGGTTAGCGGAGCGTAACCCACCAATTCCAGTTCCGAAGTGTCACGCCTATCCGTTGCGATGCGCCATATTTGATGCCTAGCTCAACCCGGATCGGCTTAAGACTCGTTGGGATGAGGTGAAGCCCCGCTAGGGTTTAATGAACTCATTGACTCCCGCGACGTATCTCTTGATGCCTAGGGTGCCGGCCTCAGTCATCTCTTCGAGCTTTTCGCGCAAAGCGGCAATCCGGCCGCTATAGTTGGAATTTACGGTAATCAGCTTCTCCATCGGATCTGCGGATCTCAGGGCTGCCTTCACCTTGGCACGGCTGGCCCGGCCTTGGTGATGGATGTCAGCGATCAGCGCACAGATCACGTCGGATTGACCATCCAGGTTGTACCATCTGGAATAAGTATCGCCCATCTTGTGCTGAAGGATCTGGTTGGCCAATTCCACTTGGAGGTCTCGCATCTCTCCGGAGGTATTTGACCAATGTATCATACGCGCCGATTGCAGCACTTCCTGCCGATCATGCTCTCTGAGTCGCGGGTTTAGGTAATTCATGAAAAGCTGGAGTTGCCGGCGTCTATTCGGGCCGGTCGACATTACCTGTTCCAGATCGGTTAGCCCGCCATTTTCGTTCTGACGGTGCAAGCGACCATCCTTGAGGCTAAGTTCTGGAAAATAGTCGTGGAACTCTTCCATCTCCGCCAGCCGATGGAAGAACAGGATAAGATTGTCGTCCGGCGTATGAGCGGCCATCTGGTAGAACCCGAACGTGAATTTCGCGCTGTCATAAGTGTTGATCAGGTTGAAATGGTTGAGGCTTTCGCAATGCCCGGTCAGTTCCAGCAGATAGGCCCAGTGGTCGATACGATCCACATAATCTTCGCCCTTGTATCGTGGTCCATAATACTCACTAGGGCGCATAAAAAGTCCCACGTAATCGCCATTGGATGTTTCGCGTCCGATTAGAAACTTCGACTCGCCATCGCAACGCCCCATCCAGCGACCATCTGTTTTCTCCAGGGCAAATGCCTTGCCGCGGGAAACGTTTTGCGGATCTTCCCGGATGTGCAGGATCAGGTCGGATCCCGGAATCGTGCCGAAGAACAGGCTCTGAGTGCCGGAGTAGGTCCTCTCGAAAGTTTCGAGAAATGTTTCAGGTGCCCATTTGACTGCCATTTCCTTGGAGTTGGAATAATGATAGATATGCCCGTTTATAAAAAACGCCGATATGTTTCTGCGGGATATTGCCCATTGTCTTTGTATGAATATCCACATTGTTGGTGCGTGTTACGAAAACAAGCAATGGGCCATCGGTGGTGGGGCGGTCCGACCATTGTCCAACCTTCGGGCATTGTTTGAATACCTCGTGTACCCGAATGTTCGCTGGTTGTTGGGAGCCTCCTTTGTATTCGCGGCAATTGAAGGAAAAATCTAGTCCCATCATGTGGCTCACGAAATGAGCACAGTGATTCGCGTTGTGGTCATGGAATCTGTTCGGACAGATATCGTCAATCGGCTTTCCGAGTGCATTTTCAAGACGACTACGAATATCTTGTGTCATAGTTTGTCTCCAAGTGAGTAACACAGGGATAGATCACAGCTTTTTTAGTTTAAGCTCCCCAGTACAAGCAACCATATAGTTTTCCTATACGGATTGTGGAATGTTTAAATACCGGTCAATCTTATTTAAATCAAAAGTCTGTTGATTGATAAAAATCAGAAAAAACATCTCTTTATTTGTCGGAATGTTTTTATTCTTATAAAAAAATGCTTTTCACAAAAAAAATTTTTCCCCCTCTCAACTACACATCTTCAACTGGGTTTTGTTCGGGAGCGTTCGGTGCAAATAATAGACAAGTAATTTTCCAGTTCTTCTCTTCCAAGTCTTCATTTACTTGATTTAAATACGCGCGAACTTCTTCGCTACGATGGTAACTGGCTCCATCCCAAATCAGAATGAGCTTTTTATCAGGATTGAGATTTTGCAAGTGCTTGATAAAAGCAACGGTATTTTCACTATTCCCACCATCGTGAGGCATCAGGACAAAATCACGATGATAAAGATTCAGTGCGCCATAATAGGTTTGTCTTTGTTTGATGTTTTGAATCGGGACCCCCGTTTTTTTCGTTTCGCTGACCCCACACGTACCCTGTCGTGTCGCCCCACAACAAATGACACTCATCTTGAGCATAAACAATGGCTTGACCTTCTACTATTTCTGCCTGCCGAGCCTCTAGTTTTTTTTAATCTCCTCTTGTTTCAGCAACACCAGACCCTTTTTCTTTTTTTCGGGTTCATCGCCTGAGTTCGATGCCAACTCAGTCCCGCTTCTTTCAGAATATCGTAGTAAGATTGTTTCGATTGATAAACGACATCATAGCGCCGCTCGATCAAGTCCATGAGTTCTTCCACGCTATAATGAGGTTTGTCCATCAAATGAAAACAGATTTCACGTCGCTGGGCGCTGGCCTTTACCCATAAGTCGAAAAAACTCTTGTAAAATCAGCCATATGAAATATTTATCATATAATTGATTTTGCTGAGATTATCTGAGTTGTGGGTAACAACCAGCGCTGGGTGTCCGTTAAAAATTTAGGGCCGCCTTTGTAATGCAATCGCAGTCCACCGGCATCTTCATTTTCATAGATGATCTTTCATTTGCTGACAAACGCATCGGAGACTTCCAATAAGTCACAAATGTCTTTTGTTTTAAAGCCAAGCAGAACCATCTTAACAGCAATCGCTCTTTTTTATTTCGCGACCTTCCGCAGCGTCAATAATTTCTTCTAACTTTAACATTGTTAAGGCCGCCTCTGTAATAATATCTAATTATCCACAAGTAAAACAGGAAACCTATATTCATTTCTTCAGAATCTGTTCTTTACAACCAGTCTGTAAATTAAGCCTCCCAGCAAGACCCCTCCCAGTATTATTGTGAGAACTTTATGGAGTATTGGAAACGAGAGGACTTTGACCTGAACAATATCTACAGTACCGCCAAGAAATTGGATCCAAGACTCAGGAAATAATGACCCCATGCTTTCGGTAACCACTGATCCTTCAAACATAGCGAACACAACGAATACCAAAGAAAAAAAATAGAAGCGCGACCGGTGCTGGGCTTGCTCTCCTTGCAAATTTGTAAATGGAGACCTCTTTTCCGCGACCAGTAACTACCGGTTTAGTAGGAGATTCGTCGAAAGTTGCAACAATAGAAACATCCACAATTTCGTTCGGATTTAGATAAGGCAAAAAAAATACTCAAAGTATTCTCTTTTTCAGAAACCTTCTTAAGTAAAATCTTGTACGCATCACTGGAAGATGGTGTGGAAAAGAAGGCAAGAATGTTTACGCTCTTTTCGAATTTGACCTCAAAATACAGATCAGATGCAGTGCTGTTACCTTTATTCTTAAGTACTATAGAATGAGCAGTTTGCATTTTTTTATCGGTTCTTGTATACCGCTATCTGCCTTGTTGCCTGTTATTACTGATTTATCCACTGACACCTTTATGGCGTCAGGAGTTTCTTCGTGCAAATGTAGAAGCTGGATGCTGCTTGTCTTATACGCAATGTGTTTTTTTTACTTTTTTGCTGGTGAGCTGCATACCAGGCGATCAAAAAACCCAAACACCCCACCACCTAGAACCTGCAAAAGTGTTTGAATAGTTGCTTCAGACATCAGAATGATCCTATTGAATATAGCTAATGATTATATAGTTTCTGCTTATCTAAGATATTTCGCCGTAGTTGGCAAAAATTATTTAATTTAACTAAATTTTTTTTCAGCGGTATAACATTCATCACAAACCTTGCAACCTGGAAATTGCGTCATCGCGCCGTTCCCCCCCGAACTGGCTCACCACTACAAAACGTAGTTAGCACAACAGAACGAGATTTCATCAGTGACTTTCGGTGGATTCACGTCGCTTTTGCACCCTATCCCCGCAGGCAACTGCACCACTCCTAAGAGAATAGGAAACACATAGCTGGAATTGTTTTTTATTTCAACAGAGTAACTTAGTCATCAATATTTTTCGGCATGACATACCCCATATTGAAACTAATAAGTGACAAAACTTATCGCTCAGAGAGGTAAAAACTGATCCTAGAGGCCGTTTTCTCTTTCTGGAAGACCCCTCAACCACTGGTGAGAGAAAACCCATTCACAGGGGCATTTTTACGCACGAGGGAAGACAACTCGTCAGCAAAGGCCAAGCTCCTGGAAGTACAGCGAAATGACGGCAAAGAACGCCGAGCTTTCGATGATCGCACGCTGGTGCCTGCCAATGCGCAACCATCCACAACATTCGCGGCGGGTGGGATGAGGGATAAAGTGGACTCATCGTCCCGATGCCCCCGCGCGCTTACCTTGCTTGCCACTTCTCCGTGCGCGGGGGTATGCTGCTACCTCATTCGATCCAGGTTCCCGACCGCATTGCCGTGCGACCGGGTGAAACGGGAAGTCCGGTGACGCTGGCGTCTTGCCAGGCCAGCCAGTCCGGCGCAGCCCCCGCTGCTGTAAGCCTGACAAATCCATCGCTAGGCCACTGTGCATCCGCGCGGGAAGGTTGATGGAGGCGGAAGACGGCCAAGCCAGAAGACCGGCCTGATCGATTTGTTTGGCACGACCCCGGGGTGTGGGTTCGACCGATCATCGAGCGCGTGGGCTCCACCGCCGATAGGATTCGATTTCCCCGCCCTTGCCGCATCTCCCCGAGGCCGCGCCCGATCCAGTGTCGTGTTCAACTCAGAGGATGCTCATGCATAGGGAGCTGGATTTCGTTACCGCCACCGCGCGTTTTCGCCGCGCTTCACTCTGGAGGTAACTCGCCATGCCCGGCAAGGTCTGGTTTGTCGGCGCCGGCCCCGGCGATCCCGACTTGATCACCGTCAAGGGACGCGCCCTGCTCGAACGGGCGGGCGCCATCCTGTTCGCCGGTTCGCTGGTCGATGTCGCGGCCACCTTGTACGCGCCCAACGGCTGCGAGATTCGCGACTCGAAGGATATGACGCTGGAGGAAATGACGGTCTGGCTGCTCGCCGCCGCCGACCGTCATGACACCGTGGTCCGTCTGCAAACCGGCGATCCCAGCCTATACGGCGCGTTGGTCGAAATGACGCGGCCGCTCGACACGGCGGGTATCGCTTGGGCCGTGGTGCCCGGCGTGTCCTCGGCTCTGGCCTCGGCTGCCGCCGCTGGCGAAACCCTGACTCTGCCGGAAGTGACACAAACCGTCATCCTCACCCGTGTGGCCGGCCGCACCCCGATGCCGGCGGGTGAAGAGCTGGAAGCGCTGGCCGCGCACCACAGCACGCTTTGCATCTTTTTGTCGATCACCCTGCTCCACGATGTGCAACGCGCCCTGCGCGCCGCCGGCTGGGCCGAGGACGCGCCGATGCTGGTGGTCCAAAAAGCCTCCTGGCCGGGCGCGGAAAAAATCGTGCGCGGCACCCTCGCCGACATCAAGCGCAAATGCCAGGCCGAAAAGATCGGCGCCCAGGCCATGATCATCGCCAGCCCGGCGCTGGGCGCGCGCGACTGGCCCAGCCTGGTCCGCTCCAAGCTCTACGATCCGAGTTTTAGTCACCGCTTTCGCCCGGCGACCGCCCGTTCCCCTGGAGACCCTAGCCATGAATGACACCCTGCTGCTCGTCGGCCACGGCTCGCGCCGCCCCGGCAGTAACGACGAAGTCGAGGCATTCGTCCAGCTTTGGCGGCAACGTCACCCGGACTGGCACATCGAACTGTGCTTCATCGAGCTGGCCGAAACCCTGCTCGACGCGGGGCTCGACCGCGCCGCCGCCCACGGCCGGCGGGTGATGGTACTGCCGCTGATCCTCAACGCCGCCAGCCACGTCAAGAAGGATATCCCGGCCGCCATCGCCGCCGCGCGCGTCCGCCATCCGACGATCGAGTTCGCCTGCGCGCCACACCTGGGGTTGGGCCGCGAGATCTTCGCCATCGTCAAGCGCCGGCTCGACAGCCTGATGCGGGAAATGGCCATGCCCGACCCGCGCACCACCGGCGTCATCCTGCTGGGTCGCGGCTCGTCCGACGCCAGCGCCAACGGCGACATGGCGCGCCTCGCCCGTTGGGTGTACGAGGACAGCGACCACGAACTGGTGGACATCGCCTTTACCGACGTTACCCACCCTCGCCTGGAATCGGTGGTGCAACGCCAGGTCCGGCTCGGCATGAGTCAAATCCTGGTGCAGCCGGTCTACCTGTTCAGCGGGGTATTGATCGAGCGCATCGGCGCGCAGATGGCGCGCTTGCGGCCGGTCTACCCCCAGGCAAGTTTTGCGCTGGGTTCCTATTTTGGCCACGACGAGGGTTTATTGGCGCTGCTCGACGAGCGCGCCACGGCGGCGGCGACCGACGACTCACTGCTCGATTGCGATGGCTGCGCCTTCCAGCAGGCCGCCGCCGAGCACGTCCACCCTCATGGGCATGACGCCGGGCACGGCGCCGCGCCTGACCATCGTCACCATCACCACCATGCCGCGCCATCCGCTCCGACCCATGGTGGCGGTGGCGATCACCTCCATCATGCCTGAGCCGACCATGAACACTGCCGTCACTGAGCAACTGACCGTCGCCGGTCAAGCCATCGAGCACGAATCCTTCGCCGTGATCGATGCCGAAGTTGGACAACACGTCTACAGCGCCGAGCAATGGGTGATCGTTCGCCGCATGATTCACGCCACGGCCGATTTCGAATTCAACGGTCTCACCGCGTTTCATCCCCAGGCCGTGGCCGCCGGGCGAGCGGCGGTGTTGAAGGGCGCGACGCCCATCGTCGCCGACGTCGAGATGATCACGGTCGGTCTTTCGGCGCCCCGGCTCAAACACTTTGGCCTGACGACTCACCAGTTCATCGCCGATCCCGAGGTGATCGAGCGCGCGCGCGCCGAGGGCAGCACCCGCGCCGTGCAGGCCATGCGCTTGGCGTGGCGGCGCGGTCTGCTCGACGGCGCGCTGGTCGGAATCGGCAACGCGCCGACAGCCCTGCTCGAAGTCATCCGCCTGGTGCGCGAGGAGGGCGTGCGTCCGGCGCTGATCATCGGTATGCCGGTGGGTTTCGTGTCGGCGGCCGAGTCGAAGGAGCAATTGGCGACGCTGAGCGAGGTACCGTGGATTTTGTGTCGGGGTCGCAAGGGTGGATCGACCCTGGTGGTCGCCGCGCTGCATGGCTTGTTGACGCTGGCCGAAACCCGAACGCATGCCGCCGCCTGAGCGTCGTGGGCATGACCGTTCCGACGAGAAGATGCGCAAAGCCACGCCGCGCCGCGCGCGCGGCAACCGCAGCGGTTTCACTACCGGCGCTTGTTCGGCGGCGGCGGCGCGAGCAGCCACTTTGGGTCTGGTCTCCGGTACCGTGCCGGATATGATCGAGTGCCTCCTGCCGAACGGTCGGC
Organism: Candidatus Competibacter phosphatis; assembly: GCF_012939995.1. Taxonomy (GTDB): domain Bacteria; phylum Pseudomonadota; class Gammaproteobacteria; order Competibacterales; family Competibacteraceae; genus Competibacter; species Competibacter phosphatis. The sequence continues at coordinate 10,659 of NZ_SPMZ01000035.1, read as the reverse complement.
GGGTCCATTTCGTCGTCGAGGACGGTTGTGTCGCGGCGGATACCGCCCATGCCGTGGTGGTCAAGGATGCCGGCGACGACCCGGATGTCACCCATGGCGCGCGACTCACGGCCGATGTGCGCCTGTTGGCTGGTCAAGCCGATTGCCTGATTCTCAAGGGAGGTCCCGGTGTCGGTACGGTGACGAAAGAAGGACTCGGGCTGGAGGTGGGCGGTCCGGCCATCAACCCGGTGCCGCGCCGGAACATCGCCGACAACGTGCGCGCCGCCGCCGGCGACCTGCTCGACCACGCCGGCCTCGAAGTGACGATTTCGGTACCCGGCGGCGAGGACATGGCTCGCAAGACCCTCAATCCCCGGCTAGGTATTCTCGGCGGCATTTCCATTCTGGGCATCAGCGGCATCGTTCATCCCTATTCGACGGCGGCGTTCCGGGCCAGCGTGGTGCAGGCGGTGCAAGTGGCCGCCGCGCAGCGACAGCCAGCCATGGTGTTCACCACCGGCGGTCGCACCGAAAAACGCGCCATGCGCCAATATCCCGAGTGGCCGGAAGCTTGTTTCGTGCAGATGGGCGACTTCGTCAAGGCTGCGTTCGATACCGCGCGGGATTGCGGTTTTCGGCGTGTCATTCTGGGCTGCATGGTCGGCAAGTTGACCAAGATTGCTCAAGGACTCCCCGTCACCCACGCCTGGCGTCAAGCCATTGATCGCGATCTGCTGGCTGAAACCGCCGCCGAAGTAGGTGCGCCGGCTTCCTTGGTGACAGCCATCCGCGCCGCCGAAACCGGGCGCTTTGCCGCCGAAAAGCTCGCCGAACTCGGCTTGACCGTGGATTTTCATCGCGCTCTCGCCCTGCGCGCCTGGGTCAGCCTCAACCAGCGCTATCCGGGGCGCTTCGAACTCGATGTGCTGGTTTGCGATACCGAAGGCCGGACTCTGCTCGTTCTGCCGCACGCCGAGGCCCTGGATCGATTTGGAGGCGGGCGACCATGACGCCCTGTCAAGTCATCGGTGTGCATGACGATGGCGCGGCTGGCCTCACGGCGCACGCCCAGGAACTCTTGCGCGCGGCCGATCTGGTCATCGGCGCTCCCCATCAGTTACGCGTTGTTGCGTCGCTGCTGCCGGAACAGACCGAACGGCGCGACGCGAACGGTCGCGTCACCATCGTGGCGGCTTGGGTCGAGGAGGCATTGAGCACCGGGCGGCGAGTCGTGGTGCTCGCCACCGGCGATCCACTCTACTTTGGCATCGCCGCTGGTTTGATCGCCGCGCTGGGGCGCGAGCGGGTCCACATCGTGCCGACGTTGTCCAGTGTGCAACTGGCCGCGGCCCGTCTCGGTCTGCCCTGGCATGACGCCAAGCTGGTTTCGGTCCACGCCGCCGACGCCGGCGAGTGGGTGCCCGGTGCCCGCCACGATCACGGTCTGGCGCCGTTGGCGCGAGCGATCGGCCAGCATGACCTGCTGTTTTGTCTGACCTCGCCGGCCAACGATCCGGCGCGCATCGCTCGCCTGCTGCTGGCGGCCGGATTGGGCGAAGCGTTTCGCCTCGACGTGGCGACGCGCCTCAACGCGCCCGACGAGGCGCTATTCACCGATCTCACGCCAGCGGCGGTGGCGGAGAAGACCTTTCCCGCGCCCAATGTGCTGGTCCTACGCCGAATCGCGCCGCGTCCACCGCTCCCGCGATTCGGCATCGAGGACGGCGAATACGCCCAGCGCCAGCCGGAACAGGGTTTGCTGACCAAGCTCGAAGTGCGCGCCGTCGCACTCGCCAAGCTGCGCCTCGATCCCGCCGCCCTGGTGTGGGACATCGGCGCCGGCGCCGGCACGGTCGGTCTCGAAGCGGCGATGTTGTGCCCGGACGGCCATGTCTACGCCATCGAGAAAAATCCGGCCGACAGCGCCAACGCCCGCGCCAACGCCCGCCGTTTCGGCATCTTCAATTACACCCTGGTCACGGATCGGGCGCCGGCGCAACTGGAAACCTGGCCCGATCCCGACGCGGTGTTCATTGGCGGTTCGAGCGGTGCCCTGACAGCGCTGATCGAGCAGTGTCTGGCCCGCCTCAAACTAGGTGGCCGACTGGTGATCAACGTCGTCACCTTCGAGAATCTCGCCAGCGCCATGGCCGCCGCGCGGAGCAGTGGCCTGCGCTGGGAGGTGTTGCAACTGTCGGCGGCGCGCAGCCAGCCTATTCTGCAATTGCACCGCTTGGCCGCGCAAAACCCGGTGTGGATCGTAGTCATTACGAAGGAGTTCACATGAAGCCAGTGCTAGGTCGCCTGATCGGCGTTTCCATGGGGCCGGGCGATCCCGATCTGATTACCCGGCGGGCTTGGACGGCGCTGTCCGGCCCGGCGCGATGGACCTATCCGGTAAAGAAGGAGGGGGAGCCGTCCTTTGTGCTCGATATCGCCCAACGCGGCGGATTGGCGGTGCCGGCCGATGCATTGCCGCTGGTGTTTCCCATGACCACCCAGGCCGAACTGTTGGCCCGCGCTTGGCTGCACGCGGCCACACTGACGGTCGAACGGCTGGCCGACGGGCAGGACGTGTTGTTCCTGGTCGAAGGCGACGCCTCGACCTATTCCACGTTCGGTCATCTGGCCCGCGCCGTGCGTCAGTTGCAGCCGGCGATCGTGGTCGAAGTGATCCCCGGCGTCAGCTCCTACTGCGCCAGCGCGGCCCGCATCGCTCAGCCGATGGTCGAGGCCGACGAGGTGTTGGCGGTGTTACCCGCTTCCTACGGGGTCGAGGTCGTCGACCGCATGCTCGACCAATTCGACAGTCTGGTCCTGCTCAAGATCAAGCCGATGCTCGATGAGCTGCTGGATCTCCTGGAGCGACGCGGTATCGTCCAACACGCGGTGTATGTCGAAAAGGTCGGTACCCCCGAGGAGCGCGTGGTGCGGAACGTGTTGTCGTTGCGCGATGAAACCGTGCCTTATCTGTCGCTGTTGTTGGTCAGGAATCCCTTGCGTTCCAAGCAACCGATCCCGCGTGGCTGCCGCCCCCGGCGGGTCCGCGAGGCCGCCTCGTGAGGCATCACCTGCCGTTCGGCCCGGAGCGGGTGGCGGTGGTGAGCCTCACCCGTTCTGGGGTCGTTCAGGCCGGCCGCGTGATCACGGTTCTGCCCGGCGCTTGGTTGTTTGCCCCGGAAAAGTTCCGCGCCGAGGCCGAGGCCGCTGCTCCCGGCGCCGTGACCTGTTTCGCCGGCAAGACCGCCGACCAGATCCCAATGCTGTTCGCGCGGTTCGACGGCATCGTCGCCATCGTCGCGCTGGGGATCGTGGTGCGGCTGATCGCGCCGTATTTGCGCGACAAGGCCCACGATCCCGGCATTGTCGTGCTCGACGAGGGCGGCCGTTTCGCCATTCCCGTGTTGTCCGGTCATATCGGCGGCGCCAACGCGCTAGCGGCGTTGCTGGCCGAGCGGCTCGGCGCCACGCCCGTATTCACCACGGCTTCCGACAGTCGAGGCACCTTGGCGGTCGATCTGCTCGGCCGCGAGTTTGGCTGGCGCATCGAAGCACCCAAGGATAATGTCACCCGCGCCAGCGCCGCCGTGGTCAACGATGAGCCGGTGGCTTTGGTGCAGGAGGCCGGTACCCGGCATTGGTGGACGCGCGCCGCGCCGCTGCCGGCCAACCTGCGGATCTGCGCCACGCTGGAGGACATCGACCCGGCGACTATCTCGGCCGTGTTATGGATCAGCCGACGTGTCGTACCGGAGCTGCCGGCGGCGCTGACCGCCAAGCTGGTGACCTACCGCCCACCGGAAGATGCGGAATGAATACGGCGAATGCGATTCCTCTGCGCCTTGCTCTCGGTCTCGGCTGCGATCGCGGCACGCCGATGGCCACCTTGGCGCGAGCCGTCGACGAGGCGCTGGCCGAGGTCACTCGGCAAGCGGGCGTGTCCCTGGAAATCGTCGCCGTCGCCAGTATCGACCTCAAGGCCGACGAGGTGGGCCTGCTGGAATTGGCTCGCGCCCGTGGCTGGCCGCTGTGCTTTCACCCGGCTGCGCGACTGGCGGTCGTGCCGGTGCCGCATCCCTCGGAAACCGTGCGCCGCCATACCGGCACGCCTTCGGTATCGGAGGCGGCCGCGCTGCTGGCCGCCGGAACGCGCGAGCCGGCCGCCATGAGTCAGTTGCTGGTCGCAAAACATCGGGTGCGCGGCCTCGATGGGCGCAGCGCCACCGTCTCGATCGCAAGGATCATTCCCTGATGACGACTCCATGTTCCACCGGCAGGATTTCCCTCGTCGGCATCGGTCCGGGCAGTCTGGACCACATGACGCCGGCGGCGCGCTTGGCGATCGTGGAGGCCGATACCGTGATCGGCTACGCCACCTACATCAAGTTGATCGAGCCCTTGCTCGATGGCAAGGCCGTGATCAGGAAAGCGATGACCGAAGAGATCGAGCGCGCCCTCGAAGCCCTGGACCAGGCCCGCCAGGGCCGGCGGGTGGCGTTGGTGTGTTCCGGCGATGCCGGCGTATATGGCATGGCCGGACCGACCTACGAGGTGTTGTTCGAAGCGGGTTGGACGCCGAGCTCGAACATCGAGGTCGAGGTCATCCCCGGCGCTTCGGCGCTCAATAGTTGTGCCGCGCGGGTCGGTGCGCCGCTGACGCACGATTTCTGCGCCATTTCGCTATCCGACTTGCTGACGCCGTGGCCGGTGATCGCCCGCCGCCTTCACGCCGCCGCCGTCGCCGATTTCGTGGTGGCGCTCTACAACCCGAAGAGCGGGCGGCGCGGCGAGCAGATCGTGCATGCCCAAGCGATCTTCCTTGCCCATCGCGACCCGCAAACGCCGGTCGCCATCGTCAAGTCGGCTTACCGCGCCAAACAGCGGGTGGAGCTGGCCGCGCTCGCCGATCTCGCGGAATGCGAGATCGGCATGTCGTCCACCGTGCTCATCGGCAACAGCCACACCTTCGTCCGTGACGGCCTGATGGTCACACCGCGCGGCTATGCCGACAAGTACGACGTCACCAGCGGCGAACCCAGGGAAGGCGAGCGGCGTGGCCGTTCGCTGTCCACTGGCTTGGTGGGTTGGCGCGCTGCGCTGCGCGAGGACACGGCAACGCCCGAAGTGCTGGCCGCGCGGTTCGGGTTGCCCGAGGCTTATTTACGGTACGTGCTGAGTGAACCCACGACCGTTTGAGTTGTTCGTTCCAAGGTCATTCGCGCCTTGACGCGTTGCCGCTTTGCATTTGGCGGCGGGCATGAGTACAATTTACTATTTTCCACATAGTCCGACTTCAGCTTCTTTCGCCCAAGACCATGAATGAGGTGATGGTTTAATGCCTGCCGTGAAAGTCAAAGATAACGAGCCGTTTGATGTGGCGCTGCGCCGCTTCAAGCGTTCCTGCGAAAAAGCCGGCGTGCTGTCCGAAGTGCGCCGCCGCGAGTTTTACGAAAAGCCCACCCAGGAACGTAAACGCAAGCGAGCCGCCGCCGTCAAGCGCCACTTGAAGAAGCTTTCCCGGGACGCCGCCCGCCGTACCCGGCTGTTCTGAATCAGCCCTCCCATCGCCCCTCCCGTTCGCGAGTTCACCGTCATGTCCCTCAAAGACCGCATTCAGGATGACATGAAAACCGCCATGCGCGCCAAGGACAAGGAACGCCTCGGCGCGATCCGCCTGATTCTGGCCGCCGTCAAGCAGCGCGAGGTGGACGAACGCATCGAACTGAACGATGTTCAAGTGCTCGGCGTGCTGGAAAAGATGATCAAGCAGCGCCGGGAATCGCTGGCTCAGTACCAAAGCGCCGGCCGTGAGGATCTGGCCGCGAGGGAATCCTTCGAAATCGAGGTGATCCAATCCTACTTGCCGACGCCACTGAGCGAAGCGGACATCGACACCCTGGTCGCCAACGCCGTTGCCGTGACCGGAGCCCAATCGGTGCGCGACATGGGTAAAGTCATGGCCCTGATCAAGGATCAGGCACAGGGTCGGGTCGACATGGCCAAGATCAGCGCCCGGGTCAAGGCCCACCTCGACACCTGACCGGAACCGCTTTTCCGCCCACGCGTTCCAATCCGTCGTGCTTTTCATTGTGCTCGACCGCTGACGGCCGCCCGCCGGTCCGCTAGGCTTTGTGGATATGGCTGGCCGCATACCTCAGGAATTCATCGATCAATTGCTTAGCCGAGTGGATCTCGTCGAGATCGTCAACGCTCGGGTGCCGCTGCGTCGAATGGGCCGTGAGTTCATGGCCTGCTGTCCGTTTCACGCCGAAAAAACCCCATCGTTCACGGTCAGCCCGCGCAAGCAGTTCTACCATTGCTTCGGCTGTGGTGCTCACGGTACCGCCATCGGCTTCCTGATGGCTTACGAGCGACTGGAATTTCCGGACGCAGTTGAGGATCTAGCTCGTTTGGTCGGGCTGGACGTCCCCAAGACCGGCGGCGGTCCGAGTGGCTCCGGCTCGTTCCGGCCATTGTTGGACTGGCTGGCCCAGGCCGACCGTTTCTTTCGCCAGCGGCTGCGCGAACATCCGGCCCGGCAACGGGCGATCGATTACCTGCGCCAACGCGGGTTGACCGGCCAGATCGCCGCCTCGTTCGGGATCGGTTATGCGCCGCCCGGCTGGAGCAACCTGAGCCAGGCACTGCACGAAGCCGGCGCCACGGTTCAGGATCTCGTCGATGCCGGCTTGGCTAGCCGCGACGAGCAGGGTCGTCCGCGCGACCGGTTCCGCGACCGCATCATGTTCCCGATCCGCGATCGTCGCGGCCGGGTCATCGCCTTCGGTGGGCGGGCGTTGGACGGTGACACCACGCCCAAATATCTCAATTCCCCGGAGACGCCGGTATTTCATAAGGGCGCGGAGCTGTACGGTCTGCACGAGGCTCGCATCCATACCCCGCACTTGCGGCGGTTGGTGGTGGTCGAAGGCTACATGGACGTGGTGGCGCTGGCTCAGCATGATATCCCCTATGCCGTTGCCACGCTGGGCACGGCCACCACCCCCGAGCATGTCGAGCGTTTGTTTCGCACGGTCAGTGACCTGGTGTTCTGTTTTGACGGCGACCGCGCCGGGCGAGCAGCGGCGACGCGGGCCTTGGAAGTCGCGCTGCCGTTCCTGCGCGACGGCCGGCAGATCGGTTTTCTGCTGCTGCCCGAAGGCGAGGACCCGGATACGCTGATCCGGCGGGAAGGCCAAGCGGGGTTCGAACGGCGGCTGGAGCAAGCCGTGCCACTGGCTGATCATTTGTTCGCCGAACTGCGCGCCCAGGCTGATCCCAACACGCTGGCTGGACGCGCCCGCTTGGCCGAACTGGCTCGGCCGCTGTTGGAAAAGCTGCCCGAAGGGCATTTTCGGGATCTGATGGTGGAACGTCTGCGCCAGGAAGCGCAACTAATGCATACCCGTCTGCGGCTTCCGTCGGGCGGAACCGTGGACCTCGCCCGGCACAACCTGCAACTGACTCGCACCCCGCTGCGCAAGGCGATTGCCCTGCTGCTCTATCGCCCCGAACTGGCGCGGGCGGTGGTGGCGGACGATCCCGCCCTGCGAGGCGGCGAGCCGGGCGTGAAATTGTTGGCCGAATTGATCGGCGGTTTGCGCGCCAACCCCGATTTGAGCATCGCCGCGCTGCTGGAGCGCTATCGCGATACCCGCGAGGGTGCGATTCTGGAGCGGCTGGCCCAGTGGCGGTTGGAGATACCGGAAGAAGAATATCAGTTTGAACAAGAGTTTGCCGACATCGTTACTTACTTGCGTCGGCGCAATGACCCGCGAGAACATTTGCTGGAGACGCTGCTGCTGCGGGGTACGCCGCGCGCGCTCAGCATTGAGGAGCGGGAAGAATTGCGGAGCCTGGGCAAGCCACAAAAAATCTAACTTTTTAATTGTTTGCAATTATTAGCTTGGTTTTTGTGATAGCCTCACTCGTTTAACTTTTTTATTCCTCTCAGTATGTGAACAGGTCATGAGCGAGCAGCAACAGTCGCAATTAAAGAAATTGATCGCCCGCGGCAAGGAAAAAGGTTTTCTGACCTATGCCGAGGTGAACGACCATCTGCCCGATGATATCGTCGATCCCGAACAGATCGAAGACATCATTGCGATGATCAATGACATGGGCATTGAAGTCCACGAGTTTGTGCCCGACACCGAGACTCTGTTGCTCAATGAGAACCCAGCCAGCGCCGACGACGATGTGGTCGCCGAGGAAGCCGCCGCCGCGCTGGCCGCCGTGGACAGCGAGTTCGGCCGCACCACCGATCCGGTGCGGATGTACATGCGCGAGATGGGTACGGTCGAATTGCTGACCCGCGAGGGCGAAATTCAGATCGCCAAGCGCATCGAGGAAGGGATGGGTCAGGTGCTATCGGCGCTGGCCAATTACCCGTTGACGACCAGTGAGTTGCTGCGGATTTACGATTCGATCAGCGACAACGGCACCCGGCTGACCGATGTGATCAGTGGTTTCCAGGATGGCGAAGAGGTATCTCCGCTGATATCGGAAGAGGAAGTACCGCTCGCTGCGGACGATCCGGATGCGGTGGTTGGCGAGGACGAGGAAGACGACGAGAAAAAAGACGAGGAAGAGGACGAGGGGGAAGAGGACGAGGAGGAGCAAGGCGTGGTCGAAAACGGCCCCGACCCTGAGGAAACCGCCCGCCGTTTCGAGGAACTGCGCGCGCTTTACCACCAAACTCAGTCCAGCGCGGACGAACTCGGGTTGCGGGACGCCCAAACTCAGGCGCTGCGCCAGCAGCTCGGCGAGCGTTTCCTGCAATTTCGGCTGGTGCCGAAGGCGCTCGACCAGTTGATCGCCAACCTGCATGAAATGGCCGAGCGCATCCGTTCCCGCGAAAAGGAAGTCATGCATATCTGCGTCGGCAAGGCCCAGATGCCGCGCAAGACGTTTATCACCTCGTTCCCGCAGAACGAGACCCGGCTGGACTGGGTGGATGAACAGATTCAGGCTGGTAAGAAATATTCGTCCTTGCTGGCGGCCCAGCGTGACGACGTGCTGGCGGCGCAGCAACGATTGCAGGCGATCGAAACGGAAGCGCGGTTGTCGATCCACGAAATCAAGGACATCAACCGCCATATGTCGATCGGAGAAGCCAAGGCGCGGCGGGCCAAGAAAGAGATGGTCGAGGCCAACCTGCGGCTGGTGATTTCCATCGCCAAGAAGTACACCAATCGTGGTTTGCAGTTCCTGGATTTGATTCAGGAAGGCAACATCGGGCTGATGAAGGCGGTGGACAAGTTCGAATACCGGCGCGGCTACAAGTTTTCGACCTACGCCACCTGGTGGATCCGGCAGGCGATCACCCGCTCGATCGCCGATCAGGCCCGCACCATCCGCATTCCGGTGCATATGATCGAAACCATCAACAAGCTGAACCGGATTTCCCGGCAGATGCTGCAAGAGATGGGCCGCGAGCCGACTCCGGAGGAGCTGGCCAAGCGCATGGAGATGCCGGAGGACAAGGTGCGCAAGGTGCTGAAAATCGCCAAGGAACCGATTTCGATGGAAACGCCGATCGGCGACGACGAAGATTCGCACTTGGGCGACTTCATCGAGGACCTCATGGTCATGTCGCCGGTGGAAGCGGCCACGGTCGAAGGGTTGCGCGAGTCCACTCGCGAAGTACTGTCGACGCTCACCCCGCGTGAAGCCAAGGTGCTGCGGATGCGGTTCGGCATCGACATGCCGACCGATCACACCCTGGAGGAAGTTGGCAAACAGTTCGACGTGACCCGCGAGCGCATCCGCCAGATTGAAGCCAAGGCCCTGCGTAAGCTGCGGCACCCGAACCGCTCGGAGCAACTGCGCAGCTTCCTGGATCTGGATTGAATCGCTGGCGGGTACGTTGCGGGCTGGGTAAAATTTCACGGTCACGGGCCCTTAGCTCAACGGTCAGAGCAGGGGACTCATAATCCCTTGGTTGTAGGTTCGAATCCTACAGGGCCCATCATAAAAAACAAAGACTTACCATATTACAGGTAAGTCTTTTTGTGTTGTGGCTAGCATAATGGCTAGCAAAATTGATGGTGCTAGGGTTCACTCACTTGCTCAAACTTGGCGATGCGGGGTTCAAAGCCCCTCACAAGCGCCTCGCAGTTCCTCGTATAGCTCACGGGTTTCTGGTCCCACTTCATTCTGAAGCAAGCCCCATTCTTCCGGGGTCATCCGTTGCGGGCTGGTACGGATATAGAATTCCAATTCCGCGTCGCTCATCGCCCTCACCGATTGTTCCGCCGTTAGGCAGTGCCGGCTTTCCAACTTCTTGACGCGGGTTTCCAGCGCGCTCATTCGATGGATTCCGGCTTTTTTCTCCATGCCGACGAAGACCAGCATAAAATCTTCGTCGGCGAGAACGATTTTCCGTCGGGCTAGTACCTCACCCGACTTAAGTTGACTTTATGGAGTAGGTCGGTATTTCTAGGGGGATATTCTCTCACTCTGGAGCCTACTCATGCCGCTACCGAAATACGTGGTTCGTCTCACGGTTGCCGAACGCACCCAATTGGAGGGGTTGATCCGCACCGGCCAGCGGGCCGCATCGACTCTGCTTCATGCGCGGATTTTGCTGAAGACCGATGCAGGGACGGAGGGACCGGGTTGGGACGGATGAGCGCATTGCCGAAGCGCTGGAGTGTGGAGAATCCACGGTGTATC
>NZ_SPMZ01000034.1 GCF_012939995.1 Candidatus Competibacter phosphatis | reverse complement strand
GTTGATCGGGGCCACCCACACCCGCACCGGCTTGACCGTACACAGCGCGATTGGATCAGCACACCTATCCCACCGGGATCAAGATCAGCGGCGACCAGATGAGTCACGTCCATCTTCAAAAAGCCCCCTTCCACGGGGAATGGAATTACACCATCTCACCCGAAACCCCGGATAAAACTTGACCGGGTTATTTCTAAACAGATCCTAAGGTGTTTTGGGATACGCAGTTCTTGGTGCGAGTCGCGCGGTGGCGGATTCGTCCTCGCCGCGCAGCGCCGAATAGAGGCCATCCGCCCACACGTAAACGGAGTGTTCCCCGCTCAGGTCGCGACGGTTCCAAGCGGCATAGGCCTCCGACCATTCCGCCTTGAGCCGGCTCACCACCGCCGGCGACAAACCCTGGGCCTCGTCGCCCAGCAAAACCGACAGGGCCTCCCGCATGTCCCCGGTTGAAATCCCACGCAAGTACAGCCACGGCAGCGCCGCTTCCACTCGTTGGGCTTTCCGGACATAGGGCGGCACCAGCGCCGAGTTGAACTTGATCCCGCTCCCGGAGCGGTCGCGGACTTTGGGAATTCGCACCGGCACCGGTCCCAGCCCGGTGAGGATCTCCCGCTCGGGCAAGTGACCGTTTCTGACCACCGCTTGGCGTCCTCCCCAATCGGTCACGTTTTCATACTGATCCAGCAGCCCCTGCAATTCGGCTTCCACCGCCTTCTCAATCAACCCTCGGGCGCCTCGCCGCAACAACTCGGTCAGCGAATCCTGGATCGACCCTGGCGTTCCCAACCACCTCGCGCTATTTTCATTCATGGCGTACCTCTTCGTTCATGCTGAAACCTGATCTCGTCCATCTCGTTTCAGCAGGGTATGCCCCTTCCTTCAACCCGCCTGTACACCAGATTCGGTTATAACTCCCCACCGGATCAATCCGCACGGAACCTTCATCTGTGTGTGCTGCTTGATTCAAGCGAAACTCCCGGCCACGGAGATCGAAGCGCTCCTGGCTCGTGTCCTCGGCCACGGCAAGCGGACCGCCTGCTATAAACTTGAAGATTCGTACCGCCTCGTCATCGTAGGGAACAAACCATGCTGGATACCCTTACCGTAAACGATTGGTCTGCATGTCTGGGACAGATTTTCCAAACCCACTCCGGACCGAAAGAGCAACTCGACTTGCAACTGACCTCCGTCACCCCGCTGGGCGCCGAAAGCGGTGACCGGCGGCAACCCTATTCGCTGTTGTTTTCCGGTCCGCTGACGCCGCTGCTACCGCAAGCTATTTACCCATTGCGGAATGCCGTGATGGGCGAGCTTGGAATTTTTCTGGTTCCGCTCGGTCCAGCAGGCCAGACGATGCGCTACGAGGCGATTTTCACCTGAGCGGCTCGGCTGCTTGGTCGGGCAACGATTCCACCGCCAACAAGAGATAAACGCCGGTTTCGCCGACCGGCTCGAATCCCACTCGTCGATACAGCCGCAGGGCGGGATTGTACCGCTCGACGTGAATGGTCAGACGTTTACCTGTTACGGCAGCTTCTTCCAGCAAATCGCGCAACAGTCCGCTACCGATGCCTCGATTGCGATAGTCGGGCAGCAACGCGATGTCCATGATGCGGATCTCTTCCCGCCAGCGCGCAACGTACAGCCGGCCGACGGGCTGGTCATCCAGCAAGATAAGATCGAATCGGGCGCCTTGATAATGAGTCTGGTAATGGTGGTGCTGCGCCTCGAACTGCTGGGTGAGAAACGCCTGTTTTTGCGTATCGTCCCAATCGGTGAGGGCGAGTTCCTCGGCGCGGGTGCCGGCATAGACGCGAAAGAGAAATTCGCGGTCTTCGGAATGGATGGGCCTGAGGTGGAGCGGCGATTGCGGCATCAACGCAGTAAATTGAAATCAGCCCGGTAATATTGGCTTTGGCCATCGGAGATAGTGGGCGCGATCAGCAACCGGAATTCCCCGGCGGCGGAATGCTGGAACTGATAAACCCCTCCTTCGAGAAGGTCGTTGCCAAGACCCTGAAAGCGCGCCACGAACTGCTCGGTTTCCTTGCCGCGGCGCGGACGGTCCACACCGACTAGCTTCAGGTTGACGACGATGCGCAGGCCCGGACCGCCGTAGACTTGGAAGGTCTCGCCGATATAGGCCTTGAGTTTGTCGTAGCTAAATCCTTCGCCGAGCGGAACCAGCGGCGCCTTGGCCGCTGGGCGCGCGGCCATCCCCGCCGGTATCCAGCCGCCCAATGCCATCCCGGCAAAAACCATTGTGTTTTTTATGAATCCGCGTCGTTGCATCGCAGCGTTCCGAATGAGAGAGATCTTAGGTTCGAGGTGGAAATACGCCTTGCAGCGCGATACAGAAGTAGAAGGTCAGGTAGGGCTGCATGTTGTTGTGCGGTTGGTCGCCACCGGCGGAGGTTAAGGCTTGAGCGGACATTGGCTGTATGCCTGCGTCTGAGTTTTGGTACAAAAAACCGTTGGTGGACCGCGCTAACACGCGGGTGTTTGTTGGAGCCTTCAGGTCGCCATCGTCGGAAGAGGCCCGCGGGGTATGGCTATGGGACGGGATTTCGCTCTCAAGCAAAGTTACCGTCTCGCTCCCGCCCGTCTCGCCAAGATCGTGCAGCGACAGTCCCGGTCCCTGGCCGGGGTGCATTGGCGCCCGACCCTGTAAATCCGGCAAGGCGAAGTTGCTCTTGCCATTACCGCCATAGGTCGTGCCCAGGAGCGAAAACAGCGCTGTGTTCTGCGACAAGGGCATGAGTTGCCCGTCGCACCAAGCCCAGCCCTTGGGAGCGAAATTGAAGGGGAAAATTCGGATTTCGGCGACGAATGGGTCAGCCATCTCTTTCCTCCTAAGTGGGCGACGGGAAAATCCCGAACAGTGAAATGATGAAATTGATACAGAGATAGGGCTGAAAATTGGTGTGTGGCTGGCTACCGCCGACCGCCGACACCGCATCCGGATTCATATTGCTGTTGGCCTGATCTTCAATGTAGGGATTAATCACCACCGACTCGGCCAAGACGTTGATAACCGGACTTGTGTTGGTTCCAGCCGAGGTGGACGCCAGCAAGGAGTGGCTATGAGCCGGAATCTGGCTGACCGTCAGCGTGACCTCTTCCACCCCGCCTGTTTCCGCCAAGATAAAGCCGTTACCCATGTGCAAAGGCAAGCGGCCGCGCAAATCCGGCAGGGCGAAAGTATCCTGCCCATTGCCGCCATAAGTCGTGCCGATCAAGTTGAACAGCGTCTCGTTCTCGGAAATTGACAGATGCTGGCCTTCGCAGAACATCCAGCCCGCCGGCGCGAAATTTCCGGCGAACATCCTGATCTCACCGACATAAGGTTGTGCCATAGCCGTACTCCTTTAGGTCGGGCTGGGAAAAATGCCTTGCAGGGCAATCGAGAAATTCAAGGTCAGGAAGGGCTGCATGTTGAGATGGGCCTGCGAACCGCCAACACTGGCGATCGAACTTGGACCGAGCGCCGTCAAGTTTGACGGGATGCTGTAAACGTTGTTGGCGGTGGCCAGGACATTGCCGACGGCAGGCGCGACGTTCGCGTTCGACGGCGAACCCGATAAGACGTGGGTATGGGTAGGAATCTCGGCAATCGAGAGGGTGTGGGCTTGTTCGCCACCGCGCTCGCCGAGCGTGTGACCGCCGCCGACATGGATCGGCGCCCGGCCCTGCAAATTCGGCAGCGCGAAGTTCACCCGCCCATCGCCACCGAAGGTCGTTCCCAGCAGCGAGAATAGGCCCTGATTCTGGTTGATGGGCAAGAGTTGGCCATTGCATAAGGCCCAGCCTCTCGGCGCAAAATTGAAGCTCATGATCCGTATTTCCGACAAGAAGGGTTCCGCCATCACTCTTTCTCCTTCGTAGTGCGACCGGGCAGTGCCCGGCCGGTTGTTGTGCGAGCCCTACAACCCTGTTATGGCGATGGCAACGTACAGGCTGCGCCGCCAGTGTAACCGCCGCCGGCGCCGCTGGCAGACGCGCTGCCCGGTTCGCCGGCACTGCCAGTGTTCTGCCCTTGAATGAAAGACACTACTTGCGCCAACGAACCTGCGGTTTGGTCTATGCCACCAGCATAACCCGGCAATCTCACCGTGGCTTCCTGCCGCTTGCGCAATCGGAAATCATCCGGTGCGCCTCCACCATGGCTGAACACGTTGGCGAGTGCCCCTGCCCCTCCCAACTCCAGGCAGACATTGTTCGTATCGACATTGCCGAACACGTTTGTGGAGGTGATGCCGTGATTCGTCTGAATGGCTTCGCGTGCAGCGGCGTCCACTTGTTGGTCGATCGTATTGCTTTGCACGGTCAGGTTGAGGACGCTATCGCCGTCTCCCGCCTCGCTGAAGATGCCGCGATCAAAACATTGGCGGATGGTGTTGCCGGTGACCGCCGAATTGTGCGTGCCATTACCGCGCGCCTCGATGTATACGCCGTGGGCCTGAGTCGAACACGACAACGATACGCCCGACGAGCCGATGACATTGTTGCGGACAAAACCATCAAAGACCGCCGCCGCGCTGGAAGTCCCGAGGTTGGCGTGGACTGCGGTCGTCACTGAACCGGTGATGTGGTTGCCATTGACGTCGTAATCAATCCGGCCATTCCAACCGGGGACACCGGTAGCCGCACTGATCGTGATGCCTTGCCCGAGCGGAGTCGAGTGTCCACCGGTGAAGGTGTTACTCGTGATATTGACGTTGAGCATGCCGCTGTTGACGCCCGCTGTCTGGATATGATCGCCTTCGGTCGAGGAAAAATGGCTGCCGGTGACGCTCAGCGCCATATTCGCCGTACCCAACGCCTCCATCAAAATGTTGTCGTCAGCATCGCCATTCGACGGGTTTTGGCGGAATTGGCTGCCCGTGATCGAGAAAGCCGTCAGGGCCGCCCCGTCAAGGTTACGGATTGCGACGTTGCGGTGATAGGCATTTCGAATCGTCGAATTCGTGATGCTGCCCGTGCCGTGCAATCCGTTAGGCGTGATGCTGCTGGTGTCGCCGAAATCGATACTGTTCTCGTTCAGTGCGTTACCGTTGCCGTCGAGTAAAGAAGACGCCAGTGTAAAACCGGTGACGTTCGTGCCTTGAATGCCGTCATCGCCGGAGTTGATCACCCGGATGCGGGTCAAAGAAACGTTGCTGGTGCTGGTCAGCACGATGCCCGGGCCAGTGGTGCTTTGAATGGTCCCGCCCGTGCAATCCGCAGTGACCGGAGCGGTCGTGGTGGCCGCTGAGGCAGGTGGGCCACTACTCACTGAGCCACCACACAGCCCTGCGGAATTCCCTGTAACGGTCACCCCCCCGCTCGCGCCGGTGTTGTTCAGCACGATGCCGTTGGCCGCGCCATTGGCGGAAATGCTTTGGAACGTCAAGCCACTCGCACCAATGGTGGTATTGGCGACATTCAGCGCCGTGCCTGTCGTGCTGACGATCGTGTTGCCCGTGCCCGTGACATTCACCGTGCCGCCGCCGGTGGCGCTGAAGCCGTTGCCGCCGGTGGTGCTGATGGCGAGCCCGCCGCCGGTAAAGTTGATCGTGGCACCGGTGTTGTTAGTCAACATCACGGCGGGATTGGCTCCCGAGGTCACGACTTTGCTGGCGTTGCTCAAGGCAATCGTGCCGCTGGTGTTGTTGGCGATGTTGATCGCCGTACCCGTACCGTTGGACGAAAGAGCACCGCTCAGGGTGATGTTCCCCACGCTGTGGCTCTGAATGTCGATGAGTATGCCTGTCGTGATGCTGCCGCCATAGGTGATGGCCGCGGTGCCGCCGTTCACTACGAAGGCCACGCCCGAGGGTCCCGTGAGCGTGCCGGTACCCAGGTCAACCGTCCCGGCGATGTTGTTCAGGCGCACGTTTTGTATCCCACCACTCGACGAGACGCTGCTAAAGGTGGCGTTGTTGAGCGTGCCAAAGTTCAGATTGAGCGCCTGTCCGTTGGTCGCTATCGCGGCGTCATTGACCGTCAAGGTGCCGAAGTTGGTGCCAAAAATGGCGTTATTCCCCGCCCCGACGTTGCCGAAATTGAAACCCCGGATCGTGTTGCCGGTGCTCAGCGCGACGCAATCGGCTCCTGCCGCCGTCAGTGTCGGCCATTGGGCGCTGTTGTTGGTCAAACCAGGCAGGGACGAGCCGATCACCGGGATCACGCCGGAGAGTGTCGCTAGATTGCTGCCCGAACCTTCGCCGATCAGCTTTTCGTTCGGCAACAAGCTGATGCCGCAGGTGTAGCCGCCGGCATTGTGCTTGACGAAGATCGTATCGTCGGAGGTATCAACGCCGACCGCCGCCGCCAGCGTCTGGAATGGCCGCGCCTGGTTGCCGACGCCACCCGCTGCCGCAGCCACATCCACGAACCAGACCAGCTCGGTGTTTTGCAGCGTGAACACGATATTGGCGGTGTCGCCGCCGCTGACCGTGTAGCAGAAGGTCTTGGTGGTGTTGCCGACCCCCGCCGGCGGTTCGTAGCTGAAACTGCCGTCGCCGTTCAGCGTCAGCCGACCGTTGGCCGCGCCAGCATCGAGTTGAGCGCCTGGAGCGGTGCCGGTGCAAGCACCGAAGCCGAAGCCGATGATGCTGCCGACGCCGAGTTGGTCGTTGGCGGTGACCGGGCCGCTCTGGATGCCGGTATTGACGTTCAGCGTCAGATGCGGGGTGACGTTGTAGGCGTCGTCCTCGGCAAGCGATTGCGTGGTGAAGCTGAAACTCGGGCTGGTGGTCATGGTGTCCGGCGGGTCGGCGGTGTCCATGTCGCTGATGCCGCCACCGCTGATCGTGACCGTGCAGCTCACGCCGCCGGGCAGATTGACGGTGGGGTCCAGGATAATAATGTTGGTGCCGTTGCCGCTTAAGCTGTAGGCACGGCCACCACCGCCGCAGTCGAGAGCCAAGCCGCCGAGGGCGACATTGACCGCTTCGCTGAAGTTGACGGCAATGTTGCTGCCGACGTTGACGTTGACGTTGCCGTTGGCCGGGCTGCTGCTGACGAAGGTCGGGGCGGTATCGACGGTGAACACGCGGTTGAACGCCGCATCCAGCTCATCCGGCGGGTCGACGCTGTCTTCGTCGGTGGCGGCGTTGGTCGGCACGCTTAGCGCACAGCTCGCGCCTTCCGGCAACGGGGCGGTCGGGGTCAGGGTGACGGTGGTGACGTTGCTCGTGGCGCTGCTAGAGAAGGTTACTGGGTTGCTGTTGCACGTCAGCGCGATGTTGGCCGGCACGACATTGACCGCTTCGCTGAAGTTGAGCGTGACGGTCTGGGTGGTCGCCACCACGGCGGCACTGGCCGGCGTGCTGCTCGCCAGCACCGTCGGGGCGGCGTCGACGGTGGTAAACGTCGCGGTGAAATCCGCCGTCATGTTGTCGGGCGGGTCGTTGTTGTCCTGATCGGTGATTTGGGTCGCGGTAACGGTGACCGTGCACACTTCGCCATTGGCGAAATCAGTGGTGGGGTCGAGGGTGAAGCTGGCCGGGCCACCGCCGAGGGCGAAGGGGTGGTTGCCGCTGGTGGCGCAGCTAATGGCGAACGCCGCCGCCGGGGCGTTAACGTTTTCGCTAAAGGTGATCAGCACATTGGCGTTGATGGGCACGCCGGTCGCGTTGTTGGCGGGGTTGATGTTTTGCACCTCTGGCGCGGCGTCGATGTTGACGGTCTTCGTCGCGGTATTGCTGGTGCCGCCGTCGCCATCGGTGAGGACCACCTCGACCACCCGGGACGTGCCGGTCGGGGTGCTGGCGCTGAAGTAGGTGAGGTTGCGCAGCAACGCCTGGGTCGCGGTGAGGTCGGCGTTGGCGTTCAAGGCGATGCTGAGCGTTGACGTCGCGGTGCCACAATCGAACTCGGTGCTGATCGTCCCGATGGTCACCGCGCCCGCGCCGGGGTTGAAGGTCACGTTGGCGCCGCTGACACCGATCTGATCGGGGTCGGTGCCTTCGTTGCGCACGCTGAGGCGGTCGTTGTTTTCGCAGTTGGTGGTGACATTGGCGGTGAGGACACCGGTGTCGAAATTGGGCGAATCGATGTCGATGACGGTGGCGGTGGCGTCCAGGATGACGGGACTGATGGTGTCGTAGGCCACGGTCGGGCCGGGCAGCGCGATGACGGGGGCGTCGTTCAGGCAGTTGACGGTGACCGAGACCGTCGCCGTGGAGCTGCCCGGCGTCAGGGTGTAGGTGAAGGTGTCCAGCGTCGTGCCGGATGGGTTGTTGCAGTAGTTGGCGTTGGGTTGGTAGGTCAAATCCGCCCCGCCGTTGGTGATCGCCACCGTGCCGCTGGTCGGTTGCGTCACCGAGTTGACGAGCTTGGGACCGGCGTCGGGATCGGTATCGTTGGCCAACACGTCGATCGTATTGACTCCGGAGTCTTCGTCCACCATGGCGGGGTCGTCCACCGCCGCAGGCGGGTCGTCCACACAGGTGACGGTGACGGTGACCGTGGCCGAGGAGCCGCCCGGCGTCAGGGCGTAGGTGAAAGTGTCGAGCGTCGTGCCGGGCGGGGCGTTGCAGTAGTTGGGGTTGGGCTGGTAAGTAAGGCCCGTGCCGCCACCAGTGATAACCACCGTGCCGTTGGCCGGCTGGGTGACGGAGGCAATGCTGATAGGACCGCCATCGGGATCGGTGTCGTTGGCCAGCACGTCGATGGCGGTGGCCGGGGCGTCCTCGGTCACCGTCGCGGGGTCGTCCACTGCCGTGGGTGGATCGTCTACCGCCGTGACGGTGATGGCGAAGCTTTGCGGCGTGCTGGTGTTGATGTTGGGCGGGGTGTTGGAACCGTTGTCCGAGAGTGTCACGGTGATCGTCGCGCTGCCGCTGGCGTTGGCCGCCGGGGTGTAGGTCAAAACTCCGGTCGGGGAGATCGCCGGTCCCGGGCTGAACAGGCTGGGATTGGTGTTGCCGGTGAGGTTGAAGGTGAGCGTCTGCCCGGCTTCGTCCGTCGGTCCCGCGCTGATGCCGGTAGCCCACGGGTTGACGGTCTGCGCGCCGGCGTTTTCCAGCACCGTCTGATCCGGCCCTTTGGTGAAGCTGGGCGCGTCGTTGACCGGCGTCACGGTGATGACGAAGATTTGCGCCGGCGAAGTGTCCACGCCGCCGCTGGCGGTGCCACCGTCGTCCTTCAACACCAGGGTGATCGTGGCGTTGCCGTTGGCGTTGGCCACCGGGGTGTAGGTGAGATTGCCCGTGGTGGCATCGACCGCCGGCCCGGCGCTGAACAGACCGGGATTGGTGTTGTTGGTGACCTGAAAGGTTAAGTTCTGTACTGAGCCGGGGTCGCCGTCGTCGATGACCGTGGCCCAACCGTTCACCGTTTGCGCCCCCGCGTCTTCCAGCACCATCTGATCGGCGCCCTTGGTGAAGCTGGGCGCATGATTAGGCGTTTGGGCATCGGCGACATCGATCCGGAAAAACGCATTCGCACCCTCGCGCGCGGCGAAGGCCGCGAGAATGTCGGTCGTGTTCGAAGTGCTGTCTCCCCCCGCGTCGGTACCGGCCGCCGGTACGCCTTGCCAGTCGTTGATTTGGCCGTCCAGCAGAAAGCCCGCCGCCCAGACGATGCCCGCCATCACCATCCCGACCAGCAAGATTCCCACCATGCTCGCCGGCAGGTGGGAGCGCTGCCGGATCACCGCAACCAGCAGGATCAGGATCAGGCCCAGCAAACCCCATTCCGACAGGGTGGGAATCCCCACGGATTCTCCAGTGGGCCGCAAGCCGAACAGGATGGGAGAACCACCACTCGCCCCCAGCAAATCATCGCTGGTCGACCCTTGCGCGGCGAAGTAAAGACGCACCGGAGGACCGGGGGGAGCAATGGCATCGGCGGGAGCGGCTTGTTCGATGACATCGGCTCCCCCGACGCCGTTGTTCAAACCCACCGGATAGGGGGTACCGGGCAAAGAAACCGGGGCACCGAAACTCCCCCCAACGCAGCTTTCCAAGGTCAGGCTGATGACCTGGGGCGTGGCGGTTTCGGAAATGGTTGCCGTGAGCCGTCGTTCGATTCCAGTAACGGTCCCAGCGTTCGGAAGGGTGACAGTACAGCCCGTCGCCGTATTGTTGTCAGTATCGATTAGAGTGAAGTAATGGATCTGCGCCCAGACGGGAGCCGATAAGAAGACCAACGCCACAGCCACCAGCCAACGCACAGTTAAGCCCATGACCCTACCTCAATTTATGGGGAACTTCTCTTCACTCCATACCAACGCGGTTGGTCTTTCGAAAATTAAGGGTAGGTAGCTCCTCAGCAATAAACAAGATGCTCGTTAACAATTCTTCAAAATTAAGTTACTAGTGATCATTCTTACTTGACATGAAACTCAAAATTTTCAACCAATGAAAAATAACCAATAAAAGCAATAGGATCGATCAAAAATAAGCCACCCAAAAAAGACCGAAGCGCCTTGGAAGGCGCTTCGGTCAGGTTTTACTTGGCTAGTTTATCCGGCATCCGTTTGCGGAAATCCAGACCCTCCCCGCCGACATCCACCACCACCGTATCGTCCGGCCCGAACTCACCGGCCAAGATCCGTCGCGCCAGCGGGTTCTCCAATTCCTGCTGGATCGCCCGCTTCAGCGGCCGAGCGCCGTAGACCGGATCAAAACCGGCTTCGCCCAAGCGGTCCAAGGCCGCCACGGACACCTCCAGCCCCATTTGCCGGTCGGCCAACCGCCGACGCAAATAACCGATCTGAATACCGGCGATGGCCCGAATCTGTTCGCGACCCAGCGGATGGAACACCACCACCTCGTCAATGCGATTGATGAACTCCGGCCGAAAATGATCGGCCACCTGCGCCATCACCATGCTCTTCATCAACGGATAGTTGTCCTGCGCCGCCATCTCCTGAATCATCTGCGAACCCAGGTTGGAGGTCATCACGATCACGGTGTTGCGGAAATCCACCGTGCGGCCCTGCCCGTCGGTCAGGCGCCCGTCATCCAGCACCTGCAACAGCACGTTGAATACATCCGCATGCGCTTTCTCGACCTCGTCCAGCAGGATCACGCTGTAGGGCCGCCGTCGCACCGCCTCGGTCAAATAGCCGCCCTCCTCGTAGCCGACGTAGCCGGGTGGCGCACCGATCATCCGGGCCACGGAGTGCTTCTCCATGAACTCCGACATGTCGATCCGCACCATCGCTTCCTCGGTGTCGAACAGGAATTCGGCCAGTGCCTTGCACAGCTCCGTCTTACCCACCCCGGTGGGACCGAGGAACAGGAATGAACCGTTGGGCCGATTGGGATCGGACAGGCCGGCGCGGGAGCGGCGAATGGCGTCGCACACCGACTTGACCGCCTCGCCCTGACCTACCACCCGCCGCTGAATGGCTTCCTCCATCCGCAGCAGCTTGTCGCGCTCGCCCTCCAGCATCTTGGAGACCGGAATACCGGTCCACTTGGAAACCACCTCGGCAATTTCCTCGTCCGTGACCTTGTTGCGCAGCAGCTTGAATTCATCGTGCTCGGCGGCGCTGGCCTCGGTCAGTTTCCGTTCCAGTTCCGGGATGCGGCCGTAGCTCAACTCGGACATCCGCGTCAGATCGCCAGCACGGCGGGCCGTCTCCAGATCCAGTTTCGCCCGTTCCAGTTCCTCCTTGACCTGAGCCGAACCGTGCAAAGCCAGTTTCTCCGCTTTCCAGACTTCTTCCAGGTCGTTGTACTCGCGCTCCAATCGAGCGATTTCCTGCTCCAGCAGGTCCAGACGCTTTTTTCGACGCCTCGTCGCCTTCCTTCTTTAGCGCCTCGCGTTCGATCTTGAGTTGGATCAAGCGTCGGTCGAGCCGATCCATTTCCTCCGGCTTGGAATCGATCTCCATGCGGATGCGACTGGCCGCTTCATCCACCAGGTCGATGGCCTTGTCGGGCAGATTGCGGTCGGTGATGTAGCGATGCGACAGCGTGGCGGCGGCGACGATGGCCGGGTCGGTGATATCGACGCCATGATGAACCTCGTAGCGCTCTTTCAGGCCGCGCAGAATCGCAATGCTGTCCTCAACGCTCGGTTCGTTGACCAGCACCTTCTGAAAGCGCCGCTCCAGCGCCGCATCCTTTTCCACATACTTGCGGTACTCGTCCAGGGTGGTGGCGCCGATGCAGTGCAGCTCGCCGCGCGCCAGCGCCGGCTTGAGCATGTTGCCGGCATCCATTGCGCCCTCGGCCTTGCCGGCGCCGACCATGGTGTGCAATTCGTCGATGAATAGAATGATCTGGCCTTCTTGCTTGGCCAAATCCTTGAGCACCGCCTTCAGGCGCTCCTCGAACTCACCCCGGAATTTGGCCCCGGCGATCAACGCACCCATGTCCAGCGCCAGCACCCGCTTGCTCTTCAAGCCCTCCGGCACTTCGCCGTTGATGATGCGCTGCGCCAGCCCTTCGACGATGGCGGTCTTGCCCACACCCGGCTCGCCGATCAGCACCGGATTGTTCTTGGTGCGACGCGCCAATACCTGAATGGTGCGGCGGATTTCGTCGTCGCGGCCGATCACCGGATCGAGCTTGCCCTGTTCGGCCCGCTCGGTCAGGTCGATGGTGTATTTTTCCAACGCCTGGCGTTGATCCTCGGCGTTTTGATCCTCGACCTTCTGACCGCCGCGCATGGCGTCGATGCCGCGCTCGATCAGGCTCTTGGTCGCGCCGGTCTTGCGCAGCAGCGTGCCCAGCTCGCCCTTGTCCTCCAGCGCGGCCAGCACGAACAGTTCGGACGAGATGTAGGCATCCTTGCGCTGCTGGGCCAGCTTATCGGTCAGATTCAGCAGGCGCGACAGGCCATTGGCGATCTGCACGTCGCCGCCGGTGCCTTCCACTCGCGGCAGGCGGTCCAGCGCCTCGCCGAGCTGGGAACGCAGCAGATTGACGTTGACATCGGCCTGAGCGAGCAGCGGTCGCACCGTGCCGCCGTCCTGGTCGAGCAGAGCCGCCATCACATGCGCCGGTTCGATGAATTGGTGATCGCGGCCCACCGCCAGACTCTGGGCGTCGCTCAGGGCTAGTTGGAATTTACTGGTCAGCTTGTCCATTCGCATGGATGGTTTACCTCTGTGTCTTTAGCTTACCCAGTGAGTTGGTGTCTCCTTTGGGCGAATTCAAGTATCGATCCGTGAGCGCCTGCTCGAAAAATCATAACCATGTTTCAGAAAAAGGCTCGCCCCCGCCTGGGGGATTTCCAGAGCGGAGGCGACATTTTTAAAAGCAAGGTATCGGTTTTTTAAACAAGTCACCGACCAAGCTCAGTGTTTAAAGGTGGCGGTGACGCTCCGGGCGGCGCTCATGGTCACGGTGCAATTAGCGGTGCCGGTGCAGGCCCCGCTCCAGCCACTGAAATAGTAACCAGTAGCCGGCGTGGCGGTCAGAGCGACCGTGGTGCCGCTGAGATAGGGCTCGCTACAGTCACTGCCGCAGTTGATGCCAGCCGGGTTGCTGGTCACCGTGCCACTGCCACTGCGATAGATCGTCAGCGTGTATTTGGGAATGGCCTTGAAGGTGGCGATGACGCTCCGGGCGGCGCTCATGGTCACGGTGCAATTACCGGTGCCGGTGCAGGCCCCGCTCCAACCGCCGAAGGTGTAGCCGCTGGCCGGGGTCGCCGACAGCGTCACCACGGTGCCGTTGAGGTAGGGCTCGCTACAATCACTGCCACAATTGATCCCCGCCGGGTTGCTGGTCACCGTGCCGCTGCCGGATTTACCCACCGTCAAGGTGTATTTGGGCAGGGTGGTGAAGGTGGCGGTAACATTCTTGGCCGTGGTCATGCTGAGTGTGCAGTTAGCGGTACCAGTGCAGGCGCCCGACCAACCAGCGAATGTTGCGCCAACGTCCGCCGTGGCGGTGAGGGTGACGCTGGTTCCGCCGGCGTAGTTTTCGGTGCAGTCACCGCCACAGTCGATGCCGGTGCCGGTCACCGTGCCGCTGCCGGATTTCGATACCGTCAGGGTATAAGAAGCCGAGGGTGGTGGAGTCTGCTGGGCAACGCGAAAGTTCGCTACCGCCATCCGGGTATTGTTTAAAGACAGCGCATTATTTGCCGCATTCGAGATGGTTTCACTGATGCCGCAGGCGATACCGCCCACACAAGTAATGGCTGGATTTGAGAACTTGCCAAGGCGAGGATTGATATAACTCATCACTGTGCCGAACGTGCCGTCGATGCCATAACCGTAAGAGTAGGGATAGGCGCCCAACCCGCCGCCAGCGTTAGCGCGATCATGCATACTGCCCATATTGTGGCCAAGCTCGTGTGCAAAGCTCAGGTCCAGACAATAATAACCAGAGCCATTCACATCACGGCCATCGCTCACCACCGAATAACCATAGCCAGCATACGACGATATCGGCTGTCCACCGTAACCGCCCACCCAAGCGACGCCACAACCGCCAGCGGTACTTTGGTTAAAAGGGCGCACCAGTGAAACCAGATCAGCACCGTAGGTATCACGTAGGCTGGCAACGCCAGCCAAGGCCGGATCGCTTCCGGCCGTCAAGGCATCGAGCGCAGTCGAGTTAGAAGTCGTGTCGCTGTACTCAACTTGCTGTTTGTGGACCAGACGCAGGTCGATATAAACGCCGCTATCGCGATAAGCTTGATTGGACAACGCCACTAATTGATCGAGCCGTGCCGATAGACCGCTGCCCAACCGGTTAGCCAAGCCGGGCGTGTACAGAATCATCACATCAATGGTGACAGGCGTAGTATTGGCAGCGGTAACCACAAGATCTTTGCGCGGGTCCAAACCGTCAAAAGGGAAGAGAAACTCACCCTTGATTGGTGAACCGCCCGAAATCGCCCCTCCATTATCCCGCGCGGAGGCGCCGGGATTCCCGGGCGATAACTGCCGATGAACTTCTTCGGGTAGGGGGATTAACGCATCATTCGAACCCGGTCCCTCCGGGGCCAAACCAGCGGCCTGGGGATCGATCAGCCATTCACCATCAGCATCGGTTTCGACTAAGAATTCGCCGTCCGGCGTGTAGACGCGACCCGATACCCCACCTTCGCCGAAGGTGATAACGGCCCGGTAGTCATCGCCGTAGCCTTCTAGTGAGCCCACCCAGGTTACGTTGCCGCTGGGATGATCGAAACGATTGTCGAAATTTAGTACATAACTGACGCCCAAGGGCAGGGACAGGCGCGCTTCGCTCCCCAACGAAAGCTTCGCCAGCTTTCGATTAAACTGGATCGGTTGGCGACCTGCTTCGATCTGGTTCGCTAAGGTGGCCCGCTTAGTGGCTCGGGGAAAAAACAACTCGGGAGCGCCATCAAGGGCGGAGGGACTCGGATCGAAATCGGTCGCGTGCGTCGATACACCGCAGAAAGTCAAGACCAGTGCAAGCGTGGCCAGTCGGCAAAATCTTGCCAAGCCATGCCCTTGCAAAGTTTCGAACGAACCAAGTAGAGTTGGAAAAGAAGAAGAATTCTCAGTTTCAGTCATGACGGCACATACCAAAAACATCAGAAAAATGTGCGGTCCATGACCAAGCCATCAAAGCAGTGGAAAGCCGGCACGCCAAGGGCGCTGAATCTGGCGGTTCCGCTGTCATAGGGCGAGGCCCCTTAGACCGGTAACTTTGCGTCGCTACCTTTCGGTAGTTTTGCCCTTTACAGCCTTATTCTGATCTTATGACAGGCAAACCGTGTACCACTTTTCCTGCAGTCAATAAACCATCGTCATATCCTGCGGCGCGATCACCGCTTTCACCCCAGCTCCGCAAGTACCTACTACCCCGGCGAGGTTTTTAATCCATGCATCACCTGCTCCGCTTCAGTACCCGCCAAGCTCAGGAACTGCTCGACATCACCGAACAAGTTCGCGCCGCCGCACGCGATAGCGGGGTCGCCAACGGGCTGGTCAACGTCTACGCCCAGGGCGCGACCGCCGCCATCATGATTCAGGAAAACTGGGACGCGAGCGTGCCGACCGACGTGGTCAATCTGCTGCGCAAGCTGATTCCGCCGGGCGTCTGGCTGCACGACCAGCAGGACGGCAACGGCGATGCCCATCTCAAGGCGGGTCTGGTCGGTCCGTCCGAGACCATCCCGATCATCGACGGCAAACTGGGGCTATCCACTTGGCAGGGGATTTTCTTTTGCGAGTTCGATGGTCCCCGCTCGACCCGAACGGTGGTCTGCACCGTGCTGGCGGCGGATTGAACACGCTCGGCGCGGTCACTCCAGCGCCTGCGCCAGATCGGCGACCAGATCCTCGACATCCTCGATCCCCACCGACAGTCGCACCAGTCCGTCGTCGATGCCCAGATCCCGGCGTACCTCCGGCGGCACCGAGGCATGGGTCATGATCGCCGGGTGCTCGATCAGGCTTTCCACTCCGCCCAGACTTTCGGCCAAAACGAACACCTGGCAACGGGTCAAAAACCGCGTGACCTCGGCCAGACCGCCGCGCACCACCGCGCCGATCATGCCGCCGAAACCGCGCATCTGCCGCCGCGCCAGCTCGTGCTGGGGATGGCTGGGCAAGCCGGGATAGATCACTCGTTCGATCTTCGGATGCCGCTCCAGCCAGGCGGCGATGTGCAGGGCGTTGGCACTGTGCCGTTCCATGCGCAGCGCCAGGGTTTTCAGGCCGCGTAGGACCATGAAGCTGTCGAACGGGCTGGTGACCGCGCCGATGGCGTTTTGCAGATAACCCAACCGTTCAGCCAGTTCCTTCCCTTGGCACACCGCCACCCCACCGATGACGTCGGAATGACCGTTCAGATACTTGGTCGCCGAATGGACGACGATATCGAAACCGGATTCCAGCGGTCGTTGCGCCCAGGGCGTGGCGAAGGTGTTGTCGGCCACCGCCAGAATGCCGCGCGGGCGGGCCACGGCGGCGATCATCTCCAGGTCCACCAGTTTCAGCAGCGGATTGCTGGGCGTCTCCACCCAGATCATCCGCGTTTTCGGTGTCAGCGCCGCTTCCAGCGCCGCCCGGTCGCGTAGGTCGGAGTAGGTGAAGCTCAGCCCGGCGCTACGCCGTCGCACCTGCTCGAACAGCCGCCGGGTACCACCGTAGATGTCGTCCAGCGCCACCACATGATCGCCGCTGTCCAGCAGTTCCAGCACTGTCGAAGTCGCGGCCAGACCCGAGGCGAAGGCAAAGCCAGCATCGCCGCCTTCCAGATCGGCCACGCAGCGCTCGTAGGCAAAGCGGGTGGGATTCTGGCTGCGCGAATACTCGAAACCCTGGTGCACGCCGGGGCTGGATTGCACGTAAGTCGAAGTGGCGTAAATCGGCGTCACCACCGCGCCGGTGGTCGGATCCGGCGACTGGCCGGCGTGAACGGCGCGGGTGGAAAAACCCGGTGTTTGGGAAGTATTGGTCATGGGTGAAATCTTCGTAACTTGGAGAATCAGTTTATCCAGGCAAAACGCGAATCTCGTCGATCATCCGCTGCGGGTCTTGGCAGGAGCGGAGTCGACTTGCTCGGCACGGAGTTCACTTGGCGGGAAGAGGCAAAGCGGGTGGTCGGTACAGAACGATCTGGACGCGATCCTCATCGGCCAGAATTTCCGGTTCCCGCGCGCCAATAGCTTTCATGCCGGGAATAATCTTGCGTCGAACGCCCATGCCACGGGCATCTACATAACCGTAATCCCGCAGCACGTCCACGAGCAGAGGATTTCGGGGTGACCGCTGGCCCGCTTTCATTTTCTCCACGGTCATGGTATTCGGCAACGAGCCAGGACTGGTCACTTCAACTCGATCCTGATAAACACACAATTCCACGTCACCAGCCCGCGTCCAGTCGCGGTGAGCAAATGCGTTGAGCAACGCTTCTCGTAACACCTCGGGTGGATAAAACCATATCTTCTCCCGAGTCAACATCTCCGCGCTGGGTCCATGCTCTTGCGATATGAACGGCTTCAGTAAGTTGACCGCGCGCTCCAGCAGACCCATCTCGGTTTTTTCCTGTTCAGTAGACCAGCCGATTTCGCTCTCTCCACGGCTTAACGGTTCTCTCAACTCGGTAAGAGGGCCATTCAATACCTCATCCAAGATTGCCTCATAACTCCGGTCCTGGGTGTCAAAAACCATCAAACGCAATCCAGCCTGACGCAATAGTCGTCTTGGCGCACGTCCAAACAGCAAGAGTCCCGCCACCGTGGCCATCACCCCATGCTCGGTTTCGGTCAGGAATCCCAGAGCGCACAAACGCCTTTCCCATTCCTCATGAGCGCTAGGCGGCGCATCCTGTAACAGACGACCAATGTAATCGGCAAGTCGGTGTTTATCCAACGAATCCAATGCCGAGCCCGAAACCGGTAATACCTCGGTATGCAGCATTCGGCTTTCTTGGAACAGGCGAGCTTGTTGTTCACGAGTCGCCAATCGGCTTTGGCTACCCACGCGCAGATAAATATCCTCACGATCATTGGCGCGAACCACATAGGGTTTCGCAACGCCCTGCTCCACGGTAACAATCGCTACTCGCTTACCGTCATCCAGCACCACTTCTTCGTAATAAGGAATGATGGCTGGATGAATGTAGCGCCCAAACACAGTGTCCATGATCCACAATTCCAGATTGTGACGACCAATCCCGGTGATCGAACCATCATCCTCCACGCCAATCAGCAACCGCCCACCACGGACGTTGGCAAAGGCTACAAGTTCCTTGGCTAGTTGTTCCGGTCGGAGGTCATCGCGCTTGAACTCAATGCCTGAGTTCTCACCCGCGCCAATCAACTCCAGTAACTCCGTCTTAAGCATGATCAATATCCATACTTGGCGCGACGCATTTCGAAGGCATCCCGCCCACCTTCGAGGATTTGACTCACCCGTATCTTGACGGAGTCAAGATCGATGGACCCCATGGCCAACTCATCAACCCCACTGTGATGCACTTGTTCGTAGAGTGGAGCGATCCACTCCGCATCGCCAAAAACGGGAATATTAGCATTATGGGTAGCTAACAGAAACTGCCGACATTGTTTGGTAGCACGCAATTCCTGCACGATATGGTCGGCAATAAATGCATTGTCCAGATGATCCTCTGGTTGGTCGGCGATGAGCGGTTCATGACTCTCCAATAACAGTAGATGCAAAATGGCAGTACATTTCTGTCCAGTGGAAAGATCATTCACCGACTTAAAATCCGTACCCTCTCCTGCCACATTGAGCAGCAGTTCCACACTAGGCTCAAGCATGATTTCTTCCAGGGCAAGACGCTTTTCGAGAGGCAGTGAGGACATTCGCTCCGCAGTCACACGAGAAAGCCCTATTTCCTTATACTGTTCCAATAGCGCCATTACACCCTTATCAATTGCATCCAACAGGGCCGCGATCGACAGAGTGGGCACCTCATCAACCAACGAACCTTGGCCTCGCCAACCCCTTCGATAGTCAGCAAAAAATCTTTTAGTGGGTCTCTATTTCCCCATTCCTTGACCGCAATCCTGAGTTTATCCGTCAGTGCTTTTTTGTTCAGATCCTTGGCTGCCCTGTTCAGACGATCAAATATTTCATGCTGCATGGCACGCCATTCGGACAGCAGATTGCGACGTTCCTCTTCCAGCGCCGCGAACAAGCGTCGTTGCGTCTCTTTTTTTCGCCGCCAGCGGTCGCAAGGCTTCGACCTGCTGGATAACTCGACCGTATTCTCTCCCGATCTCTTCGCCACTCTTTCCAGCCAAACCGGGAAGGCTCGCCACCACTTGATACACGCGCCCTTCGATGGCATGCCTTCCGGTATTCCATTCAGATTCAACATACTGGATCGTCGATAGCAATTGTTCCACACGCATCGCAATTTTCTGACACAGTATCTTCAAATCAGCATTGCCTTCCTCAATTTTCTCTCGCAGCCTAGTCCACAGGTTAGCGTGCGGCAGTTCGGCCACTGCCGTATCCGCCAAGTAGGCTAGATCTTCAGACAGCGCCTCTTGCAAGGCTGCAAGAGCGGCAGCAACGTTCTCAGCATCCGCTTTAGTTCGTTCAAGTACTTGGCGTTCCCGCTGGACGAGGCGTAGCTCTCCCAGTTTCTCCTCAAGATGAAGCGTTTGAAAGTATTCGGATCGCTCTTCGAGTACCGACAGTTGATTCAATCGCGATTCCAAGTTATCCAACTCATTCCTCGTCTTGACGATCTTTAAGCGATTTTCGGCAAGCTTTTTCGCTAATTCCTGCTGCCGAGTCAAATCCAATCGGGTTTCTAACAATAATCCGCGCACCAAATCGAAAACCATGGTTGGCGACTTGGCAATTTCCAGAATCTCGTTTTTGACCATAAATGGCGATGGCGGGTAGCAGTGTGGATGGCGAGAGTCTGGATAACTGGCTGTATTCGTCCCGAACCTCAGCAGGTTCGCCATAGCGGCGACTAATTGTGAAACATCGGCCAAGCTGAGCAGCGGAACGCACTCGTAAATATACCATACCACCGTTTTCGAGGGCGTTTCTCACCAGTGCGGTGTGAGCTTTCCGTGCATCCTCGCCGATTGGCTGTAATTCGAGCGCATAACGAATGCATTCAATCAGGGTGGATTTGCCTGTACCTCTCCCCCCAATGATCGCATTCAGGTTGTTGGACAAATGTAGACGCAGGCCATCGAAATAACCATTATCAATAGCGATCGCTTCAATTTCCGCGTAAGAAGACTTCGGTTCCGCAAGGCGAATTCGTGACTCGGGATCGAGAAATGCTTGGATCAGCGCCTCGATACTTGGCTCGGTCATTTTGATGAAACACGAAGCGGCAGGCTTGGCTAAATCCTCATCGCAATTCACATCCGCCGCATGGAGGCAGGCGATATCTCGCTCTCGAGCATAGTCAGGATTTTTTGTTTTGCACAATCTGTCTGTAATTCGACGGTAGATCCTCCACCGAACCTGGAATATGACCAGCCAATACCCAGCGACTCTCACGCCACGCATCGTGTCGCTTTAACTGAAGGATACCGTTCTCCTGGGTCATGTGCGGTGCATACCAGACACCGCCTTGCTTCTCCAAGACTGTGCGTGCGATATCCAGAGAGCCCTTGTCCGCTGGCTTGATCGGGTCATCGAGATGAACACCCAACGCGCCTCGGAACTCCCGCAGGCGCTGCGATGACGTTCCCAGCGCATATAAACAAACCATGTGAAAACCTTCGAGACTGGTTATCTCGAAGCCGGGAAACACTTTGATACCGGCTGCTGTTAGCGTGGCGGCCAAATCGTCGTAAAGCTCGAAACCATCATGATCCGCCAATCCCACGACCTCAATGCCGTGGTTGCGGCATGCTTCCAACATGTTTTGGTTGAACGCGGGTAAATCCGTTTGGTGTTGCCCTCGCCACTTAGCTAGGTAAGCACCCGTATTAACCTGCAACGCGCATTTCCAAAACCGCGCGCCACGAGATTTAGCCAAGGCTTCCTCAATCGGTGTCATGCCAAACTCCGCTCGTGAGTATTGCTTATCCTAATATCACATCCCCATGATTCTCTAAAAGTATTTCCTCGCCACATGGAATTTCCATCAGCCATAATCCAACCAAATCAAACTCGCCATTCGCCCGGTGCGATTCTCTCGGCGGTAGGAGAAAAACCGTTCCGGCTCGCTGAACGTGCAAAATTCTCCACCGTAAACCGCCGAGACGCCCAAGCCACGCAACTGCCGCCGTGCCAGTTCGTAGAGATCCGCCAGCCAGCGCCCGGCCGGCGAGGGTCGGAAACAGGCGGCGTTGCCCGCGTCCAGCGCCAGGAAGGCCGCGCGTACTTCCTCCCCTACTTCGAAGGCGTCGGGACCGATCGCCGGCCCCAACCAGGCCAGCAGCTCCACCGGTGGCACCTCCAAGCGCGCCACGGTCGCCGCGATCACTCCAGCGGCCAAACCGCGCCAACCGGCGTGGGCCGCCGCGACCACCGTCCCGGCGCGGTCGCACAGCAACACCGGCAGGCAATCAGCGGTCATCACCACGCAGGGCCGACCCGGCTCGCGCGTCCAGGCCGCGTCGGCGACAACCGGCGCGCTTACCGTTTCCGCCGCAACCGCATGAATTCCGTGGACCTGCTCCAACCAGGCCGGTTCAGTGGACAATCCCAGTACCGCCGCCAGTTGCCGCCGATTCCCGGCGACGCGGACCGGATCGTCGCCGACGTGCCCGGCCAAGTTGAAGCCGTCGTAGGGCGGCAAGCCATCTCCGCCACGGCGGGTCGTGCTCACCGCTCGCACCGTGGCCGGCGCGGGCCACTCGGGCACCAGCAGATATTCAGAGAGGAGTTCATTCATGTCGATGATCCGCGTCTTCGCCGAGCGCCGTTAGTAAATCCGCCAGATCGGCGGGAATCTCCGCTCGCCATTCCAACCCTTCGCCGGTGATCGGATGGAGGAACGCCAATCGTTCGGCGTGCAGGGCCTGCCGGCGGAAGCCTTGGATCGCCGCGATGCAGGCCGACGCGGCATTCGGCGGAATGCGCGGCCGACCGCCGTACACCGGATCGCCCAGCAGCGGAAAGCGGATATGGGCCATGTGGACCCGGATCTGGTGAGTACGACCGGTTTCCAATTTGACCCGCAACAGCGCGTGGGCGCGGAAGCGGCGCCGCACTCGATAATGCGTTACCGCTGGCTTGCCGCCCGCCGTCACCGCCATGCGCTGGCGGTCCACCGGGTGGCGACCGACCGGCGCGTCCACCGTTCCACCCGCCACCGGCACGCCGTTGACCACCGCCAGATACTCCCGCGCGATGGCTCGCGCCTGCATCTGCGCGACCAGCGCGGTGTACGCTCGTGGGCTGCGCGCCACCACCAGCAGGCCACTGGTATCCTTATCCAAGCGATGCACCAAACCGGCGCGCGGCAGGGCCGCCAGTTCCGGTGCGCGATACAGCAAGGCATTGACCAGCGTGCCATCGCGATTGCCGGCGGCCGGATGCGCCACCAATCCAGCCGGTTTGTCGATCACCAACAGATCGTCATCTTCGTACAATACGACCAGCGGAATCGCCTGGGGCAGAGCCGTGGTTTCGATCTCGAACTCCAGATCGCCGCTCACGGTTTCCCCGCCGGCGACCGGGTCGCGCGGCCGGCGAACGACGCCGTCCACGCGCAATTGGCCGTCCTTGAGCCACTGTTGCAAGCGACTGCGCGAATAGGTCGGCAGCAACGCCGCCAATGCCTGATCCAACCGCATTCCGGCACAGGCGGGGGGAATCCAGCAATCGATTCGTTCGGTCGGAGGCATGATGGCTTTTGGCGGTTCGAGGGTTATACTGGTTTCGATCATGCATTCTACTCCCGACAATCGCCGCCTCATGCCATCATCCATGCGCCGCATATCAAAACTGCTTCTTGCCGGTCCGCTCGTGGCCGCGCTGTTGGTCGGCTGCTCGCTGCTGCCGGAAAAGATCGACGAAACCCAGGGCTGGTCGGTCCAACAGCTCTATAGCGAAGCCAAGGACTCCATGAGTTCGGGCAACTACAAGACCGCCATCGAGTATCTGGACAAGATCCAGGCCCGCTATCCGTTCGGCCGCTATGCCCAGCAAGCCCAGATCGACACCATTTACTGCCAATACAAGGACAACGAGCCGGACGCCGCCATCGCCGCCGCCGACCGCTTCATCAAGGCCAACCCGCGGCATCCCTACGTGGATTACGCCTATTACATGAAGGGTCTGGCGAACTTCAACCGCAGCAATAGCCTGCTGGAAAGGCTCGCGCCCACCGATCGCGACAAAACCGACACCAACACCGCCCGCCAGGCTTACAGCGATTTCGCCGAACTGGCCCGCAAGTTCCCCGATAGCAAGTATGCCGAGGATGCCCGGCAGCGCATGCTGTTCCTGCACAACAGCCTGGCGGCTTACGAAGTCAACGTGGCCGATTTCTACATGCGGCGAGGCGCCTATGTTGCCGCCCTCAACCGCGCCACTTATGTATTGAAAACCTATTCGCGCACTCCAGCCGCCGAGGATGCGCTCAGCATCATGACCCAGGCTTACATCAAGATGGGTATGCCGCAACTCGCCAACGACAGTCTGCGGGTGCTGGAGCGCAACTACCCGCAATCGCCAGAACTACCGAAGTTGAACGCACTGCTTAAAGGCACCGGCTAACGGTCCGTTTTTCCCCTCATCCTCGTCGCTGATCCACGAGGGAAAGGGAGTTTTCAACGCCTCCGAACGAGGTCTGCTCGATTGCCGAGAGGGTCGCGCCATGTGGGATTTCTTCGAAACCGTCCGCCACCGCCATTCCGTGCGCAAGTACCAGCCGGACATGCCGGTCGAAACCGAAAAACTGCATGCCATTCTGGAAATGGCCTGCGCTGCCCCATCGGCCGGCGATTTGCAGTCTTACCGCATCGTGGTGACGAGCGACCCGGCCGAACGGGAAGCGCTGGCCCAAGCCTCCCGTGGGCAATCCTACATCACCGAAGCGCCGGTCTGTCTGGTGTTCTGCGCCGACCCGACCCGCTCGGCCACCGCCTTTGGCGAGCGCGGCGCCAAACTGTACGCCCTGCAGGACACCACCATCGCCGCCGCCTACGCGCAACTAGCCATCGTCGCCGCTGGCATGGGTTCCATCTGGATCGGCGATTTCGAGGAAGAGCGCGTCCGCGAGATCCTGCAACTGGAAGCGGGGCTGACCCCGCTTGCCCTGCTGAGTCTGGGCTATCCGGCGGAATTGCCGGAACCCAGTCCACGTCGGTGGCTGGATGAAGTTGTGACGTGGCGGTAGCCCGCCCGTCGTCAGGGTAGCTACCGCGGGCGCAAAGCGCCTATTTCGCTTGATCCCGAGCGGCGATCACCCGTAAGCCGGTGAAAATCAAATCCGGTTCCCACCGGTACTCGCCTTGTAGGTGAGGCAGCACAATTTCCGCGTCGCCGCCGGTCAGCAGGCGCAAACCGGAGCCGTGATCGGCGATCATCCGCCCGGTGATGCCGTCTATCGCCGAGGCGACCGCGTACACCGCTCCGCCCCACACACAGTCGCGGGTACTCTGGCCGAACAACCGCGCCTCCCCCACCTCCGGGGGAATCTGCCGGGTTTCCCGATACAGCGCTTCGCGCATCAAGCGCATTCCCGGAATAATGACTCCGCCCAGATGCCGTCCATCCGCCGCCAGGGCATCGATGGTAACCGCCGTGCCGCAATCCACCACGTAACAGGGTCGATCGGTCAGCACCCGCGCGGCGATCATCGCCACCCAGCGATCCGCGCCCATTCGTTCCGGCTCGGCGTAGGAATTGCGAATGCCGCAGGCCGCCGCCGTCGAGACCACGAACTCCGTCGCAATCCCCCAGTGTTGATCGATCCATTCCGCCAGACCGGCGCGGGCCTCGGGTCCGGCCACGCTGACGATCACTACCCGCGTCGGTTGCGGCAAATCCGCCCACAGTCGGGCCGCGAGCCCGGCCCAGGTCTCTTCGCCGCGACTGGCCTGGCCACGCTGCGGGAACTCACCCCCTTCACAGGTTGCCCACTTGATCCGGCTGTTACCGACATCCGCCAGTAGCATCACGGTTCAAGCCTCAAACCGATCTCTCCACCCAGATAGGTGTTCACTCGGCCGTCCGCGCTTTCCAACAACAGCGCGCCGCTGGCATCCACGCCACGGACGATGCCGGTCACGGCGGCGTTCGGCAGGCGCAGTCGCACCCGGCGACCGGCCATCAGGTCGAAACCGGCCCATTCCTGGGCCAGATCGGCGAAACCACCTTGCTCGAACCGGCCAAATATCTCCACCAACTCATTAATCAATAGCGCGGCCAAACGATTGCGGGACATCTCTCCATTACCCAGAATCTCCCGCAAATCGACCCAGGGCTGATCGATGACCAACGCCGCCTGTCGCGGTAGCGCCACGTTCAGGCCGATGCCGGCCACGACATGCAGGGTTCCCGCGCTGGCGCCGGATTCCAACAGGATTCCGCCCAGCTTGCGCTCCCGCCACAGCACATCGTTCGGCCACTTCAGCCCGACCTCCGTCACGCCCAACGCCCGCAGACTCCGGGCGACGGCAATGCCAGTCGCCAGACTCAAGCCGCTCAGCCCCGCCGGCTGTCCGTCGAACCGCCACAGCAGCGAACCGAATAGCCCGGCGCCGAACGGTGACACCCAGGAGCGCCCCAGACGGCCCCGCCCCGCCTTGTTGGCGCTCGGCCAGGCAAACCGCGCCGCCCGGCCATTCCTCACCAGCCCTGGCCAGTAAATAGGTGTTGGTGGAATCCAGCAGCGGATATACCTCCAGCCGACTCAAGCGGATCCGGGTCTCATCGCTCAAGCCAGCGGCGATCCGCTGGCGGTCGAGCAATTCCAGCGGTTCCGCCAAGCGGTAGCCATCGCCCGGCAAGGCGCGTGGCTCCAGTCCCAGATCTCGCAAGGCCAGTACCGCTTGCGCCAGCGTTGCCGGTTCCGCCGACAAACGCTCGACCAGTTCCCGTTCGGTGTGCGCCGCGCCATCCGCCAAGAGGGTCAACAAAGCCTGCTCCAATTCCGTATCCGTCATGATCGCACTCTTCTCACTATCTCGATTCCGCAATAAAAAATGGCCGCAGTCAAGTTTTTCTAGCGAAACACCTCGCCCGAAAAAACTCAACGTGACATGAAGTTACGGTCAGCGCTCTGCTCGTGGACGGACGGCGGCTGGACTGACCAAAGACCACTGGGGCAACCATGGCAGGCGTTCGACTTCCGCAGTGGTTGGCGGCCATTTCCTTCAGGATTTTCGGGATGCCGGTGGAGCGTCCTTCGGTCACCTCCAGTTCCTTCAGGAACTCGCCGATGCGTTGGGACAGCGTACCACCTCGCACACGCCCTTGACGAAGGCGGACAGCGATTGGGTGCTGGCAATGGGTTTGAACCGCTTGCCGGATGGACTTTTCTTGGGACGCGGCATGATTCAGGCAGTTTGAGAAAATGGATTCAGCACGCGCACGCCGGTGCCAGCGAAATCATCGACATTGCGCGTCACCAGCGTGAGGTCATGGATCAGCGCCGTAGCGGCGACTTGCTTGTCCAGCGCGTTTTCCGGCCAGGGCACGCCCAAGCGGCCCCAGACCTGTGCCGTATCCAGATCAAACGTCAAGACGGAATCGCGATAATCCTGCATCAACTCGGTCAGCCAAGCTTCCAGCAATTCGGCCTGCGGAACGTCGCCGCGATGGCGGATGAGATCCACGCCACGCCGCAATTCACCCAGCGTCACCACCGACAGCCAGACGCGCGCATCCTGCTGCACGCATTGGCTGAAAAACGCCACGACGCCCGCATCCGCCTTGCGGCCTTTGCGTGCCTCGCTGATGACGTTGGTGTCAATCAAATACACGCGACGCCTCGCGCTCCTGCACGCGTGCGAAATCGGCGTCTTCGCCGACGTTGGGCATCGCGGCCAGCACTTCGGCCAGCGAACGGCGGCGCGGCTGGAGCAAGACTTCGGCCAGCACAGCGCGATGCTCGGCCTCGGTGCTGCGACCGTGGCGCGCGGCGCGCGACTTCAGCGCCTTGACAATGGCGTCATCGACATTGCGAACGATCAGACTGGACATGGGCGATCCTCCGAGCGAGATGCTATCAATGATAGCAAGCCAGGATTCGGGAGCAAGAGCTTGTGCGAGCAGGCGTTGCGGCAGGCTCGGATGGATTTGGGGGATTTTGGCGCGTTCACGCCAGTTCGTTATTCGTCGCCATCGGCTGCATCGCTCGCGTTTTGCAGGTAGAACTCGTGCAGCTTGGCTTGCAGCAGCGCCTTGTCCGGCAACTGGGTCTGGTACTCGGCGATCAATGCGGGCGAGGTGCTGCGACTATGGAAAAACAGCAAGTCCAGCGCGAAATCACGCCCGCCCACCTGCACGGGATATTCGCTGCCGACGAAGCAAAAATCCCGGCCCAGTTCGATCAGGAAATCCTTGAGCCGCGCCGGCAGGCCGCGATGCAAATCGGCTTCCGCGTGGCTATCGGGAAGCTCAAGAAACTCCACCAAATAGCTGTCCCGGAACACGGTGGCCGCGTCCGGGTGGATTTGTGTCACCAGTGGTAAGACTTTTGCGGGACTCAATACCGTTCGCTCGAACAGCGTGGCCTTGAACTGGCGCTCCAATTGGCGGCTGCTCCACTGCTCG
Organism: Candidatus Competibacter phosphatis; assembly: GCF_012939995.1. Lineage (GTDB taxonomy): Bacteria > Pseudomonadota > Gammaproteobacteria > Competibacterales > Competibacteraceae > Competibacter > Competibacter phosphatis. The sequence goes on along the minus strand of NZ_SPMZ01000034.1, from coordinate 738 downwards.
CACACCGCCAACCGCAGGGTAGAACGCCCGTTCTTCCGGGTGCTTGCTCTGGCCCAGGATGCTGAGAGCCTGTTTACGATCTCCTAATTAAGAGTGCGAGGAAGGCGAGAACGACCATGTTTCGGCTTGTGTTGAGTTTGCGCTCGCAGTTTTTCCAGAGGCGGCGGGATTTTTCGAGCCAGCCGAAGGATCGCTCCACCACCCACCTTTTGGGCAAGACTGAGAAAGTATGGAGTTCATTGCGTTTCACGACCTCCACCGTTGCCCCGATGATGTCCTTCACGGCAGTAGCAAAAAGGCTCTCCCGTATATAGCAAAACAAATTTATTTTGATCATATTTAACGAATGGCCTACTCAATCGATTTTCGTCGTAAAGTGCTGGGCGTTCGGGAGCGGGAACAGTTGTCGATCACCCAAGTGGCCCAGCGGTTTGCGGTGGGGAAAGCGAGCGTGATGCGCTGGCTGAAGCAGGTCGAGCGCAAGCCATCAGGGTTTCGGCGACGCAAGCTGGACGTGGCGGCGCTAGAGCAAGACCTGCGGGACTACCCTGACGCCTACCAGCGCGAGCGAGCGGCCCGACTCGGCGTGACGCAGAATGCGATTTGCTATGCGCTGAAGCGGAAGCTGCGCGTGTCGTATATAGCAAAACAAATTTATTTTGATCATATTTAACGAATGGCCTACTCAATCGATTTTCGTCGTAAAGTGCTGGGCGTTCGGGAGCGGGAACAGTTGTC
>NZ_SPMZ01000033.1 GCF_012939995.1 Candidatus Competibacter phosphatis | reverse complement strand
CCGCCAGGATCGACGATACTGCCATTTTGTTGCAGGTCGCTGTCGCCAGCGCCGCCGTCGGTACAACCGTGAGTGTGCTGCCGTTGACCGCCGCCGGCAGTGCGTACCAGTGGGCTGGCTGGCCGGTGGTGGGGCCGAATTTCCAATAGCTGGCGGCGCTAGCCGGCAGCGCGGCCGGGTAGGTCAGCGACAGCGAGATCGAGTTCCCGCAGCCGGTCGCCGTGAACTGGAACAGGTCGTAGGGAATTTGGATTCCCGCTGGCGGCGCGACCCCGATACTGGCAACTGGAACGAAGGCCGAGTTGACAAATTGGCAAGTCGGCGGTACGCCACTGGGGAGGCAAGCGGTGGCCTGTCCGCCGCTCGTCAACGCTCCGGTGAAGCAGATCGGTGGGGACGCGATTGGAGCAACCACGAAGAAGGATTGCGAGGCGGAAGACGGTACGAACTGGGCGGTTCCAACATAGTTGGCCGTCAGCACGAACGATCCCGCCGTGGGTAAAGTTACGGTACAGCTTGCGATACCGCTCGCATTGGTAGTGCCGTTGCACGACTGGCCACCGACCGAGAACTGAATAGCGGCTCCGGCAATCGCAGCGGTGGGGTTGGCTGAAGCATCAATCAAACCCGCCACCAGCATCGCGGACATGCCTGTGATGGAACTCGTCGGGTTGGTATTTAAGCTCAGGAAGGTGGTGTGCTTGCCAACCCCCCAGGTCAAACGCGCCGCATTTGAAGTAAAGCTCGCCGCGTCCACAGTCGCGTTGGCGGTCACGGTGTCGCTGCCGACAAAATCACCCCTATAAGTTATGGTCGCTTTGCCGTTGGCATCGGTGCGGCTGAGTTTGCTTTGCGCATTCGCCCCTCCTACGTGGAAGTATACCGGCGTGTCCGCAGGCACGGCCAAGTTAACGAACTGGGTGGAAAATGTTTGCAGTGATCCTTGCTCAGGGTCGGGTGAAACCGTCGCCGGCGACAAGATCAGCGCGGGTGCTGGGTTGGTTGCGGCGAACCCGCAACCGCCACTGCTGGGGGTCAATTTGTAAATGGTATCGGTAGCAGTGGCATAGAGACAGCCATCCGGACCGATCACTCCAGACCCGATGCCTCCGTTGGTCAGAGGTGTCGACGTATTGGTGGTCAAGTCCACCAAGGCGAGACCACTGGGAGCCAGCACGATCAATGACTTGGCCGATCCATCCGGGTTTGCTTCGCCGACAGTGACCCAATAATTCGAGGTAATGCCAAGAAGTGTCGTAATGGTCGGCGACGGCTGGTCGGTACCGGACACTCGCACGATGGGCGCACTCGGATTGCCAAAATAGTTGATGACCACATAGATCGAACCATTTGGCGCAAACGAAATGGCGCCGTTCCCCATCGTGGTGGGCAACGTGGCATAAACTTCCACGGTCGGCGTGGCACCGCCCGGATTACGCACTCGGAAGAGCGATGGGTTGTCGGAACCCGCCCCGGTGCAAGCGTTATCGAAGAACAGGTCGCCACTCAGTGGATCGACGGAGAGGCTGCTTGGACAGGTCAGATTGGCGGCGATCACTCGCAGTTGGACACCGGTCGCCGGATCGATCTCGACAATGTTGCCCGTCGTGAAGTTACCAGTCGTCGCGCCATGCGTAGCGTACAGCCGGCCATCCTTGCCGAAGGTTGGCTGTCCAAGCGTGAGTCCGAGATTCGAGAGCTTGTTGCCGGTGGAGACAGCGCCGCCATCCAGCCCAAATTGGAACAAGTCACCGCTGGCAAAATTGGCGACGTACACCGAGTTTGTCGTATTGAAAGTTGGATTCGACGCGCCCGAACAGCCCCAGTTAACGTTGCCAAAGAAGAGATTCTGTGTGAAAAATCCGTTGGCGAAGGGCGTTAAGGCATACCCGGCCGCAGCCGTTGGCGGATTACCCACACAGGACAAGTTGGCGGAACCGCTGAACGTCACGACTGCGGCACCCGGTACCGGCAAGTCGCCATCGGTCACATCCACGGCGGTGTATGTCACAATCTCGCTGAACTGGTTGGTTGCGGTGAACTGGATTTGACCATTGACGTCGGTCACGCTCGGACTCGGTCCGGTGATGACTGAACGGCCACTGCCTTGAGACAAGGTAATTGATTTACCTGGCGAGGGTCGATTCAGCGCATCCTTGAGCGTTACCGTGATGGTAGTCGCGCTCGCGCCATCATTGAGGAGACTGGTCGGACTGGCGCTGATACTGGCGCTAGCGGTTGGAGGTTGGATAAAGGCAACCTTCGCGGTTTGGGAGATTACAATTCCATCGCTGATATCAGTAGCAGTAAACGTGACTTCCTCAAAGGACAAGTTGGTCACCGTAAAAACAACACTACCATTATCCACGTCAGATACACCGCTGGCTGGAGTAATCAATGCATGGCTACCAGCACTGGCCGCAAGCGTGACGTTTTTGCCACTAACAACATTGCCAAAGGCATCGGCTAGTCTCACCACAACGCTGCCTTTGGTTGATCCGTCGGCATAAATTGGCAAAGGAAAATCGCTGCCGGCAGGCATGGTGGAGTTGCTATCACTAAACACACGAACTTCTGAAACCGAGCTGCTCGTAGGACCAACCGTCTGATTGGTCAGATGCCGATGTAGATTCGGAAGATTAGGTGAGCCAAGACCCACATGGGCAAAATCGCTCCCCATCGATGACGCATTATGAAAGGCATCCGTATTACCCAATGGGTAGAGTTGCGGATTGAGCGCGCCCAGATTGCTACCCTGTGATTGGTTCAGCAATGCGGCAAATGCCGCCCACGCCGGAGCAGCCAAACTGGTTCCACCATTCAAGGTACCGGTCGGGCATCCTCCTTCACTGGCCTTGCAAATCAGAATACCGTGCGCTGGGTCGGCATTAGCCGCCACGTCGGGCACGGAGCGCATCACCGAAGGATTGAATCCATCTTGGTAGCTTGGACGTGAAAAGAACTTGCTGACACCATATCCGCCTTGCCCAGAAGGCGGGGTATCGTTTGTTCCATTCCACCAAGTTTCACTGATATAGGTATTGCCCGGTCCGACAGTCAACGAGGTGCCGCCAACGGCCGTCGCACTTGGCGAATCGGATGGCACACCGATCGTATTCGGGGCGCCATCAAGACAGGTACTGCCGGTATCACCGGAACCGTTGAACACGCTGATGCCGGACGCGGCCGCGCTCTGCAAGATAGCATCAATGCTCTGTACATCAGCCAGCGTAGTCTGATCCTCACAGTATGACCAACTGTTGCTGATGATATGCACACCGCCGTTGATCATGGCATTGAACAGCGCCTGAAAACTTACATTCGCACCGGAAAAAGGTCCGTCGTAAACGACGATCTTCGCCCCAGGAGCGATCAACAATACCGCGTTGATGTCCATTAGCACTTCATCCTGATCCGATCCAGGCGAAGGGCCAGCGCCATCGTTTACATGGACCTGGCTGATATTGTCGAAAGTGCTTGCGGGCAATCCGATCAGGTGGATGAAATCCGATACATCGTTGGGATTAAAGGTGTCAAACTCCAACAAACCTATGGTTTGGCCGGTACCATCCGTACCCTGCCAAGCTGGAGGTGGCGGATCATTGCCTATCGGTAATCCATAGGCCGCAAACACCGCATTATGAACACACTTATCCAACCACTTCTGAGCCTCTTCCTGGATTTTCTTGAGTTGCTCCTGAGTTAAAGGTTTACCATTAGCCGCATTAGATGCGGCAACAATCAATCCACCATAAATCGCAGCATATTCCAAATCACAAATCACGGCGCCAAAAATAATTCTTATCGTTCTGATTATTTGCGGACGTGGTACAGCCAAGTTCGATAATCCTGACACTGCCTGCACGCGTCTCACGATTTCAGCAGGTAACATCGGCTCATTGATATTCGCAAAGAACTGGCGCTCGCCGATCACGTAGTCATTGATCTTGACGCTGAGTGCGCTTTCCGCCGTTGAACGGGTACCCGCGACCGTGAGCGTCATTCGGTTCACCGAATCTTCGGTGACCGTGAAACCTTGTTGCTCGAAATACGCCTGAACAACGTCGTAATCATCCTGGCTTGGCCCGAAGCGGTCAGAAACCTCCTGAGGATTCAGAAATTCTCGGAATTGTGGAGATTGTGGATCATAAACATCGCGTAGATAGTTCTCGAAACCTGCTGGATCGGAGCGTCGTAGCACGATGGTAAGCGTTAGTGACTCTAAAGTACTTTTGAGCGCCATAACAGGCGCTGTTACCGGCTGGGCTATCGACAGCGCTGACAATACATGGCCAGGCAATATAGTTCGATCGGAATTGGATGAAATATCGGGGGAAGCTGCCCATACCCACGGCGAAGCCAAAAATAAGACGACGACATACAAGACACTGGCTGTAAAGTGATGCATAGATCTTCCGCACTTACTCAAAAGCTCATTTAAACTGCTTCATGCAACTGCGCGTGTGATCCATCCATCGCCGGCAATCGGTTCCCGAATACCCATCCGATCACATTAACCACAAGAAAAACTGGGAACAATGTGGAACCCAAACCGATCACGGCGAAGTTCAAGTATGAATTAGTTCAGTGCGGAAATAAAATCAAGAAGAGATGAAAAAATCAGCTAAGAATCATGCTATGCCAACAGCATCGACAACGCCTAATCGTCCATTGGCGCCCACCCTCCCATATCCCGCCAACGGTTGACGATCCGGCAGAACAGTTCAGCCGTGCGCTCGGCGTCGTAAATGGCCGAATGCGCTTCGCGCTCATTCCAGGGAATGCCCGCCGCCCGCAACGCCCGCGCGAGCACCGTCTGCCCGTAGGCCAGACCCGCCAGCGATACCGTATCGAAACTGCTGAAGGGATGGAAAGGGTTGCGCTTGATCTTGGCGCGTGCCGCCGCCGCGTTCAGGAATGCCAGATCGAAGAAGGAATTGTGGCCGACCAGAACGGCACGGGTGCAGCCGGTTTCCCGAATTTCCCGCCGTACCTCCCGAAAGATCGCATCCAGCGCTTCGCTTTCCGGCACCGCGAAGCGGAATGGATGGTCGGGATCGATGCCGTTCACCGCCATCGAGGCCGGGTCCAATCGCGCGCCGGGAAACGGCTGTACATGATGAGCCAATGTTCCGACCGGGCGCAGATAACCTTGCCAGTCCATGCGCACCATCACGGCGGCGATTTCCAGCAGGGCATCGGTCTGAGCGTTGATGCCGCCGGTCTCGACATCCACGATCACCGGCAAGAAACCTCGAAACCGGCTAGCGATGAGGGGATTGGGAGTAGGTTCGTTCATCTTGGGAGCATAGCGGATCGCCGGCGGCGGCGCATCCGTGTCCAACCGGCTCAGCCCGGCGTGTTATGTTCCACCCAGCGCGAACCGGCGGCGGTGGTCTCGCGCTTCCAAAAAGGCGCCTTCGACTTCAGTTCCTCTATGATGGACCGGCAGGCCGAAAAAGCCGCCGCCCGATGTTCCGACCAAACCGCCACCAGCACAATGGGATCGTTGGGTCGCAATTCACCGACCCGGTGCACCACCAACACCTCCAGCAGCGGCCATTCCCGGCTGGCGGTTTCGACGATGCGCCGAAGATATTTTTCGGTCATGCCCGGATAGTATTCCAACACCATGCCCTGTACTGCGTCCCCGTCGTTGAAATCGCGCATCGTGCCGATGAAAATCGCCGTCGCGCCACATCGGCCCGCCAATCCGGTCGACAGGCGCTGATGACGTTCCAGTTCCACCAAGGGCTCAAAAGGCGTTTCCCGCAATTCGACCCGCATGCCCTACCCTCCGGTCACCGGTGGAAAGAACGCCACCTCGTCGCCATCGCGCACCGCATGTTCCAGTCCGGCATATTCCATGTTCACCGCCGCCAAGACATTCGGCGGCAATGGCATCTCCCGATGCAGTGCCGCCCAAACCCCGGCGACCGTCAAGCCGTCGGCGGCATCCAGCCGATCCTCGGCGCGACCCACGCGCTCACACAGGCTGGCAAAGTATCTAACGTGAACGGTCATGCTCTTGCCTCCTCAGCGATGGTCCTTGGATCGCCCTGATCCATCCCGCCGCAACCGCCAGCAAGGACGTCCGTCAAGATCGATCAAGCCGTTTTGCCACAACCACTGGCGCGCATCCTCGGCGTCCCGTTCGAACCAGGCGCGGGCCGAACCCAGGCGGAAAGAATAACCCCAGGCATCCATATCGACGAACATTCGCAACCGCCCAACCCCAGGCAGCTCATCCGCCAACAGGATTTGCAGATAGCAAACCCCGTTTTCCTCGATACAGTCGCCGCCGGCATCGGTATGCAATCGCGCCCGGCGTCCGGCATCCATGCAGATGTAGTGACAAGCTTCGTGCAGAGCGGAATGCACTGGGGTGTCATCGCGCACGAACAGACCATCGCCGACCAACCCTGCTTCCGAATCGCCCCAATAGCTGCCGGGAATCTCGCCCTGGGACGGGACTCGCTCCACACTCAACCCATAGCGCCCCAACAGCACCATCAACGTTTCCATCTGCTCGCATCCCAACTCGGCGCAGGTCAACACCGCCATGACTCATTGCGACACATCCCCTCTACCCCCGCGACTTCGTCCGTTGCAACCAAGTCGTGGGACAACGGTCGATAGGTGACTTGAAATTGTTGCGACGATGTTATCATTTCTCAATCATTAAATAACCAAATCGCATAAGCAATTAGAGTGAAAATGCAGCATTTTCCAGTTAGACTTGCGATTTTCCGGCCATTGTCCGCCATTTCGGCGAACGAAATGAAATTCTGCTTGTTGCCGCCCTTGTTTGAAGGATACGTTATCCCATGAGCCGAACTCATCTATTCACCTCCGAGTCCGTTTCCGAAGGACATCCGGACAAAATCGCCGACCAGATTTCCGACGCCGTGCTCGACGCCATCCTCGCCGAGGACCCCAAGGCCCGCGTTGCCTGCGAAACCCTGATCAAGACCGGCGTGGTGGTGCTGGCCGGCGAAATCACCACATCGGCCTGGGTGGACTTCGACCGGATCGTACGCGACACCGTCATCGATATCGGTTACGACAACTCCAACGTCGGCTTCGACGGCGCGACTTGCGCGGTGCTGTCCTGCATCGGCAAACAGTCGGCCGACATCGCCCAGGGCGTGGACCGTAAAAGTCCCGAAGAACAAGGTGCTGGCGATCAGGGTTTGATGTTCGGCTACGCCTGCAACGAAACCGACGTATTGATGCCCGCGCCGATCACGTACGCTCACCGCCTGGTGCAGCGGCAGGCCGAGATGCGCAAGCGCGGCGTGCTGCCCTGGTTGCGACCCGACGCCAAAAGCCAGATCACTTTCCGCTACCAAGGCAACGACGTGGTGGGCATCGAGGCGGTGGTGCTGTCCACCCAACACGATGCGGATATCAGCTACGATCTGCTGCGCGAGGCGGTGATGGAGAATATCATCCAGCCGGTGCTGCCGGCCGAGTGGCTGGACAAACACACTCAGTACCACATCAACCCGACCGGTAGCTTCGTCATCGGCGGGCCGGTGGGAGACTGCGGGCTGACCGGGCGCAAGATCATTGTCGATACCTACGGCGGTTCGGCGCATCACGGCGGCGGTGCCTTCTCCGGCAAGGACCCGTCCAAGGTTGACCGTTCCGCCGCCTACGCGGGTCGCTACGTCGCCAAGAACATCGTCGCCGCCGGTCTGGCCGACAAGTGCGAGATCCAGGTGTCCTACGCCATCGGTGTGGCCGAGCCGACCTCGATCAGCATCAACACCTTCGGCACCGGCAAGATCGACGAAGACCGGCTGGTGGATATCGTGCGCGGCCACTTCGACCTGCGCCCCTATGGCTTGGTGAAGATGCTCGACCTGATCCGGCCGATTTTCCGCAAGACCGCCGCCTACGGCCACTTCGGCCGCGAAGAGCCGGAATTCACCTGGGAACGTACCGACAAGGCCGAGGCACTGCGGGATGCGGCGGGCCTGTAAATCCGGCCACGGGCGGAACCAACCTTCAGCGGACGCCACCGGCTAATCCCTGACTCCGAATTTTCTCGCCTCCCGCCGAGGGGCGCTGCAGCGGTTTTCACCGTCAGGCTCGGCGGGGCATGGCTTTCACAAGCCAACGGCGCCCGTTCAATCGTATGGAGTGTACGTTATGAACGCCGTCGCGCGCGAAAAGCCCACCGTTGATTATCTGGTCGCCGATATCACCCTGGCGGACTGGGGCCGCAAGGAAATCGCCATCGCCGAAACCGAAATGCCCGGCCTGATGGCGGTTCGGGCCGAATACCGGGACCGGCAGCCGCTCAAGGGCGCCCGTATCGCCGGCTCGCTGCACATGACCATCCAGACCGCCGTCCTGATCGAGACCCTGGCGGAACTGGGCGCGGACGTGCGTTGGGCCTCTTGCAACATTTTCTCGACTCAGGATCACGCCGCCGCCGCCATCGCCGCCGACGGTATTCCGGTGTTCGCTTACAAGGGTGAATCGCTGGACGAGTACTGGGACTTTACGCATCGCATTCTGGAATGGCACGACGGCGGCACGCCGAACATGATCCTGGACGATGGCGGCGACGCCACTTTGCTGGTCACGCTCGGTGCTCGGGCGGAACAGGATCTCTCGCTGATCGCCAATCCGAGCTGTGAGGAAGAACAAGTCTTATTCGCCGCTATCCGCAAGCGCTTGGAGAGCCAACCCGGTTGGTACTCGAAAATCCAGAACAATATCAAGGGTGTGACCGAGGAAACGACGACCGGCGTCCACCGCCTGTACATGATGGAAAAGGAAGGGCGGCTACCCTTCCCCGCCATCAACGTCAACGACTCGGTCACCAAGTCCAAATTCGACAATCTCTACGGATGCCGCGAGTCGCTGGTGGACGGCATCAAGCGCGCCACCGACGTGATGATTGCCGGCAAGATCGCCGTGGTGCTGGGTTACGGCGATGTCGGTAAGGGCTGCGCCCAAAGCCTGCGCGGCCTGGGCGCCACGGTGTGGGTCACCGAAATCGATCCGATCTGCGCCCTGCAGGCGGCGATGGAAGGCTACCGGGTCGTCACCATGGACGAGGTCTGCGCGCTGGCGGACATCTTCGTCACCACCACCGGTAACGTCAGCGTCATCACTCACGACCACATGGCCCGAATGAAAAATCAGGCCATCGTCTGCAATATCGGTCATTTCGATTCCGAAATCGAGGTGGCCAACCTGAAGCAATATCGCTGGGAAAACATCAAACCGCAGGTGGATCACATCATCTTCCCCGACGGCAAGCGCATCATTCTGCTGGCCGAGGGACGGCTGGTGAACCTAGGCTGCGCCACGGGTCATCCCAGTTTCGTGATGTCCAATTCCTTCACCAATCAGGTACTGGCGCAGATCGAACTGTTCACCCAGGATGGACAGTACCAAAACAAGGTCTACGTGCTGCCCAAGCATTTGGACGAAAAGGTCGCACGACTGCATCTGGATCGGATCGGCGCCAAACTGACCACGCTCACGCCGGAGCAGGCTGCGTATATTGGCGTTGCGATGGACGGGCCGTATAAAGCCGAGAACTATCGCTACTGATCGGCGGACTCAGGCCAAGAAGCAGGCACCGGAAAGCATACCTTGGTATCTTCCCATGCCTGCCGTCGTTTGTTCCCCTCGCATTTTCGTCCTACCTTCCCTTCTCCATACCCGCCATGGACTCCCAAAGACGCCACCCCAAGGTTTTCAGTTGCGAATTCTTCCCCCCCAACACTGATGAAGGAATGCTCAAGTTATTCGCTGCCCGCGAAGCGCTGATGCAGATGCAGCCTGCTTTCTTCTCGGTCACTTACGGCGCCGGCGGCTCCACCCGCGAACGCACCTTACAGGCGATCCAGACCATTCAAGCGCATAGCGGCGTGGATGCCGCGCCCCACCTGACTTGCGTAGCCTCCACCCGCGCGGGGACTCGAGAGATTCTGGCCGGCTACCGCGCCCAAGGTATCCATCGCATCGTCGCCCTACGTGGCGACCTGCCCTCGGGGACGCGGGAATTCGGCGAACTGCGCTACGCCAACGAACTGGTGGCCTTCATCCGTGCCGAAACCGGTGACCACTTCCACATCGAAGTCGCCGCTTACCCGGAATGTCATCCACAGGCGCCGAACACCGAACGCGACCTGCTCCACTTCAAGCATAAAGTCGAAGCCGGCGCCAACGGTGCCATTACCCAATATTTCTACAACTCGGATGCCTATTTCCGCTTCGCGGACGACTGCGCCCGGTTGGGAATCGATCTACCGATCGTGCCCGGCATCATGCCGATCACCAATTTCACGCAACTGGCGCGGTTCTCGGACAGTTGTGGAGCGGAAATTCCACGCTGGATTCGTAAGCGACTGGAGGGCTTCGGCGACGACCGCGACGCCATCCGTGCCTTTGGTCTGGATGTAGTCACCGATCTTTGCCGACGCCTGCTGGAAGGCGGTGCACCGGGCCTGCATTTCTACACGATGAACCAAGCTGGGCCGACGCTGGCGATCTGCGAGCGACTGGGACTGACCGCGCCGAGCAACGAATAACTTTGATCTTTGATCAGGGAAACGGCAAGCGCCCTTCCGCCGAAAGAGCGGAAGGGCGCTTGCCGTCAGAGGGATCGAAACAGGAAGAGCGAAAAGTGGATTGGTCCGTTTTCCTGCTTATTGAGCAGCTACCAGCGCCTTGGCATCCGGCCCGAGCGGCAGCACATAGTCATACGAAGCCAAAACCTGATTATCCGTCGCCCGAATCAGGCGGGCATTCACAAATACCGACTGCCGACCAACTGCGTAAGTACCGGCGATCACCGCCGCCGCGTTATGCGACTGACTGATTTCCTTGACCGAGCGCGACAACGCGAATTCGCCGGCGCCTTCGGCAACGAAGATGTTGTTGCGCATCGTGATCTCGACCACCGTAAAGCCCTGCTGCGCGAACCGGGAACCAATCTGCTGGCCGATGACCCGCCCGAGACCAGACGACGTTTCCAGGTTGTTGATATCCACAAACGTGGCTGCCAACAAGGGCTCATTCCGCTCCTTGAGCCAAGGGGTTCGCGTCAGGAGAGCATCGGCCGCGCCATAGTTCTGCTCGACCAGATTTGCGTCCCGAATGATCGGTCGCGTCGAGGTATCATCCGTGGAGGCACACCCCACGATACCCAAGCCAAGAACGGCCAGTAGCGCAACCGCGCCACGCAAGATCGTGTTCCCACTCATGGTCCGACCACCTCTATGATACGGCTAGCCGATGGTTGCATGGCGATATACTGGCTCTTGTCGCCGATGTAATAAACATTGCTATACCGAATCAGAAAACGCTCAGCGTTCATCACCGAAACATTCAGGATGACTTCATGCTTCGTGGTTTCCGGCAATCGGTCCGTCACCACCTGCATGTCGTAGGAAACCGGATAACCCGCCGATGGGTTGGTGGTGACGACGAACCCCCGTTCCACCAGATGCGTGGTCAGCAAATTGTAGAACGCCTCGTCCGCACTGCTTTCGTATCGAGGCTGTTGGATGAATAGCGTGATGATCGGATGCTCGCCCTGAGCAGCGACCGCTGGGTCCCCACCCTGCTCTGGGCTCGGACCGATCAACGCATCATAGATCCAGTTGGCTACGTCGATCGCCATAACATCCCAGTGATGCGCCGATTGCATCTTCTGCTGGTATGTGAGCGGATAACCTGTTTCGACGGGCATCGGAGTTGTGCAGGCCCCCAGCCCGAGGCAGAGGATGACAAGAAGGGCACTAGAGATCTTCATGGTTTCTCCCTCGGTTTTTATATCCGTTATTAACGGCACCCATTAGAGTTTAGCCGGTTATACCACCGGTGCCACCCCTTGACAACTAAGGTTTCCAGTCATCGCTGTTTCATGGATTCAACGCCCGTATAGCTCTCGCCGACCGTTAACAGCCAAAACATGTCTACATCAAGCCAAGACACACTATATAGTGTGTTCGTGTTTAATAAAACACATTATATAGGAATTTTGCCTGGAATTTTTCTCTGCATCCTCTAGAATCTGGTGGCCTGAATCGTGAGGCGTACCCGTTGTCACCCAGCGAACGGCAATGCCCAAAGCATAGCAGACACCGCCTCCAGTCCACGCTCAAGAACCTGCTCTCGGAGACTCCCGGCTCATGAAGACCGCGTACCTCAAGCCCATTGACCGTCCGACCGCCGCCGCCGACGTGCCGATGCAACCGGCGTCCTGGGATATCTGGGACAAAAAAGTACCGCCTCAAGGCCAAGGATGGGCAAATGATCGATGAGACGATCGATAATACCTATCAACGGGTCGCCTTGGCGCTGGCCGAGGTGGAAACCATGCCGGAACTGCGCGCGCACTGGAACGAGAAGTTTCTGTGGGCCTTGCGGCATGGCGCCATTCCGGCGGGACGCATCATCTCCAACGCCGGCGCCTGGGAACACAAACCCGCCACATCCACCATCAACTGCACGGTATCCGGGATCATTCAGGATTCCATGGACGATATCCTGCGTAAAGTGCATGAAGCGGGGCTGACGCTGAAGGCCGGTTGCGGCATCGGTTACGAGTTCTCCACGCTACGCCCGCGCGGCGCCTATGTCTCGGGCGCCGGGGCCTACACCTCCGGGCCGCTGTCCTTCATGGATATCTACGACAAGATGTGTTTCACCGTCTCGTCGGCGGGCGGACGGCGGGGCGCGCAGATGGGAACCTTCGATATCGGCCACCCGGATGTGATGGAATTCATCCGCGCCAAACGCGAGGCCGGGCGGTTGCGGCAGTTCAACCTGTCGCTACTGATCACTCGGGAATTCATGGAGGCCGTCCAGCAAGATACCGATTGGCTACTGGCATTTCCGCTGCTCGCCAAGGAAGCCGAACAGGATCGGGTCGACCTCAACGACGCCGGCCAGATCGTCTGGCGCGAGTGGCCGACCACAAATGGCTTGATCGTCAACGACAATGGTCAGGTTGCCTGCAAGATTTACCGGAGCATCCGCGCCCGCCGCCTATGGGACGTGATCATGTCCTCCACCTACGATTACGCTGAACCCGGATTCATTCTCATCGATCGGGTCAACGAGATGAACAACAACTGGTTCTGCGAAAACATCCGGGCCACGAACCCATGCGGCGAGCAGGCTCTGCCCCCCTACGGCTCGTGCCTGCTCGGCTCGATCAATCTGACGCAGTTCGTCCAGAACCCCTGCACACCAAAAGCCCGGTTCGACTGGGAAACTTATCGAAACGTGGTGGCCATCTTCACCCGCATGCTCGACAACGTGGTGGAAATCAACGGCCTACCGTTGGAACGCCAGCGACAGGAGATTTTCAGCAAGCGCCGACACGGCATGGGCTACCTGGGTCTGGGTTCCACGCTGACCCTGCTTGGCATCCGCTATGGATCGCCGGAATCGCTGGCCTTTACCGAGGAAGTCACCCGCGAAATGGCCCTGAGCGGTTGGCGCGTCGCACTGGAGCTCGCTCGGGAAAAGGGCGCGGCCCCCATCCTCGAACAGGAATTCGCCGTCACCGCGGAAATGCTGCACAAACGCCCGGAAATGGTCCGTGACGGGCTCAAGGAAGGCGACCGGATTCCCGGCCGCGTCCTGCACGCCCGGTACAGCCGTTATATGCAGCAAATCGCCGAAGTCGATCCAGATCTCGTGAACGAACTCGCCGAGGTGGGCGCGCGGTTCACTCACCACAGCTCCATCGCCCCAACCGGCACGATCGCGCTGTCGCTGGCCAACAACGCCAGCAACGGCATCGAACCCAGTTTCGCTCACCACTATTCGCGCAATGTGATCCGCCCCGGTAAGAAATCCAAGGAAAAGGTGGATGTCTTCTCCTTCGAACTGCTGGCCTACCGACACCTCGTCAATCCCAAGGCCCTACCGGAAGCGGAATCCCCCGAAGCGCAATTGCTGCCCTCCTACTTCGTCACCGCCGACGACGTGAGCCCCAAACAACATGTCGATATTCAGGCCGCTGCTCAGAAATGGATCGATTCCAGCATTTCCAAGACGGCCAACGTACCCCCCGATTTCCCCTACGAGGATTTCAAGGATATTTATCGATATGCCTACGAACAGGGGCTGAAAGGCTGCACCACCTTCCGCTTCAACCCCGAGGCGTTCCAGGGCGTGCTGGTCAAGGAAAAGGATCTGGAAAACACCTTGTACCGCTTCGAACTCGAAGATGGCAGCGTGCTGGAGGTCAAGGGCAACGAGGAAATCGAGTACGATGGTGAGATTCACTCAGCGGCGAACCTGTTCGATGCGATCAAGGAGGGGTATTACGGGAAATTCTAAGACTTCAAAAGCACACGGGGATTGAGCGGCAACTCAGCCCCCGTGCGTGAGGAGACATTTCAGCAACCGAGCGTCTCCCCCATGGTCGTATTTGAACCCAAATACGGGGTAAGAATAGCTGTTCTTTATCGGTTATCAATCCCCTTCTGCCATGGTTTTAAGGCTCGGTTGCGCCTCAAGTAACGAGGTATAACCCATGATCGGTCTTAAGAAGCTGTACAAAAACACCAAACCGTAAATCAACAGGTTATGCGTAAAAGTCCGTTTACGCATGATATTGGTCGAATACTACCGGAAGTTAATATCATATAATCAATATGTTAGTTTTTATACAGTCTCTAAGACCGTATTTGTTAAAGAGTATTCGAGGCTCAGGCTTGGCAAGTGGGAACGTGTGCGAGCGCACTGGCGTAGCCCTCCCTCCCACTAACCTCATCTTGATCTTGTAAGACTCTGTAGCCCCTATGCAATATAGGGGCTACTTTTCATTTGGAGAGGAGGATTCATGGCCATCAAGATCGACAAGAAAAATCGTCGCCTACAGCGTCGTCAAACCTGACGACACGCCGCCCACGCCAACGAACCGTTCGCCGGCCGCCCTGCAACACATGCACGAAAGCTTGGCCCGCCCCGAGATCCTCCCCGGCGCCACCTACAAGGTGAAAACGCCATTGTCGGATCACGCGCTGTACATCACCATCAACGACATCGTCCTCAATCAAGGCACCTTGGACGAAATTCGCCGCCCATTCGAAATCTTCATCAATTCCAAGGCGATGGAGCATTTCCAATGGATCGTCGCCTTGACCCGCATCATCTCGGCGGTATTCCGCAAGGGCGGCGACGTGACTTTTCTGGTGGAAGAACTACGCTCAGTGTTCGATCCGAAAGGCGGCTACTTCAAAAAGGGGGGCAAATACATGCCCTCCTTGGTCGCGGAGATCGGCGATGTCATCGAATCTCACCTGCGCTCGATCGGCATGCTCAAGGAAGACGGTCCCGACGAACGCCAGCGCCAGTTGATCGAGGAACATCGCAACAAGTACGAAGCCAGCATGAAAGCGGTCGAGGACGCCGGCGCCAGCGGTTTTCCACCGGAAGCCACCCTCTGCGGCAAATGCCAGACCAAAGCGGTCATCGTCATGGATGGATGCCTGACCTGCCTGAACTGCGGTGACTCAAAATGTTCCTGACGAGCCCAATCGGCGTAACAGATACCTCTTCAGACTCAAATTCGAGATAGCCCCATGCATCCCCAAATACCCGATCTGATAACAGCCATCGAAATCACGGAACCCGGTGGTCCCGACAGGTTGGCACCCAAACAACGCCCGGTCCCACAACCCGCCGCCGGCGAGGTTCTGATCAAAGTAGCCACTGCGGGCGTCAACCGTCCCGACTGCCTGCAACGTCAGGGCAGTTACCCGCCGCCACCGGGTGCCTCCGACATCCCCGGACTGGAAGTCCGCCGGCACCATAGCCGCGCTCGGCGAAGACGTGAACGACTGGCGGATCGGCGACGAGGTCTGCGCCCTGCTGACCGGCGGCGGTTATGCCGAATATTGCACCGCGCCCGCGCCTCAATGCCTACCGGTCCCCACCGGATTGACCCTGCAACAAGCCGCCGCTCTACCGGAAACCTTCTTTACCGTTTGGAGCAACGTCTTCGACCGCGCGCGACTGCAACCCGGCGAAATTCTGCTGGTTCATGGCGGTGCCAGCGGCATCGGCACCACCGCGATCCAACTGGCCTCGGCATTGGGTTCGCGGGTATTCGCCACGGTTGGTGGCGTCGAAAAGATCCAGGCTTGCCTGGACTTGGGCGCCGAGCACGTCATCAACTATCGTGAACAGGATTTTGTCCAGACGGTCAAGGAGGTCACGCGCAACCGGGGCGTGGACGTGATTCTGGATATGGTGGGCGGCGACTACATGCAGCGTAATCTAAGCGCGCTGGCGGTTGAAGGTCGCTTGGTTTTCATCGCCTTCCTGCGAGGTGCCAAGATGGAGCTAAATCTGGCGCCGGTGATGATGAAGCGGTTGACCATCACCGGATCGACCCTGCGCGCCCGACCCATCGAAGACAAAGCACCCATCGCCGCAGCCCTGCAAAAGACGGTCTGGCCGCTACTCGCCAGCGGCGCGATTCGACCGATTATCGACCGGATTTTTCCTTTTACCGAGGCCGCCGCTGCTCATGCTCTGATGGAATCCAACCGTCATGTCGGCAAAATCCTATTGCAGGTTGACGGATCGTTGGCCCAGTCCCTTCCGTCGCCCTAGCCCAGCACGGCGGCCCAACAGCGAGCGTTGGGAAGGATACCCGCGCTCGCGAAATGCCGATCGAATGACCAAGACGAACAAGCATCCTGCATTGCAACAAAATAATATCTATACTGTCATAGTGACTTGGTTGTTCCAGATCGCCCAAGTCGAGCACAGCCGGCATCGGTGCTCATTCTTCGGTTATCCAACATCTCCCAAGGCCTCTCGCAGGCTCAATGAGGGTTGGCACGATAAGATCCTAAGGGACGAAAAAGTTTGGCCAAGCAGTCGGCCGGCATTCTTTGTTACAGGCGAGAGGTTAAAATCATGCGCGGCGTCTACAAATCTCAGCACCCATTCGTGTGGTTCGAAGAAAGCGGTTGGTGGTTCAAGGTGTTTGGCGAGTGTTTCGGGCCTTACCCGGAGCTACCTGAAGCGCGCTATAACCTTTTGGTGATTCAAGGGTTGAGTCAACAACTGCGTCAAGCCATCGCCAAATAACGAGGTGTCCATCAGAAATCTCGTTCGCTTACCACGGATTTCAGCAGTCAACCGATAATTTGGGTCGCTCATCTGGTGCTGAGTTGACTACCAGCAATTTCGCTTCGAAACAATCATCCTGGCCCCACAATAAAAAAGCCGGGTTTGGGTCCCGGCTCGGTTTTGCAATTGGATACGAAGCTTGGCTCATTCACTCGCCGCATCGGGGCGATCCATCAACTCGACATAGGCCATCGGCGCATTGTCGCCAGCCCGAAACCCGCATTTCAGAATACGCAGATAACCGCCTGGGCGCGACTGATAGCGCGGACCCAACTGATTAAACAATTTGGTCACCACATCCCGGTCGCGCAATCGGTCAAAAGCCAGCCGACGATGAGCCACACTATCCTGCTTCGACAACGTGATCAACGGCTCGGCCACTTGACGCAATTCCTTGGCCTTGGGCAGAGTGGTGCGAATGAGCTCGTGGGTAAGCAACGAAGCAGCCATGTTGCGCAGCATGGCTTTACGATGGCTGCTGGTGCGATTCAACTTGCGACCGGCTTTGCGATGACGCATGACAATTATTCCTTAAGACTTAGAATCGGGCAGTCAATAACCATTGAATACAGGGAAATCCAAGATCAATCTTATTCGGCATCGGCATCGGCATCGGCATCGGCATCGGTATCGGTATCGCTGGCCACGGCTTTCGAACCCACTTCCTCCTGCAGAGACCTATCCGCTTCGGCCGCCACGCCAGCAGCAGCACGTCGCGCCGCCGCACGCTCTTCCGCTTCCGTGCTCAGATTCGGTGGCGGCCAGTTATCGACCTTCATTCCCAAAGCCAGTTTATACTTGGCTAATACGTCCTTGATCTCGGTCAACGATTTCTTGCCGAGATTGGGAGTCTTGAGAAGCTCCGCCTCGGTTCTCTGCACCAGATCGCCGATATAATAAATATTCTCCGCCTTCAGGCAGTTAGCCGAACGCACGGTCAGTTCCAGATCATCCACTGGCTGCATCAGGACCGGATCGATATCCACCGGCGGCGGCGGCAGGGGTTCGTCTCTTTTACCCTTGAGATCCACAAACACAGACAGTTGGTCCAGCAGGATTCGGGCCGCTGTGCGAATCGCTTCTTCCGGATCGATGGTACCGTTGGTTTCCAGATTCAGAATCAGCTTGTCCAGGTTGGTGCGCTGTTCGACGCGCGCGCTCTCGACTCGATAGCTGATCCGCTCGATCGGGCTGAACGAAGCGTCCAAGCGCAACCGACCGATGGGTCGCGATTCGCCATCGGATCCTTCCCGCTGAGCCGCCGGCCAGTAACCGCGACCTTGCTCGATCTTGAGCCGCATGCTCAACTCGCCGCTCTTGGTCAAGTGGGCGATGACCTGTTCCGGGTTGATGATCTCGACGGCATGGCTCTTCTCAATATCGCCAGCCGTGACCGGCCCCGGACCTTTTTTGGTCAGCGTCAGGCTCGCCTCACTCACTCCTTCTTGCAAGGTAACCGCCACACCTTTCAGGTTGAGGAGAATATCGATCACATCCTCCTGCACACCCTCGATGGTGGAGTATTCGTGCAGCACCTGCTCAATCTCGCACTCGACAATCGCGGCACCCGGAATGGATGAGAGTAATATCCGCCGCAGAGCGTTACCGAGGGTATAGCCAAACCCACGCTCCAGCGGTTCCACACTCACCCGTGCCAGTCGCGGCGTTAGTTTTTCCACTTCGACGCGGGTTGGTTTCAGCAAATCAAAAGCACCCACCATCCGTTCCCCCTCGGGGTCGATCACTTGGAGTACAGCTCTACAACCAGGGATTCGTTGATATCCGGTGGCAAATCGCCACGATCGGGAATCCGTTTGAACACCCCGCTCATCTTGCTGGCATCCACTTCGACCCAATCCACAAAACCATGACCTTGAGCCAGTTGTAGCGAGTACTGAATGCGGGTCTGCGTGCGACTCTTTTCATGAATCGCAACCACATCTTCCGGCCTGACCTGATAGGAAGGAATGTTGACTCGCTGGCCGTTGACGGTAATCGCCCGGTGGGAAACCAACTGGCGAGCTTCGGCGCGAGTGCTGCCAAAACCCATGCGGTACACGACATTGTCCAGCCGGCATTCCAGCAACTTCAGCAGGTTCTCACCCGTGGAGCCCTTGCCACTGGCCGCTTTCTTGTAATAATTCAGAAATTGCCGTTCCAGCACACCGTAGATGCGCCGCAATTTCTGTTTTTCGCGCAACTGCATTCCGTAGTCGGAAAGACGGGGGCGTCGCGCGCCATGCTGGCCCGGCAACCGCTCCAGATTGCACTTGGATTCCAGCGGACGGGCGGTGGACTTCAGAAACAGATCCACGCCTTCCCGGCGGCTCAGTTTGCACTTCGGGCCTAGATATCTCGCCACGGTATAAAACTCCTGGACTAAACGCGACGGCGTTTCGGGGGACGGCAACCGTTATGAGGAATAGGTGTTACGTCCATAATACTCATGACCTTGAAACCGGCGGCATTCAGCGCGCGCACAGCGGATTCTCGACCGGGCCCAGGTCCCTTGACGTTGACTTCCAAGTTCTTGAGGCCAAATTCCTTCACCATATTTCCAACCCGCTCGGCGGCAACCTGCGCCGCAAACGGGGTGCTCTTGCGTGACCCACGAAAACCGGAACCTCCCGACGTGGCCCACGCCAATGCGTTGCCCTGACGGTCCGTGATCGTGATGATGGTGTTATTGAACGAGGCGTGAATATGCGCGATGCCATCCACGACATTCTTTTTTGACGCGCTTGCGCGTCTTGGTAACCGGTTTTGCCATGCTCCAACCTATGCCAATGGGATTCCAGAAAGTACCGCTGGTTTACTTGCGAACCGCGCGGCGCGGACCCTTGCGCGTCCGTGCGTTGGTTCGGGTGCGCTGGCCACGTACCGGCAAGCCACGCCGGTGGCGCACGCCGCGATAGCAACCCAAGTCCATCAATCGCTTGATGCTCATGGACACTTCGCGGCGCAGATCACCTTCCACGACATGTTTGGTGACTTCGGCACGCAACGCATCCACCTGCGCCTCATCCAGATCACGGACCTTGATGTCCGGAGCGACATTGGCCGCCACACAGATTTGGCCAGCACGCGTCTTGCCGATCCCATAGATGGCCTGCAGCGCGATCACCGCATGTTTGTTGACCGGAATGTTGATACCTGCAATACGGGCCATGCCTTGAAGCTCCTCCCACCGTGCCGGGTGTTCACCACGCAAAGAAGCGGAAATTTACCCCACTCGGCGATGTAGATCAATATAAACGAATCGATTTATCCCTGCCGCTGCTTGTGGCGGGCATCCTTGCAAATCACCCGAACCACGCGATCACGGCGGACGATTTTGCAGTTACGGCAAATTTTTTTTGACCGAGGCGCGTACCTTCATGATTATTCTCCAAAATCAGCAAATATCGTGGAAATGACGATGGGCGGTTTTCGCTCAACGCAACAGGCTTTGGCCCTTGAAGCTGCTCTTTTTCAACAGGCTTTCGTACTGATGCGACATCAGATGCGCCTGGACCTGAGCCATGAAATCCATAACCACCACCACGATAATCAACAACGAGGTGCCGCCAAAATAGAATGGCACTCGCCAGTACAGGATCAGGAACTCCGGCAGCAGACAGACGGCGGTGATATAGAAGGCCCCGACCAGCGTCAGCCGAGTCAGTACCTTATCGATGTACGTCGCCGTTTGCATGCCCGGCCGAATACCAGGAATGAATGCCCCGGATTTTTTCAGGTTGTCGGCGGTTTCCTTGGAATTGAAAACCAGCGCCGTGTAGAAAAAGCAGAAGAAAATGATCAAACTGGCATAGAGCAGCACGTACAGCGGCTGCCCCGGCGACAAGGTCGAACTGATGTCGCGCAACCACCCCATGTTGGGCGCATTGCCAAACCAACTACCCAGCGTTGCCGGAAACAGAATCAGGCTGGACGCGAAGATCGGCGGTATCACCCCAGACATATTCAGCTTCAACGGCAGATGGGTAGTCTGGGCGGCGTACATCCGCCGCCCCTGCTGGCGTTTGGCATAGTTGACCGTGATACGCCTCTGCCCTCGCTCGACGAAGACCACGAAACCGGTCACCATGACCGTCAACGCCAACAGGAACAGCACCAACATGACGTGCAATTCGCCGGTGCGCGCCAATTCCAGGGTGCCACCCACCGCATGCGGCAAGCCCGCAACGATACCGGCGAAGATCAACATGGAAATACCGTTTCCAATGCCGCGTTCGGTCACCTGCTCGCCCAGCCACACCAGAAACATGGTGCCGGCCACCAGCGTCACCGTGGCGGTCATGAGGAAACCGATACCCGGCGCGATCACCACCGAAGTGCTGCCCACCGTCTGACTTTGCAGTGCAATACTGACGCCGATCGCCTGGAAGGCCGCCAGCACCACCGTTAGGTAGCGCGTGTAGCGAGTCAGCGTATGGCGGCCGGCAGCCCCACCCTCCTTGCGCAACTGTTCCAGCGACGGCACGACCATGGACATGAGCTGCAGGATGATCGAGGCCGAGATATAGGGCATCACCCCGAGCGCAAACAAGCTCAATCGACCCAAGGCACCGCCTGAGAACATGTTGAACATGTCGAGGATGGTGCCGCGCTGCTGGCTGAATAACTGCGCCATGGCGTTCGGATCAATGCCCGGCACCGGAATATGCGCACCGATACGAAATACCACCAGCGCCCCCAGCAAGAACAGCAGGCGCTGGCGCAGTTCGGTCATCTTGCCGAGATCCGGCAGGGCAGTCGCCATCGTCGCTACTCGTGGATCGTTCCGCCAGCCGCCAGCAGCGCGGCCCTGGCACCTTGCGTTAGCGCCAAACCGCGCAAGGACAGCGGCTTATCAACCGTTCCAGAAAGAATGACCTTGGCTTGCCTGGCAAAAACCGGCACGAGATTAGCCACCTTGAGCGCCGCCAGATCGATCACCTCGGCCGTCACCTTGGCAAGATCGCGCAGCCGCACTTCGGCGGTGTATCGGGCGGTCATCGAGCGGAAACCGCGCTTGGGTAACCGCCGCTGCAAAGGCATCTGGCCGCCCTCGAAACCAACCTTATGGTAGCCTCCGGCCCGGGCATGCTGGCCCTTATGACCGCGACCGCCGGTCTTGCCGAGCCCGGAACCGATACCACGCCCGAGCCGCTGCTTGTCAGGCCGGCTGCCAGGCGCCGGCTTGAGGGTGTTAAGTCGCATGGCTTCAGGTCTCCTCGACTTTCAGCAGATAGGAAACTTTGCGGATCATACCGCGGTTCTCCGGAGTATCGATGACCACCGAGCTCCCGTGCAACCGCCGTAGCCCCAGCCCGCGCACGCAGGCCTTATGCGCGGCCAGACGGCCATGCACGCTCTTGACTAGAGTGACTTTCAGCTTGTCGGCCATGTCCCTCAACTCCGGATTTCGTCCACATTCTTGCCGCGCTTGGCAGCCTGATAGTCGGGCGCCTTCATGGTGCTCAGCCCACGGATGGTCGCCCGCACCACATTGATCGGATTGCGCGAACCGATGCACTTGGCCAACACATCCTTGACCCCCCACCACATCGAACACGGCACGCATGGCGCCGCCAGCGATGATACCGGTGCCTTCGGAAGCCGGTTGCATGAACACTCGCGCCGCGCCGTGCTCCGCCGTGATGGGATATTGCAAGGTAACGCCGTTCAACGGCACGCTGCGCATGTTCTTGCGCGCCTTGTCCATCGCTTTCTGGATGGCCATGGGGACTTCGCGGGCCTTGCCATAGCCCAAACCGACCCGGCCATTGCCGTCGCCCACCACGGTCAGTGCCGTGAAACCGAACTGGCGACCGCCTTTGACGACCTTGGCCACACGGTTGACGGTGATCAGTTTTTCCTGCAAACCGTCGGAATTCTGGGTGCTTTCTACATTTATCGCCATGCTGTTTGTTCCTTAAAACTCCAAGCCGTTCTCGCGGGCGGCTTCAGCCAGCGCCTTGATCCGGCCGTGGTACTTGAAACCGGAGCGATCAAACGCGACCCGGGTGATACCGATGGCCTTGGCCTTCTCGGCAATCGCCTTACCCACCGCCTTGGCCGCATCGATATCGCCCGTGCTCTTCAGCATCTGGCGCAGCGCCGACTCCAGGGTGGATGCGGCCGCCAAAGTCCGATCACCGGTCGGGGCCGGGTTGATCAACTGAGCGTAGATGTGGCGGGGTGTGCGGTGCACGCACAACCGGCAAACACCCAGTTCGCGGATCTTAAGCCGGGTCCGCAACCCACGCCGCAGGCGTGTGGTCTTTTTGTCGGCTGCTTTCTTATCCATGGCAAGTCCTTACTTCTTCTTGGCTTCTTTCAGGATGATGGTCTCGTTCGCATAGCGTACCCCCTTGCCCTTGTAAGGCTCCGGTGGCCGGTAGGCGCGGATCTTGGCGGCGACTTCGCCGACCTGCTGCTTATCCATCCCGCGGACGACCACCTCGGTCTGGGTGGGCGTCTCGATGACGATACCTTCCGGTATCTTGAACTCGACCGGATGAGAAAAGCCAAGGGTCAAGTTCAGCACCTTGCCTTGCGCTTGAGCACGGTAGCCGACACCGACCAGTTGCAGCTTGCGTTCGAATCCCTGGGTAACCCCGATCATCATGTTGTTGAGCAGGGCCCGCATGGTGCCGGTCATCGCCCGGTGCTTGGGATCGTTGGTGATCTGGTGTGGATTGACCACCAAGCTATCGCCCTGCTGCCGGACCGCCACCCACGGATGCACCTGGAGCTCGGCCGAACCCTTTTTACCTTTGAGGGTGACGTGTTGGCCATCAATGGCCACATTGACCCCGGCTTGCACGACGACCGGCTTCTTACCGACGCGTGAGACGCGAATTTGCTTTTCCTTGATTTCGGTTGCCATGATCCCGCTCCTTTACGCCACGAGGCACAATACTTCGCCGCCGTGGCCGGCGGCGCGAGCCGCGCGGTCGCTCATCAACCCCTTGGAGGTGGAAACGATGGCCACGCCCCAACCGCCCATCACCTTGGGCAGTTCATCCTTGCCGCGGAACACCCGCCGGCTGGTACGACTGACTCGCTCGATCCGATCGATCACCGGCCGACCCTCGAAGTACTTGAGGGTAATGGTCAATTCCGCCTTGCTGGGCGCGATCTGCGTGATCGCGAAATCGGTGATGTAACCCTCGTCGCGCAGCACCTGGGCGATCGCCGCTTTCAGCTTGGAGGCCGGCATACCGACCTGGGCCTTGGCCGCGCGTTGGGCATTACGGATGCGCGTCAGCATATCCGCGATGGGATCTGTCATGCTCATGGTCTAAAACAACTCCACATGGTCAGTATCGGGTTTTCCACCAGTAGCGGAGCCAACCCTGAACTTAAGCGTTTTCTCCGGCCATCCGAGGCCGGCACATTCACCAACTGGCCTTGCGCAAGCCCGGCACGTCACCACGCATCGTGGCTTCCCGCAGCTTATTGCGACCCAGACCGAACTTCCGATAGAAGCCATGCGACCGGCCGGTCAGCCGGCAACGGTTGTGCAACCGTATCGGACTCGCATCGCGCGGCAGGATCTGCAGCCGCTTTTGCGCTTCCCGCCGTTGCTCGTCGCTGCTGGCTGGATCGCGAATCGTTTCCTTGAGCACGGCACGCCTGGCGGCATACTGCTCCACGGTACGGGCTCGCTTGGCCTCGCGGTTGATCATGCTCTGTTTTGCCACAGACTCATCCTCAGTTCCGAAACGGGAAATTAAACGCGGCCAGTAGCGCGCGTCCTTCTTCGTCGGTCCGCGCGGTCGTGGTGATCGTGATATCCAGGCCTCGGATAGCATCGATCTTGTCGTAGTCGATCTCGGGAAAAATGATCTGCTCGCGCACACCCAGACTGTAGTTACCACGACCGTCGAAGGCACGAGCGCTGAATCCGCGGAAGTCGCGGATACGTGGGATGGCCACATTCACCAACCGGTCCAGGAACTCGTACATCCGGTCGCGTCGCAGCGTCACCTTGCAGCCGATCGGCCAGCCCGCTCGAATCTTGAAGCCGGCGATGGACTTGCGCGACAAGGTGACGATCGGCTTCTGACCCGCGATCTGAGCCAAGTGGCTGGTCGCGTGCTCCATCACCTTCTTGTCGGCAACTGCCTCGCCAACCCCCATGTTTAGGGTGATCTTGGTGATGCGTGGCACTTCCATGACATTCTGATAGCTAAATTGCTCGCGCAATCGCGGCATCACCGTTTCTCGATAATAGTGTTGCAGTCGGGCCATAACCGTCTCCTCAGGCATCCACGACTTCATTATTGGATTTGAAGTAGCGCACCTTGCGGCCGTCCTCCAGGATCCGGAACCCGACCCGGTCGCCTTTCTTGGTGGCCGGATTGAACAACAGTACATTGGAACTATGAATCGCCGCTTCGCGCTCGACGATGCCACCAGCCACGCCGCGGGCTGGGTTGGGCTTGGTGTGCCGCTTGATCAGGTTCACACCGGCCACCAGCACGCGGTCGTCGTTCATCACCCGCATCACCTTGCCGTGCCGACCCTTGTCCTTGCCGGCGATGACGATCACTTCATCGTCTTTTCGAATTCTGCGCATTACCGCCTTCCTCCTGCCTCACAGCACTTCCGGCGCCAGGGAAATAATCTTCATGAATCGCTCGCCGCGCAGCTCGCGGGTCACTGGCCCGAAGATACGGGTACCGATCGGTTCCAGTTTGTTGTTGAGCAGCACCGCGGCATTGCCGTCGAAACGGATCAGCGAACCATCTGGCCGCCGCACACCCTTGCGAGTGCGAACCACCACGGCGTTATAAACCTCGCCCTTGTTGACCTTACCGCGAGGAATCGCGTCCTTGACGCTGACCTTGATGACGTCACCAATATGCGCGTACCGGCGGTGGGACCCTCCCAGCACCTTGATGCACATCAGCCGGCGGGCGCCGCTGTTGTCGGCGACATCCAACATCGTTTGCATCTGAATCATGGTTCTACATTCCGTTCACGGATTTTGGAAAAGACTGCCGTGTCGGGCGCCCCTGGCCCGGCTGCGGCGGTTATTGCGCCTGCCGGACCACATCGACCAACATCCAAGACTTTGACTTGGACAAAGGCCGGCATTGTTTGATGGTCACCATGTCGCCCTCGTGGCACCGATTGTGCTCGTCGTGAGCGTGGAGCTTGGTGGTCCGGCGGATGTACTTGCCGTAAACGGGATGTTTGACCAACCGTTCGATGGCCACCGTGATGGTCTTGTCCATCTTGTTGCTCGTCACGCGCCCGGTCAGGGTGCGCTCCACCTGATTTTCCGCCGTCATGCCTGGCCCGCCTTTTCGCTCAACACCATTTTGACTCGTGCGATATTGCGCCGCACCTGTTTGAACAGATGGGACTTGCTCGCCTGGCCGGTGGCCTTCTGCATCCGCAGGTTGAATTGCTCGCGCAGCAGCGCCAGCAGCTCCTGTTTCAGTTCATCCGCGCTCTTATGCCGCAGTTCGCTCGCATTCATCACATCACCGTTCGGGTCACGAAGATCGTCCGCACGGGGAGTTTGGCCGCCGCCAGGCGGAACGCCTCACGGGCGATGGCCTCGGACACCCCTTCCACTTCATACAACACGCGGCCGGGCTTGATCCTGGCCACCCAGTACTCGACATTGCCCTTACCACTGCCCATGCGCACTTCCAAAGGCTTCTTGGTGATGGGCTTGTCTGGGAAAATGCGGATCCACACCTTGCCGCCACGCTTGATATAGCGATTGATGGCTCGGCGAGCAGCTTCGATCTGGCGGGCGGTCAACATCCCGCGGGTCGTGCACTTCAGCCCGTACTCGCCGAAACTGACGTAGGTACCGCTGGTGGCAACGCCGGTGTTGCGCCCCTTGCGCTGCTTGCGAAATTTGGTTCTTTTCGGCTGTAACATGTTCTGTCTCGTTTATAAACAAGGAACTCCGCAGCGCGGCGCGGCGCGGCGTTCCGCAACAACCCCAGACGTTCAACCGGCCGCCGCCTTTTCGAGCTTCGTCTCGCCCTGACGATCGAAACCGAACACTTCGCCCTTAAAGATCCAGACCTTGATGCCAATCACTCCATAAGTGGTCCTAGCTTCGGCGAGGCCGTAATCGATGTTGGCGCGCAGGGTATGCAGCGGTACCCGCCCTTCACGGGTCCATTCGCTACGGGCGATTTCGGCCCCGTTCAACCGACCGGAAACTTGTATCTTAATCCCTAGCGCCCCCCAAACGCATAGCGTTGGCAACCGTGCGCTTCATCGCCCGGCGGAACATGATGCGCCGCTCCAACTGCTGGGCCACACCCTCGGCCACCAGTTGAGCGTCCAGCTCCGGCTTGCGGATTTCCTCGATATTGATCTGCAGGTCCTTGACCTCCAAACCCATCATCCGAGCAACCGCCTTACGCAGCGCTTCGATGTCCTCGCCTTTCTTCCCGATCACCACGCCCGGACGGGCGGTGTGGATGGTGATGCGCGCCAACCGGGCCGGCCGCTCGATCTGAATTCGGCTGACCGAAGCATTGGCCAGCTTCTTCTTCAAGAACTGACGCACCCGCAGGTCGGTTTCCAGCAGGTCGGGGTAATTTTTGCTCCCGGCGTACCATTTTGAGGTCCAGTCGGAAGAGATTCCCAGCCGTATCCCCGTGGGGTTGACTTTCTGACCCATATCGTTCTCGCTCCTACTCGGCTACGGTCACGGTGATGTGGCTGGTACGCTTGACGATGCGGTTGCCACGACCTTTGGCCCGAGCATGCATTCGCTTCAGCAGCGGGCCGCCATCCACGCAGATGGTAGCCACCTTCAACTCGTCGATATCGGCACCCTCGTTGTGCTCGGCGTTGGCGATAGCCGACTCCAGCACGCTTTTGATCAGTTGGGCCGCCTTCTTGTTGCTGAACGTCAGAACCTGCAGCGCTCGATCCACCGGCAGACTGCGAATCTGGTCGGCCACCAACCGGGCCTTCTGCGGCGAGATCTGGGCATTTTTCATGACAGCGACAGCTTGCATCGGCTCGTCTCCTTACTTGGACTTTCTGTCGGCCGCATGACCGCGATAGGTGCGGGTAGCGGCGAACTCGCCCAGCTTGTGGCCCACCATGTTCTCGGTGACCAGAATCGGCACATGCTGACGACCGTTATGTACGGCGATGGTCAGCCCGATCATCTCCGGCAAAATCATCGAGCGCCGCGACCAGGTTTTGATCGGCCGCTTGGTATTGGTGGCAACCGCCTGCTCCACTTTTTTAATCAAGTGAAGATCGACGAACGGCCCTTTTTTAATCGAACGTGGCACCTTACTTATCCTCTTGGTTGCATGCCCCCGATTCGGCGGGGCAGCCATCCGACTCCGGGCCGGACAGCCCTTGCATTATTTCGCCTTTCGCCGGCGCACGATGAGCTTATCGGTGCGCTTGTTCGAGCGGGTCTTATAGCCCTTGGTCGGTACGCCCCACGGCGATACCGGATGCCGACCGCCCGAGGTACGACCTTCACCACCACCGTGCGGATGGTCCACCGGATTCATGGCCACACCGCGCACGGTGGGTCGAACACCCACCCAACGCTTGGCGCCGGCCTTGCCTAGCGAGCGCAGGTTGTGTTCCTCGTTGCCAACCGCGCCGACAGTGGCCTTGCAGTCCACATGGACCTTGCGAATCTCGCCGGAACGCAACCGCAAGGTGGCGTAAGTGCCTTCGCGAGCGACCAACTGCACCGTTGCGCCGGCGCTGCGAGCCAATTGCGCGCCCTTTCCAGGTCGCAGCTCCACGCAATGCACCTGACTGCCGACCGGAATATTCCGCAACGGCAGGGCATTGCCCGGCTTGATTGGCGCCGCCGGCCCGGACATCAGCGTAACGCCGACGCCGACCTCGCGCGGGGCAATGATGTAGCGGCGCTCGCCGTCGGCATACAGCAACAGTGCAATATGCGCGCTGCGGTTCGGATCGTATTCGAGCCGTTCGACCCGCGCAGGGATGTTATCCTTGTCGCGCTTGAAATCGACCAGCCGGTAATGCTGCTTGTGGCCACCACCCTGATGCCGGGTAGTGATACGACCCGTATTGTTGCGACCCCCATTGCGGGTCTGCTTTTCCAGCAGCGGCGCATGGGGCCGGCCCTTGTGCAAGTTCGGGTTGACGACTTTGACTACAAAGCGCCGACCGGGCGAAGTCGGTTTGGTCTTGACGATAGGCATGGGGTTTCACCTTTTATTCATATAGCGGGGCGGCGAGCGCTCGATCACTCCGCCATCATGAAGTCGATTTCATTGCCGGCTTCCAAGGAAACGTAAGCTTTCTTCCAATCCGAACGTCGCCCGAAAGTAGACCCGAAACGTTTGCGCTTACCCTTGACGTTGACGACCGTGACGCCCTTGACCTTGACCTTGAACAGCAACTCCACCGCATCCCGGATTTCCGGTTTGGTGGCATCCGGGATCACCTTGAATACCACCTGGTTGCAGCGCTCGGCGACTCGGTTGCTTTTTTCCGAGACATGCGGGGCCAGCAGAATCTTCAGCAGCCGTTCCTGGTTCATGCCAACCACTCCCCGACGCGCTGCAACGCGCCCGCCGTCATCAATACCTTCTCGGAACCCACCAAGCTGACCGGGTCCAGGCCAACCACATCGCTCACCGCCACGTCGGGCAGGTTGCGCGCCGACAAATACAGATTGAGATCGACGTTTTCGGTCACCATCAGCACGCGGCCTTGATCGGCCAAATCCAGCGCCCGCATCCGCGCGAGTATGTGCTTGGTCTTGATTTCCGGAACATCCAGCGCATCAACCACCAGCAACCGATCCTGGCGCAGCAGCTCGGAAAAAATGGCGCGCATGGCGGCGCGGTACATTTTCCGGTTGACTTTCTGCGAGTGATCCTGCGGCCTGGCCGCGAAGGTCACGCCGCCACCTCGCCACAACGGACCGCGGGTGGTGCCGGCGCGGGCGCGACCGGTCCCTTTCTGCCGAAACGGCTTGGCGCCGCCGCCGCTGACCTGGGCACGATTTTTCTGCGCGCGGGTACCGGAGCGGGCGCCGGCCAGATAGGCCACCACCACCTGATGCACCAACGCCTCGTTGAATGGCCGAGCAAAGGTCTCATCGGCGACCGTGAGTTGGCCGGCCGCCGCGCCGCTCGCGTTCTTGATCTGAAGTTCCATATCGCCTCCTTACCGACGCGCCTTCACGGCGGGCCGAATCATCACATCGCCGCCCTTGGCACCGGGCACCGCGCCCTTGATCGCCAACAGATTGCGCTCGGCGTCCACCCGGACCACTTCCAGATTCTGGGTACAGCGTTGCGCCGCGCCGAGATGGCCGGCCATCTTCTTACCCTTGAACACCCGGCCCGGGCTCTGATTTTGGCCGATGGAACCGGGAGCACGATGGGACAACGAGTTACCGTGAGTGGCGCGCTGGCTGCGAAAATGATGGCGTTTGATGGCGCCGGCGAAGCCTTTGCCGATGGTGGTGCCGGTCACATCCACCTTCTGACCGACCTGGAACAAATCCACCTTGAGTTCGGCGCCCACATCGATTCCGGCGCCTTCGTCCTCCGCCAAACGAAATTCCCACAGACCACGACCCGCCGCGACGCCGGCCTTGGCGAAATGACCGGCCATGGGCTTGGTCACCCGGCTGGCGCGTCGGCTACCGACCGTCACTTGCAGGGCACGGTACCCGTCGCTTTCCTCGGTCTTCACCTGGGCAACGCGGTTGGGCTCGACTTCGATCAGAGTGACGGGAATCGAGACGCCTTCTTCCGTGAAAACACGAGTCATACCGGCCTTGCGGCCGATGAGTCCAATTGCCATTTTTATTTCCTCTACCTAAATCACGACTTCAAGTCAGAGGAGGGGAAGGCCGCCCCTCATGACTCGGGCTCGAACGGCTAGTTGAGCTTGATCTGCACATCCACACCGGCGGCGAGATCGAGCTTCATCAGCGCGTCGACCGTCTTGTCGGTGGGATCAACGA
Source organism: Candidatus Competibacter phosphatis (assembly GCF_012939995.1). Taxonomy (GTDB): domain Bacteria; phylum Pseudomonadota; class Gammaproteobacteria; order Competibacterales; family Competibacteraceae; genus Competibacter; species Competibacter phosphatis. Next base: position 639 of record NZ_SPMZ01000033.1, on the reverse strand, counting down.
TATCCATCAACCGCTTGTGGGTGCGCAGCTCGTACTGATCGCGGGCATCCTTGTTGACATGCGGCGAGACCAGCACCGTGAAGCGTTCGATCTTGGTCGGCAGCGGGATGGGACCGCGAACCTGGGCGCCGGTACGCCGGGCGGTCTCGACGATTTCCCGCGCCGATTGATCGATCAATCGGTGATCGAACGCCTTGAGGCGGATGCGAATACGTTGGCTGGTGCTCATGGCGCTCACTCGATCACTTTAGCGACGACGCCGGCGCCGACGGTGCGCCCACCCTCGCGAATGGCGAAGCGCAGACCTTCGTCCATGGCGATCGGCGCGATCAGACTGACCACGATCCGCACGTTGTCGCCGGGCATCACCATTTCGACGCCCTCGGGCAGGTCGACCGAGCCGGTAACGTCGGTGGTGCGGAAGTAGAATTGCGGCCGGTAGCCCTTGAAGAACGGCGTGTGCCGCCCGCCTTCTTCCTTGCCCAGGACGTAGACTTCGGCTTCGAAGTTGGTGTGCGGGGTGATGGTGCCGGGCTTGGCCAGCACTTGGCCGCGTTCGACGTCGTCCCGCTTGGTGCCGCGCAGCAGGACCCCGACGTTGTCGCCGGCTTCGCCTTGGTCCAGCAGTTTGCGGAACAT
>NZ_SPMZ01000032.1 GCF_012939995.1 Candidatus Competibacter phosphatis | reverse complement strand
ACGTTCACTGCCGAATAGGCAGCTCAGAAATGTTGTCATCGCTATTGCCTACATTCAACGAATGTTCACTGCCGAATAGGCAGCTCAGAAAAAGGCGGTCAGGCCACAACTCGCCAGGTCGATGTTCACTGCCGAATAGGCAGCTCAGATATTCACTCTTCGATTCGTGACGATCCGCCGGACCGGCGATCCTGTTTTTTCTCCCCGACGCGCCGTTTTTCATCCATGCGCCGTTGTTTGGCGGCCCGCGAAGGCTTGGTCTTGACCCGTGGCCTTGGTGCCGTCGCCGCTTGCTGGATCAAGGCAATCAAGCGCTCGATGGCATCCTGCCGGTTGCGTTCCTGACTGCGAAAGCGCCGGGCGGTAATCAATAGTTCACCGTTTTGGTTCACGCGGCTTCCGGCCAGCGTCCGCAAGCGTGCTCGCACCGCGTCCGGCAGCGAGGGCGAACGCGCGACATCGAAGCGCAGTTCCGCCGCCGTCGCCACCTTGTTGACGTTCTGACCGCCGGGGCCGGATGCCAGTTTGAATTGAAACTGAAGTTCGCCCTCGGGAATGTGAATGCTGGGCGTGGCGATGATCATGGCACGCATCTTCAAGCGGCGGGGCGCGGCTTTATTGTCCGGCTCACCGCCATCGCCACAACGAGGCCGCCAGCGCGATGCCGCCGCCGCTGGCACAGAACAGCACCAGCGAGCCGGGCGTCGGGCCTTTGCCTTGGGCGATGGCGTCGTCCAGCGCCATCGGAATGCAGGCCGAGCCGGTGTAGCCCCATTTATCCATGATCCAATGCGTTTTTTCCAACGGCTGCCCGAGCGCCGCCATGGTGGCTTCGAGGGTGCGCAGATTGACTTGGGTGAAATAATAACGGTCCACGTCGTCCGGCCCTAAACGGGTACCGGTCGCGGCGTTGGCCTTGGCCAGTACCCGCTCGATCAGCGGCGGCCACTGCTCGGTGTTGAAAGTGGCCGGGAACTTGCGCACGAACTGCACTGTCGGCGGTCCGTGGCGCTCCAGATTGGCGAGACTGGCTGGCCGGAAGACCCCGCCGGTGTAGATGCCGAGCGCGTCGTGGTACTCGCCGGCGGCGGTCATCGCGGTGGCCAGCCAACCCGGTTGCGAGCCGGCGCCAACCACCACCGCCCCCGCGCCGTCGGCGAACAGGGTCACGGTCTTCTTGTCGCCCCAGTCCAGAAACCGACTCATGCCGTAGGCTCCGATCACCAGCACGAAGCGCTCGTCGGGTTCGGTGACCAGCGTCTTCGCCGCGATGTCCAGGGCGATGACCCAGCCGGCGCAGGCGCTGTTCACGTCGAACACGCCGGCGCGGCGTGCTCCCAGCTTGGCATGCACCACCGCCGCCGTGGCCGGACTGAGATAATCCGGGGTGTCGGTGGCGACGATGATCCGATCGAGATCGGTCGGCTCCAGACCGGCTCGCTCCAGCGCCACCTGGGCGGCCGCAACCGCCAGATCCGAGGTCGTCTGGTCCTCGGCCATGAAATGGCGTTCGCGGATACCGACATTTTCCACCAGCCAATCGCCGACCGACTCGCCCAGTAAGCGATCGAATTCGGCGTTGGTCATCAGCCGTTCCGGGACGTAGCCGCCGGAACTCAGAATCTGGGCATAACGCATCGTAGCCTCCACAACGCAATACCGGCGGTTCCGCCGGCGACAATCATCGTTACCCTACCCTACTCCAGACTGGCGAACAGATCCCAGTGGCCGACCGACAAGCGGGAGTGGCCGCGCTCGATCAAGTCGCGCCGATGCCGTGACCAATCGTCCAGCCAAGCATCCGGTCCAGGCGCGATTTGCCGCACGGCCTCCGTCCAGCCGTCCAGCAGCGCCGTCTGCAAGGCAGCGTCTTGCGCGGCCAGCATCCAGGGACTGGGCCGCAAACCCACCCGGTACCCCAGGCGTTCGAGCAAACCCGCCAATGTGGGAGCGGCATCGGGACCGAGTGCCGGACCGAAGCCCTTGTCGGTACATTGATGGCGATTGATCCATTCGCGCACCCGTTCGTCGTCTTCCATCGCGGGTTCCCAGGCGATGGAACCGTCGTAGCTGAGTACGATCAGCAGCACCGCCCGCCATTGCCGGCAACGTCGGGCTAGGCGTGCTAGCCAGTCAGCCGATACCAGATCGATCAAGGCGGAGGCCGTGACCAGTCGCGGGTTCGGAACCACCGTCAGCCATGCCCAATCCTCGCTCAAGTCCAGCCAGCATCGTTCCAATCGGCAATGGTTCGTGTTGTCCTTCAAGACCAGCGTTTCGCCTTCGTCGCTTGCCTTCATCCCTCGTTTGATCGCCCATCGACCCAGATCTTCGTGGGCTTGCGCCAGCAATGCCGGGTCGTGATCCAGCAGTCGCCAATGCTGCCTTCCGCCGAGGACGCGGGCGAGAAAGCGGAAGTTGCTCCCGGTGCCGCTACCAAGATCCAGCACGGACAGGGCATCATGGCGCCGCCGCCAAGCGATCAGCCGAGTGGTCAGTGCCGGGTTACGGGCAGCCGCATCGGCGGGTTCGCGCAGACGCAGCCATTCGGCGGAGAAGCCGCTCATGTCGCCGGAACCGCGTCCAGCGCCGCCGCGAAGCGCGCGCAGGTTTCCGGCCAAGCCGGCAGGGACTGGCGAGCCGCACGGGCGCCGGTGGCAAGACGTTCACGCAACCCGGGTTCGGTCATCACCCGCGCCAATGCCTCGGTCAGCGTCGCCTCGTTACCGGGCGCTACCAGCAGCCCCGCATCCGCCGGTACCGTGTCGGGAATCGCACCCGCCGTGGTGCTGACGATCGGCAATCCCCGCGCCAGCGCCTCGGCCAGCGCCATGCCATAGCCCTCGTGATGGGACGGCAGCACGAAGGCATCAGCTCGCCGGTAGCGAGTCGCCAGGGCCGCCGCGTCCAGTTCGCCCAGAAACTCGATGCGCTTGGTCAAGTCCAGTTCCGTTACCAAGTTGCGTAGCAGAGTGGCGGTGGGTGGATGCAGCCGTTCGCTGCCGGCACAGAACAGTCGCCAGGGATGCTGCTTGAGTCGCGCCAGGGCGTGGAACAGCACGGCGTGACCCTTGCGCGGGGTCAGCGAGGCCACGCATAGCAGCTCCAACACCCCGCCACCCGAGCCTTCCGCCAGCGGCGCGGGATCGGTGCCGGGCGGAATCGCGACACAGCGCTCCGGCGCCACCTCGTAGTCGCTCAGCAGCGCCCGCGCCGTACTGGGACTGGTGACGATCACCTGACGGACATGGCGCAGCGCCTCGCGTTCGCTGGCGTGGAGTTGCCGGCTGACCCTGTCGTCCAGTCCGGTTTCCAGCGCCAGTGGATGATGGAGCAGCGCCACCAACCGCAACCGATCCCGCCACGCGGCGGCGACCGCCGGCATGGCGCCCAGCGCCAGACCGTCGATGACCGCCAGCACCCCCTCCGACAGCGCGGCCAGTACCTCGTCGGCCTCGCGCAGCGCCGCTGGAGTCGGCTGCGGAAAACTGGCGTCGAGCCGCCGAAGTTCGACCCGCCAGCCCAGTGCCGCCAGTCCGGCCATGATCCGCCGGTCGTACAGATAGCCGCCGGTGCGGGTATCGGGATCGCCGGGAATCAGGAACCAGACCAATTTCAAGATAGCGTTCCTTCGTAGGACGCCCAGGCGACATGGGACTCGTGCAGGGTGACGCGCATCGAGCTCAGACCGGCGGCATTCGATCCCAATTGCCCTTCCTCGATCCGCACCGCGACGCGGTCGAAGATCTCGCGGGCCAGGAATTCGGTGGTGGTATTGCGGCCGGCGAATTCCGGCAGTTGGTCGAGGTCACGAAAGTTGAGGTCGCCGAGCACGGCGCGCAGGCAGTCGCCGAGCTTGCCGATGTCCGTGACCACGCCGTCCGGGTCCAGTTCGGGACGACGCAGTTCCAGATCGACGACGTAGGTTGCGCCGTGCGGGCGTTGGGCGGGACCGAAGGTCTCTCCCCGGAAACTGTGGGCGATCATGAAGTGATCGCGGACGCAAACAGTGTACATGCTGTAACCTTGGGTTGAGTGGGTGAGGGAAAGAATCGCCGATCGATGCCTTGCATGAGTTCGGCTTCGGGGCGGGCGCGGGGCTGCCGACAACATACCGCATGGGCCGCTTGTGGGAGCCATTCCATGAGTTCGGTGATTAGCGCGGTTCCAAGTCGGACTGGATTTCGGTCACATACGCCACGCCGTCGCGCATTTCCCAGTGCACATCGCAATCGTACAGCCGCACGCCGTAACGCTGGGGCGCGGTGCCGGTGCCACGGTAGGCCGGGCGCGGGTCCTGGCGCAGGATCTGGACGATCAGGCCGCGCAGCTCGTCCGTCGGCCAAGTTGCGCAGAACGCCGCCGCCGCCGGGCTGAACTCAACCGGCAGGTGTGGCGGCGCCTCGGTCGCGAAACCGCCGGTCGCCTCGGGGAGACAGTCGGCATAGGGCAGATAGGGTTTGATATCCAGCACCGGCGTTCCATCCAGCAAATCCACCCCCGACAGGTGCAGTACCACCCGCTGACCGGCGATGGCCACCCGTTCCAGCCGGACCGCCGATAGCCCGATGGGGTTGGGGCGGAAGGTGGAGCGGGTGGCGAACACCCCCAGCCGCCGATTGCCGCCCAGGCGCGGCGGCCGTACCGTCGACTGCCAGCGGCCGGGCGGCGTGCCGTGAAACACGAACACCAGCCATAGGTGGGAGAACGCCTCCAGACCGCGCACCGCCGCCGCTTGTCCGTAGGGCGGCGACAGCTCCAGGGTCGCCCGCGCCGCCGGCGCCAGCCCCGGTTGGCGCGGGATGCCGAATTTCTCACGGAAACAGGAACGGATGACGCCGATCGGCGTGAACTGGAACATCTACAACCACCCGGTCTTCCTCAAATACCGGTACAGCAACAGGCAAATGAGTGTTACGCATCCCATCACGATGGGATAGCCATACCGCCATTCGAGTTCGGGAAACCAGCCCTTGAAATTCATGCCGTAGATGCTGAACACCACGGTCGGGATCGCCAGCAGCGCGCCCCAGCCGGCCAGCCGCTTGGTCGCCTCGTTCTGGCGGGCCGCGCCGAGCGACAGGCTGATTTGCAGGGCGAACGCCAGGGTTTCCCGGATGATTTCCACGGCTTCGTTGATGCGTAGGGCATGGTCGTGGACATCGCGGAAATAGGGCCGGATATCGTCGGGAACATGGTTGCTGAACACTTTGGTCAGCAGATAATTGCAAACCTCAACCAGTGGCGCGGCGGCGCGGCGCAATTCCACCAAATCGCGTTTGAATTGGTAAAGCTGGCCGAGGTCGTCCTGGTTGAAATCGCCCTTGAACAACCGTTCCTCCAGTTCCTCCACGGCATCTTCCACGGTGTTGAGAATCGGAAAATAGTTATCCACCACGAAGTCGAGGATGGCGTACAGCACGAACCCCGACCCCTTGCCCAGTAGCTTCGGATTACTCTCGCAGCGAGCGCGCACCGTGGTGTAGGACAGCGAAGCACCATGTCGTACCGACACCAGATAGCGAGGTCCGACGAATAGGTGGGTTTCGCCGAAATCCATCTTGCCTTCCTGCATTTGAACGGTCCGCAGCACCACGAACAGGCAATCACCATACAGTTCCACCTTCGGACGTTGATGGGCGTGGTGCGCGTCCTCGGTGGCCAGTTCGTGCAGGCCGAACAGATCCTGAACCTGCGTCATCACTTCTTCGTTCGGCTCGCGCAGCCCCAGCCAAACGAAGGTGTCTGGCCGATCCCGCAGTGCTGGAATGTCCTCCAGCAGGGTATTGGGCAGCTTACGACCGTTGGCATAGGCGGTGCAGTTGACGATCATGTGTCTATCTTCCTCCTATTACCATTACAATAAGTAATATTATTAGGCGTGGTGGGGAGGATTGTGGACCTCCTGCTCACCACATTTGTTGAGTGATCGCGGAGGATCGAGATGGTACGGCATCGGGTTTGCGATGAAGGCGATATTCCCGTCGGAGGAGTCAGAGCATACAAAGCGGGCGGTCAAACCGTGGCGGTCTTTCATCTGGACGACGGCTTTTACTCGACACAGAATGACTGTACACACCTGTTTGCGTCCCTGCACAAGGGCAAGATGGTTAAGGGTGGCCAGATCGAATGCCCGCATCACCGAACGCGCTTCGACATCCGCACCGGCAAGGTGGTGTGCTGGGCCAACCACCCGCCGGGAGTGAAACTACTCAATTTTCTACGTGCCAAAAAAGCGCTCAGAACGTATCCGGTCACGGTCGAGGCCGGGCAGGTGTTTGTGGAGATTTAACGGTCGTCAATGCGAATGTGGCCGTGTTTCCGGCCGATAGGGCTCCTCGCGGTCGTGCAGGTGCATGCGATAATCGACGAAGCCGGCACGGTTGTCGAAATGCAGGAAAGGGTTACCGGCGAGTTGCTCGGCCATGGTCGAGGTCGGCGTGATACCGTAATTGTGGCCGGGCCGGATGAGCGTGTGATCCGGTAGCCGCTCGCCCAGCCGGCGCAGCGTGTGGTACATCTGTTCGGGATCGCCGCCGCGCAGATCGCAGCGCCCGCAACCGAACACGAACAAGGTATCTCCAGTCAATACTTGATCGCCCAACCGATAGCAGGCCGAACCGGGCGTGTGACCGGGCGTATGCAGCACTTCGATCTCGGTTTCGCCCAAGCGGATGCGGTCGCCGCCTTCGTGCAGGGTCGGCAAATCGAGATAGCGATCCCAGAACGCCGCTTCGGGTCTGAGCAAGTGCAACTGGGCGTCGCTGGCATTCAGCAGCGCTTCCACCCCGTTGATGTGGTCGAAATGGCTATGGGTTAACAGAATATCGGTGATCCGTAGCCCGCGCCGCGCGACCAGGTCGAGAATGGCCGGTACATCCCAGGCTGGATCCACCACCGCCGCGCGGTCGCTGGCATGATCGTGAATCACGTAAATGAAGTTGCCCATGTGCCCGAGCTCCAGGGCATGGATGGTGTAAGGAGCGGTGTGATCGGTCATCGCGCGTTCTCCCGGTTGCGGAAAGCCGCCGCCCGCGATCGCGCCATCCGAACGCAGCGGCTGAGCCTTGGAACATTGACAGCGGTTGTCACTCTGAAAGTGCCGAACATGGACCCGGCGCGTTCGGATGCGCCGGGCACTTTTAGCCGGAGGGATTGTATATGCGCTTCAGTCAGGATATCGATACCAGCCAACACTTTGTCCGGGGTTATGGCCCGGGCTGGATCAAGATCAACGAACAGGAAATCCGCCGCAGCTTGATTGTGACCCCGGAACGACTGATCGTCGATTGGCCACCGCAAGCCTTCGCTGATCTGGAGGGTGCGCATTTCGAGGCGATCGCCCAATTGGAACCCGAGATCGTGGTACTGGGAACCGGCGACCGCCAGCGGTTTCCGCACCCGCGCCTGACGCAGTCGCTGCTGGCGCGCGGCGTGGGCGTGGAGGTTATGGATACGGCCGCCGCCTGCCGGACTTACAACATCGTGATGTTGGAAGGTCGCCGGGTCGCGGCCGCGCTGCTGCTAATGTTCGACTAACGCGGCAGGGGAGCCGGCGGGGAGATTCCCGGATCTCCCCGCCGCGCCGGAGCAGGGGAACCTTCTACAGAAAATCCTGCGAGAATCCTTCGCTTTCCAGAATCTTGCGCAACCGGCGCAGCGCATCGATCTGAATTTGCCGCACCCGCTCGCGGGTCACGCCGATTTCGTTGCCAACCTGTTCCAGGGTGGCTTTTTCCTGACCGCCCAGACCGAAGCGCCGCTTGACCACGATCCGTTGCTTGTCGTTCAACTGGTCCAGCCACAGATCCAGTTTTTCGTTGAGGTCGGCGTCCTGCAGCAACTGCGAAGGATCGGGGTTATTGTCGTCGGGGATGGCGTCCAGCAGCGAACGGTCTTCGTCCTTGCCGATCGGGGTATCCACCGAGGCCACCCGTTCGTTGAGTTGCAACATCCGTTTCACGTCGGCGACCGATTTGCCCATGACCTGGGCGATTTCCTCGGCGGAGGGCTCATGATCCAGCGACTGCGTCAGTTGCCGGGTCACCCGCAAATAGCCGTTGATTTCCTTGATGATGTGGATCGGCAAGCGGATGGTGCGGGTCTGGTTCATCAGCGCCCGCTCGATGGTCTGGCGGATCCACCAGGTCGCGTAGGTCGAAAAGCGGAAGCCGCGCTCGGGATCGAATTTCTCGACGGCGTGAATCAGCCCCAGGTTGCCTTCCTCGATCAGGTCGAGCAGGCTGAGGCCGCGGTTCATGTAGCGGCGGGCGATTTTCACCACCAAACGCAGGTTGCTTTCGACCATGCGGTTGCGGGCGGCGGCGTCGCCCTGTAATACCCGGCGGGCGAAGTACACTTCTTCCTGGGCGGTCAGCAATGGGGAAAAGCCGATTTCGCTCAGGTACATCCGGGTGGCGTCCAATTCCTCCTGGGTAAACTCGCGGGCGCTTGCCGCGGGAGCCTGCCAAGGCGATTCCACGGCGTCCATTTCCCCGTCTTCCGCGACGACGTCTTCCTCCTCGGCATCCTCCAGTTTGTCTTCGTCCAGCAGCGGGTCTTCCATCTGCAGTTCGTCGTCGCACACCACTGGTTCCAGACAGGCATTCATCCGTCGGGACATCGATACCTCCTCGACATGTTTCGCTTGGTGGGTTGTCTTGATGGCGCTAGGGCACGGGCCGTCTGCGCCTTGTTATATTTTTGTCGGTCAATTTTTGTGAGTCGGCATCGGCTCGCCAGCGCGCCTTGGCGTCGCCGCGTGCTCCCGCCCGCGTTCGGAAAGTCGGAATTGATCCATCCCTGCTCCAAACCCCAAACACCCAACAATGATAAGCTTTCCATGACGGGTGAGTCTACTGGTATTGTGTCTATTATTAGAGACATAAAACCGGAAATTCTTGTATTTCCATGAATCGTCAATCCCGCAACCACTGCGTCAGGGTGGTCAGCGCGCCATGACGGGTGAGATCGACCTGCAAGGGCGTGATGGCGACATAGCCAGCGCGCACGGCGTAGAAGTCGGTATCTGGACCCGCGTCCTGTTCGGGACCGGCCGGTCCCACCCAGTAGATCGGCCGACCGCGCGGGTCGATGCTTTTGACGACCGGTTCCGATTTATGGCGGTGGCCGAGCCGGACGACCCGAAATCCGGCCAACTGCTCCCACGGCACATCGGGAACGTTGACGTTGAGGATGGAATCGGGCGGCAGTGGCCGTTCTCGCAAGCGGCGCACCAGCCAGACCGCCACCCGAGCGGCGGTGTCGAAGTGTTGGGGACACGGCGCGACCTGCGAGATCGCAATCGCCGGTAGACCGAGAAAACGGCCTTCCATCGCCGCCGCCACCGTGCCGGAATAGATCACGTCGTCGCCCATGTTCGGTCCGCTGTTGATCCCCGAGACCACCATGTCCGGCTCGCGCTCCAACAGGCCGGTGATGGCAAGGTGGACACAGTCGGTCGGCGTGCCCTCGACGCTGTGGAAGCCATTGTCGTGGCGGGTGACGTACAGCGGGTTCTTAAGGCTGAGTGAGTTGCTGGCGCCGCTGCGGTCGCGATCGGGCGCGACCACGGTGATCTCCGCCAGCTCTTTCAAGGCGGCCGCCAGGCAGAGCAGACCCGGTGCCTGATAGCCATCGTCGTTGCTGACCAATATGTGCATGTAGGGAATCTATTCTCGTGAGCCGGGTGGATGCGTATCGTATCCGGCGATGCTGACGTTAAAATGACAAGCCGCCTGCCGTCCCGGCCGGACGCCCTAACGATCTCTAACGAGGCGCCCATGACCAAGCCGTTTGCGCTCGATCCACGGGATCGGGAATTGTTCCGGCAGAGCGTCGGCCCGGTCAAGCCGCTGCGCTGCGATCGGATCGACCCCATCCCATCCCATCCCGCCCCGATTCCCCGGTTCACCCGGGCCGACGAACGGCGGGTGCTGGACGACATGCTGTCAGATTATTTCGAACCAGCGGAATTGGATACCGGCGAGGAATTGTACTACCGCGCCGAGGGCGTGCAGCAGGCGGTGCTGCGTAAATTGCGGCGCGGGCAATTTCGGGTCGGGGCAGCGCTGGACCTGCACGGCATGACGGTCGTGATGGCGAGGGAGGCGTTGGCGGGGTTTCTGCGCGCCGCCCGGCGGGAAAGCCTGGGTTGCGTGCGGATCGTCCATGGCAAGGGCAACGGTTCCCGTCATCGCGGACCGGTCCTGAAACAGAAGCTCAATCACTGGCTGCGGCAGCGCGACGAGGTGCTGGCGTTCTGCTCGGCGCGGTCGGTGGACGGTGGAACCGGGGCGGTTTACGTGCTGCTGCGGCGCATCTAGCGAATCCCGGTTCAGTTGCGGGAATTCCGGTACGGAAACTCCAGCGGGAACGGCAACCACTCGCCGAAAAAGCGCACCGCTTCGGGATCTTGCCGCATGCCGTCGATGACGTGTTCCCCCAACGCGCCACCGCCCACGGCATAGTAACCGAACGCGCCGCCGCCGATGGCAATCCCGCCAATGGCACCGCCGCCGATGGCGATACCCCCGATGGCCAAGCCGCCGACGGCCAGCGCGCCGGTGCAAAGGCCACCAACCCCAAGCAATAGGCCCAGTGCCAGCCCGCCAACGGCAACGATGCCACGAGCGACGCCGCCCAGCGCCAGTACCCCGGTGGCGAAGTCACCGATGGCGACGATGCCACGGGCATGGCCGCGCAGTTCGCCATTGGTCGGATCGGGCCCCATGGCGATGTCATACAGTGGCAGACCCCAGACCATTCGGCTAGAGCGCTTGCGGATGCTCCTATAGGGAAGGCCGCGATTTTTCAGCGCGGCCACTTCCCGTTCGAGAGTCTCGATGCGCTGCTTGAGTTGCGTAAACTCGCTTTCTTTCATCACAGTCTCCTATTCAGTGTGATCCGATAGCAGGTCTATTTCGACCCGCCGAGACCGGAAATTTTCGAGCCGGCGGAATCGTTTTCTTGTTAGCGCCAAGAAAAATCGTGCTAAACCATAATATTGAAGGGAGCGCCATAAGCTTGGCACGAACACTGCCATGGCCATGTGGCGTTCGGCGGGCAGCGACTTGTCGGACCGCCTGATCCTGGACAAGAGGACTCCCCCATGAAACCGCAACACATGGTCAATCAACCCCAGCGTCGCCGTGTCGAGACCGTGATCGATCGGAACGTGTCGGTGTGACCGGAGGAAACGCGACCGTGATCGCCAAACCCTATCAAGGAAAACCGCTACGGGATACCTTTCCCAAGCTACAGCGGTTCCTGCATTTTCGGATGCCGCTGACGCCAGTGGATGATTTTCGCGTTTGGAAGATCTTTCTGCGGCATAGCCAGCTATCGCCACGGGAGGGATGGCAGGTCGTGAATTGGGGTAAGCCGCCTTATCTGGAAGTCAAGGAACTGCCGAAAAACGTGTATGGCATGTTTCAAACCCAGAACCCCGATTCCATAGCGATAGCGACCTGTGTCGCCGAGAAATTCGATGCCGATTTCGGCGATTTTTCCAAGCGGCAAAAGGCGCTGTTCTTTCTGCGCGCCATCTTGTTGCACGAACTGGTGCATTGGGGCGATTGGCGGGCGGACAATGTGCAATCCGATAAAGGCCGCCCGCACGACGACGACGCGGGGAGGCGCTTCGAGGAAGAAGCGTTCTACAAGAAGATTTATCCCAAGGAATGGATTGGCGATTATTAGCGCCAGGGCGTTCGTTGCTGACTCAAGAACCGTTCGGAACGAGCCAGTCGAATGCTGCTCTTCGACAGCTCGACAAGCGCTAGATCCACGTCATGCCCAGCGCGGTGACCGCAAGCAGGAGACCCATGACGATGTTGAAGCGGCGCAACCGCGAACCTTGTCGCAGCCAGCACTGCAACGCCGCGCCGAGGATCGCCCAACAGGCAATGCACGGACCGCCGATCAGCATGAAACATAACGCCACCGCCAGGGTCGCCGTCGTCTGGTTGCCGGAGGTGGCCGGCAGTAAACCGGGCAAAAAGGTCGAGGCGGCGGTCATCGCCATCATCCAGGCTTTGGGATTGGCGAACTGAAACAGGATCGCCTCGGTCATGGTCAGCGGTCGGCGGATCTCCCGCGAGTCCAACCGGGCATCGGGCGCGCACAGCTTCCACGCCAGCCACAGCAAATAGCCCAATCCCAGCGCGCGCAACGCCGGTTCCAGTCCCGGCGCCGTCAGCAGCAGCGTCGCCACCCCGGCACCAGCCAACCCGATCAACAAGCTCATGCCCGCCAGAATACCGGCCATCGCCGGCACCGTGGCGCGTAGACCAAACTGAGCGCCAGTGACAGTCAACATCAGATTGTTGGGTCCGGGAGTGATCGACGTGGCGAAGACAAACAGCGCCAACGCGACCCAGGGCGCTAGCGAAAGGGATTCCGGCGACATGATGGCAACTCCTCAGCGGGGACTGTGAGCGCTACACTAACGTGGGAAACCAGTACAATGCAGATACAATTTTAAAGACAGTCAACTCTTCTGTACTGGCTACTTATCCCCAACTGGCCTGGAGCCGCCACCATGACACTTGATGAAATCCTCTCCACACCAGCGGCATCCACCGATCCAGAGCCGTTGATTTCCCGGACGCTGCTGAGCGGTGAAGCGGGGACGACCCTGGTCGAGCGTTTGGTCAGCGGGCTGCGCCACCGTATCGATCAACGCCTGTTGCGCCCCGGTAGTCGCCTGCCTTCGATCCGGCGGTGCGCCGACCGGCACGGCGTGTCCCGCTTTACCGTGGTCGAAGCTTATGAGCGACTGGTGGCGCTGGGCTATTTGGAGTCGCGGCGCGGGTCCGGTTTCTATGTCCGCGAGCGCCGCGCCCTGACCGCGCCGCCGATCGCCGATCCGCCGCCGCCGGCCCTCGACGTGGTCTGGCTGGTACGGGCCATGTTTCAGGATCTGCCGCCGGAACGGATGCCCGGATCGGGTTTGTTGCCGCCAGACTGGCTGGACAGTGCGCTGCTCGGGCGCGGATTGCGGGCGACGACGCGGGGGGGATGGCGCGTCGCTACTCGGTTATGGGGAACCTCAGGGTTATGCGCCGCTGCGGCAGCAATTACAGGTCAAACTGGCTGAAATCGAGATCGCCGCCGCGCCGGAGCAGATCGTCCTCACCGCTGGAATCACCCAAGCGCTGGATCTGATCGCCCGCCAGTTTCTGCGGCCGGGCGATGCGGTGCTGGTGGACGATCCCGGTTGGTTTCTGATGTTCGGCATGTTCGCCGCGCTCGGCGCCCGCCCCATCGGCGTCCCGCGTCAGGGCGACGGCCCGGATCTGGCGGTGCTTGAGCAACTCTTGCGGGAACATCGGCCGCCGCTGTACGTCACCACCTCGGTCCTGCACAACCCGACCGGAACCTCGCTGACTTCGGCCAAGGCGTTTCAGGTGCTGCGCCTGGCCGAACAGTACGGCGTCCTGCTGGTCGAGGACGACATTTACGCCGACTTCTGCGAAGCGCCGGCGGTCCGATTGGCGGCGCTCGATCAACTACGACGGGTGATCTACGTCGGCAGTTTTTCCAAGACCGTGGCCGCCAATCTGCGGGTCGGGTTCATCGCCGGCGAACGGGAATTGGCGCGAGCACTGGCCGACCGCAAGCTGCTGGCGGCTTTGACCACCCCGGAACTGGGCGAGCGGGTAATGCATCAGGTGTTGGCGGAAGGGCATTACCGCAAGCATGTCGAGCGCTTGCGCAGGCGACTGGCGGCGCGGCGCGAGCCGGTGTTGAGTCAGTTGGAGCAGTTGGGTTTGCGGATTTTCGCCGATCCACAGGGCGGCATGTTTGCCTGGCTGGATGCGGGTCGCGACAGTCATGCTCTGGCCGCTCGCGCCTACGAACAGCGGTGGTTGCTGGCGCCGGGCAGCTTGTTCTCGCCCGGTCAACTGCCGTCGTCGTGGCTGCGCTTCAACCTGGCCTCCTCCAGCCACCCGGATCTGTTGCGCTTTCTGGAACGGGCGCTGGCCGAGTGAATCCTTTTTGGCCCACGCCGGGTCGCGGGCCAAGATCGCAACCCGGTCTACTCCGAGAAGAGAGATGCCGTTGCCTTTCTGGTCGCGGCCGGCACGCATCAGCCCTGCTTGCCGAAGCGGTAGTGCGACACGCCCCATTCCTCGCCGCCGCGATAGCCGGACAACTCGGCGCGAACCATGAAAAACATCCGCCAACGCTGAAAGTAACGTTCCGCCTGTTCGGGACCGTAGCTTTCCCGGAACAGCTTCATAATCTCGGCTCGCCGCTGGTCCTGGTTAGCCAGCCAAGCTTTCAGGGTGCGCTGGTAGTGATGGCCGTCGAAATGCCATTGCGCTTCCAGTTTCAGATCATCCCGCAAGGACGGTGACAGATCGCGTGAGGGTGTCAGCCCATCGGTGAAGAAGTGCTCCATCCAGTGGTCGATGCCTTCGTTCTCGCATGGATCGCTCAAGTACCGCTGGCTGGAAATATGCGCGAACAGCTTGCCACCCGGCTTCAGCCAGCCGTGAATCCGCGCCATCCACTCCTGGTCATTGCGCGTGGGCTCGAACTGTTCCACCGCTACCACTCGGTCAAAACGGCGATCAGTGTGGAAGTCGTTCATATCGGCGGTGACGACCTGGACGTTATCGAAACCGCGTTCCCGGCAGCGAGTCTCGATGAACTCCCACTGCGAGTTGGAATTGGATACCGCCACAATCCGCGAGTCGGGATAGAACTCTGCCATCCACAAGGTCAGCGAGCCCCAGCCGCAGCCCAGCTCCAGGATGTCCTGATCGAAGCCCAATTCGGCGCGCTCGCAGCTCAGGGCCAGCATCGCCGCCTCGGCGGTTTCCAGATCCTTCACTTCCTCGGGCCACCAGCAAGCACTGTATTTCAGTCGAGGTCCCAGCACCTGTTGGAAAAAACCGGTCGGTGGTTCGTGGTGCTGCTGGTTGACCGTCGCCGCGCGCGGAGCGACAAGGCTGTCGCGCGGTTGCGGAATCAGCCGCGCCAGTTCGACGTCGCGAGCTTGCGGGTTGTGGCCGTTACCAGTGCGCAAGCGCTCGGCCAGCAGCCGGCGGATACCGATCCGGGTCAACCAGTCGGGAATACGGCCCCGCTCCATCAGATCAATCGCGGTGTTCAGCATCAGGATTTTCCTTTTTGGGAAACCAGGGGATGAAGGCACGGTCATCGTCGTCCTGGCTGGTCAGTGCCTGTCGTTCGGTGGGGAATAGCGGACAAACGCACTTCCCGCTGCCGGCGTGGTCTTGTTGAACAATCGCCTGCCGCAATGTCCCTGGAGCCGCCATGCTACGTACCACCGTTATCGTCTGTGGAATTCTGCTTGGCCTGTTGGTGGCCGCCATTCTGATCGCCAGCAGCCACGGCAACATATTGGCGGGCTTGCGCCACCTCATCGCCGATCCGTGGGGCGTGGTGACGCTATTGGATCTGGGGGTCGGCTTGCTGTTTGTCGCGGTTTGGCTGGCGCTGGTGGAGCCCAGCCCGCGACGGGCGGTGGCATGGATCGTCGCGCTGTTGCTGCTTGGCAACGTGGTCACGCTGGTTTATCTGCTCTCGCGGACTTGCCGGGCGCGACAGTTGCGCGATTTGTTTCTGCCACCTCGTTCCAGCGATTGGCGATGATGATGAGCAACGGTGGCTCCGCCTCGATCGTCGCAATCACGGCAGGCGCTACAGATTGCTGTTGATCACCAACGTTGCACCGGTCATGCAGCCGGACTCGCTCGGATCGCACAGGAAAGCGACTACCTTGGCCACGTCGTCGGGACCGGTGCGGGTGCGCAGATGCGGCGCGGCCCGGCGTAGCATGGCGGTGTCCACCGCGCCCGGCGCCACGCCGTTGACCCGGATGTTGCGCTCCTTGCCTTCCGCCGCCAGCGCCTCGGTCAGACCGGTCAGGGCGAACTTGCTGACGGTGTAGGCGGCGTAACCGGGAAACTTTTCGGTACCCGGCACCCCGCCGAGCGAAGAGACGTTCACGATGGAGCCGCCGTGCTCGCCCATTAGCCGGAACGCCCGCCGCGCGCACAGCGTCGCCCCGCGCAGATTGACCGCCATGACCTGATCCCAGTCCGACATGACCATGTCGGCGAAGGGACCACCGAGCAAGATGGCGGCGGCGTTGACCAGAATGTCCAGCCGGCCGAACGCGGCGGCGATACCCACGAACGCAGCGTCCACCTCGGTCTCGTCGGCGACATCCAGCTTGATGGCGGAGGCACTCAGACCAGTGGTTTGGATCTCGGCTACCGTGGCGCTCAGTTCCGATTCGGTGCGGCTGGCGACGATGACGTGCGCGCCCCGGCGCGCCAGCGCTTGCGCCGTCGCCGCGCCAATGCCGCGCCCGCCGCCGGTGATGAAAGCGATCTGGTTGTGCAGGGACAATGAAACGGTGGCGGCGCTCATGGCGATCTCCAGCTTCAGCGGCCGAACCGGATCGAGTAAGTGGCTCCTTGGCCACGCGATTCGTCGATCCGCAGGCCGGCGGCGGCGACCCGTTCCCGCCAGGGCACCGAACAATCGCGGGTCAACTCGACCCAGAATTGCTCGAACAGCGCTCGGGCCAGATTCTCGGCGGTTACGTTGCCCATGTCCAGCACCGCCACTTCGTCGGCGGGCAGCACGTAACGCTTGCCGCACAGCCGGCAGGCATACTCGCCCTCGGCGGCGGGCAAGGGCTCCAGCCAGGGGTTGCCGCCAGCAATCAGCACCTTTTCATCCCACTGGTCACACACGGTTCGCAGCGCTTTTTTGAAGACCTCGTAGCTGAGCATGCGCGCCAGCGCCGGGGAGTCTTGCAACTCCACCGTCAGTTCCACCTGATAATTGTGGCCGTGCAGACCTTCCTTGCGGCCGTCCGGGAACACGGTCATGTGCGCCGCGGAAAATTTGAGGTTGTCCTTGCGGATATGGATCGTCCAGCTCCGCTGTCCATCCTGCCCGATCATACTATTGCTCCAGTTGGGTCCATCGGTTCCGCCGTCAGGGCGAGCCGGGATAGCGGCGATTCCAGTCTGCCCAGTATGCCGGCTCTTGCATGACGTCGAACACCGTGACCGCTGGGCCGGCGCGAACGGCGAAGGCGAATACGTCGTCCAACCTCTTTTCCGGCGTGATGCGCCCCAGCCAGTACGGCGAGCGACTGGGGCGAGCATGGTGGCGGTCGCGGGTAAGGGTCCAGGCCCGGCGGGATCAATGGGATCGAATGGCTCCCGTTCGTTGAGCTTGTTTCACAAGTGTAGCCGGTGGCGGTGTCCGACGGTTCGCGCCGCCGATAGGTTGAGCCAAGGGTCGATGAACGGGCGGCTGCCCGAACAGTCTGTGTGGATAGCAAGTGTCGGCGGGAGCGGATTGCAGTGCGAACAAGCAAATATGGTCTAGCCGGATGGCTGCTGGCAACGGCGCTGGCCGGATGTACCGTCCAACCGCTCTTGTCGCCGCCGACCGATCCCACTCTCGACCGTTGTCTGACATTATACGCCGCGCTGGATGCGGCGGTGGCCGAATGGGGAACGACGCCTTCATCGCCCGCGCGGATTGCCGGGTTTCCCTATCTGCGGGTGGATCGGTTTCTGGCTGGCTATCGTACCCAACCGTTGAACCCGATGGAAACCGCTATCTGGCTGACTCGGCTTGGCGAGTTGGATCGGGAAGCACGGCGAGTCGAGTGGGATTCGTTGCCGATGGAGCAGAAAGCGGATTTGCAGCGCCGGTACGCGCCCGCCGACGGGCTGCCCTCCGCCCTGGAAGGCTGTGCCGGTCGGCTCCAGCGCTGGGATGCGGCCGATACTGAGCGGTTGGCGCTCATCCGAGCACGGGCGCGGGTCCCTGACGAATATCGGACCGTGAACCAGGTGCTCGGCCTTTATCCGTTGACACTGCTGCCGGTCGATTACGGCGTGTTCCGCTATCAGGAAGAAACCCGTGCGACCTTTGCTCGGCCTCTGGCGACGCTACCGGTTCGGGGGGAACTTCGCCGTTACGGGCCGCCACCGGTTGCGCCGCCCGTTGTCGATTTCTCCACGATCTCTCGCGATACCCTGGGGATTCCCGAACCGAATACCGCACAGTTGGCGGCGCTGTTCGCGAACCATGCGCCAGTTTGGGAGATCGATACGGCCAGTGAGGCCGACCAACCCGGCGAGCCATACTGGCGGGCGGATGAGATACCGACGGTCGATCCTGCCGAGCTGGTGATTTATCGCTATGTTTCGTATGCCCACTGGCGGGGCGAACCGCTGTTGCAATTGAACTATCTGATCTGGTTCGCCGCCCGACCCAGGCGCGGCGTGTTCGATCTTCTCGGTGGGCCACTGGACGGGTTGTTGTGGCGGGTGACGCTGGATCGCGCCGGTCACCCGCTACTGTATGACAGCATCCACCCTTGCGGATGTTATCACCAGCTTTTTCCCGGCCCAGCCCTGCGCTTGCGACCGGAAACGGCCCAGTGGGCCGAGCCGCCGCTAGTGCCACACGCGGCTCCGACGGTCGGCGCGGGCGAGCGCATTGTGCTCCGGCTGGCAGCCGATACACATTACTTACAGCGAGTTTACGCCAGCCGGCCGGGGACGGTACTCGCCTTGGAGTGGCGAGATTATGCAACCCTGTATGCCGTTCCGGTGGTGGGCGGTGAGCGCCATAGCCTGTTTGGGTCGGATGGGCTGGTGGCGGGCAGCGAGCGGGCCGAGCGTTGGTTGTTGTGGCCGATGGGCGTGCCGTCGCCGGGGGCGATGCGCGAGCGAGGCCGTCACGCCATCGCTTTCGTCGGTCGACGTCATTTCGACGATGCGGATTTGCTGGACCGATTGTTCGAGCCGGCGGAGGAAGGGCAATGAGAGGCAAGATCGTGTTGGGCGCAATGCTGTTGGCGTTGGTCACTGGGGCAAGCGCGACGGATGAGACATTGTTGGTCGGCCGATTTTCCGCTGATGATCTGAGCGGTTGGCAACCCAAATCCTTCCAGGGTGAAACCCGCTACACCTTTGATGGGAAGAGCGGCCGGCGGGCGCTGTTCGCCGACAGCCGAGGGACGGCTTCCGGGTTGTACCGGGAAATCCGGGTGGATTTGCGGCACACACCCTTTTTGAATTGGTCGTGGCGGGTGGATCGGGTGCTAGAGGGAGTGGACGAGCACGGCAAGGCCGGCGACGATTATCCGGCGCGCGTGTACGTGGTGGTATCCGGCGGGGTGGCGTTCTGGAAGACGCGCTCGCTGGTGTATGTCTGGTCCAGCGGCCAGCCGGTCGGCGCGACCTGGAACAATGCCTATACCAGCAACGCCCGGGTGATGGCGTTGCGTTCGGGCATGCGGGATGCCGGCCGCTGGGTTAGCGAGAAGCGCGACATCCGCGCCGATTTCAAGCAACTGTTCGGTGAGGAGATCGATGCCATCGACGCTGTCGCGTTGATGACCGATACCGACAACAGCGGTCAGAGCGCCACGGCCTGGTATGGGGATATCGTTTTCACGGCGCGGTAGGTTCAGAAGTCACAAAACCGCTCCTGTAGTGGAGCGAAAAAAAGACCCCTTGCTATGC
Source organism: Candidatus Competibacter phosphatis (assembly GCF_012939995.1). Lineage (GTDB taxonomy): Bacteria > Pseudomonadota > Gammaproteobacteria > Competibacterales > Competibacteraceae > Competibacter > Competibacter phosphatis. Next base: position 14,322 of record NZ_SPMZ01000032.1, on the reverse strand, counting down.
TCCCCAGAATCGCCCTCCCGAAAATCGGAGTCCCGTGCCATGAATACTCCCCCTTCTATCGAACGTTCCCTCGAAGAACCTCGCGATTTGACGAACGGCATTACCCGAGTCCCGCGAGCGGCGCAAGCCCGATTGCTCCTGCATGATCAGGAAGCTGATCCGCCATTCATGGACGCGCTCCGTGAGGTATTGCCGGACGAGGCCGACCGCTTGGCGTATCTGAACCATTTGGCTTGGCAGGCACGGACCTGACTCCGAGCCATCCTATTCGGCGATCCTTCCGCATCAGCCGCGAGCCCACACCTGCCGATCGCCGATTGCCGATCACGGCTTTTATCCAGGTGCTGACTGGGTCACCGCCGCCGGCGAAAGCGGTGACCCGGAACCACGACCGGGACCGCCGCCTTAGAGATGCTTAGCCTGTTCGCGCAGGATGAATTTCTGCATCTTGCCGGTTGAAGTTTTGGGCAGCGGTCCAAACACCACGGTCTTGGGTACCTTGAACCGGGCCAACTGGCTGCGGCAAAACTCGATGATTTCCTCTTCGGTCACATGCTCCATGCCCGGCTTGACGGTTACGAACGCACAGGGCGTTTCACCCCACTTCTCGTCGGGTCGCGCCACCACCGCCACTTCCATCACCGCCGGATGCCGATACAGCACGTCCTCGACTTCGATGGTAGAGATGTTCTCGCCACCGGAGATGATGATGTCCTTGGAACGGTCCTTGATATCGATGTAGCCGTCCTCGTGCCAGACCGCCAGATCGCCGCTGTGGAACCAGCCGCCCCGGAACGCTTCCTCGCTGGCGGCGGGGTTCTTCAGATAACCCTTCATCACCACATTGCCGCGCATGAAGATTTCGCCGATGGTTTCGCCATCCTGTGGCACCGGTTCCAGCGTCTGAGGATCGGCCACCATCAATCCTTCCAGCATCGGGTAGCGTACCCCCTGGCGGGATTTCAGCGCCGCTCGCTCGGGCAGGCTCAACTCGTCCCATTCGCCATGCCAGGCGCACACCACCGATGGCCCATACGTCTCGGTCAGGCCGTAGGTATGGGTGACGTCGAAATTCATCTGTTGCATGCCTTCGATCACGGCGGCGGGCGGCGCGGCGCCGGCGGTCATCACCTTGACCGGGTGACCGATGCCCGCTTTCATTTCGTCCGGGGCGTTCTTGAGCAAATTCAGCACGATCGGCGCACCGCAGAAGTGATTGACCTTTTCCTGTTTGATCAGATCGAACACCAGGTCGGCGCGTACCTGGCGCAGGCAGACACTGGTGCCGATCGTGGCGGCGATGGTCCACGGGAAGCACCAGCCGTTGCAATGGAACATCGGCAGGGTCCACAGATAGACCGGATGCAGGCCCATGTTCCATACCAGGGCGTTGCTGACCGCGTTCAGATACGCGCCGCGATGGTGATAAACCACTCCCTTGGGATTGCCGGTGGTGCCGGAAGTGTAGTTCAGGGTAATGGCCTGCACTCGTTAGCCGGAAGCTGCCAGGCAAACTCGGGATCGCCTTCGGCCAGCAAGGTCTCATAGTCCAGCGTGCCCAATTTCTCGCCGCCGACGAACCGCGGGTCATCCACGTCGATGATCAGTGGCCGTTTAGCTACCGGCACCAGCTTCAGCGCCTTGCCGATGGTCTCGGAGAACTCGCGGTCGGTGAGCAGGATTTTCGCCTCGCCGTGTTCGAGCATGAAGGCAATGGTTTCGGCATCCAACCGGATATTCAGAGTGTTCAGCGTCGCGCCGGACATCGGGACGCCAAAGTGCGCCTCGAACATTTCCGGGATGTTGGGCAGCATCGCCGCAACGGTATGGCCAAGGCCGATGCCGCGTTTTTGCAGTGCCGAAGCCAACCGCCGGCACCGGGCGTAGGTTTCCGCCCAGTCGCGCCGAACGGGACCATGCACCACGGCGGTGTAGTGGGGGTAAACCGAAGCGGCCCGTTCGATAAAGGTCAACGGAGTCAACGGAACGTAGTTGGCCGGGTTCTGATCAAGACTCATTTCATAGATATTGTGGGCGCTGAGGCTCACGGCGGGTTCCTCTAAGGTGGTTTGGTCGTTTATTGTGGTTTTATCCGTGAAATGCGAGAGCAGTACGGAAAAACAGGTGGTTGTTAAGTATTGACGAGGCTTAGCAGCCTTTCCACGTCGGTTTGCGCTTGGCGATGAAGGCGTCGATGCCTTCGCGGGCGTCTTCGCTGTTCATGTTGCAGGCCATGGCCTCGCTGGCGCAGGCGTAGGCTTCTTCCAGGGGTAGTCCCAATTGCCGATAGAACAATTCCTTGCCCATGCGAATCGCCAGCGACGACTTGCCGCAAATGGCGTCGGCTAGTCGCCAGATCTCCGCGTCCAGTTGCTCCAGCGGCGTTACCCGGTTGATCAGGCCCTGACGCTGGGCGGTCGGCGCGTCGATGAACTCGCCCGTCAACAACATTTCCAGCGCTTGCTTGCGACCCAGGTTGCGGCTCAACGCCACGCCGGGTGTGGAGCAGAATAATCCGACGTTGATGCCGGAGACCGCAAACCGGGCATTGTCGGACGCAACCGCCAGATCGCAGGCCGCAACCAGTTGGCAGCCGGCGGCGGTGGCAATGCCGTGTACCCGCGCGATCACCGGTTGCGGCAAGCGATTGATGGTCAACATCACCTGCCCGCATTGGGCGAACAGCGCACTGTGGAAAGCCGGGTCGTTGTGGGCACGCATTTCCTTGAGATCGTGGCCGGCGCAGAACGCCGCGCCGCTCCCGGCGATGACCACGACCCGAATGGTGTCATCGGCCGCGACCGCATCCAGCGCCGTCTGCAGCGCGCCCAGCATGGCTTGTGACAGGGCGTTGTACTGCTTGGGGCGGTTCAGCGTCAGCGTGGCAACGCCGGCTTCGTCCTGACGCAGCACGAAAATTTCTTCGGAGTGGTGGGACGCGCTCATGGCGAATTCTCCTCGCGTTGGGGTTATTGCGGATGTCAATAATTGTAACGCGCCGCCTCGACGAACGTGCGCCTGCTTTTTATACTCGAAATTCCAGCCAAGCAGTTTTTATTCGCCATGTTGGCGAAAACTTGTATTATTGTTTTTCAAATGGTTATTGGATTCCGAGTTTGCCGATAACGATGGAAAGCGCGGATTTGATCCGTAACTTGAAGCATCATCCCGATGGTTGCCGCCGCTCGAACTGGCCAACGGCTTGCCGGCTCCGGCGGCGCCAAGCTGGCATGGCCCCAATCGCTGACTCATGAACGCGCCGACAACCCCGATCATCTACATCGTGGACGATGTCGTCGACGACGACCCCGCCTTGCGGAGTTCGCTGCAATGCCTGCTGGAATCGGTGGGCTTGCAGGCGCGGGCTTTCACCGATATCGATACCTTTCTGACGGTCTACCAACCTGACCGGCCCGGGTGCTTGCTGCTGGATATCCGGGTTTCCAGACGCGGCGACCCCAGCCCTCAACAGCAGTTGCGCGAGCACGGCATCGATGTGCCGGTCATCATCATTACCGGGCACGGCAATGTGGCGACGGCGGTTGCCGCCATGAAACAGGGCGCGCTGGATTTCATCGAAAAACCGTTCAACGATCAGTTGTTACTGGATTGCATCCATAATGCGCTGGCCGAGGATGTGGTGCGCCGACGCGCCCGAGCACGGCGGCAGGAGCTGATGCGCCGGTTCGACACGCTGACGCCACGCGAACAAGACGTGCTGCGGTGGGTTGTGAGAGGCTTGTCCAATCGGCAAATCGCCAAGCTGTTGAACCTGAGTCGCAAGACCGTGGAAGTGCATCGGGCCAAGGTGATGCAGAAGACGCGCGCCGACACGCTGTCGCAGTTGATCCGCATGGCGATGGCGATCGGCATCCTCAATATCTACGATATGGAAGATTGAACGCTGGCCCAGCGCGTTCACCTGAAACCGCCATGTGTCTGATTCTGATTGCTTACCGCTGTCATCCCGGCCATGAACTACTGGTCGCGGCCAACCGTGACGAATTTCATGCCCGTCCCACCGCACCCCTTGCCTTCTGGGAAGATACGCCCCAAGTATTGGCCGGACGCGATCTCAAGGAAGGCGGTACCTGGATGGGCGTTACCCGAACCGGTCGATTTGCCGCCATCACCAACTACCGCGAACCCGGCCAGGTGTTGACGAACGCGCCGTCGCGAGGTCATCTAGTCAGCGCCTACCTGCAAGATTCGATGCCGGCGGCCGCGTATCTCGAACGCTTGCGGTCGCAAGCCAGCCGCTACAACGGTTTCAATCTGCTGCTGGGCGATGCCACAGGTTTGTATTACTACTCCAATCGTGCCGATGCACCCCAACTCCTGCCGCCGGATGGTACGGTCTCAGCAATCACCTGCTGGACACGCCCTGGCCCAAGCTGAAACGGGGGGTATCGCTGCTACGCGGCGCACTGGAGGGTCGCATCGATCCAGTGCCGAACGATCTGTTCAGTCTGCTCATGGACCGCGCGCCGCGCCCGACCCCGAACTGCCACGCACCGGCGTCTCGCTGGAATGGGAGCGCTGGTTGTCGTCGATCTTCATCGATGCGCCGGGTTACGGCACTCGCTCCTCGACCCTGCTGTTGGCGGACGATCGCGGACAGGCGCGAATGCTGGAAACGACCTGGCTCGACGGTGGCCGGCGAGAATATCTGCTGGATTGGCCGGTTGTGGCGAGTTCGGCATGAGCGAAGCCTGGCCACCGCCGGCGGTCGCGACCGGCTTGACCGTCGAGCAACTGGTTTTCCAGGACGGGGAAGGCGTACTGTACCGGCAGGCGTTCGCGCCGGCGGAAAGTGCCCGTCTGTTCGCGGCCCTGCATCGGGAGACGGCCTGGCAACAGCCGGTGATCGTTTTATACGGCCGCTCGATTAACTCGCCCCGGCTGAGCGCCTGGCATGGCGATCCCGACGCCGTTTACCGCTATTCCGGCCTGCGGTTGGAGCCGATGCCGTGGACCCCGACACTGCTGGACATGCGGGAGCGCGTGGAAGCGCTGGCGGTGGCCCGCTTCAACAGCGTGCTGCTCAATCTTTATCGCGATGGTCAGGACAGCATGGGCTGGCACAGCGACGACGAGCCGGAACTGGGTCGCAATCCGGTGATCGCTTCGATCAGCCTGGGCGCCGCCCGCCGTTTTCTGTTGCAGCATAAGAAACGGCGACTGCGGTTGGAGTGGTCGCTGGAGGACGGCGACATGCTGGTGTTGGGCGGGACGACTCAGCACTGCTGGCGACATCATGTACCCAAGACTCGCCAACCGGTGGGGCCGCGAATCAACCTAACGTTTCGCTGGATTCACGGTCCTGGGAAGCTATCCTCTTGTTCGGACAAGCCTCCATCGGCTATTCTTGAACTCTCATCTTCATAAGCCCGGCCACGGGTCGCTTGTTTCTGATCCCCCTTCCGATTTGGCCCCGATAGCTCAGATGGATAGAGCGCACCCCTCCTAAGGGTGAGGCCACAGGTTCGAATCCTGTTCGGGGCACCAATGTATTCAATCAGTTATATTATGGCCTTACTTGGCTTCAATATGCTGTAAGGGCATGGTAAGTACAGCGAGAAGGGCTTTCCTGGGCTGATCTTCTACCTTGGTGGAAAATCCAAGGCGCGGCTATGCGGACGGCGGCTCTGCTCCGTGCGGCATGGCGCTCAACTTGAGCCCATTACGGCGCAGATGATAACCGCTGTCACACTTCGGCTCCAATATGTCTACCTCAGCACCATCATGATGCGCCCCTAATGGAGGTTCCATGCGCCACGTCGTTCTCTACCTATTCTTGTTGTTTCCTCTTACCGGCTATGCCGCCCCGTCTGACCCAACTTGCGCCGTCGAGGCAGAGACCTACAACTCGAAAGAAGTGCTCTGCGCAATACCGCAAACCGCCGAACCTCGATCGTACGAGTTTACCGCTCGGTTCTCCGGCGGGCATGATGACACCCGTGCGAGCATTAAAACCACGCTTGATGCCAAGCCACTGGCTTGCGAAGACGGAAGTAAGAAGGAGTTGTTTGGCGAAGATGGCGACGTGAGCTTGCTTTGTCGGTTTGTCGTCTCCGGAATGTCAGGCAATCAATCGCAGCTCCGGGTCACGATCCGCTGGAGCCACGCCGAGTACACTGATTTTCGGCTCGCGGGTCCATAGAGATAGGAGTTACGCAGTTCAGGGTAATGTGTAAAGTGGATTAGCCAGATAGACCCGTACTGTGGATCGAATGGTGCGCACCGCTACAGGACTCCATGGCCACCAGGCAGGGTTCCATCTGGGCGAAAAACAGGACCAGCCGAGTCCTGGTTAGTCGTTTCTTGAGAACCGTATTCCCCTCGGCATCCACTCCGTGGACCTGGAAAACAGCTTTGGCTCAATCAAGGCCGATCACTGCAATCTCTTTCATGGACGCCCCTCCTCATTCAGGGTTAATAACGCCTTCCCAGTTTGGTACCGCGATGCCCCAACCGGTAGGCGCGTCCATGTCATTAGAGCCAGATTTTGTGCATGCGTGATGGCGCCGACGAAGTAGACCCGCTGTCTCGGTCGCGCGGCTGAGTCGCCAACCGCCAGAACTGACCCGAGAGAACAGCAATGCAGCCAGCAATGTGGCCAGCGGCACGCCGACCAACCACAGCGCATGCGTCATGTCGATGCCGATTCGCCCGGTTAGCCAGGCATTCAGCAGAGGCGCAAATAGGGTGACGCCCAGATAGATCGCCGGCGCGGCCAGTGTGGTTCCCGTTCCTTGCAGTTGCAGCAGCAGGGCGCCGAAGTAGACGCCGATGCCGATCAGCCGGTGGCTATCGGCATCGGACAATCCCGTGAGCTGCGCCAGGTCGTCCTGGCCATAGCCGATCAGGACGATGCGCGCGGCGTTGGCCAGCAGCGTGGTCAGCCACGCAGCGGCGAAGGCGCCCAGCGCCAGCATCGGTCCAAAGGGCCGCGTGCGCCCGCGCCACAGCCAGCCCAACCACGCGGCGATCAGGAAGTTGCCGCCCGCGCAGGCTTTGACGATGATCAGATCGTGGCCAGCGTCCAGCCATTCACCGCCCGCCACCGGCATGAAATTGAACAAACCGGTGGCGTTGAGCAGGCCGGCCAGCGGCCGGAGTAACCATTGCAATTGCTCCGCCGCCGCCGCTGAATAACCGGCCTTGAACGCCAGGGCCAGCAGCAAGACCAGACTCCACGCGCGCCAGCCGAAGGCGCGGCCGGGCCGAGCTACTCTTTCAGCGCCGGCCATGGTCACGCCTCCGGATCAAGCATTCGCCACTGAACAGACCGATCAGCAGAAGCATCAGCCAACCCAGTTCCGGCTCCGGCACCGGTCGCGCCAATGCCAGTTCCGAAACACCCTGGGGCAGCGGTAGGGGCTGCTTCACGTCGGTGGCACCGGCGTCATGGTTAACCACGGTTTCGTCGACCGCAACGAAGGAGGTGTATTGGGTCAGCAGCGAGTAGCGCAGGCCGAGATCGACGATGGCGTCACGGTTCAGTTCGGCATCGTTACCTTGTCTGTCGGACAGACGCATCAGCCGTTGCCGCGCCCACAGGATGGGTAACAGTTCGGCTGGATTACGGCGGCCTTCGTCAGCGAGCGACAGGCTTGCGCGGTAATCATCCTGGGCAGTGGCGCCGGTCAGCTCAATCGCCGCGCCGGCCTGGGCCTGGCGGTACTTGCCGAACACCACGATGGGCCGCTCGGCCAGCATCACCGGAATCTCGGCCGGCTCCATGTCATACAGCTCCACGCCTTTGCCCTGCGCCTTGATGCGGCTCATGAGCGGCGCTTCGACATAGCGGCGGAAGCGTTCGCCGACACCGGCCGCCTCGTTCGAGCCGGTGATGACGAAGGGTTCGCCCTCGCCAGCATGGGCCATGCTCTCGATCAGGTAACGGTTCACCGACGAGCCGATGCCGAAGGCGAACAGGTTGGTTGCGTTCAGGTTTCGCCGGATCAAGTCGTAGGCCTCGCGCTCGGCGCTGATATAGCCGTCAGTGACCACCGCGATGCTGCGCGCGGCATCCGGGGTGCGCGGCATGCCGAAAGCCGTTTTCAGGGCCGGCACCAGCTCGGTTCCGCCGCCACCGTCGTAGGCCTTCATCATGTCCATGGCGCGTTGCAGATTGGCCGGCGTGGCCGGCAAGGGCGATGGTGACAGCACGGTGGAACCGCCGGAGAAGAACAGGATGTTGAAGCTTTCCTCCGGGCGCAGCTTGCTCAGCAATTCGAACATCACTTCACGCGCGGTGTCGAGCGGAAAGCCATGCATCGAGCCGGACACGTCCACCACAAACAGGTACTCGCGCTTCATCACCTGCTCGGCCGCGACACGCTTGGGCGGCTGGGCCATTATCAGGAAATAGTGCTCACCGTTCCACTCATAGGTCATCAGGCCCGAGTTGATCTGCTCACCCTGCAGGCGGAAGCGCAGGATGAAGTCGCGATTGCCGGCGTCACGTTCAGAGGCGTCGAGGCCGACCTCGACCCGCGTGTCGTCGAGCCAGTTCGTGGCGATCTTGTGCTGTACCGAACGCAGGTCGCTGACCGGGATCGGGCTGGCAAGATGCACCTGAATACCGGTTTCGACGAGTGCCGAGTTGCCGCCATCGGCCTTGTCTTTGACATAAGGGTTGGCCACCCACTCGGCATCCCGCGCCAACGCCACCGGATCGCCGCCGTACCGAGGGCCGACCACGGTCGGGTACACCAGTTCGTACACGCCCTGATCCGGCACCAGCAGTTCGCTGTATTGCAGCGTCAGCTCCACCTCATCGCTCGGCATGATGTTGGCGACATCCATCATGAACACGTTGGGGCGCTTCTGGTCGAGCAGGGCAGCGTGCTTGCCTTCCTGCTTCGCTGCTTCGAAGATCTTCTTCGCCTCTTCCTTCTCCTTGATCTTCGCCCGGATGGTGCGCGGGCCGATCTTCATGGTCAGGCCCTGCACCGCCGCGCGGGTCGAGCCAGGGAACACATAGCGCGCATTGATCGGCCGCTGGCCCGCGTTGCCGTAGCGCTGTGTCACCGTTACCCGCGCGATGGGTCCGTCGATGACGATGTCGGCTTTGCTGGATTTCAGCGGTAGCCGATCGATGGCCGGATCACCATCCGGAACCCACAAACGCGGCGCAAGGCTGCGGTCGCAATCGCCGCAATCATCCTCGGCAAAGGCATACGTGGCGGATAAAAACAGCACAAAGGCCAGCAGGAAAAACAGTCCCCGTTTCATGGCAACATCTCTGATTGGCTGAAGGTGCGGACAGATTAGCGATCGGGTGTGGGGACTTGATGTGGCGGGTGCGTGGATTGAGTGTGGAATGCGAAACGGCAACAATACAAAGTTGGGAGATCACTAAAAAATCCCATATCTGAATCCCTGAAACCGAATAATCACTCTAAAACAGTAAGGCTACGCCCAGACCATCCTCATGCTACTCACCTCCCGCCAACGCTCCCAACTGTTCTCGCAACTGGCGACGATGGAACATGCGGGTATTTTGCCCGCGCAAGCCTTCGCCATGATTGGGCGCGATTTGCCCGCCGATGCACGGCAAGCCTTGGCGCAAACCGCCGCGCTCGCCAAGGGCACGGATCTGGCGAAAGCGGGGCAAAACAGCGGCCTGTGGCTACCCTGGGAAACGCGGCTGGTGCGCGCGGCGGCAACGGGTGGGCGGCTGGAATCCCTCTACAAACGTCTGAGCGAACATTACGCCAGCCGCGCCCAGTTGTTTGGCCGCTTGAAGTCGCGGCTGGTGTTCCCCTTCCTGATGCTGACGCTGGCCAGCTTCGTCGCACCCTTTCCGGCGCTGTTCCAAGGCACCATCGGCGCGGGCGGTTATCTGTTGCGCGCCATCGCACCGCCGCTGTTGCTATTCAGCGGACTACGCTTTCTCGCGTTCGCCTATCGCCAACAACTGGCCCGTGAAGAAACCAGCGCGACGGGGTCCAAGTTGCTGCGAGTCATCCCAATCCTCGGCGGATTGCTGGCCCGGCAGCAACGACGCGATGGGCTGTTCAGCCTGCTGCTGTTACTGGAATCCGGCGTGCCGATTTTGGAGGCGCTGCCATTGGCCGGCAAGAGCGTCGCCGATCCGCTATTGCGCGCCCGATTCGCGGGTGCGGCGGCGGCGCTGGCCGACAACCGGTCAGGGATCGCCGAAACCTTGCATCGTTACGGCGTGGTCGACGATGCTGGCGCGACGGCCTTGTTCGCCAGCGGCGAGGCGGCGGGCCGGTTGGACGACGTCATTCGTCACCAACTCCGCCAGTGGGATGCCCGGCTGGAACTGCAATGGGATACGCTGGCGGAATGGGCGCCCCGACTGCTTTACGCGGCGGTGGCGGGGTTCATGATCATGGGAATCGTGAGCGGTTTTTCGGGAATGACGAGACCGTTATAGAACGGTTTCACGATTGAGGCGGTTTTTCCGGGAGAAGGCGATGGCCACATTCCACGATTTACGGCTCCGGCGACGAGAGTTGCTGGACGAGTTGGAGGAACTGGAAGAAGCGGTCGCGGAACTGACGGCGATTCTGCATGAAGCGGTGGAAATCGATGACGAGCAACGCAGCGAACATCACGAACGTCTGGTGTGGCTGCAACGCCAACAGGCTGGCGCCCTGGTGGTGCTGAGCGAAACGGAGCGCGTGTTGTTGACCTTCGGCACGGATGGCTGGGACGACGAGTAAACTCAAACCAGGCCCAGCAACCGCTCCTCCTCCTGGGTTTCCTGCTCCCGCTGCTGCAAGGTCCACATCTGGGCGTACAGCCCATCCTGTTGCAGCAGGTCTCGATGTGTGCCCTGCTCCCGTACCCGGCCGTGCTCCAACACCAGAATCTGGTCGGCATCGACGATGGTGGACAGCCGGTGGGCGATGACCAGGGTGGTATGATCGGCGGCCACCGCGCGCAAGGCTTGCAGGATCGCGCGTTCGGATTTGCTGTCCAGCGCCGAGGTTGCTTCGTCGAAGATCAAAATGCGCGGTCGTTTGAGGATGGTCCGGGCGATCGCCACCCGCTGCTTCTCGCCACCCGACAGTTTCAGGCCGCGCTCGCCGACCACGGTATCGTAACCAGCCGGCAGCGCGGCGATGAAGTCGTGCAACTGCACCATCCGGGCAGCGGCGGCGATCTCCTCGCGGCTGGCGTCGGGTCGGGCGTAAGCCAGATTGTAATACAGCGTATCGTTGAACAGCACCGTATCCTGCGGCACGATGCCGATGGCCGCGCGCACGCTGTACTGAGTCACGTCACGAATATCCTGACCGTCGATCAGGATGCGCCCGCTGGTTACGTCGTAAAAGCGGAACAGCAACCGCGCCAGCGTGGATTTACCGGCCCCGCTGGCGCCGACCACCGCCAGCTTGTGACCCGGCGGCACGGTAAAGCTCACGTCGAATAAAATCTGTCGGTCGGATTGATAGCTGAAATCCACCTGCTCGAACCGCAGTTCGCCCCGTGTGACGGTCAAGTTGATCGCGGCGGGGGCATCGCGGATTTCCGGCGTGCGCTCGAACAAGCGCACCAGATCGTCCATGTCGGCCAGGGCGTACTTGATTTGCCGGTAGACGATGCCGAGAAAATTCAGCGGGATGAACAGTTGCAACAGCAGGGCGTTGACCAGCACCAGATCGCCTAGCGTCATCCGCCCGGCGGCAACCTGCCCGGCGGCGACAAACAGGATCAAGGTGACGCCAATGGCGATGATCGCGCCCTGCCCGAAATTGAGTACCGACATTGAAGTCTGACTAAGGACGGCGCTGTTTTCCCAACCCGCCAAGGTCGAGTCGCAGCGCCGCAGTTCCCAACTTTCGTTGCCGAAATACTTGACCGTTTCGTAGTTGATCAGACTATCGAGCGCCTCGTTGCCGGCTTGCGATTCCAGGCGATTCATGAGATGGCGATGCTCCATCCGCCAGTTGGAGATCGCCAGGGTGAAGGCGACGTAGGCGGCGACGCTACCAAAAACGATCAGGGTGAAAATCGGCGGATAGCCACTCAGCAGCAACGCCGCCGCCAGCAGGAATTCCACCACCACCGGCAGGATGCTGAAGGCCAGATAATTCAGCAAGGTACTCAGGCTGCGCGCGCCCCGCTCCAGATCGCGGCTGATCGCGCCGGTCTTGCGCTCCAGATGGAACCGCAATGACAAATTGTGCAAATGCTCCAGAGTCCGCAGGGTCAATCGGCGCATGGCCCGGTAACGCACCCGGGCGAACAGCACGTCGCGCAGCTCGCTAAACAGCGCATTGCCCAGCTTCAGCGCGCCATAAGCCAATAGGAGAGTCACCGGCAGCACCACCATGGCTTGGCGGTTGCCGTCGATACTGTCCACGATCTGCTTGAGCACCAGCGGCACGCCGATATTGGCCACCTTGGCCAAGATCAGACAACCGAGCGCCGCCAACACCCGACCGCGATACTCCCAGAGGTACGGCAACAGGGCACGAAGATTGGCCCAGTCGCGGTGACGCTCGCGATGCGGGGATTCGGTATAGCGGATATCGGGACGCATGACGGGTTCGTCTGAAAAAATTAAGGGCCATCCCAATAGGATGGCCCTTGCATCGGAATGATGCCGAAGCGTGGCGGATTATTTGGCTTAGGGTACCGGGCCTGTTTTGGTGGTGGATGTTGAAGCGGGGCTTGTCGAAGGAGCAGCGGCAGGCGCGGCTTCGGCGGCGGGAGCAGCGGCGGGAGCAGCTTCGGCGGCGGCGGGAGCAGCTCCGGCCTTGATCCCTGTCTCTTCCAGCATATAAACGATGGCGTCCTTAAGATTGGCTTCGGTCAGCGAGGGGTCGCCACCCTTGGCGGGCATGGCGCGGATGCCGTTGGTGGCATGAGTTGCCAGCGTATCGAGACCCTGCGCAAAGCGGGGTTCCCACTGTGCCTTTTCGCCGACTTTGGGAGCACCCAGCGTGCCGGTGGCATGGCAAGCCGCGCAGACCTTGTCGTAGACCTGCTTGGCGGACAACTGTACCGCAACCACCGGTTTGGGTTGTTCGAAGGAGACCCGTGCGATCGGCTTGATGCGTTCGAGCACGGCAGATTGCTTTCGCGAACCGTCATCGGGGGCGATGTTATCGACCACACTGATGAGGGAAGCAGCCATGAACAACACGACTGCTAGCAACACTAATGCCGCAATCAGGGTGACGGTCGTGGTGACAACGGATTTATCGACTTGCGGGTTCACACTCTCACCTCATTGAACGCATGGTCAACCTGCACATCCCCGGCTACGTTGCGGCAGACTCGATTCGACCGGTCACCCGTTGTCAGGTGTGAGTCTTCGCGGGAGCACCGTTGGTGGGAAGGTTTTGGTTTGGGCTTGTTATCTTGTGGTTCGGGCACGGCTAAGCATGCCGATTATAATGTTATTTGGAATTGCCTGGAAACCGGTACTTTGTCGTTGGCTGACGGAGAGGCGGAGAGCGCTAGCGTTGCGAAGCGTCGATCGAGTACCGCAAACCGTCGCCGGCACTAGACGGAAGCGCGCAATCGGGGTATCTTAACGCTCTTCCATCCCCCGCGCGCCCGTAGCTCAGTTGGATAGAGCGTCGGCCTCCGGAGCCGAAGGTCGTGAGTTCAAGTCTCGCCGGGCGCGCCATCTTTTCAAGCACTTAGCCTCGTTTTTGTAAGCCCTTCGGCCCTGGGAGTGGACAGGAAGGGACAGGAGCGGACAGGACAGGACATTTCAGGCCCAATCCAGCCTCGCCACCGCCCCGCGCAAGCGTTCGGGCGCCAGATGCGCATAGCGTTCGGTCATCTCGATGCTGGCGTGCCCCAGTAAATCCCGCACTTCCACCAATGCCGCGCCGGCTTGCATGAGCCAGCTCGCGAAGGTGTGCCGTAGATCGTGAAACCGAAAATCCTCGATGCCGGCCATCTGGCAGGCATGGGTAAAACCGCGCTTCACGTCCTTCACCCCGCCGAACACCATCCAGGGCTGTTCAACGCTAGAGTCCTTGGTAGGCCAGCAGTTGGTCGAAGTTAAGAAGCTGTACAAAAAACTAACACATTGATATTATTATAGTATTTTTGATAAAATAAGCCAAAATCCGGCGATTATTTTAATTTCAGAGATTCTATTCGAGGTGCTGCATGGCTTGGCCAAAAGAAATTCCTGGTAAGAGGTATCCCAGTGATTTGACAGATGAAGAATGGGAAATCTTGGAGCCGATTTTAAAAAAAGCCGATCCTTATACGACTAAGGTCGGCCCCGTAAAGTCGATCTCCGCGAAGTGATAAATGACCATTTTTTACCTGAACAAGACGGGTTGTCAATGGCGGTATTTGCCTAAAGAT
>NZ_SPMZ01000031.1 GCF_012939995.1 Candidatus Competibacter phosphatis | reverse complement strand
GGGTTCGACCGACGGGGTCACGGGTTCGACGGGCGCGGCGGGTTCGACCGGCACGGCGGGTTCGACCGATTTGGTGGGCGGCGGCGGCTCGGCTGGAGCGATGGCGACCGATTCGGCGGTCGGCGGGGCCAGATTGTCGAGCTTGAGCTGCAATAGAGGGTTGCCACCACTCGCGGCCAGCGCCGTGGCATAGGCGGTTCGGGCCTTGGCGGCATCGTTGCCGGCCAGATACAGATCGCCTTGCAACTCATCGCGCTCGGCCATCAAGGTGGTGGTGGTCACGCTCGCCAGCAGCTTCCCGGCTTCCTCGGTCCGACCAGCGGCGGACAATACCCGCGCCAGTCGCAGTCGGGCGATATCCTTGAGTTCGTCGAGTTGGGCGTTGCCGATCACCCATTCCAATCGCTGGCTCGCGGCAGTGGTATCGCCGTTGTCCGTCGCCAGTTTGGCCAGTCGCAGCGCCGTTAGCGCCGCATAGGCGGAATGGGGAAAGTCAGTCAGCAATACTTGCCCACGCTGCCGGGTTTGCTCGGCGTCGGATTTTTCCGCCGCCGCGACGAAGATGTCGTAGGCTCGCGAGGCGGCTTCCGCCTGGGCGGTGCGATGGGAATTCCAGTATTGCCAGCCAAAAATGGCGACCAGACCGAGCGCGATGCCGCCGATGATGCTGACGCCGTTCTCCTTCCACCATTTCTTGAGATCCTCGACGCGTTCGTCGTCGGTGTATTGATCCATTGAAGTATTTCCTCGGGCATCCGGTTGCGTGCTTAGGGGGTTTCTTCCAGCGCCGCGCGCAGGTAGGTGGGCACTTGATCCTGTGTCAAGACCTGTTGTTCACTTTGGGCTTCGCGCAACGGTTTGACGGAGACGGTGCCGGTTTTGGCTTCGTCTTCGCCCAGGATCAGCGCGAATTGGGCGCCGCTGTGGTCGGCGCGGCGGAACTGGGCCTTGAAACCCCCTCCGCCGCAGTGCATCCGCAGTCGCAGCACCGGTAGCTGGTCGCGCAACCGTTCGGCCAGCGCCAGCCCGCAACGCTGAGCGGCATCGCCGACCGCGATCAAATAGACCTGCGGAGTCGGATCGGTTCCGGCATAGCCGGCGGCGGCGAGCATGGCGACCAAACGCTCCAGTCCCATGGCAAAGCCCACGCCCGGTACCGCTTGGCCGCCCAACTCTTCGATCAGGCCATCGTAACGTCCGCCGGCGCAGATCGTGCCCTGAGCACCGAGTGTGTCGGTGACCCATTCGAAGACCGTCTTGCAGTAGTAATCCAAGCCACGCACCAGGCGGGGATTGATTTCGTAGGCGATGCCGGCGTCGTCCAGCAGGATCTTGAGTTCCTCGAAATGAGCGCGTGACTCGGGATCGAGATGATCCAGCAGCGACGGCGCTTCGGCGATCACCGCGCGCAGCGCCGGATTCTTGCTGTCGAGAATCCGCAGCGGGTTGGTGTGCAACCGCCGTCGACTATCTTCGTCCAGTTCGTCGTGCCGCAGATTGAGGTAGGTCACCAAGCGCTCGCGGTAGCTGGCTCGGGCGGCGCTGGAGCCCAGCGAGTTGAGTTGCAAGGTCACCTCGCGCAAGCCAAGTCGTTGCCACAATCGCGCCGACAGGCAGATCAGTTCGGCGTCGATGTCGGGGCCGTTCATGCCGTAGGCTTCGGCGCCGACCTGATGGAATTGGCGATAGCGGCCCTTCTGCGGTTTTTCGTAGCGAAACATCGGGCCGGCATACCACAGTCGCTGGGTCTGGTTGTGCAACAGGCCGTGTTCGATACAGGCGCGCACGCAACCGGCGGTGCCCTCGGGTCGCAAGGTGAGGCTCTCACCGTTGCGGTCGGCGAAGGTGTACATCTCCTTTTCGACGATGTCGGTGACTTCGCCGATCGAGCGGGCGAACAGCTCGGTTTTTTCCAGGAGCGGCAAGCGGATTTCGTGATAGCCGTAGGCGGCGAGCACTTCGCGCACGGTCGATTCGAGCCCCTGCCAGAGCGCCGATTCAGCCGGCAGGATATCGTTCATGCCGCGGATGGCTTGCAACTGCTTGGCCATGATTTCGTTTGGGTCCAGGTGTGGGAACAGCGGGTCCGAGGACGGCGGGCCGGTTCAGGGTTGCGGGCGAGGTAGGGTGAAGCGGCTGACCGTGCCGCGTCGGGGCACGTAGATCGCTTTGTCGATTGGCTGGCCGTCCAGGGTCAGGCGGGCGGCGGGGGCGTTACCCAGGGTAATCGCGAACGGCGCCGGTCCCGATAGCGATTCCGAGGAATTGGCGCGCTTCAGGCTGCTGATCAGCACTTTCCCCTCGGCGTCCTTCACCTCCACCCAGCAGTCGTTGCTGAATTCCAGCAGCAGTTTGGCGCCGGTGTCCGTCGTCGGACTGTCACCGCTTTCTTCGATGGGCGCCGCACTCGGGGTGGTGGCGGCGGTGGCGGTTTGCACCCCAGGCAACGAAGGTACCGGCGTGGGTTCCGGGGCGGGTGGCGCCGCATTCGGGGTAGGCGTGGGCGGTACCGCGACAACCGGTGGCGCCGCGACGATCGGTGTCGGTGTGTTCCCCGGCGAGCTGGTGGGCGGCGGCGCGGGCTGGTTCGTCGTCCCGGAAGCGGGTTGAAATGGATATTGAGTTTGCGTGGCGACAGTGGGCGTCGTTGGCGGGCCGCCATTCTGGCTGGTACCCGACCACAGCGCGGTCAGCCGGCTGGGATCGAGGTCGCCCAGATGCTGGATGGCGATCCAGCCGATGCCGGCCACCAGCAACAGGTAGAACAGGCCACGCAGATCGCGAACCCGAGTCTGCCGCCGCAGGGGGCGCGCCACTTGCAGCGGCGGGGGTGCTTGGCTGGTAATGCCCGACTGTTGCCGGTAGCGCTCCAATACCGCTTGTTCCGGCAGATTCAGCAACCGGGCGTAGCGGCTGAGGTAACCGCGAACGAAAACCGGTGCTCCCAGGCGCGCGAAATCGTCGGTTTCGAGCGATTGGATGATCGTCGGGTTCAAACCGAGATGGTGGGCAACGTCACGCTGTTCGGCGCCGTAGCCGGTACGGACTTGGGTGAGCCAGGCGCCCAACGATTCGTTGGCCGCTCCGGTGGCTTCCGTCGGTGAGGTGAAATCGGTGCTCATTTCGTTGGACATGCTCTTACGGCTTGTTCAGACGGCGGGCTTCTTCGGAATTCGGGAATTGGCCGGACAGCAGCGCGCTGTACTGCTGGCGCAGATGCGGATCGCCATCCTGAGCGGTCTCGATCAGAATGCCGAGCCACAGGCTTTGTGGGGTGGGACGGGTTTGGGCATGGTAGCGCTGCAGGAAAGCGCGCCCCTGTAGCGTCTTACCCTGACCCTGGCTGATTTCGGCCAGTTCGTATAGGGCGACGGTGTTGTTGGGATCGCTGTCCAGCGACTTGCGCAGCCAGGTTTCGGCTTGGGTCAGATCGCCGCGCTGGCGGGCACAGACCCCCAGACCGGCATAAGCTTCCGAGGCGCTGGCGCCGGCATCGGCCGGGTTGGCGGCGATCTTCTGAAGTTCGCTTTCGCCCTCGGCGGCCCGTGCGGGAAAGTGCTTGCACAGTAACCGGGCATAATTCAGCTTCGCCAAGGTGTAGCTCGGTTGGAGTTCGATCGCTCTCTTGAAATGAGTCTCGGCGGGCGCGTACTCGCGCATCTCCTCGTACAACACGGCGATTGCGTTATGGGCTTCCGGGTAATTGTCATCGAATTGCAGTGCCTTCAGCAATTTTTCCGTGGCCACTTCGAAGTGACCCGACTGCATGTAACCAACGCCCAGCTTGAAATTGGCCTCGGCGGCGTTGCGCTTGAACTCCTGCTCCTGAGTGTTGGCGCAGGCCGCCAGCAACGGCAACGCCAGGGCAAGGATCATGGATTTGGCCAAGGGTGACATATGATGGAGCTCCCTAGCTGGCGAGCCGCGCTGGCTGGCGACCGCGAGCCTGGACCTGTCCGGCCAGTTGGCCGCAGGCTGCGGCGATATCGTCGCCCCGCGTCCTGCGAGTCACGACCGTCAGATCATGGGCCATCAGCACGGCTTGAAAGCGGGCGATGGCCGCCGGTCCGGATCGGCGGTGGCGCGTTCCCGGAAACGGATTGAATGGAATCAGATTGACCTTGGACGGAATGTCCTGGATGAGAGCGGCCAGCGCGCGGGCCTGTTTTTCGGAATCGTTGACCCCGTCCAGCAGCACGTATTCCCAGGTGATGCGGCGGTGCGGCTTGTCGGCGATATAGTGCCGGCAGGCCGCCAGCAGTTCGGCGATGGGATACTTGCGGTTGAGCGGCACCAATTGGTTGCGCAATTCGTCGTCCGGCGCGTGCAAGGAGACCGCCAGGCTGACCTCGGAGACGTCCTTCAACCGGTACAGAGCCGGTACCACGCCGGCGGTGCTGAGGGTGACGCGACGCTTGGAGATGCCGAAGCCGAGGTCGTCCTGCATCAGGTCGGTCGCCTTGACCACGTTGGCGAAATTCAGCAGGGGTTCGCCCATGCCCATCAGCACGATGTTGGTGATGAGGCGACCGCCGTTGCGCCGGTCGCCCAGTAGCCGGCTGGCCCGCCAGACCTGGCCGACGATCTCGGCGACGCCGAGGTTACGGTTGAAACCCTGTTGGGCGGTGGCGCAGAACGAGCAGTCCAGCGGACAGCCGATCTGCGAGGAAATGCATAGCGTGCCGCGATCCGGTTCGGGGATGAACACCGTTTCGACGCAGTTGCCGCTATCCAGCCGGATCAGCCACTTGTGGGAGCCGTCGCGGGAGGCTTGGTCGAGCGCGACCGCCGGTGGGCGGATCTCGGCCCGTTCGGCCAGCCGTTCCCGCAGCGCCTTGCTCAGGTTGGTCATGGCGGCGAAATCGGTGACGCCTTCGTGGTAAATCCACTTCATGATCTGGGTGGCGCGGAAGGCTTTCTCGCCCATTTCGGCGAAAAAGCCTTCCAGATCGCGGCGGTCCAGATCGAGTAGATTGACTTTAGGGGTAGTCACGGTCACGGCGGTCGCGTGGTCCTGATTTTAGAGCGGGTGCGGGCACAGGTCGAACTGGCCGAAGAAGAAGGCGATTTCATGGAAGGCCGTTTCGGGAGAGTCGGAGCCATGCACCGCGTTTTGGGTCACGCTCTCGGCGAAATCGGCGCGGATGGTACCGGGCGCGGCCTTCTTGGGGTCGGTGGCGCCCATGATCTCGCGATTCCTGGCGATGGCCTCTTCGCCTTCCAAGACCTGAACCATCACGGGGCCGGAGGTCATGTAGGCGATGAGTTCTTGATAGAAAGGACGTTCGCGGTGCACGGCGTAAAAGATTTCGGCCTGTTCGTGGGTCAGGCGGAGCATCTTGGCCGCGACGATCTGCAGGCCTTGCTCCTCGAACCGGCTGTAGATCTTGCCGATGATGTTCCGAGCGACGGCATCGGGTTTGATAATGGACAAGGTGTGTTCAACGGACATGAAGGAAAAGGCTCCGTGAGTCGAAGTCGGGTTGGGAGGTGGCGCCGTACCCGACTGGGGAGCGTCGGGCTTGACTTTGGAGTTTAGCGATAATTTGCGGATATCGACAACGCACCATCCGGTGGACGCGCCCGATTATGGGGCGATTGCCGCCGCAAATCCAGGTCGATCCATGACGCCGGACGCGGAATATACCGGGTGGCGCGGCCGATCGCCGGAACGGTCAGACAATTTTTTTCAGTTGGTATTCCAGAATGCCTTGCGCGCCGGCGGCGGTGAGGTGGGGGATGAGATCCCGTACCTGGTCGTTGTCGACCACGGTTTCCAGCGCCAGCCAGTCGCGGTCGTAGAGGTGGCTGACGGTGGGCGCGTGCAAGCTGGGCAGCAGGCGAACCACCTGATCGATCCGTGCCGCCGGAACGTTCATCTTCAGCGCCACCTTGTTGTGGGCGGCCAGCGCGGCACGAGTCAGCAGGGCGATCTGTTCGATCTTGGCCTGCTTCCAGGGATCGGCCAGCGCGGCGCGGTTGGCGATCAGGCGGGTGGTGGTGTGCAGCAGATCGCAGACGATGCGTAAGCCGTGGGCACGGATGGTGCTGCCGGTCTCGGTGATTTCCACCGCCGCGTCCACCAGGCCCTCGACCACCTTGGCTTCGGTCGCGCCCCAGGAGAATTCCACGGTGGCCGAGATACCGCGTTCGGCCAGATAGCGACGGGTGAAGCCGACCAGTTCGGTGGCGATGCGCTTGCCGGCCAGATCCTCCAGCGCCTGGATCGGCGAGTCGCCGCGCACGATCAGCACCCAGCGGGCCGGCTGATCGGAGCTTTTCGAGTAGCTCAGCTCGCCGATTTCCGCCACGTCGGCTTCGGTTTCCAGAATCCAGTCCAACCCGGTCAGGCCGGCGTCGAGCGTGCCGTTGGCGACATAGGGCGCCATTTCCTGCGAGCGCACCAGTGCGCAACCGATCTCGGGATCGTCGATGCTGGGGAAATAGTTACGGCTATGGGGGCTGATGGTCCAGCCGGCTTGGCCGAACAGCGCGATGGTGGCGCTTTCCAGGCTGCCCTTGGGGATGCCGAGTTTGAGTTGCCGCATGATGGTGACCTGTTGGAACCGGGATGGCGAAAAGGGCGCTAGTTTAACCGCGCTCGGATGGCGAATAAACTTGCGGCATGAAACTCCATCACGCCCATCCATGGGATCTCGATCCGGCGGCGGCGATTGCCCTGCAACGAAACTTGTGTGCCCACCTGATTCTGACCGACCGGATCGGTCCGGTGTGCCGGGTGGCGGGGGTGGATGTGGGCTTCGAGGCGGGCGGTGTCGTGACCCGGGCGGCGGTGGCGGTGCTGCGTTATCCCGAATTGGATGTATTGGAAACCGTGGTTGCCCGCCAGCCGACCACCTTTCCCTATATTCCGGGGCTGCTGTCGTTTCGCGAGCTGCCGGCGGTTTTGGCGGCGCTGGAACGCTTGCGCGAGCCGCCGGATTTGCTGCTGTGCGACGGGCAGGGTGTCGCCCATCCGCGTCGCCTGGGGATTGCCAGCCATCTCGGCCTGCTGGTGGATATTCCCTCGGTGGGCGTGGCCAAGACTCGGCTGTACGGTAACCATGGTGACGTGCCCGACCAACGCGGGGCATGGGTGCCGTTGTGGGTGGATGACGAGATCATCGGGGCGGTGCTGCGCACCCGAGCTGGCGTCAAGCCGCTCTACGTGTCGTCCGGCCACCGCATCGGCCTGGAAACGGCCATCGCTTATGTCATGGGTTGTTGCACCCGTTATCGCTTGCCGGAAACCACCCGGCACGCTCATCGACTGGCGTCGGGTTAGCGGATGCCGCCACGCTCATAGTGTCAGCAGGCGGTGGGCTTCCTCGAAGAAATCCGGCTTCGGCAGAATTTCGCTGGTCGGGAATCGGACCAGCAGCGTGGTGAAGCGGCGATCATCGCCGAGCAACGTGTCGTCGAAAGCCAGCGTACTGGCGACGCGGGACGAGTTCGGCGCCACTTTCTGGTTCATGTGGTCCAGGGTGAACGTGACCCGCTCCATGCGTAGGTGCTGCTCCGGTTCGCGCAAGGTGGAGGCGACCCGTTCCAGGTGGTCCTCGATCGTGGCTGAATCGGCGCGCATCTGGTCCAGTTCAGCCCTGACTTCCCGCAGTTGCCGATCAATGGTGGCGGGATCGTGCACCTCCGGCGACCCGGTCTCCAGCAGAGGTTCCAGCCCCAGCTTGGCCGATTTCAGCAAGCGCGCCTGTTTTTGCAGCAGATGTCGTTGTTCTCGCTCCAATTGTTCCCGTCGGGTTCGAATCGAGATCAGGCGCTTCAGGGCGATTTCGATCAGATAGTCGAAAGCCTGTTTCTTGAGTTCCCAGCGGGTTTCCGTTTCGCTTTCCGTGAGGAACGCCAGCCGGTGGTTGCGGAAATTGACCATGGTTTGCGCCACGTCCCGCCGGAGCATGTCGCCCTGTAGATCCACGCCGAGTACCTTCTTTTCGATCCTGTCCACGCCGAGCGCGGCGTACAGCACCGCAGGCAGGGCATTGGCATGCTGCTGACGGTATTGTTCCAGGGCCGGGCCGAAACTCAGAATTTCCCGCAGGTGTTCCGACGACGCGAACAGGGCGCGCAGGCGAGGCTCGGCGGTGAATTCGCGTTTACTGACCTCGAAAGCGGGCGGCAGGCTGTCGATCAGGGTGCTGACGTGCTCGACCGACCGTTCCACCCCGTGCCACAGAATCCGTTGATAGTGGTTGACGAAACGCAGGCGAGGATCGGTGCCGTTCACCACCCGCTCGATCGCCGCCCGGATCAGGGTTGCATCGGATTTGCCGGACGGGGCGGGCGTCGCGGCGAAGATGGATTGCAGGAAGCGAAATACCATGGGGGACTCTACTCCTTCCAACCGGATCGGACGCCGGCCCGCCAAGGGGTGCGGCGTGGTTGTGGGATTGCCGCCGACGCCAGCGCGAGCAAATCCGAACTCCTCTTTATTGTCGTAAGTTTGGCCGAATTCCAGCGTTGGCCAGTAAATAATCTTGCATGAACTGCGATGGAGCCCGGATAGACCACAGTTCGGTTGGGGTTGAGAGGGATATAATCCGAACTCATTGGCGCTGGCTCGGCGGGCGGAGCGGATGGCGGAAAAAGGGGAACCGTGATGGAAATGATTGAAAATAAGATCTTCGACGAAATTCAAATCGGCGATCAGGCCAGTTTGACGCGGGCCTTGGATGAGAACGGCGTTGAAGCGCTGGCGGTGATTACCGGCAATCTCAATCTGATCGATCTCGATCCGGGGTCGGCGGACACCTCGATGTACGGACAGGGCGGCGGACAAACCAGTTGGTCGGCCGCGTTGTTCGCCACATTGGCCGGTACTCGGTTGCCCGGACTGGGTTCCATCGCCCGCCACATCGATGTCCGTTTGCACCGGCCGGTGGCCATCGGCGTGCCGGTCACCGCCACGGCCACGGTGATGGAAAAACGAACCGAGACCGGCACGGTGGTGCTCGACTGTCGGGCGGTGAATCCGGTGGGCGAGGAGGTGGCGACCGGCCGGCTCGAAGTACTGGTGCCCACGGTGAAGCAGCGGCACGCGCTCAAGGATCTACCGAAAGTCCAGTTGCGCCGCGACAATCGCTACCTGGAGTTACTGAAAGCCTGCGAAGGTCTTCCCGCACTAGGTTGCGCGGTGGTCCACCCGTGTAGCGCCGACGCGCTGCGTGGCGCGGTCGAGGCGGCCGAACACCAGTTGATCACGCCCATTCTGATTGGACCGGAAGATAAGATTCGGGCTATCGCCGCGCAGGAGAATCTGGATCTGACACCCTACCGGTTGGTGTCGGCTGAACACAGCCATCATTCCGCCGAACTGGCGGTCGCCATGGTGCTTTCCGGCGAGGCGCAGACCTTGATGAAGGGCAGCTTGCACACCGACGAATTGCTGGCCGAGGTGGTAAAGAAAGTGGGGGGGCTGCGCACCGAGCGACGCATCAGTCATTGCTTCCTGCTGGCGGTTCCCACCTACCCGCGCCCGATCATCGTCACCGACGCCGCCATCAACATCGTGCCCACGCTGGAGGTGAAGCGCGACATCATCCAGAACGCCATCGATCTGGCCCACGCGATCGGTATCGCCGAACCGAAGGTCGCCATTCTGTCGGCGGTGGAGACGGTCACCAACAAGATTCCCTCGACGCTGGAAGCGGGTGCGCTGTGCAAGATGGCCGATCGCGGCCAGATCGTCGGCGGTCTGCTGGATGGTCCGCTGGCCTTCGACAACGCCATCGACGAAGGGGCGGCGCGGACCAAGGGGATCGTTTCGCCGGTGGCCGGCAAGGCCGATATTCTGGTGGTGCCCGACATGGAGGCCGGCAACATGCTGGCCAAGCAATTGACTTTCATGGCCGGGGCCGAGGCGGCCGGCATCGTGCTCGGTGCCCGCGCGCCGATCGTGCTGACCAGCCGCGCCGACAGCGCCCAGACCCGGCTGGCCTCCTGCGCGGTGGCGGTGCTGTTCGCCGAAGCCCAGCGCAAGGGCGCGGCCCTGCTGAAGGCGAGTGGTGGTTAAGCGCCCTGCCTGAATTTCTCGCTCATGCGGCGGAAGGCAGGGCAGCCGTCGGGGTGGGTCGGTTCTTCAGCCACTGGCGGCCGGCGGCGGCGACCACTGATATAGCCAGGTCTCGCTCAGTGCCCCATCGGCGTCGCGCAGGTAACCGCGCAAATCCACCGGATCACTGCCGTGGGTGATCAGATCGAAAGAACCGCGCCATTGATCCGATTCCACAACCGGACGGACCGCTATATTCTGGATCTTCCCGTGCGAGGTGGAGATTACCAGTTCGACCGGTGTGTTCTTGGGTAATTGGGGAAGGCGACCGCCCTGGAAATCAATCACGAATTTGCGCATAGGCACGGTTTTCTTCTGGCCAGGGTTGCCTCCCACGCCGATCATGGTGGCAACGATTTCGGCGACCGAGGGTCGCACAGGTGGTTGCGCACCCCAGTACAGGCGATAGCTGAGATTGATCTCCCGGCCCGGTTGGGCCGGTTCGGCGGGATTCCAGAACGCCACGATATTGTCGAAGGTTTCATCGGCGGTCGGCAGTTCGACCAGTTGTACCATGCCGCGTCCCCACTGGCCGAGTGGTTCTACCCACAACGAGGGGCGCTTGTTATAGAACGCGCCATCGTCTTGATAGTGATCGAAAACTCTGTCGCGCTGTAGCAGGCCGAAGCCGCGAGGGTTGTCATCCAGGAAAGAATTGACCCGAATATAGTGTGGATTGAGGATCGGCCGCCAGATCCATTCGCTCGTGCCGGTCCAGAGCTGCAGACCGTCGGAATCGTGAATCTCCGGACGATAATCATCAGCCACCCGGCGGTCGTTTTCACCGCATTGGAACATGGAGGTCATGGGCGCTATGCCCAGCCGTTCGATCTTGCGGCGCGGGAACAAGTGGGCATCGACTTGCATGATGGTGGTGTCGCCCGGCTCGACCACGAAGGTGTAGGCGCCGGTGATGCTGGGGCTGTCGAGCAGGGCGTGAATCGTCAAGGCCTTGGCGTCCGCCGTCGGTCGTTCCAGCCAGAAAGCCCGGAACTCGGGAAATTCCTCCGGGCGATCCAGCCCTGTGTCGATGGCCAGGCCACGGGCGGAGAGGCCGTATTGCTTGTTGGCACCGACCGCGCGGAAATAGCTGGCGCCGAGGAAGGCGAATACATCACGGTCCCAATCGGGACGACTGTTGACTCGAAAGCCAGCGAAGCCAAGATCGCCGACTTGTTCCGGGATCCTGTCCTTGACACGCGGACCGTATTGGAACAGGTCCGGCGAGAAGACGATCGGTCGAGCCTGACCGGCGACGACTTCGTACAGGGCGACGGGATGGTGGAAGTACAACCCCAGGTGGAAGAATCGCGCCTGGAACGGCAGTTCGCCGCCGGCCCATAGGCTGTGATCGACGCGGAAGTTGTTGAGGGCCTGGTAGTCGTCCCAGTCCATGGCCGCCAGCCATGGTGGCTGGGCGTCACTGGGCGCGGTATACGGTTCCTCCGCCAATTGCCGGGCGGTTTTCCGCAGCCAGTCCCGGCTGAACGCTTGCCCATCGGTTAGAGGAATGCCCGCCATCGTGGCGGCGCGGGCGAGGGAAGCCGGCAGCATTCCGCAGGCGACCATTTGCAGCAACCGCGTCAGTAACTCCCGTCGTGTCATGGTGCTCGTCGCAACCCGTCGTTGTCGTTGTTGGGGCGAAAATTATAGCGCGGCGGTCGGTTTCGCGGTGGTCCATACAGGCCATGTCGTTACCACAAATTCGGCTACCGGCGGTTGGTTTTACGTCGATTGGATTTTCGCTCGTGCGGAATGGACGGCACGGTGTAATCTTCATACTGAAGTCGTCCCCAAGGTTTGGGCAATCGTGTAACCGGTGGCGGCAAGCCGTTGAGAACGGGCCGCTACCCGCAACGTGGATTCGGTCGCGGGATTGTCGCTCAAGCGGCTTGGCCAGCGGGAACACGCGGGTTTCGCGGCTCGCGACGCGGATCATCGCTCCATGAAGCCGCCCGCCGCCGGGGATACCGACGACCCTGACCGGAATCAGCAAGGATTTACTCTCGTGAGCGACAGTACCGAACACGCTTTTCCTCTGGTCCGTCATTTCCGCCAGATTCTGTTGTGGCCCTTGCAGGTGATGCACGCCCGAGTACGGGAGCCGCATATCTCGAAATATTGGGAATTGCTGGATGCGCTGGGTGAGCAGTGCCCCTGGCGGGAAGTGGCGGACGAGTTCGGCGATCCCGAGGATTTTCAGGAACGGCATTACAAGGAATTCGTCACCTTCTTACCCTACGTACAGCGCTTTCTGTATGGCGAAGGCACGGGCCGCGAAGGGCTGAGCGGCTACGGTAAATCGCCGATCCGGGTCTACCGCCGCCGTGACATTACTCGGATGCGGGCCATTCTCGACGAGCAATCGCCGCCGGTGGTGTTCGAAGTTGCCCATGTGGATCTTTATTTTTTCTACGACATCGACATCGTCGTCCTGGCGGTGGAGTTCCACGCCGATGATCTGCCGTTGCCACTGGCCCAGGAAGCGCTGTTCAAGCTGGGTCGGGCCTATCCGGCGTTCTGGGAAGCCAACGGCCAGGGTGGTCAGTGCCCGCGTCGGGTGGAGTGGCTGGCGGCGAGCGGCGAAACGCTGGCGGTATCCGACTACGAAAACCGGCGCAAATATCTCAACTTCGTCTGTCAACACCGCTCTCCCAGCGTCGCCGCTCATTGGGACTATCTGCTGTGGCCGCTGGCTCTGTACCATTCCGATCGCGAGGGCGTGGTCCGTTACCGGCAGATCGAATATCACCGCATGCCGTTGCTGGCCTATCTCAGCTTCGACGATCCACAGGTTTTGACTCGCGGCGACTTTGCTCGCCTGGCCCTGGTCACCAAGCCAGGACCCTCCGATGTCCTGCCCTATTCCGAGCAGGAACTGGCCGATTTCGAGCGGCAATACTGCTACGACAAGTTCTGGAATCCCGCCGATCCGGCGCTGGGCAGTCGCTACCTGTGCTGCGGTCACGCCTTCGTGATGGTCGGCAAGGCCGGCGACCGTTTCTTCGCCGACGCGGAAACCGGCTTGCTGGGCCAGTTCCGCCACCAGTATTTCCTGGTCAATCTGATCGCCCATTTCCACAAGGCCACCCTGATGCTGTTCTCGGAATGGTTGGTCGCGGCGATCAGCCAGCTCGATATCCGCGATGTGGATTCGGTCAAAACGTTCAAACGGGAAATCCGCCGGATCTTCGAAACCTTTCTACGCTTTACCCACCGCTATTGGTTTCACGAGGTTTCCAATCAGGCGCAGGCCAAGGATCTGTTTCGGATGTTGACCGGCCATCTTGACACCGACCGGATTTACCGGGATGTCAGCGAGGCGGTCAAGGAGATGAATCAGTATCTGGACAGCGACGGCTTGCGTCGGCAGGCCAACACCGTGGTGAGGCTGACCGTGGTGACCACCTTTGGCATGATCGGCGCGATCACCACCGGGATTCTGGGCATGAACGTCTTCGACGAGGCAGGCCAACCATGGTGGCATCGATTGCTGCTGTTCTTGAGTGTGTTTCTACCAATCACGGTATTGGTGCTGTACACCATCGAAAAATCCAAGCTGCTGTCCGATTTTCTGGAAGCCATGTCGGACGAGCGGCGCGGTCTTAGAGCCAAATTTGGGGTACTGTTCAAGTCCAGGAAGCCGCGTGGCGGCACTTCATCTCGGCCTTGATTTCCACGACACTGGGCTCAAACCACTACCGCTGTCTTTCAGAGAACGTGCGGAAGAGAGAGGGATTTTTGCGGTCAAGCTGGCATTGAAAGTCATGCGGCCTTCGCGGATGGACGGCGATGGGGAAGCCGTCGATGATTGGGCCGTTACCCCATTTTCGCTTTGCCACGCGCCAGTCATGGCTCGTGGTGGCTTTGGCATCCAGGTTGATCACTCGGAATGGCAGCGATGGACTGTTTCGCCATCGATGAGTAGCGCATCCCCGGCCTTCGTATGCAAGGTCAAATCGCCATTGGAGTATTTCACGCCGGAACCGGAAACGACTTGAATCAGCGCGACTTCGGTTTGACCGGCATGGGATACATGCGCCACGGAATAGGATCGGGAATTGTCATAACGGGCGCGCAGCTTCGATCCGTCCTCGCAGTCATAGAGATAGACGTTATCCTGTTCCGGTGTGGCGGCGGCGTCAAAGGCGGCGAAATATGCCCGACAGGTCTTGAGAAAATCCTGTACCGGACGCTCCGCTCCTTGAAGGGGGATCGTCACCGGCGCCAGATTTTTAGCTTGCAAAACCAGTTCTCCGGGTTTCGAGAAGACCTGCCATAGTGGGTCGTCGATACCGATTGCCAGCCGGACACCGGCATATTCCGAGCTATCCTTGAATACCTTGCCGGCATAGGTGGCCTTGAGATTCGGGCCTTGCCAGTTGACGTCGATGGGCTGGCTGGGCGCGATATCACCGGAATCGATCAGCAAGTCGACCATCAGTTCCGGTCCTCCCTGACCGCTTTCGCAGCGTGCCGAAAAGGCGATGGCATCGGTCTCCGGGATGCCAAATGTCAAAAAAGTTCTTGGCTGACCGGAATCCGCCGAGGAATAGGTTTGGACAAACCACTTCGCATCGTTGCCGGGTGGTGTGGTGGGGTTCCAACCGCAATGGGTTTTGAAACTCTCGAACGCATCATGCGAGCCTTGCAATGCCAGTTCGGTGGTTTGGCCGCCAAAGCTAATCTTGAGGCTGCGACCGGATTGCAGGGCCGCGATCAAGGCATCGTTTCGATCCAGCTCGAATTCGGGCGTATAGCCGATCTGGCCGAAATGGCGTGTCACCGCCTGCCGATTGAAGTTCTGGCCGTCGATATTCAATACCATCGGAAGCGTGGCGCCTTCCTGGCCGGTTGCCATCGCCGCCCAATGGACGGTCACCATGGCAGTTCGCTCCGCACCCCTACAAACGACCATCATGCCAATGTCATCGCCGCAATCGCGACAGTCGGTCAGCACGATTTTTTCCCCGTTGCCACTGGTGCTCCAACTACGGGAGGCGGCGGAGGCGGACAGTGACATGAAGGCGAAAATCGTCGCGAAGACAGCGAGCACAACCGCCCATGGCAGCGTACCCGAGCGGAAAGTGAATAGAGGGAAAAGTAGCCTAAGTCGCATGATCATAGTCTCATCTCAGCGTCCGCATTTTTTTTTAGATAAAACAAAAGCTTCCATTAATCGTTGTCTCTCGAATCCAAGGTTCAGACTATTCTGATGACTCTTAAAGTTTACAGTCGTGTGCCGTTCGTGTTCGATCTGAGTGGCCGGAACCAGCGGGCCGTGGAAGAAGAATGTATCACACTTGGAAGCTGGTGGCTGGTGGATGCTGGCTAAAACAATGGGTTAGGTTTCACGGATGCGCTTGCGTCCACGATAACGACCAGGAAATGGGTCAGGTGCGGTGATTGGCACGGTGTTCCAGCGGTACCGAGAATCACCAGAACAGCCGCTTGATCTTCGAGGCTTGGAGTGAAAATTTTCGAGACATTCAGTAAAAATAATCCATGAAAAATTTCCACATTCTGCTGTACTTGGAGTCAGTAATCGACTCATGATGTTTGCACAAAGCTTGATGTCAGCATCGAGCTTGCGTTCAAAGAGGAAGAAAAAAATGGTTCAACTCTATACGGCATCTGTCCATCAGAAGCTGGTTGGAATTGTTCGTCATGATCTTCCCAAGGTCGTCCACGACCGGCGAAAATTCAGTGCTTTCAAACAATTCGGCCAGTTTAGTGATGAAAAAGCCCGTGAAGCGCTTCAGCCTGGATCAGGCCCGGAGCTTTGCGTCTCCCAACTTCCGGCTGGGACCTATGGCCAGTACCGTTCCGGCGATGAAATCCATATCAATGAAGTCATCGTTTCCCAACATGCGAATATCATCAATACCTGGTTAAACGCCAGCGCGTTGCGACTAGGCCGGGAATCGCAGTGGCTTGCGTTGGTACGGAAGGCCACCCTGATCGTCGAATCCATCATCCTGCACGAAATGGTGCATTGGGGCGACATTACCGCGGACGGGTTGAGTAGTGACCGAGAAGCGATCCAGCAGGGTTGGAAAGATCTCGGCCACATGTTTGTCCATCATGCCTATGGGCACCAGTTCGCCGCCGAAATGGACCGGATTCGACAACGAAAAGTCAAGATTCCCAAGATGGATATTGAAGGCTGGATGGGTTGGGGCGTGGTCCACCACGAGGGTAAAACTTATGCCATCCCTTATGATCCCTGGTACGACCGAGGTCCTGGCTCCGGTCCGCCCTTACCGCCTGGATCGGTCTAAATGATGTGGCGGTTACTGGACGGTGAGCGGCTATTATTCATAAATTCAATGTGTTGTGCCCACTCTGGATATTCTCTGAGCTTTTCGTGCCGTTAGCCACGAGTTCGCTGACGAGTTCCGCCCCGATCCGAAGAACGTCGGCGAGCAGTTCGTCCGCGTGCGTCACTTCGGTTCGCGCGCCCAAGAAGCATGGACGTAGCGCCAGTTTGCCGTTCACCTGGGTGGTGCTCGGCAAGCTTCGATTTTCGCGAACAAGCCGACGATGCAGGTTTTGGTTAAGACGGTTCAGGTTCGGGACGTCGGGCGATACATATCGGAAACAGCAGATCGAGAGGGTAGGCTCCAGCAACAGTTCGAGGTTCGGGTGTTCGCGGGCTGCGTCGGCGACGCGAAGCGCCAAGTCATTGTGGCGCACGATCCTGGCTCGCATTCCTTCCACGCCAATCTCTCGAAGCAGCGCCCAGACCACAACGCCGCGACTCGGGGCGCTCAGTTCGATTCCGTAGTCGAAGTACGGGATGCCGAAGTCGTCCAAGGAGTGTTCGGCGGTCGGCGATGGCGCATCTTGGTGAACCGCGCCCTCAAGGTAATCCGCCGGTTCTTGAGTAAAGGCTCGGCGCAGTAGCTCCCGGTCGCGGACGAAGGTGGCGGCGACCCCCACGGCCGCGCCCAGCCATTTATGAGGGTCGACGATGACCGAGTCGGCATGCTCCAAGCCCCGGTAGAGATGCGTCTTCCGCTCGTCAAGGATGCCGGGCAGTCCGTACGCGCCGTCGATATGCAGCCAGATTCCGTGCTCTCTCGCCACTTCGGAGATGGCTAGTAGCGGGTCGATCGCGCCGGTGTTGGTGGTCCCCGCGTTCGCGACGATCGCCATGGGGATCACTCCCGCTTGTCGGTCTTCGGCGATCACGCGGCGCAGGTCGGCGATCTCCATTCGGCCGCCCGCATCACAGGCAATCGGGCGTACCGCGCGCCGACCGATACCGAGCACGCCAGCAGCGCGCTGAATCGTGTGGTGCGCCTCGCGCGTCGCATACACCCGTACGCGGCCATGCACACCGGCTGCCGCCGGATCATGGCCTACCTTCTCGAACGCGTGCTGGCGTGCCGCCCCCAGTGCAAGCAGATTCGCGACCGAGCCGCCTGAGCTGTATACGCCTTGCAGATGCCCGATGGAGCACATCGAGGCCAGCCAGCCCAGGGAAAGCTCTTCCAGGAAGTTGAATGCGGTCAGGAGATAGCGCTGCGGCGCCGCGATGCTGGCGGCCGTCGATGCCAAGGTGGATGCCGTCGTCCCGCCTGTCGTGATGAACGAGGTGAACCCCGGCTTTGCCACGGGTGAGCCATTCGGAATCAGGTAGGTGATGAGTTCATCCGTGACCTGCTCGATTCCGATCCCTTGAAGCGGTAGGGCGGTGTCGAGGCGAGGACGCCACTCATGATTCGTTCGCACCGGATCGGCGTGTTCGAAACGGAGGAACTGGTCCAGCGCAGCGCCGACTTGCGCGAGCAGTGCTTGTAGGTCACCCGTTTCGGCGGCGTCTCTGTGCATTTCAGTTTGTTGGGTGTTTTTCATGGATTACGCTAATCCCCTGGCTGCCCAAGCGCGCGCGGTTAATGGAATTGAACCGTCTTCCTTAATAGGTAGTCGCTGCGCTAAAGCATCTCTGAGATGATTTCTTGCCGTATCTTCCAGCTTCAAGGCATACGTTGGCGCTGGCCCCTGGCCACCAAGGAATGGTTTCCAGTAATCGTCAAAATCGGAGAACGTTGTAGTCACCTCGATAGGCGCTGTTTCAACTTCCGCGAAACCCGCCCGTTTGAAGGCGGCGCTCAATTCTTCGGCATCGGCTTTAGAAAACCGGTGGCTTTCATGAAGGCTAAATGCATTTGGATTCAGTTGAACAGCGGTGTCCCAAAAATACTTGAGAAGCTCCATCCTTCCGGCGTAGTCCCAGATATACACCGCAACGGTACCTCCTTTTTTGGTCACTCGCTTCATTTCCGCAAGTGCTTTTTCCGGCTCAGGCAAAAAATTCAATACGAGACCAGATACCGTAACATTCGCTGATGCATCATCGAGTGGCAATGATAGGGCATTGCCGACTTTGCACTTCGCCTGATTTCCTAGTCGTTGCTGAGCGGTACTGACAAAATTTTCCGATTGGTCAATTGCTATAAGCTCGTCAGGGTTATTCTTGGTGATAACAGCCTCGCTCAAAGCGCCTGATCCACATCCGATGTCTAGCCAACTAAGGCCGGTGGGAAGTGATAACCAATCGACAAATAACTCAGCTACGAGCTTGCTCCATCGCCCCATGTAATATTCGTAAGGATCACCTGACTGCCATGATTCCTCCATTGTCGTCTCCTCTGATATTTCTATTCTCAACGGGGCGGTGGATTGATCTGCTGCCTGGTTAGACGCCTGGTACAACGTGGGAACAGATGAAGCAAGCAGCATCAAGATTTGTCCACACTGACACGTAACCGCAGCACAGCATCCCGAACAGTCTCATCCACTTTTCGAGTTTACGATTGCAATCACCACACCGAGACCGACGAAAACTGCTGGCCACCACTTCACGGGAATGAAGAATAGAGAATGACTCGATCGCAAGACTATCTCCTGGCCGGTCTCCTTATCGATCACTACGCGACCCTTTTGCAGGAGAAGAAGTCGATGGAGCCCGTAGGTCAATCCTGCGGCGAGAAGCATCCCAACGAGAATGACCCATCCATGCTCTTGGTAGAACTGGTCATCGCCTGTTATCTTCTCCGACACAAACTCTGTGAGGATCAAGGAGGCGAAACCTATCACTGCGACCAGAAAGCCGAGTCCACTCCAAATAATCATGCGCTTATGCTTCTTGCTGCTACGAAGATATACTCCTAACGCCAGCCGTAACCGGCGCATTTGTAGTGAGTGAAGCGAACGAAAAATGTGTCCGAGTTTACGGCCTTGTTATGCGAATTTGTTAGGTAACACAAATTCACCTTCTTCCTACAATTGCAGTTTCTATATGCATAATCGCACCGTACCTCGTTTGAAACATTGCTTTATCGGTGTTGACGTATGCATTCCTTGGGTCATCGTGTTCAGTGATGCTCAATTTCTCGAATAGGTCTCTTAAAGACTGAGCCTCGGTGGCAAGAAGCGGAACAACTTTTGTAAATTCATCAAAAGCTGATACCTGTTGGCTTTTCTGTTTAAACTGATGCCGCTGTTTGTTGAATACGTGGGTATTAACAATAGCTTCTATGAGGCGTCGCATGTTGCCAGCCATTACCTCTTTCTGATGTTTGGTCGGTTCTCCTGTCTGTGCGAGTATCGTGTCAATCTTGCTCTTCAAATCATCAATATTTTTCGCTGTACTCACCAATTGCGGCGCAGTTCTCTAATACATGGACTGCCATCTTGTTGTTTAGCCTAGCTCTATTCAGGGTTGTCTGAATCTGAACAAAAAAACTCCCAATTGTGCGTGAGAACAATAATCTGTGTATTTGGATGATTCTGAATATAATCACGAAGCCGATTGCAATAGTTACCTATGTAGTTGTAATCAAAAACTGGAGATTGGATCATCAAAGACGATCACCTGCTGCTCACAGGTTTCTAGTTCTGCGAAGAACAAAGCAAGAGCATGAACTCTTTGCTCACCCTCACTCAAAATATCATCAATTTTTTTGACCGGAGACATGATGATCTACAGTAACTGCTCCGTCGCCACCGATGTCTTTTTAGCTTTACACCGAAAGCACTCATATCCCTCTCTGCGAGCGCGAGATATTCAGCATTTAACCGCGTCCTGAAGTCTCCCACTACAAGCTCTTTGTGTGCTGTCTTTGCTGTAGATGTGATCTTGCGTAGAACTGATGTGAAATTCGGTAAATTTGAGGTCCAGAGATCAGCAATTCGCGTCCGTTGATATGCATCTTTAACTAGATCGATATTTTCACTGATTTTTTTTTGCATAGAGAAGAGACTCGCATTCGGTAGAAACTTCCTGCATTTTTTTTTACAAGCTCCTCTCTGTCTTTCCCTGCCTCTGCGATTAGTTTCTCCTTATCCTCTAAGGCCTTTTGATAACTCTTCGGCGAGATTTCGAAGTGATGCAGCTAAACCTATGTTGTCTTGGTCTATTTCTAAGCCCACCTTGAAGCGTTCTTGAATAGTCTCCCCAACTGCCTTAACGGGTTCAGTCCTCTCCGTGGGCAAGACTGAGTCCTTTGCCCAACTGCTAGGGGTAGAATCAGAGATTACTTTGAGGCTCTTTTTGGCCGTTTTCAGCAGATTCTGAAGCTCAGTGATTGCTGCGTCCAGTTCTCTTGTTAGAAGTGCGGAATATTGCTTGAACAACTCGAGTTCACTATCACGCAGAGCTTGCTTACACAAAGGACACTGTTCTGTTTCTGGCGAGTGAAGATTACAGACCTCATTTGCAGGCCGAATAAGTGCCAGCAACTTCTCTAAGGTCGCACCTGAAGGGATCAGTGCTTTGGCGAGAACCTCTAGTTCTTCTTCTTTCGCCTTCAGTTCCTTGGACTTAGAAACTGGATCTATTTCGATGAGCTTCTCGGATGCACTTAGGACCGGATCAATTTCCCTGCGTAGGGCTTTCAATGCAGCAACCTCACCTTTTAACAACTTGAGGCCATCTTCAGAGGTGGCTTTCTCTAGCTCCTCCTTGTTCTTTAGTTTTTCGGCAAGCCCACTCTCTTCAGAATAATTCTCGCCTAGCCCTATTTCGGATATAAAGACAGAGATTGTCGGTCTGGCTAAGGTGGCAAGTTCTGATTCTTTAAATGGTTCAAACTTCGAGCGAATCTGTTCGATAACTCCCGCGAGCAACGTCGAATTCTCCCGCTGCTTTTTTTTGCAGTTCTTCACGCAATTTTTTCGCAGTGTTTCTTCGCAGTCGTGAAAATATCTAGCTTGAACGGAGCGAGTTCGATAATCCGCCCTGGCTCGACAGTGTTCTTGATATTTTGAAAAGCGATATCTGAATCGAAGTACTTAACGGTGTTTGATTGAGAGCCATATGCACTTGGTGACGCCCAAGTCTGTGTGGTTGCATCCGAAGTGAATTTATATGCAAACGAAGGCGTTACTGTAGTTGTCGCAAGAACGTCTTGAAGCGGACGCCTAGGGGGCGTCATTTGAAGCAAGTATTTGTAATGCTTCACATAGACTAGATTTTCCACTTCCGTTTGCTCCAAAAATAATAGTTACCTGCTTGGGGAATAAAGCTGTTAGGGAGTTACTAAGGCGCTTAAAGCCGTTAAACGGCCCGATTGCCTCAAGCCGTTCAATGGTTGTAGAGACGGTCCCGGCAGGTAGTGTTGATACAGGTGGCGCTGGTTGTCGAAGGTAGCTTGCGCGCTTAATAAAAAAGTTGAACGAGGGTTTCAAGCTCAACGGGGTTCAGAATTGTTGTTCCAGAAGCAGCGAGATCGCAGATCATCTCAAGCCAAGGTATACCTTCAGAATGACCGAGGTCCCTTATGTATCCAATTGAGTCGGGGTGAGTTGGCATTGTGACTCTATTTATTGGGGCGAATAACGGGGCAGCGGATAAGCCGCGAGGGCGGAAAACCCGAAAATTTGACGGCCGATGTCGGCTTTTTCCGCGTGGTTGTGCGGCGCGGAGCGCCAAACAACCAGCAGATTGAAATCCGCCGCCCCGTAGTAGTGCGGGCGCGCAGCGGAACGTCCATTGGAGTCCATCGTTATGTGCTTCTTGGATGCCTTTAGGTATTGTTTTGGACTTACAATAGCGATAACTTCTCATCGCTACGTGTTAGATATGGAAGAATCCGGCTGGCTGTCAGCCACGCGATGCCAAATGCAACTAATCCCGTAGCTTCTGCATAGAAAGTAAACTGGGGAAAACTGTTACTTAATGCATCATCCATCAGATGATCAACCACCATACTCATCATTGCTAATATAATCGCTATTCCACAAGCCCCGTATAGAACTGCCCTCGTACGTGCCTGAGCCCAAGTTTTTTTTCCATGCCCTGAGAAAGAAGAAATAGCAGAAAAACAGCAAGAATGCTAAACATCACAGCCGCTGCAATATAGTGAACCATCGGTATGATTTGAGGATGGCTATCGCAACCACATGGGAACATGGCTACACAGATAGCAGCTAGTGCCGCCACTTTACTCATCCACTTTTCCCATTTGTCATTGCCATTGTATGAAAGAAGAAACGCACTGATTGCAAATAGAAAGCCTACGAAAATATTACCTGACCATAGACCTTCATCCCAATACGATGCGCTGATGGAAGCAAGCGGTTTTGCTGCGAATTTTTTCTGTCAGATATGCAAGCGATATTGCAATAATTCCGACAATAAACTTCATGGTATGGTTATCAATCTCCGCGCGTTGTTTTTCAGTCGCCATGATCATTATCTCTCCAGAAGTTAGCCACTGCTACGAGATGCGGTTGACAAGGCGGAATATTCTGCCTGGGTGGTGGTCGTATTATCGCCAGTGGCCTCGTCACTACCTGGACTCATGTCACAAGTATAGCGTCACGTCGATGAGTTTCCCAAGTCGCCTACCTTGAGTGTTGCCAATCCTCTGGACCGTCCCCGGTCCCACCGTTAAGATTGCCGCCGCATGAAACAATCCCGGTTTCACCTCACCCCCCTGACCCGCCGCCGGCTGACACAATTCCGGGCCAACCGCCGTGGCTGGTGGTCGTTGTGGCTGTTCCTGCTGCTGTTCGGCCTGAGCCTGAGCGCGGAATTCATCGCCAACGACCGCCCGCTGCTGATTTACCATCACGGTGCGTTCTATGTCCCCGTGTTCAAGGACTACGCCGAAACCGATTTCGGCGGCGTGTTTCCCAGCACCGCCGACTACCGCGATCCTTATCTGGCCAAGCTGATCGACGAAAATGGCTGGATGCTCTGGCCACCGATCCGCTTTAGCTATGACACCGTCAACTACAACCTGCCGGTGCCGGCCCCAGCCCCGCCGTCCGCCGAAAACTGGCTGGGCACCGACGACCAGGGCCGCGACGTGCTGGCCCGGTTGATCTACGGTCTGCGAATATCGGTGTTGTTCGGGCTGCTGCTCACCTTGACTTCTTCGATCGTCGGCGTGGCGGCCGGCGCGGTGCAAGGCTACTTCGGTGGGCGCGTGGATCTGTTGTTTCAGCGCTTTCTGGAAATCTGGGGTGGGCTACCGCAACTGTTCATCCTGATCATCGTATCCAGCGTGGTGGTGCCGGGTTTTTGGACCTTGTTGTTGATCCTGATGCTGTTCGGTTGGACCTCGCTGGTCGGCGTGGTGCGGGCTGAGTTCCTACGCGCCCGCAACTTCGACTACGTCCGCGCCGCCCGCGCCCTGGGCATGAGTGACGGTCGCATCATGTTCAAGCACGTACTGCCGAACGCCATGGTGGCGACCCTGACCTTCATGCCGTTCATCCTGTCCGGTTCCATCGTCGCCCTCACCGCGCTGGACTTCCTCGGCTTGGGCCTGCCGCCGGGCTCGGCCTCGCTGGGCGACCTGCTGCGCCAAGGCAAGGACAACCTGCAAGCGCCGTGGCTGGGGGTGTCCGGCTTCGTGGTGCTGGCGCTGCTGCTGAGCCTGCTGGTGTTCGTCGGCGAGGCGGTCCGAGACGCCTTCGATCCCCGCAAGACGGCGGTTTGAACCGGCCCGCGCCCGAACAGTTACGGCCGAGGACGCACTTTCAGGCATAATCCGGCGCAATCTTCCTGATTCCGCCACCTCCGAAGTGCCTTCCATGCTCCCCGTCATCGCCCTGGTCGGCCGGCCCAACGTCGGCAAATCCACTCTGTTCAACTCCCTGACCCGCACGCGTAACGCCTTGGTGGCCGACATGCCGGGGCTGACCCGTGACCGCCAGTACGGCATCAGTCAGCGCGGTCCGCGACCCTGTGTGCTGGTCGATACCGGCGGCTTGACCGGCGACGACGAAGGGATGGATGGTCTAGTGGCGCGTCAGGTCTGGCGGGCTATCGAAGAGGCCGATTTGGTGCTGCTGCTGGTGGATGGCCGCGCCGGGCTGACCGCCGCCGACGAGGAAATCGCCGACCAATTGCGCCGCGCCGGCAAGCCGCTGCATCTGGTGATCAACAAGGGCGAGCATCGTGACCCCGACCTGCTCAGCGCCGAGTTTCACGTCCTCGGCCTGGATGAGCTGCACGTCGTCGCTGCCGCCCACAATCAGGGCGTCGAAGACTTGATGGAAGAGGTGCTGGCCGTATTGCCGACCCCTGACGAGACGGACGAAGCGGCGGCGGAACCGGAGGAACCGACCATCAAGCTGGCGGTGGTCGGCCGGCCCAACGTCGGCAAATCCACCTTGGTCAACCGTCTGTTGGGCGAGGAACGGATGCTGGCCTGTGACTTGCCCGGCACCACTCGCGACAGCGTGGCCGCGCCGTTCGAACGCGACGGTCAGCGCTACGTTCTGATGGATACCGCCGGGGTGCGCCGCCGCTCGCGGGTCAGCGAGGCAGTGGAGAAATTCAGCGTCATCAAGGCTCTGCAAGCGATCGAACAATCCCATGTGGTGGTACTGGTGCTGGATGCACGCCAAGGCATCAGCGATCAGGACGCCAGCCTGCTGGGTCTGGTGCTGGATAGCGGCCGGGCGCTGGTGCTGGCGGTCAATAAATGGGATCGGCTTGATCCCGAGATCCGCACCCAGGTGAAGCGCGACCTCGACTGGCGGCTCAACTTCCTCGATTTCGCCAAGATCCATTTTATTTCCGCCCTGCACGGCACCGGCGTCGGCGAACTGATGGTGTCGGTGCGGGAGGCTTACGCCGCCGCTACTCGTAAGCTGGCCACCCCGGAGTTGACCCGGATTCTGGAGGAAGCGCTGGCTGCCCATCAGCCGCCGCTGGTGCATGGGCACAGCATCAAGCTGCGCTACGCCCATCAGGGCGGGCAGAACCCGCCGATGATCGTCATTCACGGCAACCGGATCGAACATGTGCCGGAAGCCTACCGGCGCTATCTCACCAACGTCTACCGCAAGCGATTGGATTTGTGGGGCACGCCGATTCGAATCGAGTTTCGGGGCGGTGACAATCCCTATAAACCTGCCTCAACGGGGCGCGGCCGATCCAAGGCGGGCGGACACCGGAAAGCGGGCCGGTGAAGCGTGGCGGGGGAACCAGCGTCGAACCGGCCGCGCCAAGCGGCCGGTGTCCGCCGCGAAACAGTCTCGTGGC
This sequence comes from Candidatus Competibacter phosphatis, assembly GCF_012939995.1. Classification (GTDB taxonomy): domain Bacteria; phylum Pseudomonadota; class Gammaproteobacteria; order Competibacterales; family Competibacteraceae; genus Competibacter; species Competibacter phosphatis. Next base: position 83,018 of record NZ_SPMZ01000031.1, on the reverse strand, counting down.
TTAGTTCGAGGGTGTTGGCGAGTTGTCGGTTGAGCAGGTCTTGATGCCGAGCAGGGTATAGGCCGGGCACCAGTTCATCAGCGCGGTGACGATCGGCACCACCCCGATCCAGCCCCATAAACCGATCGTTTTGGTCAAGGCGAGCACGATCAGCAGGGCGCCGACCACGAGACGGGCGATCTTGTCGGCAGAACCGATATTCTTGACGATGTTCATGGTTTCATGACTCCAAGGTAGGGGGATGCTTAAGAATTGTAACGATGGATCGTCGAGACTACTTGCGAATTGTCAATTCAAGGAATTTCAGGCGCATGAGACCGATTTGACCCGGCACGGCCGGCTTGGGTCGCGGCGGGTTCAGTAAAGACTTCTGGCCCGGCCGAACGGTTCGTCCGGTACCGAAAATTCCCCGCACCAACTCCGTTGCATGTTTCTGCCCACCTCTTCTGTCGGGATGTTCAGCGATAGCAGATGGTTGAGTTTGGCATAGGCGGCTTCGGTCGTCAGATCGAAACCACCGAGTACGCCTGTCCGGGCCAAGGCCGTGCCCACGGCGTATTTGCGCAAATCGACCCGACTTTCGATGCATTGGGAGATGGCCACGATCGTGACGCCGCGCTCGGTCGCCGCCGCCAGGGTCGCCAGAAAACCTGGAGATTCGATCGGTACGGCGCCGATGCCGTAGGATTCGAGGATCAAGCCCCGCAAGGGTGGTTCGAGCACCTTGGCGAGCAGCTTGGCCGAGAGTCCGGGGAATACTTTCAGCACCGCGACCTGTCCATCGGCGGGTTGAAGGATCTGAAACACCTCGGTACCGGTTCGATCCAGAATAGCGGGGCGGTTGATCTCGATATTGATACCGACTTTCGCCAGCAGCGGGTAATTCGGCGAATCGAAGGCATCCAGTGCCTCACCCTTGAGTTTGGTGGCGCGGTTGCCGCGCATCAGCCGGCCGTTGAAGTACAGACAAACTTCGGGAATCGGGTCCTTGGCGGCCAGCAGCAGGGCCGTCAACAGGTTGTTGCGGGCGTCATTGCGCATTTCTCGCAGCGGGATCTGCGAGCCGGTGACGATGACCGGCTTGGTCAGGCCCGGCAGGGCGAAGGATAGCCCCGATGCGGTGTAGGCCATGGTGTCGGTGCCGTGCAGTACGACGAAACCATCGTAGTCATGGTAGTGGCTGGCGATAAGGTCGGCGATCCGATACCAGTCGCGGGGGTGGAGGTTGGCGCTGTCGATCAGATGGCTGCATTCGTGCAGCACGTAATCCGGCATGTCTTCGGCCAGATCGGGCGGGATCATGTGCGCCAGCAGTCGATCCAGGCCGGATTCGGGAACATAGCCTTGGGGCGTGCGGCGCATGCCGATGGTGCCACCCGTGTAAGCGATGAAAATGCGCTTTTGCATGAGACTCGCTCCAAAGGATATTCATGTGGCGTTTTGCGGGAATAGGGAAACCGCGCAAAAACCTCTCCCGCCTTCCGAAGGAGAGAGGAGTACGGCGACTGCGATCCAGTCGTGAATGCATTGACCAGACCGTGCCATCGGTTCGGCCCCCCGATTCTGGGGGTGATGGCTACGGCCAATCCGGCGATATTGCCGCGCCAACCCGCCCGGCCGCGCTCAACGCAAGCACCGGGAGGCGCTGAGATGACCGGCCTGGTGCTTGAAAACTTGGCCGAGTGTTCGGAACATCCGGGCAAAATAACGGGACTATACGAAGCGCGAGCGATGTGAAGGTGAACTCAAGAATCATAGGAGTACCCTACCCCATGATAATTGGGGAAACATGGCGTCGCAAAGCTTATAGAGTTTGTTTGGCGCGACATGATGCCTAAGTTGCGGGGGATGCTCCGAGCTCTTCGAGCAGCGCGGACGGGGCCTGTCCCTGACGTGGGCGTGGTACGCAGCTCCGAGATAGTTATGCACGATAAGGTTTATCAGGAATGAATGCTTACGCATTTCTCGCCGTATTTGGCGGCGCGGGGTTCGGCGCCTGCTTGCGCTGGTGGCTGGGCATCGTTCTCAATCCCGTTTTTCCGACCCTGCCGCTCGGCACGCTGGCCGCGAATCTGCTCGGCGGCTATCTGATCGGGGTGGCGGTGGCGTATTTTTCGATCAACACCAGCCTGCCCCCAGAAGTCCGGTTGTTGGTGATCACCGGCTTCATGGGCGCATTGACCACGTTTTCCACCTTTTCGGCCGAAGTGGTCACCTTGATCGCTCGCGGCCAGTTCGGCTGGGCGATGACGACGGCGGGTGTGCATCTGTTCGGGTCGCTGGCGATGACCGCGCTCGGCATCCTGACGGTTCGAAGATTTCTGCCTGGATCGTGAGCAACTGACGATTCGACGCTTGGACCCGCGACCGGGTCGCGGTTCACAAACAGACCACTGACGGGAGGATCGGCGATGGAAGGTTCGTTTCTCAGATTCTACCTGCGCGAGAACCAGCGGCATCGCGGCAAGTTATTATGGGAATGGCTGCTGGAGCAGGCCAACCGGATGGGGTTCCGTGGCGGTTCGGCCTTCCGGGCGATGGCCGGTTTCGGCCATCACCATCACTTGCATGAAGATCATTTCTTTGAGCTGGCCGGGACGCTCACGGTGGAAGTCGAGTTCATCGTCACCGACGCTGAGGCACGACGCCTGCTCGATCTGTTGCGGGAAGAGAAGATCCGAGCATTCTACGCCCATATTCCGGCCCACTGCGGTGTGACCCTGCCCGATTCGGATGACGTGAATGAGCCGGAAGCTGCGCCAGGGCAGAAATCCACTTGAAGTCGTTGTTCGATTTGCCTCGCGCCGTCTGGTTGTTGGGGTTGGTTAGCTTTTGCAACGACGCGGCCAGCGAACTGGTGTATCCGCTGGTGCCGCTCTATCTAGCTTCGGTGCTGCTGGCGGGACCTCGGGCGCTGGGCCTGATCGAAGGCATCGCCGAGGCGACCGGTAGTCTGCTCAAGCTGTTTGCCGGCGTCCTCGCCGACCGGACCCGTTCCGCCAAGCCGTGGGTGGTGGGCGGATACGGCTTGGCGGCGTTGGCCCGGCCGCTGCTCGCCTTCGCCAGCTCCTGGCCGTCGGTGCTGACGCTGCGCTTCGCCGACCGGGTCGGCAAGGGCTTGCGGACCTCGCCGCGCGACGCGTTGCTGGCGTTGAGCATCGATGAACGGCAACGCGGATTGGCGTTCGGCCTGCACCGGACGATGGATAATCTCGGCGCCGTGATCGGGCCGTTGCTGGCGGCGGGCCTGCTGGCCGCACAAGTGCCGTTGCGCGAGGTGTTTCTGTGGGCCACGCTGGGCGGCGCGGCGGCGGTGGCGCTGGCGTTGGCCGTGCGCGAGCCGGCGCGGGAGACGGCGCCGGTGGTGGTCCCCTTCAGTTGGACCCTGCGCGGTTTGCCGGGGCCGTTCCGACGCTATCTGGTGGTGCTCGGACTGTTCACGCTCGGCAATTCATCGAACATGTTCCTGCTGCTGCGTGCCCGTGAATTAGGCTTCCCCGAGTATCAGGTGCCGCTGCTGTGGGCACTGGTGGCGCTGACTGCGGCTGTATTTTCGACGCCGCTGTCGGCGCTGTCCGACCGGCTGGGGGCGCCCCGCCTGATCGTCGGGGGCTGGCTAATCTACGCCGGATTTTACCTGCTGCTCGGTTTCAACGGCCACCCGGCGCTGCTGTGGCCGCTGTTCGGGTTATACGGCCTGTTCATGGCCGCCACCGAGGGCGCGGAGAAAGCGCTGGTCGCCGATCTGGCGCCGCGCGAGATGCTCGGCACCGCCTACGGCTGGTTCAACATGATCGCCGGAATCATGCTGTTGCCGGCGTCGATCCTGTTCGGTTGGCTGTGGCAGCAGGCCGGCGCGACGGTGGCTTTCGGCTTCGGGGCCGGATGCGCGTTGGCGGCGTCGCTGCTGTTGCGGGGATGGGTGTTCGCGGGGGAGCCTCAGCGGTCCAGGTAGCGTTGCGGTAGCCCGCCGTAGGCATCGATCCGCCGGTCACGCAGGTAGGGCCAGAGCCGTCGCACTTGCTCGGAACGGCCCAGGTCCAGTTCCACCGCCAGGGTGGCCGGCTCGTCGGTGGGGGCGGAGGCGAGCCATTCGCCTTGTGGGCCGACGACGAAGCTGGTGCCCCAGAACTGGATGCCGGCGGTCTGGCCGGAGGGATCGGCTTCGAAGCCGATCCGATTGCAGACCACGACCGGCAAGCCGTTGGCGATGGCGTGCGCCCGCTGCACCGTCGCCCAGGCGTCCCATTGACGCTGGCGTTCCTCGTCGTCGTCGGCCGGATTCCAACCGATGGCGGTCGGATACAGCAGCAGTTCCGCGCCGGCCAGCGCCATCAAGCGCGCCGCTTCCGGGTACCACTGATCCCAGCACACCAGCACGCCGAGCCGACCCACCGAGGTATCGATGGGCGTGAAACCAAGATCGCCGGGCGCGAAGTAGAATTTCTCGTAATAGCCGGGATCGTCGGGGATGTGCATCTTGCGATACCGGCCGGCGATGCCGCCGTCGCGTTCCAGCACCACGGCGGTGTTGTGGTACAGCCCCGGCGCGCGGCGTTCGAACAACGAGGCGACCAGCACCACACCCAGTTCCCGAGCGACCGCGCCCAGTTCCTCGGTGGTGGGGCCGGGGATCGATTCGGCCAAGTCGAACAGCTCGGGGTTTTCGGTCTGGCAGAAATACGGGCCGGCATGCAGCTCTTGCAGCAAAATTAGTTGTGCGCCGTGGCTGGCGAGGTCGCGGATGCCAGCGATGCTGGCGGCTAGATTGGCGGCGCGATCGTCGCCACAGGCTTGTTGCACCAGACCGACAGTCAGGGTTTTCGGGGGCATGGGTTGCGCCTTGAAACGGAGTTGAAGAGCAGATTAGCGGAATGTATCGCCAGTGTGTTGGAGTCAGGCATCCCGTCGAAACTATAATTTCATGCATATCATGTGAATCACTCCTTAAGGACCGCTGTACGAAGCTAGGAACCGCAAACATGCCCGCCCTCATCATTCGCCATGTCGAAGCCAGCGACCCGCCGCAATTTCAGGTTATGCGGTTGAAAGACGGCAAAACCACCACTCCCGCCGCCATCGTTTCCCCCGCCGCCACGCCCGTCAAGGATTTGCCGAACAGCAACTTGAGCGCCGAATTGCGCTGGTATTTGGAGGAATTTCTCTGGTACCCCTTTCCACCGGTCACCGACCGAGCCGAGCATGTGCAAGACGCGTTGCGCGGCTGGGGCGAGCAGGCGTTTACCGCACTGTTCGGCGCGGGGTCGGGCCGAGATTTCTACCACGATGCCTATCGCGATGGGCTGGAAAATCTCGATTTACGCATCGCCAGCGACCATCCCGGCGTGCTGGCGTGGCCGTGGGAGGCGCTGGCCGATCCGCAACATCCAGGCGCGCTGGCTCATCATTGCCGGATCGAGCGCCGGTTGGATCGCGGTCACGATCCGCTGCCCTTGCCGGAAGGCTTGCCGCGCGACCGTATCAACATCCTGTTCGTGACCGCGCGGCCTTACGAGGATGACGTGCGGTTCCGCTCCCTGTCGCGGCCGGTGGTGGAGTGGATCGAACAGCGGGAATTGCCGGCGCGGGTGACGATTTTGCGGCCGCCGACCTTCGAACGTTTGCGCGAGCATTTGCGCGAGCGGCCCGCGTATTACCACATCGTCCATTTCGACGGACACGGCGGTTATGGCGTGGGGTCGGTGAGCGGTGATGGAGCGCCGCATCTGTTCAGGGGGCCGCAGGGGTTGTTGGTGTTTGAGAACGAGCACGGCAAGCCCGATTTGGTGCCCGCCGACCGACTGGGCGCGCTGTTGCGCGAATATCGCATTCCAGTGATGGTGCTGAACGCCTGTCAGTCGGCGATGGTGGACGATCGCGCCGAGGATGCGTTCGCCTCGGTGGCGGCCAGTTTGCTGCGGGCGGGGGTTCGCAGCGTGGCGGCGATGGCCTATTCCCTGTACGTGAGTGGTGCGGAGGAGTTTTTGCCGGCGTTTTACCGGCGATTGTTCGAGACCGGCAACATGGCGGAAGGGATGCGGGCCGGGCGGCAGGCAATGCTGGCGAAGGATGGGCGGGTCTGCGCGCGGGGGCGATTCCCGTTGCAGGATTGGCTGGTGCCGGTGGTGTATCAGCAAGACCCGCCGGATTTGAGTTTTGCGCGCGCCGGCAACCGGGCGGTGATCGAGAAGCCGGAATTGCCGCCGGAAGCGCGGGACAGCGAGAATCCCTACGGTTTCATCGGGCGCGATGCGGCTTTGTTGAAACTGGAGCGGGCGTTGCGCCGGCCGCCGGCGGGGATTCTGATTCACGGCTTGGCCGGGGTCGGCAAAACCACGCTGGCCCGTGGTCTGGTGGATTGGCTGGCGGCGACCGAAGGCTTGGGCGAGGGCTGTTTCTGGCGCACCTTCAACGACATCCACAGCAGCGAGTACGTGTTCAACCAGTTAGTCGCCGCCTTGTTCGGGACCGACGCGATGGCGGCGAATTGCGAGCAGAAGCAAGCAGCGTTGGTCGAAGTATTCCGAAAACGGCGCTTCATCCTGGTTTGGGATAATTTCGAGTCGGCGACGGGTATTCCCGGCACGACGCTGGAAGCCCGGTTGCCGGAAGCGGATCGGCGGCAGTTGCGGGATTTTTTGGGCGCACTGCGCGGCGGCGCGAGCAAGGTCATCATCACCAGCCGCGGCCCGGAAACATGGTTGGGTCCCGACCGCTGTTTTCTGCTCGGTCTCGGCGGTTTGCGGGGTGAGGAGCGCTGGGAATATTGCGCCACCATTCTGCACGATTTGGGATTGGAGGCCGATCAGAAAGACGCTGGCTTGAAGAACCTGATGGATGTGCTGGGCGGCCATCCCTTGGCGATGCGGGCGCTGTTGCCCCGCTTGCGGGAGGTGAGCGCCAAGGCGCTGGCGGAACGGTTCAGGGGTCGGATTCCGCTGGAATCGGGCGACGATTCGCAAACCCGGCTGTTCGCCGCCTTGGAGTTCGTCGAGGAAGCTCTGCCGGTGGAGTTACAACCGTTGTTGCTGCCGTTGGGGTTGCACGAACGGTTTGTGGACGCGGATTATCTGGAAGCGATGGCGCAACAAGCCGATCCCCGTTTCAGCCGGGCGGACATCGAACGCTTGCTGGCGATGTTGGCGGTGAGCGGGCTGCTGCGCCCGCTGGGGCAGGGCATCCACGAAATGCACCCCGCCTTGACCGGCTTTCTGCGCGCCCGGTCGGTCGTGGGGCTGGACGACGGCCAGCGGGAGGCGTGGCGGCGGGCGTTCGTGAATGTTATGGGGTCGCTGGCCGATCACTTGGCGTCAAAGGGATTGCACGAGCAGCGAGGACCCTTTTATTGGCACGGCGTCAATTTCCTCACCGCCCTGGCCGAGGCCGAGGCGCTAGGGATGGATGCGGATTTTGCCGCGCTGACGCAATCTTTAGCCTTTCATGCTCAAAACCAGCGAGATTTCGCCAGCGCGAAGCAGCGATTTGCGGCGCTGGCGGAGCATTGCAAGCAACGCAACAATCCAGAAGGTGAAGCCCGTGCCTATCACCAGTTGGGGAGGATTGCCCTGGAGCGCCGGGACTTCCCGGCGGCGGAGCAGTGGTATCACCAGTCACTGGCGATTTCGGAAAAGCACGGCAACGAGCACGGCGTGGCGAGCGTCCATTACCAGTTGGGAAGGATTGCCGAGGAGCGGCGGGACTTCCCGGCGGCGGAACAGTGGTATGGAAAGTCACTGACGATCAAGGAAAAGCACGGCAACGAGCACGAGGCAGCGTTCACCTATCACCAGTTGGGGATAATTGCCCAGGAGCGGCGGGACTTCACGGCAGCGGAGCAATGGTATCTCAAGTCGCTGGCGATCAAGGAAAAGCACAGAGACAAGTACTGGGCGGCGAGTACCTATGGCCAATTGGGTTTGCTTGCGCAATCACAAGAACATTTTGTGGAAGCCGGGCGTTGGACAATTCAAGCTATTGTTATCTTCGAACGTCACCAAGATTCATTGCATTACGCTAGGAAAGGGATTGAGCAGTTTCTTGACATCTATTGCCATGCCTCGCCCGGTGATCAGACACAACTGCGGCAAATATGGGGAGAGGCCGGGTTGGAGCCGCTGTTCTCAATGGGCCAAGATTCGACCGCCGCCGCAAGGAAAGAATGAATTAAAGAGAAGGCGGAAGCTATTAAAATGATCAAGTAAACTCAGGAGAATCTAGATGAATAGTATTGCCTTGAAAACCCATGTCGGCCCGGATGGACGACTGCGGTTGAATATTCCCACGGGATTAACTGATACGGACCTTGAAGTGATCGTCATCATGCAACCTGTAATAACCAAACCCGCAACCAAACCGGAAGATCTTGGCTGGCTACCAGGTTTCTTCGAGCAAACCTTTGGTAGTTTTAAGGACGAACCGTTGGAGCGCCCTGAGCAAGGCGAATACGAACAACGGGATCGATCCCAATGATTTGATGATTGCTTCCATTGCCCTGACGCACCAGCTTGTCCTTGTAACCCATAACATACGCGAGTTTTTCCGAGTAGATGGCTTACAGGTCGAGGACTGGGAGTAAAGATCAGGTAGGTACAGAGAGAACCACCATGCCTCAGCATTCCCTGCAAGAACCCATTCAATCCTTGGACGACGCCATTGCCCGCCGGGTGCTGGCAACCTTTGCCCACGCCCAAGCGAATCCGGCCGAAACCGCGCTCACCCCGGAACTGCGGCAAGCCTTGCGGGAATTCGCAACCGGCCCGGAAGCTGCCGCCGTTCCGGCCGGCGATGGCGATCTAGCCCGCGCCGCCTTGTTGCTGCTCGCCGACGATCCGCAACGGCAATCAATCCTCACCGCCTTGATTGACGGGCCAGCACCCGCCCAATTCGGCCCCGTCAAAAACGCCGCCGTGATCACCGCCGTGCTGCTGGTGTTGCAACTGTACGTCAAATTCGAGTACGACAAAGACGGTCGCTGGAGTATCGAGATCGTCAAAGAACCGACCGATAAAGCCCTGCTCATGCCGCTGGTGCAAAAGCTGTTGAGTCACATGCCAAGCAAATAGCCGGTATTGTACATTAAGGACTGACGAGAACGGGACAATGACCTTATCCTGACGAGGAAAAGAACGGTGAACCTTTCCATTGATCTGCCGAAAATTTTGGAAGACCGGTTAATCGCCTACTGCGCTGCGCAAGGAATTTCCCAAGGCGAAGCGATCAAACGCGCCATTGATTCGCTCTTAAGCGACGGTTCGCCGACACCCTACGAACTCGGCGCGACTGGATTCGGTGCGGACAAAACGCACGGTGGCGACATTGCTAGAAATAGCAAGCGCCTGTTACGAGAGCAGTTTCGTGCGCCGATTGATCGTTGATACCGGATTTCTGGTTGCGCTATACATTCGTGCCGATAGCTTGCATCCTGCCGCCATCACTTATCTCCAACGTAATCGCCTACCGTTGCAAACGGTAAGTCCGGTGGTTGTGGAAACGTGTTTTTTTTCTGGATGCCGCAGGTAAAGTGGCATTGTTAGATTGGATCGCGCATGGCGGTTTGACGGTAGAGGACATTCCTGTAAGCAGCTACTTGGATATTGCCACCTATATCCAGAAATACGCCGACCAAGATATTGATTTTGCCGATGCGGCATTAGTCTGGCTGGCGAATCAGACTGGGGAGAAGCAAATTCTAACCGTCGATGAAGGAGATTTCCGAATCTATCGCTTAAAGAATGGACAGGTTTTTGAATTGGTCCCCTGGTATTCAAAGGAATCATAGCGATGATGACAGAAGCATTGGCTTTAAGGCCGCGCCACCGCTGGACCGTTGCCGAATACCATCGCATGGCGGAAGTTGGCTTATTGCATGAAGATTCGCGGGTGGAATTGATCGATGGAGAGATTATCGAAATGGCACCGATTGGCAGCGAACATGCAGGGCACAATAATCACTTGCTGAGTCTTCTTGCTTATCATCTGCATGGCAAGGCAATCGTGACTGGACAAAATCCAGTCATACTTGGCGGCTATGAAGAGCCTCAGCCTGATATTGCCTTGCTACGTTGGCGGAATGATTATTACAGAACCGCGCATCCTCATGCCGAAGATGTCTTACTCATCATCGAAATATCCGACAGCACGCTCCGCTATGATCGCGATGTCAAAATTCCTCTGTACGCAAAAAACGGTATCCCCGAAGTTTGGTTACTGGATATCCAGAATCGACAACTGGAAATCCAACGTGAGCCGATCAATGGCGTCTACCGGCAACGAGATTGCCGCCGCGCCGGCCAGATCGCGCCGATTCTCTGCCCTGATGCCGTCATCGACTTGGCCAAACTGTTTCCCAATCCCTGAGCGAAATTTCTGAATGACCGAATCGACCTTTGCCGCCGATAGTACCGAACGCGTATCGCTAAAAACCTTCACCGAAAAAGCGTACCTGGATTATTCCATGTACGTCATTCTCGACCGGGCCTTGCCTCACATCGGGGACGGTTTGAAACCGGTGCAGCGCCGTATCATCTACGCCATGTCCGAACTCGGGCTGTCGGCCAATTCCAAGCACAAGAAATCCGCTCGTACCGTCGGCGACGTGCTCGGCAAATACCACCCGCACGGCGACTCGGCCTGCTATGAAGCCATGGTGCTGATGGCCCAACCCTTCTCCTACCGTTATCCACTGGTGGACGGGCAGGGCAACTGGGGTTCGCCGGACGATCCCAAGTCGTTCGCCGCCATGCGCTACACCGAAGCCCGACTGGCGCCGTTCGCGCAGGTGCTGCTGTCCGAACTCGGCCAGGGCACGGTGGACTGGATACCCAATTTCGATGGCACGCTGGACGAACCCATGCGGCTGCCCGCTCGCCTGCCGAACGTCTTGCTCAATGGCATTACCGGCATCGCCGTCGGCATGGCCACCGACATCCCACCGCACAATCTCGGTGAAATCGCCGCCGCCTGTGTCCATCTGCTGGACCATCCCGACGGCGACCTGGACGCCCTCTGCGAACTCGTGCCCGCGCCGGATTATCCCGGTGGCGCCGAGATCGTCACCCCCCCGCGAGGAACTCCGCAAGCTGTACCAGACCGGCAATGGCTCGGTGCGGTTGCGCGCCCGCTTCGAACGGGAAAACGGCGACGTGGTGATTTCCGCACTGCCGCATCAGGTATCCGGGGCGCGGATCATGGAACAGATCGCCGCGCAGATGCGGGAAAAGAAGTTGCCGATGGTCGAGGATCTGCGCGACGAATCCGACCACGAAAACCCGACTCGGCTGGTGCTGGCGCTGCGTTCCAACCGGGTGGATGTGGATCTACTGATGGACCACCTATTCGCCACCACGGATTTGGAGAAGAGCTACCGGGCGAATCTCAACATGATCGGTCTGGACGGCCGGCCGCAGGTCAAGAACCTCAGACAGATTCTTGAGGAATGGCTGCAATATCGCCTGATCACGGTGCGGCGGCGGTTGGAACACCGGCGCCATCAGGTCGAACAACGTCTGCATATTCTCGACGGCCTGCTGATCGCCTATCTCAACCTGGACGAGGTGATCCGCATTCTGCGCACCGAAGAGCAGCCCAAAGCGGTGCTGATGGCCCGCTTCCAACTGTCCGATGCCCAGGCCGAGGCCATTCTGGAGACCAAGCTGCGGCATTTGGCCCGGTTGGAGGAGATGAAACTGCGGGGCGAGCAGGATCAACTCCGGAAGGAACTGGCGCAGTTGCAACAATTGCTGGGCTCGGAGCAGCGTTTGAAAGGACTGATCCGCAAGGAAATCCAGGAGGACGCCAAGCGCTACGCCGATCCGCGTCGCTGCCCGCTGGTGGAACGACGGCCGGCGCAGGCGCTGGATGAAACCAGTTTGACTCCCAGCGAGCCGATGGTGGTGGTGCTGTCGCAAAAGGGTTGGGTGCGGGCGGCCAAGGGCCGTGAGATCGACGCCACGGCGCTGAACTACAAATCCGGCGACGGTTATCTGACCCAGGCGCAAGGGCGCAGCAATCAGTCGGCGGTGTTCCTGGATACCACCGGGCGAACCTACACCCTGCCGGTGGCGGGATTGGCCTCGGCGCGCGGCTACGGCGAACCGCTGACCGGCAAGCTCAGCCCGCCGGATGGAGCCAGCTTCGTGAGCCTGTTGCTGAGTAATCCCGAGGATTTGTATCTGCTGGCCACCGATGCCGGTTACGGTTTCATTTGCGCCTTCGACGATCTGCTCAGCCGCAACAAGGCTGGCAAGCTGGTGCTGACCGTGCCGGACAAGGCGAAAATCCTGCCGCCGTTACCGGTCACCGACCTGGATGGCGGCCGGCTGGCGGCCATCGGCGATGGCGGCCGATTGTTGGTGTTCCCGGTGAAGGAACTGCCGCGCTTGCCCAAGGGCAAGGGCAACAAGATTCTCGATCTGCCGGGCGAGGAACGGCTGCTGGCCTTGGCCATCGTGCCGCCGGAACGGTGTTTGATACTGACCGCCGGCAAGCGGGATTTCAAGCTCAAACCGGCCGATCTGGATGGCTATGCTGGCGAGCGGGGTCGGCGAGGCAAGCTGTTGCCGCGCGGTTTTCAGCGAGTGGAGCGGGCGGCGGTGGGGGAGTGAACGTTCCACCACCATGCTCGATACCCCAGCAACATGGTGAGCAATCCGGCATACAGCAGCGGTTCACTGATGTCGGCCTTGACCAGCCACCAGTAATGCACCACGCCCAGCATGCCGATCAGGTAGACCAGCCGGTGCAGGCGCTGCCAGTTGCGGCCCAGCCGTTTGATCATGCCGTTGGTGGACGTCGCGGCCAACGGGATTAGCAGCAGGAAGCCGGCGAAGCCGACCGTGATGTAAGGGCGCTTGGCGATGTCTTCGAGAATGGCCGATGGATCGAAAAATTGGTCGAAGATCAGGTACACGCCAAGATGCAGGCACACATAGAAAAACGCAAACAGGCCCAGCATCCGCCGGAACTTCAGCAGCCAGTTCCAGCCACTCAGCCGCCGCAACGGCGTCACCGCCAGCGTCAGCAGCAGGAAGCGCAGGCTCCAGTCGCCGGTGCGGTGGCTCAGCGTTTCGACCGGATTGGCGCCCAATCGATCTTGCCAGGCCAACCAGCACAACCAAACCAGCGGCAGCAGGCTGACGCAGAAGACCAGGGGTTTTCCATAAGGCGGGAAGCGGGTTGGGCGCGTGGTCATGGTTGACGGGTTTCGAGGTGGTTGGATGCGCTCGGATGATGGACTGGCGGTTGCGTGGTCCGCTTGCTTGCCTATGGGACCCATTTGCCGGGAAAGTTCCCGACCCGGACGAGGATGGTCTTATGCTCGTTCGGATCGCGCGCATAAAAAAAAGCCGGAGCTTGCGGGCTCCGGCAAATAACCACCAAAGGAAGGTGTGGAGAAGAACGACATCTCACGATGTCGACTACAGGTTAAGCGATTTTGTTGCAGTGCGTCAAGAATTTTTTTTGCAGTTGCAAAAAAAATGCCGGGGCAATGAGCTGACCCGGCAAAGAACCACCAAAGGAGGATTTGGAGATAACATTCACTAGGAATGTTGCATTGCAGTATAAGATGGGTATTGCGTTGCGTCAAGCGTTTTACTGGGTATTTTTTAAAATAGTAAAATCAATAAACTAGGTTTTTCTGACCTTGAATTTACCAACCGGTTGGCCTCTGACCCGGGTTCGGTGGCGACCTTATCCATGCCGCAGCACGATCTTGCCCATCTGTTCGCCGGCCAGCAGCCGCTGATGAGCCGCGATCGCTTGATCGAAAGGGAAAACCTGGTCGAGCGTTGGTTCGATGCGATGTTCGGCGATAAAGCGCAGCATGGCGGCGAACTCGGCGGGCGAACCCATGGTGGAGCCGATGATGCGCGCCTGTCGGAAAAACAGCTTGGCCATCTCCGGGCCTCGCGGCGGATTGCCGGCCGTCGCGCCGTAGACCACCAACCGCCCGGCCGGTTTCAGCAGCGAAAAACAGTCCTTGAAAGAGGGGCCGCCGGTGCCGTCGATCACCACGTCCACGCCGCCGCTCAGCTCGGACAAGCGTTTGGCCCAATGTTCGTCGCGGTAGTTGACGCCGCTGGCCGCGCCCATCCGTCGGGCTTGTTCCAGCTTGCCGTCGTCGCCGCTGGTGACGAAAGTCCGCGCCCCCAGCCCCACCGCCCACTTCAGCGCAAAGGTTGCCACCCCGCCGCCGATACCGGTGACCAGCACGGTTTCGCCCGCTTGCGCCGCGGCCTGGGTCATCAGCGCCCGCCAGGCGGTTAGCCCGGCCAAGGGGATGGCGGCGGCCTGTTCCCAGTTCAGATGCGCCGGTTTGTCGAAAACGTGACTGGCGGGAACGCAGAGATATTCGGCGAAAGTGCCGGGGTCCGGCATTCCCAATACCCGGAAGGTCGGGCTGGGGAAGCGAGGGTCGTTGCCCCAATCGTAGGCGGGGTAAACGACTACCGGCCGATCGAGCAGCTCCGCCGGAGTGTCGGGGCCGAGCGCGTCGATCGTGCCGGCCCCATCCGAACCGAGGATGCACGGCAGGCGGATGCCGGGATACTGGCCAAGGGTAATCCAAACATCGCGACGATTGAGCGCCGCGGCGCGCAGGCGCACGCGGACCTGGCCGGGACCGGGTTCCGGCGTGACGATTTCGTCGATGCGCAACTGCTCGGGGCCACCGAGTTGCTGGAGGATAAGCGCTTTCATGGCATGCTCCTTTCGGGTGGGTCGAGTCGAGGTTGTGGCCAAGCGTGCGGCGAAGGGCGCCCATGGCCGACCTCACATTCACTTTCCAGCAAAATGTTCTAACTTTACTAGCGAGCATAGCGCGGGCGACCGGCTCCATCCATGCACGCCTCCCGACATGACCGCGCGCGACAGCCAGCCCTGTACAACCTTTCGGCCTTGCCCATACTAAAAAAAACCGTCATGACGACCGCGACCGACGGTGCTGGTTGTATCATCGGACCCTCACCGCCCTTCCAGGCCGAGGGTCATCTTTCACCACCAGACGATTGCATAGAGAAGCACGATGACAGACAAGCCAATCAACATGACGCGCCCGCTGGACCTGACTCACGAGAAGCGCAACGTAGGTCCGCAGCGCATTCAAAGGCCGATCTACACGGATCTGCTGCCGACTTGCAACAATGCCTGTCCAGCGGGAGAAAACATTCAGGCTTGGTTGGCGCATGCGCAGGCCGGCCGATTCAAGGAGGCATGGCAGAGTCTGACCGAGAACAACCCGATGCCGGGTATTCATGGCCGGGTGTGTTATCACCCCTGCGAAAGCGCCTGCAATCGGGGTCGGCTGGATGCCTCGGTCAGCATCCACGCGGTCGAGCGCTTTCTTGGTGATCTGGCGCTGCAGGAAAACTGGCAGTTCGAGGTGACCACCCCACCCAGCGGCAAACGGGTGTTGGTGGTCGGCGCGGGTCCCAGTGGTTTGTCCGCCGCCTATCATCTGGCCCGGATGGGCCACAGTGTCGAAATTCACGAAGCTGGACCGATCGCCGGCGGCATGATGCACTTCGGCATTCCCTCCTACCGCTTGCCGCGCAATGTGTTGGACGCCGAGATCAAGCGTATCGAGAACATGGGCGTCAAGATCGTGCTCAACCATCGGGTTGACGACCTGCTGGCCGAGAAACAGGCCGGCAACTTCGACGCCATGTTCGTCGCCGTGGGTGCCCATATCAGCAAGCGCACCGACATTCCTTCCCGCGATGCCGGCAAGATGCTCGATGCCATCAGCTTCCTCAAGGACGTGGAATCCGGCAATGCGCCCAAGCTGGGCCGCCGGGTCGCCATCTATGGTGGCGGCAACACCGCCATGGACGCCGCCCGAGTCGCCAAGCGATTGGGCTACGAGCCGTTGATCATCTACCGCCGTGACCGTGCCCACATGCCGGCCCTTGAGTTCGAGGCCGACGAGGCGCTGGAAGAAGGCGTGAAGATCCACTGGCTGCGTACCATCAAGAATATCGAGGAAACCACCTTCACCGTCGAGGTGATGGAAATCGACGAGAAGGGCCGACCGCGCCCGACCGGCGAGTTGGAGACGTTGGAAGCCGACGCGCTGATCATGGCGCTGGGCCAGGACGTGGACACCAGTTTCATGACGCGGGTGCCGGGCGTGGAGCTCAAGAGCGACGGCGTGGTGATGGTCAACGAAAACATGATGACCGGCTATCCGGGCCTATTCGCCGGTGGCGACATGGTGCCCTCCGATCGCACCGTGACCATCGGGGTCGGCCACGGCAAGAAAGCCGCCCGCAATATCGATGCCTGGTTGCGAACGGGCGAATCCTACGTCAAGCCGGCCAAGCACGATCTAGCGACCTTCGAGAAACTGCACGTCTGGTACTACACCGATGCCGCTCAGCGTCCGCAGAGCCATCTGGAGATGAAAGTTCGCCAGACCAGTTTCACGGAAGTGGTGGGTGGCCTGAACCAGAAGGAAGCGTTGTACGAGGCCAAGCGCTGCCTGTCTTGCGGTAACTGCTACGAGTGCGACGGCTGCTTCGGTGCTTGCCCCGAGGATGCGGTCATCAAGCTGGGGCCGGGCAATCGCTACCGCTACGACTACGATTTGTGCACGGGCTGCGCGGTGTGTTTCGAGCAATGCCCCTGCCACGCCATCGAGATGATTCCGGAGCCGCCGACCGAAACGTCGGAACAAGCGGTTTGACAACGAAAAACCAAATTGTCCGCGGTATCCAGCGGGCCTAGAGAGAAACGTAAAATGACCGAACGGCAAGTCACAACCATCGATGGCAACGAGGCCGCGGCCTACGTCGCCTACCGAGTCAACGAAGTCTGCACCATCTATCCCATCACGCCGTCCTCGACCATGGCCGAGTTGGCGGATCAATGGGCCTCGGAAGGCGTCAAGAATATCTGGGGCAGCGTCCCCATGGTCATGGAAATGCAGAGCGAGGCCGGCGCGGCCGGCGCGGCGCACGGCGCATTGCAGACGGGGTCGCTGACCACCACCTTCACCGCGTCGCAGGGGCTCATGCTGATGATCCCCAACATGTACAAGATCGCCGGCGAGCTGACCTCGGCGGTGTTCCACGTCGCCGCCCGCTCCCTGGCGACGCAAGGTCTGTCGATCTTCGGCGATCATCAGGACGTGATGGCGGTGCGCCCGACCGGATTCTGCCTGCTGGCCTCTGGTTCGGTGCAGGAGGCCCACGACATGGCGCTGATCGCCCAGGCGGCCACCCTGGAAGCGCGGGTGCCCTTCATCCACTTCTTCGACGGTTTCCGCACCTCGCACGAAGTGAACAAGCTGACCCTGCTGTCGGACGACGAAATCCGGGCGATGATCCGTGACGATCTGGTCTTGGCGCATCGCGCTCGGGCGCTGAACCCCGACCGGCCGTTCATTCGCGGCACCGCCCAGAACCCCGATGTCTATTTCCAGAGCCGCGAAACGGTCAACCCGTTCTATGCCAAGTGCCCGGCATCGTGCAGGCGGCCATGGACAAATTCGCGGGTATTACCGGTCGCCGCTACAACCTGTTCGACTACGTCGGCGACCCGAACGCCGAGCGGGTGATGATCCTGATGGGCTCCGGTCAGGAGACCGCCTGTGAAACCGCCGCTTATCTGAATGCGCGCGGCGAAAAGGTGGGGGTGCTCCAGGTGCGTCTCTACCAGCCGCTGTCGGCCAGTCATTTCCTGGCGGCATTGCCGGCCAGCGTCAAGTCCATCGCCGTCCTGGAACGCACCAAGGAGCCGGGCGCGACCGGCGAGCCGATGTATCTGGAAGTGATCAGTACCCTGGTCGAAGCGCAGATTGAGGGAACCTTGCCGACATCGGTCATGCCCCGGGTCATCGGCGGTCGCTATGGCTTGTCCTCCAAGGAATTCACGCCGGCCATGTGCAAGGCGGTGTTCGACGAATTACGCAAGGACAAGCCCAAGAACCATTTCACCGTCGGCATCGTCGACGACGTGACCCACACCAGTCTGGATGTCGATGCGAACTTCATGATCGAGTCCGATAAAGTGGTGCGGGCCATGTTTTACGGGTTGGGCGCGGACGGCACGGTCGGCGCCAACAAGAACTCGATCAAGATCATCGGCGACGATCCCGACTTTTACGCCCAAGGGTATTTCGTCTACGACTCCAAGAAATCCGGTTCGCAGACCGTTTCCCATTTGCGGTTTGGGCCGGAACCGATCCGCTCGCCCTATCTGGTGCAGTCGGCCAATTTCATCGGTTGCCATCAATTCAATTTCCTCAACCGTGGCGATGTGCTCAAGAACGCCGCGCCGGGTGCCGTGTTCCTGCTGAATACCAGTCCGCATGAACCGGAGGAGATCTGGGAGCGAATTCCCCGGCCGGTGCAGGAAGAGATCATCGCCAAGAAGCTGAAGGTCTACGGCATCAATGCCGAGAAGGTGGCCCGCGACAACGGCATGGGAACGCGGATCAACACCATCATGCAGACCTGTTTCTTCGCGATTTCGGGGGTGTTGCCGCGCGATAAGGCGATCGAGAAGATCAAGTACTCGATTAAAAAGAGTTATATGCGCAAGGGCGAGGAGGTCGTGCGCAAGAACTTCGAGGCGGTAGACAACACGCTGGTCAACCTGCGCGAAATCCCCGTGTCGGCGCAAGCGACCAGCACCATCGAATTGCCGCCGACCGTGTCGGCCAACGCGCCGGAGTTCGTGCGGAACGTGACGGCGATGATGATGGCCGGACGCGGCGACGAACTGCCGGTCAGCGCCCTGCCGGTGGACGGCACCTATCCCAGCGCCACCACCCAGTGGGAAAAGCGCAACATCTCCAACTTCGTGCCGGTCTGGGAACCGAATGTCTGCATTCAGTGCGGCAATTGCAGCATGGTTTGTCCGCACGGCGTCATCCGTTCCAAGTTCTACAACGAATCCAGTCTGGAGAGCGCCCCGAAAGCCTTCAGGACCGCGCCCATCGATGCCCGGGGTTTCCCGGATATCCGCTACACCCTGCAAGTCTATCTGGAAGACTGCACCGGTTGTGGGTTGTGCGTCGAGGTTTGCCCGGCCAAGAGCAAGGAGCAGACCGGGCGCAAGGCCATCAACATGGCGCTCAAGGAGCCGGTGCTGGAGGACGAGAAGGCCAATATTCGTTTCTTCGAGACCCTGCCGGAGATGGATCGCGGCCGGGTGGACTTCTCCACGGTGCGCGGGGTGCAATTCCTGCCACCGTTGTTCGAATTCTCCGGCGCCTGCGCCGGGTGCGGCGAAACCCCCTACGTCAAGCTGCTGTCGCAATTGTTCGGCGATCGGTTGTTGGTGGCCAACGCCACCGGTTGTTCCTCGATCTACGGCGGCAACCTGCCGACCACCCCGTGGTCGGTCAACAGCGAAGGGCGCGGTCCAGCCTGGTCCAATTCGCTGTTCGAGGACAACGCCGAATTTGGTTTGGGTTTCCGCCTGACCGCCGACAAGCATCTGGAATACGCCACCGAATTGCTCAAGGCGCTGGCTGGATCGATCGGTGAAGATTTGGTGGACGATCTGATCAACGCCGAGCAGACCACCGAAATCGATATTCGCCGCCAGCGCGGCCGGGTGGCCGAACTGAAGCAGCGCTTGCAAGAGATCGCCGACCCGCGCGCCAAGCAGTTGCTGGCGGTCGTCGACCAATTGGTTCGGCGCAGCGTGTGGATCGTCGGTGGCGACGGTTGGGCCTACGACATCGGTTCCTCCGGTGTCGATCATGTGCTGGCCAGCGGTCGCGACGTGAATGTTCTGGTGATGGATACCGAGGTGTATTCCAACACCGGCGGTCAGATGTCGAAATCCACGCCGATGGGCGCCGTCGCCAAGTTTGCGGCGGCGGGCAAACAGATCGGCAAGAAGGACATTGCGTTGCAGGCCATTTCCTATGGCAACGTCTATGTCGCGCGCATCGCCCTGGGCGCCAACCCGCAGCAGACCTTGTTGGCCTTCCGCGAGGCCGAGGCGTACCGGGGTCCATCGCTGATTTTGGCCTACAGTCACTGCATCGCTCACGGCATCAACATGCAGCGCGGGCTGGACCAGCAACATTTGGCGGTGGAGTGCGGACACTGGCCGTTGTTCCGCTACAACCCGATGGTGCACGAGTCGAACGAGAATCCGTTCGTCCTCGATTCCGGGCGGCCGAAAATCCCGCTCAAGAACTACGCCTACAACGAGGTGCGCTACAAGGTACTGGCCCACACCAACCCCAAGGAAGCCGCGTATCTCATGGATACGGCCCAGCAGGGGATCAACCGGCGTTGGTCGGTGTACGAGGATATGGCGGCCCGCAGCGGCGACACGTTCCAACCGAAATACAAACCCTAAGGGCGCGCGGCGGTTCCGGGCGAGCCGGAACCGCCAGCCATCGGCATTCTGCACGTAGAAGGAATTATCATGGATTTAACAACCACTTATATGGGGATGGAGCTGAAGCATCCCATCGTGGCGTCGGCCGCGCCGCTGTCGGGGAGCGTGGCCAACATCAAGCGCCTCGAAGACGCCGGCGCGGCGGCCGTGGTCATGTTTTCGCTGTTCGAGGAGCAGTTGAAACACGAGAGCGCGGCGCTGGAGTACCTGATGACCGCCGGCACCGAGAGTTTCGCCGAGTCGTTGAACTACTTCCCGGAAGTGGATGATTACACCGTTGGTCCGGACAACTACCTGGAACTGCTGCGGCAGGCGTCGGCGGCGGTGGACATCCCGATCATCGGCAGCCTCAACGGCATCACCAACACCGGTTGGATCGAATATGCGCAGTTGATGCAGGAGGCGGGAGCGAAGGGGATCGAACTGAACATCTACTACATCCCCGCCGATCTGACCACCAGCGGCCGCGAGGTCGAGGAGCGCTACGTCGGGATCGTCAAGGCGGTGAAGGCGGCGGTGACCGTGCCGGTGGCGGTCAAGCTGAATCCGTTTTTCAGCGCCATCGGCTCGATGGCCAAGGCGCTGGACGACGCCGGCGCCGACGCCCTGGTGTTGTTCAACCGCTTCTACCAGCCCGATTTCGATCTGGACAAGCTGGAAGTGGCGCCGAACCTGCAATTGAGCACGCCGGACGAGATTCGCCTGCCATTGCTGTGGATCGCCATTCTGCACGGACGGTTGCGTGCCTCGCTGGGCGCCACCCGCGGCGTGCAAAGTGCGACCGAGGTGGTCAAGTATCTGATGGCGGGCGCCGACGTGGTGATGACCACCTCGGCCCTGCTCAAGAACGGCATCGATTATATCGGTACCCTGCACAATGGCTTGCGGACCTGGATGGAACTGCACCGCTACACGTCGGTACAGCAGATGAAAGGTTCGATGAGCCAGCGCAAGGTCGCCGATCCGACCGCGTTCGAGCGCGCCAACTACATCAAGACACTGGAAAGTTACAAGGGCGACTATCTGTGAGAGCGCCTGCCGTCTGATTGACCTCGACTATCGCTTGGAGGTCTTGCGGGGGTTGCGGGGACGCAATCCCCTTTTTTCCGGCCATCGTTTCAGGATGGCCCGCGATATTGGCGCGGGACTTCAAGCAGACGGATTTGCGGGTCCGCTTGCGGGTCCACATGCCCTTTTCGGAGCGCGATGCCGTTCAGCGAATTGGCTTCGACATCCTCGTTACCCCATTGATCCCAACCGGGCCGGCGGAAGCGGGCGAACAATTCCAGGTAAGGGCCGGGCGAGCAGGATTCGATGATGGGGTAAATCTGATCGGGTTTGCGGGAGTGCTCGCGTTTTTTGCGAGATCAGCACGTTGGTTTGGGTTCGGCCGGATTGCAGCGTGCGCAGGTGGCCGCGCACGCCGAACAGGATGAGTTCGGTGACGTTACGGAAGTAGAAGCCGACCCCCCGGCCGTCCGGTCCGCCATCCTTGCGCACCTTGTACCAGACCAGGTTGGATTTATAGCTGAAGCCCCAGCAACGCATGACTTCCAGCCCCTCGGCCAGCAGGGCGTTGGGAACCCACAGGTACAGATGCGCGTTGGGGGCAAGAAGGGGTTTTACCGGGAGCGCGCATACGTCCTCCAGAGTCATCGTCGGATAGCGCAGCAACCGTTGATGCTCCGGCGCCATCTTGCCGGTGCGATTCTGGAAACGCCAGGGCGGGTCGGCCAGGACGGTCGCATAGGTTCCGGCGACCTTGGCGGCCAGGTCCTGGGCAGCGGTTGTCTGGATGCTGTCAGCAGTCTTCTTCATGTTGTGTGAGCGCGATCCAGACCACGTTTCTCGTGGAAAACCTCCACAAACCGCGCCAATCGTTGTTCGGCGATGGCCGCTCGCAGCTCGCGCATCAGATCCAGGTAGTAATACAGATTATGAATCGTGTTGAGCCGGGCGCCGAGAATTTCGTTGCATCGGTCCAGGTGGCGCAGATAGGCGCGGCTGTAGTGTCGGCAGGTGTAGCAGCCGCAGGTTTCGTCCAGCGGCCGGGTGTCGGTTCGATACTGGCCATTGCGGATGCGGATGTCGCCGTGATGCGTAAATAGATGGCCATTGCGGGCGTTACGGGTCGGCATCACGCAATCGAACAGATCCACGCCACGGCGCACGGCCTCGACGATGTCTTCCGGCTTGCCGACCCCCATCAGATAGCGCGGCGCGGTCTCCGGCAGCAGCGGCACGGTGCAGTCAAGCATCGCCAAGCGCTCCGCCAACGGCTCGCCGACCGCCAGCCCGCCGATGGCATAGCCGTCGAAGCCGATGTCGCGCAGCCCCTCGGCCGAGATACGGCGCAGAGATGGGTACATGCCGCCCTGGACGATACCGAACAAGGCGGCGGGATTATCGCCATGGGCGGTCTTGCTGCGTCGCGCCCAGCGCAGCGACAGTTCCATGGAGGTTCGCGCTTCGGTTTCGGTGGCCGGGTAGGGGGTGCATTCGTCGAAGATCAT
This sequence comes from Candidatus Competibacter phosphatis, assembly GCF_012939995.1. Taxonomy (GTDB): domain Bacteria; phylum Pseudomonadota; class Gammaproteobacteria; order Competibacterales; family Competibacteraceae; genus Competibacter; species Competibacter phosphatis. The sequence continues at coordinate 60,144 of NZ_SPMZ01000031.1, read as the reverse complement.
GACAATGTCCGCGCCCAGTGCCCGTTGCACCGCCATCGACTCCTCCGGCCCCAGAAACACGATTCCGCCGTCCACCGGCGACCGGAATTTCACGCCAGCTTCGGTGATCTTGCGGATCGCCGCTAGGCTGAACACCTGAAAGCCGCCGGAATCGGTCAGAATCGGTCCATCCCAGTGCATGAAACCGTGCAGGTCGCCGTGCTGTTCGATGATCGGCGTGCCGGGGCGCAGCATGAGATGGAAGGTGTTGCCGAGGATGATTTCGGCGCCGACGGCGCGCAGCTCTTCGGGGGTCATGGCCTTGACCGTGCCATAGGTGCCGACCGGCATGAAGGCTGGAGTTTCCACGGTGCCTCGGTCGAAAGTCAGCCGGCCGCGGCGGGCGGCGCCATCGGTTTGCAGTCGCTGAAAGTGCATGGGTATAGGGCGGAACCGAGCGGTGGGATTAGGGGGTGCCTATCTTGGCGGCAAGGGGCTGGACTGGCAAGGCGTGTTGCGTCGGTTTAACGGAATCTCCAGAATCCGGGTTTACCGTTGGCTCGGTCGAGACGGTCGCTTCAGCGACGCGAGGCCGGGCTTTTGATCTTGTTCGAATCGCATAAGGTGAGATTCGCGATGCAGCCTTACCGCAGTGTCATTCTCCTGTCATGCTGGCTGGTCGCGCTGGCGACCGCGTCCGCTTTCGCGTTCGATTTGCGGCGGGTCACGGTTGGCCCGACAACGTTTCAAGTCGAGATCGCGCAAACGTTGCAAGAGCGCGAGCGCGGCCTGATGTACCGTCGGGAGCTGCCGCGCGACCAAGGCATGTTGTTCGTGCAATCGCCGGGTCCGGCGGTGTTCTGGATGAAGAACACCTATATTCCCCTGGACTTGCTGTATTTCGACATTAATGGCTGGCTATCGCAGATCGAGGCCGACGTGCCGCCCTGCGCGACGCCGACCTGTCCGCTGTATCCCAGCGATACCAGCGAGGTGCGCTATATTCTGGAGATCAACGCCGGCGAGGCGGCCCGGCGTGGCATCCGGGTCGGTGACCGCTTGCGCTTGGAATGAGCCGACGAGGACAGGAGATTGTTTTTCCTGTGTCGGGTCGGGAAATGATTTCGGAATGTCGTGATCTTAGCCAACCGACGAGTGATCCCATGAACGATGACATCCCGCGTTTCATTCGCTGTGGCCGGGCGCTGTGCGGCGATCTGCCGCAGGCCGAACGGCGCGAGTGGTGGTTGGCAAACGGTTTGGGTGGCTACGCCGCCGGCACCGTGGCCGGCACCCTGACCCGGCGTTATCACGGTCTGCTGGTGGCGCCGGTACGGCCACCGCTCGGCCGCTGGCTGGTATTCGCCAAGGCCGACGCCACCCTGGTGGACCGGGACCGGGAAATTCCGCTGTTCAGCAATCGTTGGGCCGGTATCGACGTGGTCAACCCCTGCGGCCACGTTCATCTCGAATCGTTCCATCTGGAAGGGCGGATGCCGGTTTGGCGTTTCGCGATCGGCGATATCGTACTGGAGCAGCGTATCTGGTTGGAGCCAGGCGCCAACACCAGCTACGTCGCTTACCGACTGACGCCGGAGAGCGCCGCCCGCGACCTGAAACTGAAGGTTCGGCTGCTGGTGAACGGCCGCGACCATCACGTCAAAACCCAGATGAACGAGTTCCAGCCGGTGCTGGAGGCGCCCGATCCCGCGTCGCGGCGGGTGCATACCCCGGATTTCACCCTGCGGCTGTGGGTTCGTGGCGGCGGCATGGTGGACGACGGCAACTGGTTCGAGAACTACGATCTGCCGATCGAGCACGAACGCGGCTTGGCGCACCGCGACCACCATTTCTGTTTGGGAGAGGCGGTGCTGACCCTGCGGCCGGGCGTCTGGACCGGCGTTGTCGCCAGCCTGCACGAGGAGGCGGAACTCGATCTGGATGCGGCGCTGCGGCGGTTTCTGGCGCGTGAAGCCGGCTTGCTGGAGCAGGCTACCACCCAAGTGTCCGAACTGCGACAGGCCCCGGACTGGATCCGGCAACTGGTGCTGGCGGCGGACAGTTTTCTGGTCGCCCGGCCGCTGCCGGATTTGCCCGAGGGCGAGACGGTGATTGCCGGTTATCCCTGGTTCGGCGATTGGGGGCGCGACACCATGATCGCGCTGCCGGGGCTGACGCTGGCGACCGGCCGTTGCGATATCGCCCGCCGCATCCTGCTGACCTTCGCCCGTTTCGCCGACCGTGGCATGTTGCCCAATCTGTTCTCCGCCGAGGGCGAGCCGTTGGCCTACAACACCGCCGATGCCGCGCTGTGGTACATCGAAGCTTGGCGGGCCTATCTGGAGGCGAGCGCCGACACCCAAACCCTGACCGAGGTGTTTCCGGTCTTGCAGGAGATCATCGCCTGGCATGTGACCGGTACCCGTTACGGTATCGCTCAGGACGAGGCCGACGGATTGTTGCGCTGCGGCGAGCCGGGGACGCAGTTGACCTGGATGGATGCCAAGGTCGGTGACTGGGTGGTGACGCCGCGTATCGGCAAGCCGGTGGAGATCAATGCGCTTTGGTATAACGCCTTGCTGTGTCTGGCCGGTTTCGCCCGGCGCTTGCGGCAGTCACCGACACTTTACGACGATCTGGCGGCACAGGCACGGATGGGATTCCGTCGCTTCATCCGGCCCGACGGCGAAGGCTTGTTCGACGTGCTGGACGGACCCGACGGCAACGATTCCAGTATTCGCCCCAATCAGTTGCTAGCGGTGAGCCTGCCCCACAGCCCGCTCGATCCGGCGGTACGGCAGCGGGTGGTGCGGGTCTGCGGCCGGGAACTATTGACTTCCCATGGCCTGCGTTCCCTGGCACCGAGCCATGCCGAATTTCGGCCCCATTACCTGGGCGATCCGCTGGAGCGGGATGGCGGCTACCATCAGGGGCCGGTTTGGGGCTGGTTGTTGGGGCACTATGCCTTGGCCGAATACCGGGTACACGGCGACGCGGCGGTGGCGCAAGCCTGGCTGGAGCCAGTTCGCGATCACCTGTTCGATGCCGGCCTCGGCACGGTCAGCGAAATCTTCGACGGTGCACCGCCGCACCATCCACGCGGTGCGCCGGCCCAAGCCTGGTCGGTGGCCTGCGTACTGGAGGCTTGGCAGCGCTTGGATCGGTTGCGGCTACGAAAAGAAGTTTCTCGTTCGGAGCCGCCGGCCGCCGATTGATTCGAGGGAAGACCGATCGCCCGTCGCGTGGTTAAGCGGCCTTGCCTTGTCCTTGGTTCTTGTCCTTGCCGCCGCGGTTCGGTTCCGTGGGCGGCAACAGGCTGAGCACGGTCCAGCCGGCCGAGGGTTGCAGCGTTTCCCGAGTCGAGAATACCCGCAGCTTGCCCTTGGGATCGAGCGCGAACAAGGGAATGGTCTGTTCGCCCCATTTTTCGCGGAAGGCGGCAAAGTCGAAATTGGCGGTCAGCGGCGTGGCGCGGATGGTGTGGCCTTGATCCAAGCGATCTTGCAGCCGGGCGAAGGTGACTTGCTCGCCGAACAGTCGGGCGGTGCGATAGGACGGGGTCACTCGGTTGCGGTTGATGCTGTCCCGCTCCTCGTCTAGGCGCAGGGTGTAGACATGCTCGGCTCCAAATAGCGGCCGGAAGTACAGGCCGGCGAGCGTGTTGCGCTCCATCCACAGCGACATGGCCAGCAACTTGCCGATGCCGGTGAGATCCAAATAGGTATCGGCATGTTCGGATAGGACATTGCCGTGGTAGACCGGTATCCCAGCCATACGGGTCGGGCGGAGATTCTGCCAGACCGGATCGGCCAGGATCACCGGAATATCCCGCTCGTGCAGTGCCTTGGCTATCGCATGTCCGACCCGGGTGGCGCCCGTCATCAGCACCCCGCGCGGCGGCGGTGCCGCCAGTCCCAGCTTTTTCACCACGGCCTTGGCGGTGAGACTTTGCAGGATCACGGTGACCAGGATGACCAAGAAGGTCAGTGCCACCAGAGTGCGGGCCTCGGCATGGCCCAGCCGCTCCAGTTGCAGGGCGAACAATGCGGAGACCGCCGCCGCGACGATGCCGCGCGGGGCGATCCAGGCCAGTACCGTTTTTTGTCGCCAATCGAGTTTGGAACCGATGGCGGATAGCCATACCGTGACGGGGCGAGCAACGAAGAGAATCGCTAGCATCACGCCGAACGCGCCCCAGCCCATGCCGGCAAAAGCGTGAGGATCGAGTCGTGCCGCCAGCACGATGAACAGGATCGAGATCAACAGCAGGGTGAGGGTTTCCTTGAAGTTGAGAATGTCCTCGACGATCAGATTTTCGGTGTTGGCCAGCCGCATGCCCATGACCGTCACCGCCAGCAGGCCGGATTCGGCGGCGAAGGCGTTGGCAAAGGCGAACACGCCCAGCACCAGCGCCAGACTGCCGATGCGATGCAGGTATTCGGGTAGCAGTTGCCGGCGCATCAAATTGGCGAGCAACCAGGCGCCGGCCAGGCCGAGCAGAGTGCCGGCGACGACGGTGGTGCCGAACAGCAGCAGGGTGTTTTGGACCTGATCCTGTTCGGCAACGGTGAACTCGAACACCAGCACCGCCAGCAAGGCGCCGATGGGGTCGATCAGGATGCCTTCCCAGCGCAGGATGCTGGCGATTTCGCGCTGAGGGCGAACGCTGCGCAGCAGCGGGGCCACCACGGTGGGGCCGGTGACGGTGACCAGCGCGCCGAACAGCAGCGCCATGGACCAGGGCAGGTCCATGCACACGCGAGTGGCGAGCGCGATGAGCAGCCAGTTGATCAGCGCGCCGAACGAGACCAGGTTGCGGACCACCCGAGCTTGGCCACGAATTTCCGCGAAGCGCAGGGTTAGCGCGCCTTCGAACAGGATGACGGCGACGCCGAGCGAGACCATGGGGAACAGCAGCTCGCCAAGCAGACGGTCGGGGTTGAGCCAGCCGGTGATCGGGCCGGCGATGATACCGACGGCCAGCAGCGGCAGAATGGCGGGCAAGCCCAACCACCAGGCTAGCCATTGCGCGCCGACCCCGACCAGCAGGATGGCGGCGATCGTCAGAGGAATGAAGTCGTGCATACGGTTTCACAAGTGGTGGATTGGGAGGGCATTGAGCGTAACCGGCTTGGTGCCAGTCACGCGGAAAGTTGCATGGAGCTCGGAAGGAAAATCCATGCACGGACTTAGCAAGAAAGATGCCTGTTTTTGATGACCGGCCGATTTCGGGAGACAAGGAAGCTGTCGAGGGCAAGTCCGGTCTATTGTGGATTTTCTCTCATGGCAACAATGTCCTGAATTAGGATGGTGACATCGGAGGGGCAAGAGATTGGATCTGCTTCCGATATTCCGAAATTCGGCGTGTAATACATCGCCATTGGCGAATTGACCGGCCAAATCCTTCAACCTTCAACGGCTTTTGTTGTCGAGCCCGCTGGATATTGGCCGTCCCGTGTGTGGCCCTCTTCTTAACCTGAAGTGCCGGAGGGAGTTCTCATGCCTTGTGAACTTGAGCAGGATTCCGTCAAGACCTTTCCGGGTCTGACCTTGTTTTCGAAACGGGGTAGCGCCTGCCGGAAGCCCACGGCCGTTTACCTGCCGCCAAAACATTTGGCTACCAATCATGCCTTGAATGTCGTTCTGTGGCTGCACGGGTTTTATGTAAAAGACCATCGATACTTGTTTCACAGCGATGCGGCGCGGGTGCGGGAACAGGTGCTTGGGTCCGGCAAGGATGTCGTGCTCATCGCCCCCTTTCTGGGTTACGAGTATCTCAATGCCAAAAAAGAATTTGAGGGGGATTACAGTGTTGCCGCTCTGGAAGGCGAGAAATGGGGCGAGCGCTACCTGGACGAAGTGCTGGCGGCCCTGGCCCGATTTCAGAATCCGTCAACCCCACCTGCCCTCGATATCAAGAACCTGGTGATTGCGTGTCATTCGGGGGGCGGAGGGGGCATGCGCAAACTGGTTGGGACTCTGGGAAAATACCAGTCGCGACTGAAGGAGTGTTGGGGATTCGATTGCTTGTATGGCAAGAAGATCGTTCCCGACGACGCCACTTTTTGGTACCAGTGGGTATCAGGTCAGGGCGGCCGTCCCCTTTATATCATCTACGGTCCGAGCACCCTCCCGCAATCGGTGAAGCTCTACTTGATGGGACGCGGCAAAGCGACATCACAGGGTAATAAGGCCGATCTGCCCAGGGCACCCCTCAACAACCTGCATGTGACCATCGGGCACTACGAGACCTATTCGACGCATGGACAGACGGTCAACGTCGGTAGCTACATCGATTCCGTCGTCGATGACCTCATGACCCGGCCCTCTCCCAAAGCCAAGCCTTCCACCAAGCCCGCGAAATCCTTTGTCGAGCAGGCGGCGGATAATCTAATGGCGAACTTCATCTTCGTGGAGCAGGACGACATTCACTATTTCATCGCCAGAGCGTTCTTTTTTATCGAAACTGCGTAGCGCTCCTTTCTGAGAAATCGAATCCAGCCGGGGTCTGGTCTCGATCTTTTCCTTTTCCGAAGTCGTCAACCTGACTCGGGAAGTTGCCGCCATGGGAGTAGGGCCGCAAAAGTCAAAACCGGGCCCCGCAATTCCAGCAGTTAACATTCACCACACCAGCCGTTCCAGCCCGATACTCACCACCGCGTGGGTACGCAGCTTGAGACTCTCGCCGTCGGTGCGCTTCAGCGTTTCCCGATAGGCGGTCAACTGCATTTCGGCTTCCCGCAACTGCTCCGCCACCACGGGCAGGGCGCGCAACTCCTCCCATGTCTTCGCCGCCAAATCGGCGCCGCTGAGTCCGGCTTCCTTTAGACTGACCGTCTTGAATTCCAACAGGTGATCGAGCAGGGCGTATTGGCGCATGTCGGATCGCACCCGCAGCAGCAGATCGCCGTAGCCCCGACCCAGCGCCGGTTCCGAGTCCATGACGTAGAACACATCATTGAACAGCACCACCAGAAACGCCGTTTTCACCACCAGCTCGTTGCTCCAACGCAAATCCCGGTTGTCGAAGACCTTGAAATAGGTCCGTTCGAGCAGGTCGCAGAGGGGGCCAAGGTCGCCGGTGGCGTAGAACCTTCGGCACAGCTCTTGCCGTTGCGCTTGGTCGTCATAGTCCGGTAGTAACTGTTCTTGCAAGCGCTCGACATAAAGCTTGCGGATCACCTGATTGGGAATGGTCAAGCTCAGTTCACCCCATTCGTTCCGTCCGGCCAGGGTGAGAACGCCGAAGTAATACAACAGGGTAGCGAGAAAATCGGGGTTCTTCGGGGCGGTGAGCATGTCCCGCACCCCGAAGCGATTGACCAATTGCGCGACGGCGAGCGGTTTGGCGTCGTTCAGTGCCTGATTCACCAGCGTTTCGCCGTGCGGCAATCGGGCCACGTACTGAATCCGGTTTCGGTCCATCGCCAGGTTGTCGTCGAGCATCTGGCGCGGATAGCGGCCGTAGCGGCCAAAGTAGTCCAGGAAATACAACGCCAGCGTCGGATTGTAGAGCAGCGGGTTGTCCCCTTCGCCGAACCGATAGCCGTTGTAGAAGCGCTGCAGCAGTTCCAGGATGTCGGGAGCTTGCTCGGCGGGAATCCCCCGCTCGGTCAGCACCCCGCTCAGGGCGTCCGCCAACTCCCTAGCGGTAAACCCGCAGAGATCGTGATACTCGTCCAGGTGCGTCAAGTCCTTGGCGACGTTGTAGCCGCTGGTTATGTCACTCAACACCACCGGCGATACACCGGTCAGGAACACCCGATCGATCCCTCGCCCTTCCGCCCCGGCTTTGACTGCCTTGAAGAAAGTCTTGATCGTGCCCTCGCTTTCCACCAGTTCCTGGTAGCGATCCGTGCCCTGCAATGGGCTGATCATGACTTCGTTGGCGAAATTGTCGTATTCGTCGATCAGCAGATACAGCCGGTGGGGCGTTTGGGAGACCGCGCCCAGCAACGATTGCAAGCTCGTCATGGCATTGTCCGACTGGATGCGCACCGGTTGCCGAAGCCAGGGGGCGTACCCGGCGACAAGGTTTTCAATCTGAGTGTTGACATGATCGAACAACGCCCGGCGAATCGCGGCATGATCGCCGCTGGGATCGACCACCGAGAAGTTCAACTTCAGGACAAAGTATCGATTGCGTAGCGGTGTCGGATTCCGGCCAATTTTCAGCCCGCCGAACAGCCGTTCGAAATCATCCGTCCGTGCCAGGTCGTAATAGTTTTCCAGCGTGGATAGCCACAGGCTTTTACCGAAGCGGCGCGGGCGCAGGAACAGCAGTTGACTACCGGCTTCTTCCAGCAACGCGATGCGGTCGCTGCGATCCACATAGAAATAGCCTTCTTCCCGGATCTTGCGGAAGTCGGCGATGCCGTAGGGAAAACGCATGGGCATTACCTCGCAAAGCGATGGCTCTGATTCCCAGGCTCAGGCGTGGGAATGCCGTCTGGCCGCTCCAGCGGTAAGAGTCCGAAGGTATGACGGAAGACGCTGAAGCGTCTGGGCTTGCTCCGATGCTGGAGCGTGGGAGCTAGATGAATCACCGTTTGCTACTCACGAGTCGCACATGGAATTTATTCTTAAATTTTGCGATGCCCACGGCCGCAGATTTATTGGCCTCCGGATAATCCAGGTTAATCTCCTTGCCAGCACCTGCGAAGCCAGAACCGAAGCTAACGATCCACGGGGTGTAGTAGCTCGTTTTGCCTAAGGACCAGTACCGCGAATCCGGTGTATTTGGAAAAACCGGTTGATAAATTGTCGGGCGTTCATATCCTCCTTGGCATGCTTGCCCTGTATCGTTCCAGATATTAGGCTGGCCGCTGGAGCAGTAAATCAAAGTTAGCAATTCTTTTTTGGTCGGCACCCGCCAGTCGCTGTAGCTAGCGTACCCCCCTTGGCGATTCAGCGTGGCGGCGGTATCCAGCGCCTCTTGCCATGTGTACTCCTCAGCCCAGCCAACACACGTCCCACCCTGCCATGTCTGTCCCAGCGAACAGCGCATCCATTGCAAGCCGGTTCGCACATCCGTGACCGTACCGTCACCATTATCCTGATAGCGATCCGCCAACAAGGTTTGAGTCGGACGGGGTGGCACGGCAAGCGCACCTACTGGGGTTTTTGGCTCTGGCGTCCGGGGTGCCGACACCGATTTCAGCCGCGCCCGTGCCATTCGCGCATATCGCCCCTTCGGATAATCTGCCAGATACGCCTCGAAACACGCCGCCGTTCCACATTTCTCGGCCGACTTCCAGGCTTCACGGTCGTAGTTCACTGCCGACTTTTTGGGCGCTGATTTGCGCGCCGGTTTCTTGGGTGCTGGTTCAGGTGCCGGCTTTGTCACCGGCTTGGAGGTCGGTGGTGATTTCTTCGTGGTTTCCCGTCGGTATTTTTCCATCAGCCGCCGCACCGCCTCCGGGTCCGGATCCGTGCCCCACACCGGCAAAACCATCAGCCCCAATACAATGCCCAATCCGATCCAAGGCCACCTGCTTTGCATCGTGATCTCCTTTGTATTCGTTAGTGCTGTCTTACCGTCCGCCGCTCAAACGCGCTTGTAATGCCTGGTATTCGGGACTTTGCGGGTCCCACTGGCCCAGATCGTCCGTCACCCGCTTGGCCAGCATCTCTTGGCCCTGATCCAGAAAGGCCAGCGCCGCAGCCTGCATGATCATGGTCTGTTCCCGCCGGAACGCCTCGACCCGCCCTTTTCGATCCAATGCTTTCGCGTCTTCCAGCGCCCGCCGCGCCGCTGGAATCTCCCGCGCTTCCAGCAGTTTTTTTGGCCACCGTCAATTGGAGATCGAGTTGCTGCTGGCGGGCCACATCTTCTGGGTCCGGAGGCGGTGTGGCAGGGGTAGGCAGTTCCGCTGGCAAGGCGATCTTCAGTTCTTGCGCGCCCACAGCCAAAGTATGCCACTTTCGATAGGGTTGATAGCCGGGGGGCGCTCACCTCAAGGTCGTAATTGCCCGGTGGCAATTCAATGCCGTCCCGATACACCGGACCGATGTTCATGATGCGAACTTGAGCGCTAGGCGGCTCGGTCTTGACCGTCAGATAAGTGCGCGGCTCCACAAGGGGCAAGGTCGCGACCGGCGGCGATTCGGCGACCGGCGGCGTTGCCTCGACCGGTTGTGGTTCGACGGCCGGCGGGCGTTGCCTCGACCGGCTGTGGTTCGACAACCGGCGGCGTCGCTGTATCCGGTTGTGGTTCGGCGGCCGGCGGCGTCATGATCGCTGGGGGTTCTGGTGATTCCGACGCAGTTCTCAACCCGAGCCACCACCCACCCCACGCCACTAGCCCGATCACCGGGAGGACCACTGCCGCGACCCGCCAGTTCGGTTTGGCCGGCCGTTCCGGGGCTGTCATGGCCAAGGTCGGCGCTTCTGGTTGGGGCTCGGCCAGCCGTTCCGGGGCTGTCATGGCCAAGGTCGGCGCTTCTGGTTGGGGCTCGGGTGGCGGCTCGGGCGGCGGTTTTGGGCGTGGCTTGTCGTCTTCCGTCAGCGCGGTTTCCAGATGCTGCTTGAACGCGGCGACCGATTGCAGCCGCTGTTCCGGTTCCACCGCCAGCGCCCGGAGCAGGGCGGTGTCCAGTGCGGGTGGGAGATCTGGGAGAAAATGGCGGGTCGGTTTGAGCACATCCGGTTGTTGCAGCAGCGTCGCCTGTTTCCGGTCCAGCGCCGCCGGCAATCGCCGCGCGGTTAGCATGAAGTACAGCGTCGCCGCCACGGCATAAACGTCGGTCCACGGTCCCTGTCGGTTCAGATGACCTTGCAGATATTGTTCGTAGGGTGCGAAGCCTTCGGAGTAGATCAGCAGGCTGCGGGTGTGGGTGCCGGTCACCTGGCGGGCCGAACCGAAATCCAGCAGAATCAATTCGTCGTCACGAGTCAGATAGAGATTGCCCGGCTTGATGTCCCGGTGCATGAAGCCGGCTTGATGCACTTTCTGCAAGCCGTCCAGCACCGGCAGCATTAACTTGATTGCCCGCCGCCACGGCAACTGGATTCCCGGTTGTCCTGTTCGGGGCGGTTTCAGATGCCGCGCCAGGTCCTCGCCTTCGTAGTAGTCCATCACCAGATAGGCAGTGTCGTTCAACTCGAAGAAGTTCACCACCCGCACCAGATGCGGATGACGCAATTGCGCGATGGTTTGCGCTTCTTGCAGGAAGGTGCGTAGCCCGTAGTGGAATAGCTCTTCGTGGTCGCGGCTGTTGAGCACCACCGTCTTGCGGTCGGTCGAGCGCCCGACAAATTCGCTGGGGTAGTATTCCTTGATCGCGACCTTCATCTTCAGGGTCACGTCGAAGCCGCGATAGGTGATCCCGAAGCCGCCCTGGCCCAGCTTTTCTCCGATCACATAACCCTTGAGTTGCGTCCCAACCGGCAGTAGCGCGGCGGATCGCCCCTCGGCATTGGCCCGGTAATGGCAGATCGGACAGATGCCGGCCGCGTCCCATTCGCGCGGGTGAAAACAGCCCGGACAGGTGACCTCGACCGGCTGGGCGCGGGTTTCTTCCGGTGGCGCGGTCATGCAGGACGAACTCCCTTGGTAAATATTGGGCTACAATATTATTTTAATTTTTGGCAGATTTATCTATTTGAATTTTATTGAATAAATAAGGTAGTCCCGGCTTTGTCATGTCGGGGAGCTTGCTGAGTAGTGACGGATGTTCTGACAAAGTGGAATTAAAGTTGCCAGAAAAACATGCTCGGGAATTGCCGGAAGCGCCTAAGCGGGGTTGTTCGGATACATTGACGGCGCGACTGCCGAGCGCGGGCCGATCCCTGGCCCGCTAACCTGGCCTATCCTTCGGCTTACTCCACCTTCACCGTCCCCATCGACCCGCGCCCGAACTGCCACGGTTTGTACATATCCTCCACGTACACCGCCGGTTGTTGGTAGACACCGGGCGTCACCGCCCGCGCCAGATAGGCTAGGGTGAACCGCCGCTTGTCGCCCGGATCGAGATCCAGTGCCGCTACGAAGCGGTCGTCTCGAATCTCGGTGTGCAGTGTTTCAGTCAATTCCGGCAACCAGGCTAGTTCAGCGGTCGAAGCGTTGTGCGCCAGCCGAGCATTCTCGATTTCCAGCCCCGCCGGCAGTAGATCCACCACCAGCGCTTGCTGCTGTTCACTGCTCATCGCCTCGCCGGTGATCACCGCCACCAACAGGTCGTTTTGGCGGATCTGAGTCGGGTCCAGCGCCTTGCCGGTCCGAGTGTAATAGCGGCGGCTGATGGTGAAACCCTCCTGAGCTGGTGGTTGCGGTGCGACCGGCACCCCGCTCCGGTTCAGGGTATACCAGGCCGGCTGTCCGCCCTGGTTGGTCACGGTCAACCCCTTGGCCAGCGCCTCGCTCGTCAGCGACCGGTAGAACGGATCGGCGGTGGTAGATTGTCCGTCCACGCCTAGTTGCAGTTGCCCCGGCTGTTGCAACAGTGCCCGCGCCGCCAGTAGTAACCAGGCCTGTTCCTGGGTACTGCTGTAGCGACGGGTGTTGAAGTTGGCGGCCACCTGATCGGCCAAATCCGGCACCCGCTCCGGCAGCAGTTTCACTTCGGCCAGCAGCGCCAGCACCGCCGCCCGGTCGCGTAGCGGACTACCGTAATCGCGCGTCCACGTCCGTTCGGTCCGGTTCAGCGCGGCGGTGAAGGCTTCCCGCGCCCGGCCCAGTTCGCCGTAGCGGGCCAGCGCCGCGCCCAGTTGAGCTTGCGCCAGCGCGTTTGGCAGTTTCTGCAAGTAGTTATCGTGTAGATAGCGCAGATCGCCGATGGCCGCCTTCTGCACCCGCGCCAGCACGTACAGGTTGTAGGCCCGCCAGCCGAGATGTTCGGTATCGAAGTCGCCTTCGTTCACCCGCTCCTGCAAGCGTTTCAAGCCGCTTTGATAAGCCGCTTCCGGTACCAGATACTGTTCCTGCCGGGCGCGAACCAGGAAATCCATGGCGTAGGCCGACAGCCAATCCTCAATCTCGTTACTGGGACTCCATAGCCCGAAACCGCCGCCGGCATCCTGCAAGTTCAGGATGCGTTGGATCGCTCCTTGCACCCGTGCCCGCAAACCGGCTTCGGTGGCGTTTTGGCCGACCCAGGCTTGGGCGACCTGGTTGAAATACAGCAGTGGTAGGGCGCGGCTGGTGGTCTGCTCCAGACACCCGTAGGGATAGCGATCCAGTTCGGCCAGCAGTTCGGGCACATTGAGGTTGGGCCGGCTGGCGACGCTCAATTGCGCCTGTCCGGTGCCGGGCAGATAGTCGTTCAACGCCTCGCCGCCGAGTCGCAGCGTTTCGCCAGGGTTCAGGCGTTGCGCGACACGGTTGCTGACGATGGTCTGGGCCGGTCGCACTCCGATGTCCGCTTCCCGCACCAGTTGGAAGTTGTTCGGTCCCGTGATCTGTAAGTGAACCTGGCCCTTACCCGGTTGCAAACCACGCAAGGTGAAGGTCCGACTGTCCTGGTTTTGAGTGGCGGAATCGGTCACCGTGAAGGTGAAGGTCGCCGGCTCTTCCACCGCCACCGCGCCATCGGCGCTCAGGCGTAGTTGATAATCGCCCGGCGGGGCGCTCAGGTTCCGCACGGTCACGGTGATCCGGCTGTCGTCCTCCGGCGCCAGGAACCGCGGCAGGTAGACTTGCGCCACCAGCGGGTCGCGTACCAGCGGTTTGGCTTCGGCTTGGCCAACTCGGTCGTGGTTCCAGACCACCGCCATCAACCGCAATTGGCCGTTGAAGTCGGGCAGCGCCAGCGGCACGCGCGCCCGCCCGTCGCCGTCCAGCGCGACCGGTCCCGAGAACAGGGCCAGGGTTTTCACCGTGCGGATGCCGGAGGCGTCCAGTTGCCGGCTGCCGGCGTCGCCGCCGACCCGGAGCTGGCCCGGTCGCCCGCCGGCTTCGATCAGTTTTCCGTATAGATCCAACACCTGCATGCTCAGCCGGCGCTTGCCGAGGAAGTATTGCACCGGGTCCGGCGTGGCGAAGTCGGTCAGTTGCAGGATGCCTTCGTCCACCGCCGCCACCGTCAGCCAGGCCGGCTGGCCGGCGTCGAGTCCGGTAACCGCAACCGGCAGTTCCACGGTCTGGCGCGGCTTCCATTCGGCTGGCGCGTCGAGGGTGATAGTCAGGGTGCGCGGCGCGGGGTCCAGTCCCACCCAGGCCACGCCGATGGCCCGCCCCGGTCCGCGTTGCTTGGCGCTGTCCGCCGGGCGGAACGCGGTGGCGGCGATGTACACGCCCGGACCCCACTCGGCGGGAATCGGTAGTTCCACCGTCGCGCCATCGGCGCTCGCGCTGACGGTTTTGCTCAGCCACAGCCGGTCGCCGACCACGTTCAGCAGCACCTCGCCGGCGAAGGGCGCGCGTACGAAGATCTTGGCGGTTTCGCCGGCTGGTAACGCGGTTTATCCAGCGTGACCTTCATCTGATCGGGGGTGTCGCCTTCGTTGGGGGTTTCGAACCAGCCGGCGGTGAAGCGCACGCTGGAGGCGACGCCGGTGGCCGGATCGAGCACGTCCAGTCGGTAATGGCCCCAGTCCAACCCTCGTTGGGTCACCACGGTCGGCTGGCCAGCAGCGAGGTTCAGGGTCTGACCACCGGCCGGCGTGCTGTCGCGGATGATCATCTTGTAGTTCCAGCGGCCTTCATCGTGATACCAATAATACTGATAGTCCTCACGTACCAGTTCGGCGCGCAGCCCGTTTTTGGCCAGCGGCTGGCCCATCGGGTCGAGTGCGATCACCTCGAATACCGCGTCTTGGCCGGTCTGGACGCCGCCATCGCCGAAGCGCGGCTTGATGCCGATGGCGAAAGGTTGGGCTCGATAGGGCAGATCCAGGCTGCGGTTCACCGGTCGCCCGCCCGGCTCGAACAGCGATACCCGCACCTTGGCCAGTAACGGTCGGCTGGTGTCGGGTGTCTGCTCCAGCTCGATCGACGCCTGTGCCTTGCCCTGGGCGTCGGTGCCGGCCAGCGCCACTGGGAAACGTTGCGCGGTCCAACTGTCCTGCGCCAATCCGAAACGGTAGCCGGGGAAAGCCGGATAGGGGTTGGCGTCCTCGTCCAGCACCAGTTCGGCTTCCGCCTTGAGATTGGCGGCCGGCGCGCCGTACAGGAAGCGGCCGTCGATGTCCACCACCGCCGGCTCGCCCGGTTTCAGCATCGTTGCCGTCGAGTTCAGTTCCAATTTCAACTGCTGCGGCACGAAATCCTCGACCTGAAATTTCAGTTGCCCGACCGGTTCGCCCTTGGGGTCGGTATAGGCCTTGACCGTCCACTCGCCGGTGCGGGCGTTCAGCGGTAGCGGCAACTGAACGTGGTAGCCCCCCAATGCCGGGTTGCTCGGCCGCAACTGGGCGATTTCCACCGTATCCGGGCGGAACACCTTCAGGGTCAGCGGCGTTTCGGGGAGCGCGTAACCGCGGCTATCGCGCGCCAGCGCCATCAACTCCACCGTCTCGCCGGGCCGGTAGACCCCGCGCTCCGTATATAAGAAGGTATCCACTGATCCCGGCGCGGCGCGGCCTCCAACGCCTCGGTCGCTGAGATCGAAGGCGGGTTTGGTCAGGTCGAGAAAGTTGTAGTCGCCCTTGCCGAAGGCCATCAGCGCCGCTGGTTCGCGACCGCCGGCGCCACGTAGCAGACCCGGATCGAGTCGGGCATAACCTTGGCGGTCGGTGACCGCCTTGCCCAGTTCGCCATTGTTGCGGGCGTACAGCCGCAGTTCGATGCCCGGTAGCGGCTTGGCGCCGGCTAGCGAGCGAACGAACACATGCAGGCCATCGTCGCCGCGCAGAGTGAACAGCCCGATATCGGAGACCACCAACCATTGCGTGGCCCGGTTCTCGTAGCTGTCCGGGTCCTGACTGACCGGTTCGGCGGAGACAATGTAAATGCCCGGTTGCGGGTCGCGCAGAATCTCGCCAATCGGGATGGCGGTGGTGATTTCCTGGTTGCGCTCGCCGGTGGCCAGGGTTAGGGTTCCTTCCCACACCTGCTCGCCGGATTGCTTGGCGATGGCGTTGAGATCGTAGCCGTCCAGTAGGTTGGTGATGCGACGGTTTTCGATCTCCCGTAGCAGGTTGCGGTCGTTGATCCGCAGCACTCGCAGCCGTGCCGCGTCCAGGTTGACGCTGGTCAAGGGTAGATGTTGGCCATCGGCCTTGGGTAGCACATAGGTCGCGCCGCGGAAACCCAGGGTCGGTTCGCGATCCTCGACCTTGGCGGTGAACTCCTGACTGGCGCGAGTTTTCTCGCCGGTGGCGGAGGGGATGCCGGCCCGGGCGGTGATGGTGTAGCTTTGGCCGTGGCTGACCCCTTCCACGCAGAGTTGCTGTTCCTTGGCGCTGGCGATCGCCTGGATAGCGGGTTGGACGAGCAGGTAATCCTCGTAATGAATCCGCCGATCCTTGGCCAGGTCGTCGGAGAAGTTCAGACAGATTTTTGGTGCGGCGCTGTCGGATTCGACCGAAACGCCCTTGATCTGGAAGGCGTTGGCGTCGGCCAGTTCCTGATAACGCTTGGCGATGCGCGGATTGTCTTCCAGTTCCAATCCCTCGCGGAAGGCGGCCATGGCTTGTTTGGACGACTGGCTCTGGTCGTACAGTTCACCCAACCAGAACAGGGCGCGGGCGCGTTCGAACGGCGCGCGCGCCGCCTGAAGGGCGTTCCAGGCTGCCTGTTGGGTGCGTTCCCGTGCCTGCTGCTGGGTTTGCGAGTCTTTGGCGCTTTGCGCCAAAGTGCGCCATGCCTGACTTAGATCCAGCCAGACCGCCGCTGGCGCGCTGGCGGCCAGGGCGGTTTCGTAGCGCTCGATGGCGGCGGTCAGATTGTGTTGCCGGGCCAGTTGCTCAGCCTGTTGCGTCAGTGTGGCGGCTGGCTGACCCGCAGGGTTGCGGTTGTCGCGAATGGATTGCAGGTACTGGGCGGCGGTCACCGCCAGTGTCGGATCGTCGAAGGCGTGGGCGCCGACCGACAGCAGTAGCGCCAGCAGGAAGAACGGCAACGAGAAACGGCGCATCGCGGACTCCTTGAAATCATGACGACGAGGGCGATTGGAGCGGGCGTGCCCCGACGCTTGCCCAAATCGCGGGCTATGCTTGATCGTATTGATGATAGCGGGTTCCTGAGCGGCTGGCTGGGCGCGAATGCGACTCGCGCCCCGGCCCGGACGGCGAGGTTTACGAGAAATTTGTGACTGCGATGGATATTCCAGTGGAACAAGGATTGATACTTATGAAAAAATACGATGAATTATTCATTGCAGCCTATCGGTTTCCAACCGTGATCGATTCGGAGGGTTATCGGCCTAACGTTGGCATCATTCTGTGTAACGAAGAAGGGCGCCTTTTCTGGGCGAAGCGGATCGGGCAGCGGTCCTGGCAGTTTCCCCAGGGTGGCATCCAGCGGGATGAATCGCCCGAGCAGGCCATGTTTCGCGAGCTGGCCGAAGAAGTTGGCCTGCGGCCGGAGCACGTTCAAGTGATCGGCTGCACCAAGGGCTGGCTGCGTTACCGCTTGCCCAAGCGTTTGATCCGGCGCGGCGGCAAGTCGACCTGCATCGGCCAGAAACAGATCTGGTTCTTGTTGCGGATGCTGGGCGGCGAGGAAGCGGTGCGGCTGGATTTATCCGAACGCCCCGAGTTCGACCACTGGCGATGGGTGGACTACTGGTACCCGCTGCGTGCCGTGGTGCCTTTCAAACGTCATGTCTACTGGCGAGCGCTGTACGAACTGGCTCCGCTGCTGTTTTCCGATCGCCCACCATTGCGGCGGGCGCCACGCGATTCCAAGTTGCCCGAGACCGTCGTATCCCGCCCGTCGCCATCGCCGTCGGCCCGGTCCCGGTTGCCCGAGCCTGCCCGGCAACCCGCCACCGTGGTCAAGCATGTGGTGGTACTGCCGCTGCGGCGGGTGGAGATCGGCCAGCATCCCGTCATCACCCGCATGGTGGTTTCGGCGCGGCGCCTGGGCGGGCTGGAGGCAACGCCCACCATGCCGGCGCTGGAGCCGTCGCCGGTTGTCATGTCATCCCCGGACGAGGTTTGCTCGCCGCACCCGACCGCATTGCGTCCGCACCGCATGTTCCGGCGCTGACGGTTCCCGCTTCGCTGCCTGTTGAGGACGGTTCCATGCTGGACATCCTGCGGCGTATCGTGCAGGACATCAACGCCACCCGCGACTTGAGCGAGGCGCTCAACCTGATCGTGGTCGAGGTCAAGGCCGCGATTCATACTGATGTCTGCTCGGTGTACATGACCGATCATACCCGTGGCGAACATGTGCTGATGGCCACCGATGGTCTGCGACCGGGCGCGGTCGGCAAGGTGCGGCTGAAACTCGGTCAAGGGTTGACCGGACTGGCCGCCACCCGCGCCGAGCCGGTCAACGTCGATAACGCCCCCGCCCATCCCGCTTTCCGCTACATCGCCGCCACCGGCGAGGCCCCGTTCCGTGGGTTCATCGGTGTACCGATCGTCCGTCGCCGCAAGGTATTTGGCGTGCTGGTGTCGCAGCAGCGCGAGCAGCGCAAGTACACCGCCGACGAGGAGTCGTTTCTGGTGACGTTGGCGGCGCAACTGGCTGGCTGCATCAACCAAGCGGAAATCCGCCAGGCGCTGGAACGACTCGACGACGATGCGCTGTCGGGCACGCTGTTTCTGGAGGGGGTGGCCAGTGCTCGCGGTCTGGCGATCGGCGAGGCGGTGGTGGTGTTTCCGGCCACCGCTCTGGATCGGGTGCCTGACAAGGACATCGACGATCCGGAGGCCGAGGCTTCGCGCTTCCGCCAGGCGGTGGCGGCGGAGTTGGCCGAGCTGCAACGCCTGAGCGAGCGGATGCGGCTGCTGCTGGCGGCCGGCGACCGAGCGTTGTTCGATGCTTACGGATTGCTACTGAGCAGCGACAGCCTGGTCAACGGTACCTTGGAGCGGATCATCGCCGGCAACTGGGCACCCGGCGCGCTGCGGGCCACGGTCCTGGAATACGCCAATATTTTCGCGGAAATGGACGACCCCTACCTGCGCGAGCGTGCCGCCGACATCCTCGACCTTGGCCAACGCCTGCTGGACCGCTTGCAGGAGGAGCAGGTGGTCAATCGCCATTATCCCGATCACACCATTCTGATGGGCGAAGAGATCAGCGTTTCGCAACTGCTGGACGTGCCGCCCGAGAAGTTGAAGGGGTTGGTGTCGGTGCGTGGCACCGGTACTTCGCACGTTGCCCTGCTGGCGCGCGGCTTGGGCGTTCCGGCGGTGTTCGGCGTCAGCAACCTGCCGCCGGGTCGCTTGAACGGCCGCGAGGTGGCGGTGGATGGCTACACGGTGCGGGTCTGCATCCAGCCCAGCTCGGCATTGCGCCAGGAATATCTGAAGCTGATTGCCGAGGAGGCCGAACTGTCGCGTGGTTTGCAGCATCTGCGCGATCTGCCGGCCGAGACCCTGGACGAGCATCGCCTGGAACTGCATGCCAATTCCGGTTTGTTCGCCGATATCGCCGCCGCTCGCAACAGTGGGGTACAGGGTGTGGGGCTATATCGCTCGGAGCTGCATTTCTTTCTGCGCGATCGTTTTCCCGGCGAGGAAGAGCAGGCCACCATCTACACTCGGGTGCTGAGGATCATGGAACCGCATCCGGTGGTGCTGCGCACCTTGGATGTGGGTGGCGACAAGCCGTTGCCGTATTTTCCCATCAGTGAGCAGAATCCATTTCTGGGCTGGCGCGGTATCCGCATCAGTCTGGATCAGCCTGACCTGTTCAAGACGCAGTTGCGGGCGATGCTGCGGGCTGGCGCGGTCTATCCCAATCTAGCGATCCTGTTTCCGATGATCGGCGGCGTTGGCGA
Organism: Candidatus Competibacter phosphatis; assembly: GCF_012939995.1. Classification (GTDB taxonomy): domain Bacteria; phylum Pseudomonadota; class Gammaproteobacteria; order Competibacterales; family Competibacteraceae; genus Competibacter; species Competibacter phosphatis. Next base: position 40,326 of record NZ_SPMZ01000031.1, on the reverse strand, counting down.
GTTGAGCGAGGCGCTGGATTTGCTGCGTTGTTCCGAGGTGGAATTGCGGGAAGACGGGGTGCCGGTTCGAACGCCGCGAGTCGGCATCATGGTGGAAGTGCCATCGGCGGTGTATCAGATCGATCGCTTGGTGCGGATGGTCGATTTCGTCTCCGTCGGCAGCAACGACCTGACCCAGTACCTGCTGGCGGTGGACCGCAACAACGACCGGGTCGCCAAGCTGTACGATCCGCTGCATCCGGCGGTGCTGCTGGCGATCCGCCAAGTGGTCGAGGGTGGCCAGGCCGCTGGCAAGCCGGTCGGCGTGTGCGGCGAGATGGCTGGCGACCCGGCGTCCGCCCTACTGTTGATGGCGATGGGCGTGGATAGCCTGAGCATGAATCTGGGCAGCTTGCTCAAGATCAAGTGGATGATCCGCAGTATTCGCTATGAAGCCACTCAGGATGTGCTCGCCGAGGCGATGCGGATGGACAACGCCGCCGCCATCCGGGAGCACGCCAATACGTTTCTCGACCAGCAGGGCTTGAGCAGCCTGTTGCGGGTGGGGAAGTAGGACGCGGATACCGCTCGGCCCGGCGGATGGCCTTGTCCGAGCCCGCCATCAAGAGCTACATGACGAGATTGTCCGGGTTCGTACCGCTCCACCATGGCCGGTGAATCGGCGATTGCTGCTATCATCCGCGCTTTCCAGCCGATCCAGGAGAGTGTTCGCGATGCTGCGTTTCCGTGGGAGCCCCGCCCTGTCGCCGTTCCGTCTGGAGAAGCTGCTGACCGCGTTGCGTCGGCGGGTTCCAGTCGTCACCGAGATCTACGCCGAGTTCGTCCATTTCGTGGACGGCCGCCTGATCACGCATGATCGCGAGGTACTGGACCGATTGCTTCAGTACGGTCCCACCGCCACGCAACGTCATCTGACCAGCGAACCCACCTTCTTGGTCGTTCCTCGCCCCGGCACCCTCTCGCCCTGGTCGTCCAAAGCCACCGACATCGCTCGCAACTGCGGCTTGCAACACGTCCGCCGCATTGAGCGCGGCGTGGCGTATTACCTCGAATCGACACGGGCGTTGACCGCCGGGGAGCAGGCGCTCCTGAAACCATTGCTGCACGACCGCATGACCGAAGCGGTGTTGGAGCCGGACGACGATCCCGCCCTGCTGTTCGCCCAGGCCGAGCCGGCGCCACTGGCCAGCGTGGACCTGCTCAGCGGTGGGCGCGACGCCCTGGTGGTCGCCAACCGCGAACTGGGATTGGCGCTGTCGGAGGACGAAATCGACTATCTGCTCGACAGCTTCATCCGTTTGGAACGCAACCCCAGCGACGTGGAACTGATGATGTTCGCACAGGCGAACTCGGAGCATTGCCGGCACAAGATCTTCAATGCTGATTGGATCATCGATGGCATCGCGCAAGATCGCTCGCTGTTCGCGATGATCCGCCACACTCACGAGCGCCACCCCGCCGATGTGTTGTCGGCCTACCACGATAACGCGGCGGTGATGACGGGATTTTCCGCCGGACGCTTTTTTCCCGATCCGGCCGACAGTCAGTATCGCTATCACCCGGAAGACGTGCATATCCTGATGAAGGTGGAGACGCACAATCACCCGACCGCCATTTCGCCCTTCCCAGGCGCGGCGACCGGTTCCGGCGGCGAAATCCGCGACGAAGGCGCGACCGGGCGCGGGGCCAAACCCAAGGCCGGTTTGTGCGGCTTTTCGGTCTCGCATCTGCGTATTCCCGATTTCGCCCAGCCCTGGGAGCGGGACTACGGCAAACCGGACCGTATCGTCTCGGCGCTGGACATCATGTTGGAAGGTCCCATCGGCGCGGCCGCCTTCAACAACGAATTCGGTCGTCCTAATTTGGCCGGCTACTTTCGTGCCTTTGAGGAGGATGGTCCCGACGGACAGCGGCGCGGCTATCACAAGCCGATCATGATCGCCGGCGGACTGGGCAACATCCGCGAGCCGCATGTCCACAAGGCCGAGCTGCTGCCGGGAGCCGCCATCGTCGCCTTGGGCGGACCGGCGTTGCTGATCGGGTTGGGTGGCGGCGCGGCCTCCAGCATGGCGACCGGCAGTTCGCACGCGGAGCTCGATTTCGCTTCGGTGCAGCGCGGCAACCCGGAAATCCAGCGTCGCGCCCAGGAAGTCATCGACCGTTGCACGGCGCTGGGCACGGCCAATCCCATCCTCTCGATTCACGATGTCGGGGCGGGCGGATTGTCCAACGCCGTGCCGGAAATCATCCATGACGCCGGACGAGGCGGGCGCTTCGAATTGCGCGATGTGCCGAACGACGACCCCGGCATGTCGCCGATGCAGATCTGGTGCAACGAGGCGCAGGAGCGCTATGTGCTGGCCATCGCCGCCGAAGGTCTGGAGACGTTCAGGACGCTATGTGAACGCGAACGCTGTCCGTATGCGGTGATCGGCACCGCCACGGAAGCCCCGCGCCTGACGGTCGAGGATCGCCAGTTCGACAACCGGCCGGTGGATTTACCGATGAACGTGCTGTTCGGCAAGCCGCCGAAGCTGCTGCGCGAGGTGACGCACGCCCCGGCCGCGTCTGGGGCGCTCGATCTGGCGGGTATCGAACTGGACGAAGCGGCGGCGCGGGTGTTGCGCTTCCCGGCGGTGGCCGACAAAAGTTTTCTGATCACCATCGGCGATCGCACTGTGACCGGCCTGGTCTGCCGCGATCAGATGGTCGGACCGTGGCAGGTGCCGGTCAGCGATGTGGCGGTGACCGCCACCAGTTTCGATGCCGACACCGGCGAAGCGATGGCCATGGGCGAGCGAGCGCCGTTGGCGCTGCTGGACGCGCCGGCTTCCGGCCGGATGGCGGTTGGCGAGGCGCTGACCAACATCGCCGCCGCCCGCATCGACAAGCTGGGCGATGTCAAACTGTCGGCCAACTGGATGGCGGCGGCCGGCCATCCCGGCGAAGATGCCCGGTTGTTCGATACCGTCCGGGCGGTGGGCATGGAGCTGTGCCCGGCGCTGGGCATCGCCATCCCGGTTGGCAAGGATTCGCTGTCGATGAAGACGGTCTGGGATGTGGCCGGCGAATCCAAGAGTGTGGTGGGTCCGCTGTCGCTGATCGTCTCCGCCTTCGCCCCGGTCCAGGACCTGCGCCGCACCCTGACGCCGCAATTGCGCACCGACCGGGGCGATACCGATCTGATCCTGATCGATCTCGGGCGCGGAAAAAATCGGTTGGGCGGCTCGGCGTTGGCGCAGGTTTACAACCAGTTGGGCGACTGCGTTCCCGATGTGGATAAACCAGAAGAGCTGGCGGCTTTCTTTGCCGTCATTCAGGAGCTTAACGCCACCGGGCGATTGCTGGCCTATCACGACCGTTCCGATGGCGGCTTGTTGGCGGTGCTGGCGGAGATGATGTTCGCCGGTGGTTGCGGCGTGACGGTGCTGCTGGACGATCTGGGCGAAGGATTGCTGCCGGCACTGTTCGCCGAGGAACTGGGCGCGGTGGTGCAGGTACGGGCGCGGGATCGCGGCGTGGTATTGGGACGCTTGGTCGCCGCCGGTTTGGGCGAGTGCAGCCATGTGATCGGGGCGCCGAATGGCCAGGATCGGTTGATTCTGCGTCACGCCGGCGAAACCGTGTTTACCACCAGTCGCGCCGAATTGCGGCGGCTGTGGTCGGAAACCAGTTATCGGCTACAAGCGCTGCGCGACCATCCCGATTGTGCCCGCGAAGCGTTCGACGCCGCCTGCGATCCGGCCGATCCGGGCTTGAACGCGCGGCTGAGCTTCGATCCCGCCGAGGATGTGGCGGCGCCGTTCATCGCCAACGGCGCGCGTCCGCGGATGGCCATCCTGCGCGAGCAGGGCGTCAACGGTCAGATCGAAATGGCGGCGGCCTTCGACCGGGCCGGCTTCGCGGCGGTGGACGTGCACATGAGCGACATCATGGCCGGACGGGTCTCACTAGCCGATTTCCACGGTTTGGTAGCCTGCGGCGGATTTTCCTATGGCGACGTGCTGGGTGCCGGCGAGGGTTGGGCCAAGTCGATTCTGTTCAATGCCCGCGCTCGCGAGCAATTCGCCGCCTTCTTTGCCCGCCCCGACAGTTTCGCGCTGGGTGTCTGCAACGGCTGTCAGATGTTGTCCAATCTGCATGAGTTGATCGGCGGAACCGAACCATGGCCGCGCTTCGTGCGCAATCGGGTGGAGCAGTTCGAAGCGCGCTTGAGCCTGGTGGAAGTGCTGCCGTCGCCGTCGTTGTTCCTACGTGGCATGGAGGGTTCGCGGCTGCCGGTCGCGGTGGCGCACGGAGAGGGACGGGCGGAGTTCCGCGATACGGGCGGCGCGGATGCGGCGCTGGCGGCGGGTTTGGTCGCGCTGCGTTTCGTGGATCATCACGGCAAGCCGGCCGAGAGCTACCCAGCCAATCCCAACGGCTCGCCGGGCGGGATCACCGGACTGACTAGCCGCGACGGCCGTTTCACCATCCTGATGCCGCATCCGGAGCGGTTGTTCCGCACGGCGCAGTATTCCTGGCATCCCGATGGTTGGAGTGAAGACGGGCCGTGGCTGCGGCTGTTCCGCAACGCGCGCCGGTGGCTCGGTTGAATTGAGGAATCGCCGTTGGCGGGATAGTACACTTGAATTTCCCACTCACCATCTGAGGAGAAGGCCATGTCCAAAGCCATCCGCATCCATGAACACGGCGGTCCCGAAGTGTTGCGCTGGGAAGAGGTCGAGGTGGGCGAGCCCGGCCCCGGCCAGCTTCGGGTGCGCCACGGCGCCGTCGGTCTCAATTACATCGATGTCTATCATCGCACCGGTCTGTATCCCTTGCCGTCGCTGCCCTGGACGCTGGGCATGGAAGGCGCGGGACAGGTGGAAGCGGTGGGCGATGGTGTGACCGAATTCAAGCCTGGCGACCGGATCGCCTATGCTAGCCCGCCGGTCGGTGCCTACGCCGAAGTCCGACTGATCCCGGCTGACCGGGTGGTGGCGCTGCCCGACGCCATCGACGATCGAACCGCTGCCGCGATGATGCTGCAAGGCATGACCGCGCAATACCTGTTGCGGCGCACCTACCGAGTGCAAGCGGGTGACGCGATCCTGCTGCACGCCGCCGCCGGTGGGGTCGGGCTGATCGCCAGTCAGTGGGCGCGGCATCTGGGCGCGACCGTGATCGGCACGGTGGGCAACGACGAGAAAGCCGAATTGGCCCGCGCCCACGGTTGCCATCACGTCATCGTCTACAACCGTGAGAATTTCACCGAGCGGGTGCGCGAGATTACCGGCGGCCAGGGCGTGGCGGCGGTCTACGATTCGGTCGGCAAGGATACTTTCATGGGTTCGCTGGATTGCCTGCGGCCGCTGGGGATGATGGTCAGCTTCGGCAACGCCTCGGGGCCGGTGCCGCCGTTCGAGCCGGGAATTTTGGCCGCCAAGGGTTCGCTGTTCTTCACCCGGCCGACCTTGATGACGTATACGGCCCAGCGCGCCGATTTGCTGGCCAGCGCCTCCGAACTGTTCGAGGTGGTTTCCAGCGGGGCGGTCAGGATCGAAGTGCGTCAGACCTATCCGCTGGCCGAAACCGCCCGTGCGCACCGCGACCTGGAAGCGCGCCAGACCACCGGTTCCACCGTGCTGCTGCCTTGAAACGGCGGCCGTCGATACGTTTCACTCCAGCTAGCTTGCAGAGGATGAAGTGCACCCCTACCAGATCGCCGTGATCGGCGCGGGAATTACCGGTCTGACCCAGGCCCTGTGCTTGCAACGCCAAGGGCATCGGATCACCCTCTTCGAACGGGGTGGCGAGCGCCTGGACCATCATTGCAGCCATGTCGGGGCGGGGATGCTGGCCCCGTACTGCGAGCTGAGCGAGGCGGAAGCAGAAGTCGCTCGCTGGGGTGTTTCCGCCTTGGCGCTGTGGCGGCACATCGTGCCGACCCTCGCCCAACCCGTGCACATGAGCTGCGAAGGCACGCTGGTGGTCGCGCATCATCGGGACCGGGCGGGCATGCAACATCTGGCCGAGCGAGTCGAGCACGCCGGCTTCGGCACGCATCTGCAATGGTTGCGGCGCGACGAATTGCGCGAGTTGGAACCCGAACTGGAAGGCCGCTTCGGCGAAGGTCTGTACCTCTCTCCAGAAGGCGAGATCGACCCGCGTTCCTTGCTGCCGTCCTTGGTCGAAACGCTACGCCAAAACGGCGCGACGCTGTGTTTCGAGACCGAGGTTCAGGATTTGGCGCCGGGAGAGATCACGGCACGGGACGAACGCCAGACCTTCGACTGGGTGTTGGATTGTCGGGGGCTGGCGGCCAGCGACCAGATGACGGATTTGCGGGGCGTTCGGGGCGAGATTCTGGCCTTGCGCACCGACGAGGTTCGTCTGCGTCGTCCGATTCGCATGATGCATCCTCGCTATCCGCTGTATATCGTGCCGCGTCCCGGAAATCGTTTCGTGGTCGGGGCGACCAGCATCGAAAGCGACTCGTTGCGGCCCGCGACCGTCCGTTCCGCCCTGGAATTGCTGTCGGCGGCCTACGCTTTGCACCCGGCTTTCGCCGAAGCGGAGATCGTGGAGCTGAAGGTTCAGTGCCGACCGACCCTGCCCGATCATTTACCGCGCATCGTTCAGCAGGATAACTTGTTGCGCATCAACGGACTGTACCGGCACGGCTATCTGCTCAGTCCGCTGGTCGCGGAGACCGTCGCAACCTTCATTCGCGACCAGCGCCGGCCCGCCGAGACGGCGAAGCTTTGGGACGCGCCCGCCCCGCGCTAGAATGCGTGCCATTGCGGTAACCCGAAAATACGTTGTTGAGGTCGTGCATGATCATCGAAGTCAACGGAGAAAAGAAAACCTTGGAAAGTCCCCGTTCGCTGGCGGACGCCATCCGCGATTTGGGCTACGAAGGCGCACGGATCGCGGTGGCGCGTAACGACGAATTCGTGCCGCGTGGCGACTATGCCACCCGTCAGCTTCAGGACGGGGATCGTCTGGAAATCGTGTCGCCGATGCAGGGAGGTTAGCGGTGACCGATTCGAACCCGCCGCTCTGGGACATTGAGGGCCGCCAGTTACGTTCGCGGCTGCTGCTGGGAACCGCCCGCTATCCGTCGCTGGCGGTGCTGCAACAGGCCATCGTCGCCTCGGGCGCCGAGATCGTGACCGTCTCGCTGCGGCGGGAGTCGGCGACCGAGCGAGCCGGAAACCGCTTCTGGTCCACGATCAAGGCGATGGGGGTACAGGTCCTGCCGAATACCGCCGGTTGCAAGACCGTGAAGGAAGCCGTGACCACCGCCGAGATGGGGCGGGAAATTTTCGAAACGTCGTGGTTGAAGCTGGAAGTGATCGGCGACGATTACACCTTGCAACCGCACCCGTTCCTGCTGGTCGAGGCGGCGGAAGAGCTGTGCCGGCGGGGGTTCGAGGTCTTTCCCTACACCACCGAGGACATGGTGGTGGCGGAGCGGCTGATTCAGGCCGGCTGCTCGATCCTGATGCCGTGGGGGGCGCCGATCGGTTCGGGGCAAGGTTTGAACAATCCCTATGCGCTGCGGACCTTGCGCGCCCGTTACCCGGATATCGCGCTGATCGTGGACGCCGGCATCGGCAAACCGTCCCACGCCATCGCGGCGATGGAAATGGGTTTCGACGGCGTGCTGGTCAACACCGCCGTCGCCCGCGCGACCGACCCGGTCCAGATGGGACGCGCCTTCGGTCTGGCCGTCGAGTCCGGTCGTCTGGCTTACCTCGCCGGCGCAATGCCGGTTCAAGAAATGGCCGAACCGAGCACGCCCGTCACCGGCACGCCGTTCTGGCACCAATCTTAGGGACGTACCCGATGAAGACCCATGGAGTCCATGGATTTTATCCCGTGGTGGACGATGTTCGTTGGGTGCGTCGCTTCCTGCCGTTGGGCGTGCGGACCATCCAACTGCGGATCAAGGAGCAGCCCGAATCGGAAGTGCGGCGCCAAATCCGCGAAGCACTGGCTATCACCGCCGATTACGACGACTGCCAGATGATCGTCAACGACTACTGGCGGGAGGCGATTCAGGAAGGCGCGGCGTGGCTGCATCTGGGGCAGGAAGATTGGGCGGGCGCCGATCGCGCGGCGATCCGGGCGGCCGGGATCAAGCTGGGGATCAGCACCCACAGTCCCGAAGAACTGACAAACGCCTTGGACGCCAAGCCCGATTACGTTGCCTTGGGGCCGATCTACGAGACGACCTTGAAAAAGATGCCCTGGTCCCCGCAGGGGCTCGACCGCATCGGCGAATGGAAAACCCGTTTTGGTGGTCCGCTGGTCGCCATCGGTGGGATCACGCTGGAACGGGCGCCGGCGGTGCTGGCGGCGGGAGCGGATTCCATCGCGGTCGTTTCCGACGTGCTGCGTGCGCCGGACCCGGACGGGCGGGTCCGGGTCTGGCTGGATCTGTTCCGCGAAGCGGCGGGGCGCGCATAACCCCGCACCGTACAGAGCAATTTTGGGATGTCTAACCCTCTCCATCAGTCCTCAGACGCAACGAGCGCGCTCAGCGTCGAAGAGCAACTGCGCTACGCCCGGCATCTGATCTTGCCCGAGATCGGGCTTGACGGTCAGCGGAAATTGCGACAAGCGAGCGTGCTGGTGATCGGCGCCGGCGGCTTGGGTGCGCCGGCCTTGCTCTATCTGGCCGCCGCCGGGGTCGGCCGACTGGGTATCATCGATCCCGATCAGGTCGAGCTGAGCAACCTGCAGCGGCAGGTTTTGTATGACACGGCGGGTTGCGGCGCGGCCAAGACTGAGCAAGCCCGCGATCGCCTGCTTGCGCTCAACCCGCATCTCCAGATCGACGTTTACCCCGAGGCTTTCACTCTGGCCAATGCCGCGTGCTTGGTCGAAGCGTATGACCTGCTGATCGAAGGCTCCGATCGATTCGCCACTAAATATCTGGTGAACGATGCCTGCGTGTTGGCGGGTAAGCCGTATGTCGGCGCCAGCATCCGCGCGTTCTCGGGGATGCTTTCGGTCTATGCCGCGCCGGATGGACCTTGTTATCGCTGTCTTTTTCCGGAAATGCCGGACCCTGAGACGGTGCCGTCCTGTGCCCAAGCGGGTGTGTTGGGGACGGTGCCCGGCCTGTTCGGAACCTTGCAGGCCCACGAGGCGCTCAAGCTGATCCTGGGAATCGGAGAACCGTTGATCGGCGCGCTGCTCACGGTCGATCTGTTGGTGATGCGCTTTCAAAAGCCACGGCTACCGCGCGATCCAAACTGCCCGGTTTGCGGCGATGCGCCCACGATCCGCGCGTTGGCCGAGACCGAATGGGTTTGCGCCAATACTTCGGAACTCCAGGCGGATGGCAGGTCCGCGACGGAGCAAGCCACATCCACCGACGAGCTGCCCTGGCTCAGCTTGGAGGCTGGTCGGCGGTGTCCCACATTACGCTGGATCGATGTTCGCACCGAAGCCGAGTTTGCCGCCGGGCATATTCCAGGCGCCGAGCACATGCCGCTGGATCGGATCGAAAGCCTGCCCGCGCAGGTGGGGCCGGACGACGCTCTATTGCTCTACTGCCAGCGAGGCGAGCGGGCCGTGCGCGCGTATCATCTGCTGAAGGGGACACTGCAGGGACGATTGTCGCTACTGCAAGATGGATATGAGGGGTGGCTGCGCGGCGGGCTGGCGGAAACCGCCGATGTCACGGTCGATGGCATGGAGCCGCCGTCCTTGGCGGTGGTCGAACGTTCATGAGCCGTTTTCGTTCCGTTTGGCCTTCCGCCGTTCCAGGATCTCCTTGACCAAGGCGCGTTGGGCCGCGCGCGGTGCTTCCATCAGCGCCTTGACGTGAACCGCCACGCTGGCGGCCAGCGCCGACAGGTTGTATCCACCCTCCAGCACCGATACCACGCGGCCTTCGCAGCAATCGGCCGCGACCGCCAGAATCTCTCGGGTCAGCCACTCGTAGTCGTCCTCGTTGAAATTGAGTTCGGCCAGCGGGTCCAGGTAATGGGCGTCGAAGCCAGCCGAAATCAGGATCAATTTTGGTTGGAAGCGTCGTAGCGCGGGCTCGATGTCCTGATGCCAAGCGTGGCGCAGGTCGGCCGAACCACTCTCAGCCAGCAGCGGGACGTTGACGATGTTGCCGACCCCGCGTTCTTCGCGGCGGCCGGTGCCGGGGTAGATGTAAGCCTGATGAGTGGAGACGTACAGGTAGCTGGGGTCATGCTCGAACGCCGCTTGGGTGCCGTTGCCGTGGTGCACGTCGAAATCGATCACCGCCACCCGTTCCAGATCGTAAACGGCGCGGGCGTGGGCGGCGCCGATGGCGGCATTGTTGAACAGGCAAAAACCCATGGCCTGTGCCGGTTCGGCGTGGTGGCCGGGCGGACGGATGGCGCAGAAGGCGTTGTCGGCTTCCTGTCGCAGCACCGCATCCACCGCCGCGCAGACCGCGCCCGCCGCCCGCAGGGCGGCCTCCCCCGAGCGCGGCGAAACGACGGTGTCTCCGTCGATGGCGTAATGTTTCTGTTTGGGAATCCGGCCGAGAACACGCTCGACGTGGCTTTGGCTGTGGATACGGGTGAGTTGCTCGCGCGTGGCCTCGGGCGGGTCGCGCCACTCCAGCGCCGCGAACGGGACGGTGCCGAGCGCGTTGAGGATGGCGGTCAGTCGAGCCGCGCATTCCGGGTGGCCGAAACCGGTGTCGTGTTCCTGGCAAGCCGAATGGGTGTAGAGCAGAGTGGTCATGGCGCTGAATCCTCTTGAGCGGGGACCTCGCGTTTGGTGGTGGCGCGGCGCAGCGCTTTCAGAACATCCTGGCGGGAGATAATGCCGACCAGTCGATGGCCTTCCTCGACCACCGGCAGACTCTTGGCGCGTATTTCCACCAGTTTTTGCAGCAGTCGGCTGAGCGGTAGTTGTGGCGCGACGGTGACCGGTTCGCGAGTCATCACCGTTTCGACGGTTTGTTCCATGATGTCGTCGTAATGCGGGACCAGGGTGTGAGCGTCGAAACGAAACGCATTCAGCAAGTCGAACTTGGTCAGCATGCCGAGCAGGCAGCGTTGGTTGTCCACCACCGGCACGCCGTTGAAGTCGTGGGTTTCGAACAATTCCTCGGCCTCGCGCAATTTGGCTTTTGGACTGATGGCGATGGGATCGACGGTCATCACGTCGCGAATTTGATATTGCAGAAATTCGTACATCGGTGGCGGTCCTTTACAAAGTCGTGGCGGTTCGCGCCCGAAAATTTTGTCACGGCGGACAGAGCGTGGGGAAACCGCGATTAATGCGGGCGGATGCCACTTTACGCCCTTGTCGTCGATCCTGCATCGTGGCCAGGNGTCGCGCCCGCGATTTGGGGCGCTCGGTCGGTTTCCACCACCCGTTCCAGCCGCTGCCTCCACCACTTCCACCCCCGCTCCGTGCCGCCAGGCCCGTTCGCTCAGGACGCGCCGCCAGGCCCGTGCCCCCGGTATGCCCTGAAACAGTCCGAGGATAGGTCGGGTCATGCATTGCAGCGGCGTTCCCGCCCGTAGTCGCTCCTCCAGATAGGGCAGCAACGCCCGAACCACCTGATGGCGGTTCGGCGGTGGCGCGCTCGAACCGAAGAACCGTCGATCCACCTCGGCCAGCAGGTAAGGGTTCTCGTAAGCCGCGCGGCCGATCATCACCCCGTCCACCTGTCGCAATTGTTCCGTGACCTGCTCCAGTGTGGTCAAGCCACCGTTCAGCACGATGGTCAATTCGGGGAAATCCCGCTTGAGTCGATGCACGACCTCATGACGCAACGGCGGAATTTCCCGGTTTTCCTTCGGGCTCAAGCCGCTCAGCCAGGCTTTGCGGGCGTGAACGATGAAGACCGTGCATCCGCCCGCCGCGACCCGGCGCACGAAATCCGCCAGTTCCTGGTAGGAATCCCGTTCGTCGATCCCGATGCGGGTTTTGACCGTTACCGGCAGGTCTGTTGCCGCCCGCATCGCCGCCACGCACGCCGCCACCAGATCCGGTTCCGCCATCAGACAGGCGCCGAACCGACCCGACTGAACCCGGTCGCTGGGGCAGCCGACGTTGAGATTGATCTCGTCGTAACCCCAGTCGGCGGCGATGCGGGCGCAGCGGGCCAGTTCGGCGGGGTCGCTGCCGCCCAGTTGCAGAGCCAGCGGATGTTCGGTCGGATCGTGGGCCAGCAGCCGTTGCCGATCGCCGCGCAGTATCGCCCCAGTCGTGACCATCTCGGTGTAAAGCAGGGTGTGGCGACTCAATAGGCGGATGAAATATCGGTAGTGCCGGTCGGTCCAGTCCAGCATCGGTGCGACGGCGATCAAACGATCGAGCATGGCTTGAGAGCGAGTCGGGGAGAGGTTAACGCAATGCCAGCACCGCTTCCCGGATCAGATCCGGGCCGCGATAGATAAAGCCGGTGTAAAGCTGCACCAAGCTGGCGCCGGCCTCGATCTTGGCGGCGGCGTCGGCCCCGCTCAGGATGCCGCCTGCGGCAATGATCGGAATTTCGCCGGCCAGAATGTCGGCCAAGCGGCGCACCACCGCGGTTGAGCGTTCCCGCAGCGGTGCGCCGCTCAGGCCGCCGGTTTCCCCGGCGTGAGGCATGCCTTCCACGCCGGCTCGCGAGAAGGTGGTGTTGGTGGCGATGACCGCATCCATGCCATGCCGGCGCAGCGCCTGTCCCACCATGGGCAAATCGGCGTCGGCCAGGTCCGGCGCGATCTTGATCGCCAGTGGTACGTAACGACCATGAGTGTCGCACAAGCGTTGTCGTTCCGCTTGCAGTGTCGCCAATAATTGCTCCAGCGCCGCGCCGTATTGCAGGTCGCGCAGACCCGGCGTGTTGGGCGAGGAGATGTTTACGGTGACATAGCTGGCCCAGGGGTAGACCTTGCGCAGGCCGATCAGGTAGTCGTCGATCGCCCGTTCCGCCGGGGTATCGGCGTTCTTGCCGATGTTGATGCCCAACACGCCCTTGAAGCCGGATCGCCGCACTTGTTCGATCAGATAATCCACGCCCTTGTTGTTGAAGCCCAGTCGGTTGATCAGCGCCTGTGCCAACGGCAGCCGGAACATCCGAGGCTTGGGGTTGCCCGGCTGGGCGCGCGGAGTGACCGTGCCGATTTCGATGAAGCCGAACCCCAAGGCTTCCCAAGCCCTGATACATTCACCATTTTTGTCCAGACCGGCCGCCAGTCCAATCGGATGAGGGAAATCCAGTCCCATGACCCGGCGTGGCTGGGACGGTACGCATCTTCCAAATAGCGCGCTCAGTGCCAAGGGGGGTGTCGCACGTAGTAAGCCAAGCGTCCAATTGTGAGCTGTTTCCGGGTCGAGCTGAAACAGTAAGGTACGTAATGGGAAATAGAACATCGCTATTCTCGGACTCAATGATGAGGTAGAAGGTCGCCAGCGTGAAGATAGGGCGACTGTCGTCACATGAAACGTCGGCTTGGACCGTTCGGAAAAGGGCAGATGTGTTGCCTGTCTGACAGAAGGGCATCAATACTGCAGATTCATAATACAGATTTCTCGAAAAGCCAAGGTTGTTGTAGTAGACAATGTCTACGGTTCAATGGATAATATTTACACTACTGTGTCTTTTTCAAGTATCAGGGATGACAGGCCAACCAAAGTCTAGCGCCATAATTTCGTATGCGGGGTAGAGTGTTGTCGGAATTGTGAGATGTATTCCTCGAACTGATACGATCTGGCTTATCGCGGGTTGCTAGTTACAGATAAAACATACATGAAGCGTATTTTGGATATTTTGGGCGTTTTGGTCGAATTGGATGTTTGAAGATGACACGGTATGGCGTGAGTATCTTTGAGTATGACGACTAAATGATTCCGAGTGTCCTGTTCCGGCATGGCGGAGCTCGGTGTTCCATCCAATCGACGGTAGGTGAAATTCGATGCGCAAGCTTCTGATCTTGAGCACGGGAGCGGTTGATGAGGCGTTGCTCCAGAAAATCGCGGCGGCGGACTGGGAAGTGTATTGGGCCCAGGAATCCGTTATGGCCAGAACGTTGCTCACCGAGCATTCGTTTGAGGTGGGCTTGGTTATCCTTTTCAGTTGTGAGCCCGAGCGATCGGTCCAGTGGGTGGTCGACCTGATGCTGGCCCGCCGCAAGATGCAGTGGGTCATGGCGCTGTCTCGCCAGTGCCTTGATCGTAAGTTGTTGTCCAGCATCATCGCCGAGCGCTGCTGTGATTATCATACCCTGCCCATTGATCCCGCGCGCCTGGTGGTGACGCTTGGGCACGCCTACGGCATGGTCAATCTGACCGAAACCGCTCTGCGTCAGCAACGCGAGACGGAATCCCAGTACGGGTTGATCGGTAACAGCGCCGTCATGCAAACCCTGTTTCGGGGCATTCAGAAAGCGGCGGAAGTGGATGTGCCGGTGCTGATTACCGGGGAAAGCGGTACCGGCAAGGAGCAGACGGCCCGTGCCATTCATGAGTATTCCGCCCGCGTGGTGTCGCCGTTCGTCGCCATGAACTGTGCCGCCCTGCCCGCCAATCTGATTCAATCGGAACTGTTCGGGCATGAGAAGGGCGCGTTCACCGGTGCCAGCGAGCGCCGGATCGGCCATCTCGAATCCGCCAACGGCGGTACGCTGTTTCTGGACGAGATCGGCGATCTTGCCCCCGAACTGCAAGCCAATCTGTTGCGGTTTCTGGAGGAAAAGAAGATCCGCCGCCTGGGCAGCACCAAGCCGATTCCGGTCAATGTCCGAGTGATCGCCGCCACCAACACCCATCTGGAACAGGTGGTGCGAGACGGTCGGTTCCGCGAGGACTTGTACTACCGGCTCAACGTGCTGCACCTGCGGGCACCGGCGCTGCGCGAGCGCAAGAACGATGTCGAATTGCTGGCCAAACACTTTTTTACCAAATTTGCCGCGGAAACCAGGACTTCCGCCAAGGGATTGAGCCGCGATGCCTTGGAGGTTATCAATCGTTATGACTGGCCCGGTAACGTGCGGGAGTTGATGAACCGGGTACGCCGAGCAGTGTTGTTGAGTGAGGGGCCGTATGTCACCCCCGACGATCTGGAGCTGGAACGGCGCTCGCTGGGGCGTGGCTTTGTGACCCTGGACGAAGCCCGGATGGCGGCCGATCGCGAAACGATCCAGTCGACCTTGCTGCGAACCCGCTTCAACATCGCCCGTGCCGCCCAGGAACTGGGAGTTTCGCGCATGACGCTGTACCGTCTGATGGAGAAATACGATATTCGGCGGGATAATTCCTGATCTGGCGCGGTCGTTTTGAGTGAGGTGGCCCAAGCTGCGGGCCGCGATATCGCCAAGATGACCGTACCTCCACCACCGCCGTTCGACCCCAGGATTTTTCTCAAGCATCTCACCGCGTTGCCCGGCGTCTATCGGATGCTGGACGAGCGCGGCACGGTGCTTTATGTCGGTAAGGCGCGCAATCTCAAGCAGCGCGTTTCCAGCTACTTCCGAGAAAACCAAACGGCCGCCAAGGTGCGCAGCTTGGTGGCTCGTATCCGCGCCGTCGAAGTCACGGTGACTCATACCGAGGTCGAGGCGCTGATTCTGGAAAGTACGCTGATCAAGCAGTTCAAGCCGCGCTACAACATTTTGTTGCGCGACGACAAAGGCTATCCCTATATTCATGTGTCCGCCGGTGCGTTTCCCCGCATGGTGTTGTATCGGGGCGCCAAGCGCGCGGCGGGGCGCTATTTCGGCCCGTATCCCAACGCCAATGCCGTCCACGATACCTTGAACCTGCTGCAGAAAGCTTTTCGACTGCGGTCGTGCGAGGACAGTTTTTTCCAGGGTCGAAGCCGTCCCTGCCTGCAATATCAGATCAAGCGTTGCACTGGACCTTGCGTCGGCCTGATCGACGAAGTGGGTTATCAACGCCATCTGCGCGATGCCATCCTGTTTTTGGAAGGCAAGAGCGGACAGGTGATCGACGAGCTGGTGTTGCGGATGGAAAGGGCCGTCGCCATGCTGGATTTCGAGCAGGCGGCGCTCTGCCGCGACCAGATTGCCGATTTACGGCAGGTTCAGCAACGCCAGCATGTCGAGGGCGAGAGCGGCGATCTTGATGTGGTGGCCTGCGCGGTGCGGTGCGGCGTGGCCTGCGTGCAGGTTTTCATGTTTCGTGGCGGCCGCTTGCTCGGCAACCAGGCGTTTTTCCCCCGTCTGCCCGAGGAAGAGGAGGCTGGTGCCGTATTGAGCGCGTTTCTGGCGCAGTACTATCTCGACAAGACCGTTCCGGCCGATCTGTTGATCAGCCACGAACCAATGGAGATGGCACTGCTGATCCAAGCCTTTCAGGAGCGAGTCGGGCATCGGGTGCGAATCGCCCACCGCCCGCGCGGCGAGCGCGCCCGCTGGCTGGCCATGGCACTCCAAAACGCCGAGCATGCACTGGTCGCCCACCTGTCTAGTCAGACCGGGATGCATCGCCGATTGGAGGCGCTACGGGAAGCACTGGGTTGCGAATTCGAACTGGCGCGATTGGAATGTTTCGACGTCAGCCACACTTACGGTGAGGCGACGGTTGCGTCGTGTGTGGTGTTCGGCTCGGAAGGGCCGGTCAAGTCTGACTATCGCCGCTACAATATCGAAGGAGTTACTCCGGGCGATGATTACGCCGCCCTGCACCAAGCGCTGACCCGGCGCTACATTCGCCTGCGTGATGGACAGGAACGATTGCCGGATATCTTGTTCGTCGATGGCGGCAAAGGCCAGTTGACCCAGGCCCGCAAGGTACTGGATGAGTTGGGAATCACCGGGCTCGTGGTGGTTGGCATCGCCAAGGGGCCGGGACGCAAACCGGGGCTGGAGACGCTTTACTTGTTCGAGGAAAGTCGCCCGATTATACTGCCGGATGATTCAGCCGCGCTGCATTTAGTGCAGCAGATCCGCGACGAGGCACACCGCTTCGCGATTACCGGCCACCGCCAGCGTCGGATCAGAGGGCGTACCACCTCCGCGCTCGAAAGTATCCCCGGTATCGGAACCAAACGCCGACAGGCGTTGCTCGGGCAGTTCGGTGGTTTGAAACAACTGGCCCGGGCCGGCGTCGAGGATATTGCCCGAGTGGATGGTATCAGCGCCGAACTGGCACGACGCATCTACGATGTTTTCCACGATGAAAGTTGACCGCCCGTCGAACCATGCAACTGAACCTGCCTACCTGGCTGACCCTGCTGCGGATCGCGTTGATACCAGTTTTCGTGGGCGTGTTCTTTCTGCCGTTTCATGGCGCCAACCTGCTGTGCACCGCATTGTTCGGGCTGGCGGCACTGACCGATTGGTTGGATGGCTACCTGGCTCGGCGGCTCGGCCAGACCTCTGCCTTTGGCGCGTTTCTCGATCCGGTCGCCGACAAGCTGATGGTGGCGGCGGCACTGGTTTTGCTGGTGCAGGCCATTCCCACCCCATTGATGGCGGTAACGGCGATGATCATCATCGGCCGCGAAATCGCCATCTCCGCGTTGCGGGAGTGGATGGCGCAGATCGGGGGGGCATGGACGGGTAGCGGTGTCCATGATCGGCAAGATCAAAACCACCGCCCAGATGGTTGCCGTGCTGCTGTTGCTCTATCGAGAGCCGTTCGGCGGGGTTTTTCCGACCCTGGCGGTGGGGCAGGGTTTGTTGCTGGTTGCCGCGGTACTGACGCTTTGGTCCATGCTGCATTATCTGCTAGCGGCCTGGCCAGCGCTGAAGGCTTGACGAGCCCGATTTTTGCGTTAATATGACGTTTCTACGCAGCGGGAATAGCTCAGTTGGTAGAGCACAACCTTGCCAAGGTTGGGGTCGCGAGTTCGAGTCTCGTTTCCCGCTCCAAGATTCCCTGGCCTCGAAATAAATATCGAGGCTTTTTTTATGCGCCCGGTCATTGATGCCGGCGTATAAGTCTTCGTCACCGGGCTAGGTGGCAGAGTGGTCATGCAGCGGCCTGCAAAGCCGTGGACGCCGGTTCGATTCCGACCCTAGCCTCCAAACCTACCCTCGCTGGTGTGGTGGAATGGTATACACACAGGACTTAAAATCCTGCGGCTTTGCGGCCTTGTGGGTTCGAGTCCCACCACCAGCACCATAAAATCAGCGGGTTACAGAAATCCAGATTATTGTATTGCGCTAGAGAACGGCCATTTTGGCCGTTTGTTGCTTTTCAGTGTCCCGCCGGTGTCCCTATTTTCGAGTATCCAGGCTGAATAGCAATAGTACGGGCGGTGGGGCCTCCCATCCGAAAATCGGCAACCCCGCATGGCGTTCCGGCATATACCTTGGCCTTTATCCATAAGTCGAAAAACTCTTGCAAAATCAGCTATATGAAATATTTATCATATTTCAATTCGGCGAATGGCGGTCAACAACTCTGGCGTGGTGATTTCGGCAATCGGTCGCCCGCCGATCCAGGGGAAGATGTCGCGCTCGAATCGCCGGATGATGCGGTCGCCATGATTCGCTGCCCAGGTTGCGGAATATTTGGCGAACCACTCCCGCGCCACCACCTCGAAACTGTTCGCCGCCCGGTCGGCCCGCGCCGACTTCTGCGCCTTGCGGTTCTCGCTGGGGTCAATGCCGTCGGCCAGCAGCTTGCGTCCCGCGTCCCGCCGGTCGCGTGCGTCTTTCAGAGTCACGTCGGGATAGACGCCCAAGGCTAGCCGTTTTTCCTTACCGTCGAACCGGTACTTGAAGCGCCACCACTGTCCACCGGTAGGGGAGATTTCCAAATACAGCCCGCGTTCGTCGAACAGTTTGACGGTTTTCTCGCCGGGCTTGGCGTTACGGATCGTGACATCGGTCAGGGGCATGGGGGCAACTCCTTGTAGTGGCAACTGACTTGCCCCCAATGTTGCCCCCACTTGCCCCCACTTGCCCCCAGATGTCAATGGACAGTGTTACCCCTTGTTGGACATAAAACCAAGC
The DNA here is from genome assembly GCF_012939995.1 of Candidatus Competibacter phosphatis. Lineage (GTDB taxonomy): Bacteria > Pseudomonadota > Gammaproteobacteria > Competibacterales > Competibacteraceae > Competibacter > Competibacter phosphatis. The sequence goes on along the minus strand of NZ_SPMZ01000031.1, from coordinate 21,421 downwards.
AAAAAGCCCGCAGTTACGCGGGCTTTGGGTTTCTGGATGCTGCTGGATGTTGAAATGGTGGAGGCGGGGGGAATCGAACCCCCGTCCGCAAATCCTCCGCCCTTGGCCCTACATGTTTAGCCTGGTCTTTGTTTTAACCTTTCGCCTCCCGACCGGCAGGGTGGCGAACGGCGGTTCCGGTTAGGTTTTAGCGTCTTTTCCCCCGGACAGGTTGGGCGCGAGCTTGTGTTGGTCGACCCCTGAGCGCCCCGAAAGGCTCCGGACCTCACAAGCAAGTTCCGGTCAGAGGCTAGCGGGCTTTAGGCCGCCAGAGCGTAGCTGTCGTCGTTGGCAACTATGATTTGCAGCCTGATTAACGAGGCGAGCTGCATCCTCGACATGCGCCTTGGGTTTTGCAATCCACGTCGAAACCGGATCGCCCCCTATACAGTCCAATAGAATAGCGCGGGCGGCGATAAGTTCCTAGCGTTCCCGCATGAGCCGCTGTTTGTCCCGCTCCCAGTCGCGATCTTTCTCCGTCGCCCGCTTGTCGTATTCTTTTTTGCCGCGCGCCAAGCCGATGTCCAGCTTGGCGCGGTTGTGCTTCCAGTACATCGCCAGCGGAATCAGCGCGTAGCCCTTGCGCTCGACCGAGCCGATCAGCCGGCTGATCTCCTCCTTGTGCAGCAGCAGCTTGCGGGTGCGGGTCGGATCGGCCTGGACGTGAGTGGAGGCCGAAGTCAGCGGCGAAATATGGCAGCCGAACAGGAAGGCCTCGCCCTCGCGCAGCAGGACGTAACTTTCCTTAAGGTGGGCGCGGCCGGCGCGCAGGCTTTTCACCTCCCAGCCTTGCAGGGACAGCCCGGCCTCGAGGTGTTCCTCGACGAAATACTCGTGATACGCCTTTTTGTTGCCGGCGATTTGCTTGCTGCCTGGAGTGGGTTTTTTGCTCATGACGGGACCATGTGACCGCGCCGGCGCCCGTGGCCCGGCACGCGATGCTTGAGGATACGCGCGGATTCAACCAAACTTGCGCGGCTGGAGTCCAACAACAATTAGATCATGCCGCAATGGAGATCGAGTCGTGGCGACTGTCAAAAAAAAGCGCCCTGGTCCTCTACTCGGCGGCCGACATGTATGCCTTGGTCAACGATATTGAGTCCTACCCCCAATTTTTGCCCTGGTGCCGCTCCACCCGCGTCGCCAGCCGTACCGAGGATGAAGTGCGGGCCACCATCGAGATCGTCAAGGGTGGCGTGCACAAGTCCTTTACCACCATCAACCGCGCGCAGAAGCACAAGATGATCGACATCCGCCTGCTGGAAGGTCCGTTCAAGCGGCTGGAAGGCTACTGGCGTTTCGAACCGCTGCGGGCCGACGCCTGCAAGATTTCCCTGGACATGGAATTCGAATTCTCCAGTCATCTGTTGCGGATCGCGGTCGAGCCGGTGTTCAAGCAAATCGCCAACTCCTTGGTCGACGCATTCTGCCGGCGCGCAATGGAACTGTATGGCAAACGCTGAGCCGAAGCTGATTCGGGTCGAGGTCGCCTACGCTCGCCCCGACGAACAGGCCATTGTCTCGGTCGAGGTGCCGGAAGGCGCTACACTGGAACAAGCTATCGTTCAGTCGCGAATCCAGGAACGATTCCCGGAAATCCAGCTCAATACCGCCAAGGTCGGGGTGTTCGGCAAGCTCGGCAAACTTGCGGCCACCGTGCGCGCCGGCGACCGGGTGGAGATCTACCGGCCGTTGCTGGCCGATCCCAAGGAGGTCCGCAAGCGGCGCGCCGCCGAGGGCAAGCGCATGGGCAAGGGCGGCGGCGATCTGGAGCCGAAAGCCGGTTAGTCCACCGTGCCGTCGATACGGTCGAGCGTGTCGCCGCTGAAGTACAGCGTGATGTGGCGCTGATCGTCGATCTGGCGGCCTTGCTTGTAGTAGTAATAGTAATCCCAGCGGTTCTGGTGGAATGGATCGGTAATCAGCGGCGTGCCCAGGATTCGCTGCACCTGCGTCTTGGTCATGCCGGGGTGCAGGTGACCGACCATCTCCGAGTCGAGGTAATTGCCTTGACGAACCGGAACGTTATAGAAACTAGGTAGATAAGATCCGCAACCGGCGGTCAGGACGAGCAGCAGGATGCCGGTGGCGCGCAAGGACTTGTGAAGCATGGAAGGCAGGATCCGGGTTGCTTGGAACTGAAGACATCATAGCGTACATCGGCAACCTGTAGGCAAGCGCAATCCTGGAGATCGTTCCACATGGGATCGAAAGAACTCAAACAGGCCGGTTTGAAGGTCACGCTGCCGCGCATGAAGATTCTCGACATCTTGCAGCAGCAGGAAAACGCTCATCTGAGCGCCGAGACGATCTATCGCGCGCTGATCGATTCCGGTGAGGAGATCGGCCTGGCGACGGTGTATCGGGTGCTGACGCAGTTCGAATCGGCCGGTCTGGTCAAGCGCCATCATTTCGAGGGCGGTCAGTCGGTTTTCGAGGTCAACCAGGGCGATCATCACGATCACATCGTGTGCCTGGAATGCGGGCGGATCGAGGAATTTTGCGACGAGGAAATCGAGCGGCGGCAGCACGCCATCGCCCGGCGGCTCGGGTTCGAACTGGCCGAGCATTGCCTGATTCTCTACGGGCACTGTACCCGCGCTGATTGCCAGCACGTCCCCGCCCCGGATGGCGAAGACAGCGAGCCGACGACAGAGCGGGGGGAGCATTGATTTGCCGCCGTGGAGAGACGGGGCGCGATAAGGCGAGGACGGTCAGCGCGATGAGGTACCGTTCTCCACCATCTCCCGCGCGTGCGCCAGCGTACTGGCGGTCAGCTCCAGCCCGCCCAGCATCCGGGCGATTTCCGTAACCCGCGCGCTGGCATCCAACGGCAGCACCTGAGTGTGGGTACTGGCGCCGTCGGTCTGCTTGTCCACCTTGAAGTGCTGATGTGCCTGTGCCGCCACCTGCGGCAGATGGGTCACGCACAGTACCTGCCGGTTGCCGCCCAGCGCCCGCAATTGCCGGCCGACCACTTCCGCTACCCCGCCGCCGATGCCGCTGTCGACCTCGTCGAAAATCAGGGTCGGGATGCGGGCGGCGCGGGCGGTGATGACCTGGATTGCCAGGCTGATGCGCGATAGCTCGCCGCCTGAAGCGACCTTGGCCAACGGTCGCAATGGTTGGCCAGGATTGGCGCTGACCTGGAACTCCACCGTTTCCAGTCCGCCGGGCGCGGGTTGATCCTGCCGTTCCAGAGCGATGTGAAAGCGTCCACCCGGCATGCCCAGTTCAGCCAGCGCCCCGGAGACCCGTTCGCCCAGCTCCCGCGCCGCCGCCGTGCGCCGCTCGCTCAAGCGGTCGGCTTGCTCCTGATAGACGGCCCGAGCCGCTGTCACGGCCTGCTGGAGCTCATCCAGCCGGGTTTCGCTGTGTTCGAGGCGATCCAGCTCGGTCTCGAACCGCGCCCGCAGCGCCGGCAGTTCCTCGGGCGCGGTTCGATGCTTGCGCGCCAGTTGCAGGGCGGCGGCCAACCGCTGTTCGATCCGAGCCAGATTGTCGGGGTCGAGATCGAGATCGCTCACATAGCCGCGCAGTTCGCCGCCGGCTTCCTGAACCTGAATCAGCGCGGCGTTGAGTAGTTCGCTCACCGGGGCGAGCCGGGGGTCCAGTCGGCTCAGGGTGTCCAACTCGCGCAGGCTCTGGCCGAGCCGGTCGGCCATGGCATCGCCGTCACCCTCGGTCAACCAGCCCAGCAAGCGTTGGCCGGTTTCCAGCAACTGGCTGGCGTTGGCCAGCCGTCGCTGTTCGCGTTCCAGTTCCGCTACTTCGCCCTCCGCCAGATCCAGCGCCACCAGTTCCCGCAGGTGATAGCGCAGGATGTCCAGCCGGGCGTCGCGCTCGCCGCTGGCTTGCCGCAGCGCGCGCAAGTCCTGCCGCAACTGGCTCCAATTGCGGTAACGTTCCGTCAGTTCCGCCACGAAGCTTTGATTGCCGGCGTAGTCGTCCAGCAATTGCCGTTGGGCCTCGCGCCGCAGCAGTGATTGGTGCTCATGCTGGCCGTGGATGTCCACCAGCAGCTCGCCTAGCTCCCGTAGCGCCTGGGTCGGTTGCGGCACGCCGTTGATGTAGTTGCGCGAACGGCCGCTGCCGGCGATCACCCGTCGCAGATGGCAGTCGCCCTCGCCGGCTAGATCGTGTTCGTTCAGCCAGGCGCTCGCCGCCGGTAGTTGGCTCAGGTCGAACACCGCGCTGAGGTCGGCCCGCCCGGCGCCGTGGCGGATGACGCCGCTATCGGCCCGATCACCCAGCAGCAGGCCGATGGCGTCCACCAGGATGGATTTGCCGGCGCCGGTCTCACCGGTGACCGCGGTCATGCCTCCCGCCAGTTCCAGTTCCAATTGCTCGACGATGGCGAAGTCGCGGATGCACAACTGGATCAGCATGGTGGAAGGACCCTCAGACGAAAGGCGAGGCTTCCGGGCTCAGGCCCCAGCGCAGCTTGGCGCGCAGCAGCTTGAAATAATCGTGGTTGATGGGGTGGATCAGCCGCACCTTGCGTTCCTTCTTGCGGATCACGATCTGATCGCCCCGCTCCAGCGGCAAGCTGACCTGGCCATCGCAGGTCACCTGCGTGTTGATGGTGTTGGCCGCGTTCAGCACCACTTCGATGACATTGTCGGCGCCGACCACGATCGGTCGGTGGGTGAGGGTATGCGGGCAGATCGGCACCAGCACCACGGCTTCCAGGCCCGGATAGATGATCGGTCCGCCGCCAGCCAGCGCGTAGGCGGTGGAGCCGGTCGGGGTTGAGATGATCAGGCCGTCGGCGCGATAGGTGTTCAGAAACCGTCCATCCAGAAAGGTCTCCACATCGATCATTCGCGCGACATCGCGCTTATGGATCACTACGTCGTTCAAGGCGTCCGCCTCGCCGACCATGCAGCCGTCGCGCATGACCTGGGCGTACAACAGCAGGCGGCGGGCTTCGCGGAACTGGCCGTTCAGCACGCCGTCCAGCCGGTGTGGGATTTCACTGGGGGAAACATCGGCCAGAAACCCCAGTCGTCCCAGGTTGACCCCTAGGATCGGCATATCGTAGTCCACCAGCGAACGGGCGGCGTTGAGCATGGTGCCATCGCCGCCCATGACCACCACCAGATCGCATTGCTCGCCGATAGCGGCGCGGCTGGCGACTTCCAGGCCGCTATCCGGGATCAATTGGGCCGAGCTTTCGTCGAGCAGCACCCGTAATTGACGTTGAAGCAGGTGGGCGGCAATCTGATTCAGTGCACCCGCGACGTTGGGGTCGCCGAACTTGCCGATGAGACCAATGGTGTGGAAGACAGGGATGGGCATCGTTCCGTACTGAGTGATCTAAAGAGAGCAAATTATCATTGTAGAAGAATGCACGCCAAGCATGACAGCTTGACACCTCGACAGGGAATTGCTAGGTTCCGTTGGCACTCTGAGGTGAGGAGTGCTAATAAAAACAACCAGGTGTCGGCATGCAGATTTCGGACCCCACGCCAGCGGGCCATCCCGCCCTAAACGAGCGCACCCAGCACCTGCTGAAGTTTCTGGTCGAGCGCTACATCCGCGACGGCCAGCCGGTCGGTTCGCGCACGCTGTCGCGCGACGCCGGCTTGGATCTGAGTTCCGCCACCGTGCGCAACGTTATGGCCGACCTGGAAGAGCTGGGCTATCTGCGCGCGCCGCACACCTCGGCCGGTCGGGTGCCGACCGCGCGCGGTTATCGCTTCTTCATCGACACCCTGTTGCGGGTCAAGCCGCTGGACTCGCGGGAAATCGAGGTGCTGCGCCGGCGGATCGACCAGCCGACGCAAAGCGGCACCGAACTGGCGCGCTCGGTGTCGGACTTGCTGTCCGGCGTCACCCGGCTGGCCGGTATCGTCATGCTGCCGCGCCGTCAAACCATGACCCTGCGCCAAGTGGAGTTCCTGCCACTGTCCGAGCACCGGGTGCTGGCGATCCTGGTGTTGAACGGTCAGGAAGTGCAGAACCGCATCATCCAGACTCGGCGCCCCTACGATGCCGCGGAATTGCAGCGGGCCGCCAATTATCTCAACGCGCAGTTTGGCGGCCGGGACATCCAGCAGGTACGGAAAACCCTGCTCGACGAACTGCGCGAGACCCGCGACCATCTCGATCGGCTGATGCAGACCGTGATGGAGATGGCGGAGCAGACTTTCGAGACCGCGCCCGAAAGTGACGATTATGTGGTGGCCGGTCAAACCCACCTGATGCAGTACGCTGACCTGTCGGATCTCGACAAGCTGCGGCAATTGTTCGAAGCCTTCAATCAGAAAAGCGATCTGCTGCATCTGTTCGATCAATGCCTGCATGCCGGTGGCGTGCAGATATTCGTCGGCGAGGAATCCGGCTGCGGCGTGCTGGAAGGATGCAGCGTGGTGACGGCGCCCTACGGTTCGGGCGACCAGGTGTTGGGCGTGCTCGGCATCATCGGTCCGACTCGCATGGCCTACGATCGGGTCATTCCGGTGGTGGACGTCACCGCTCGTTTGCTGGCCGAGGTGCTGGACGGACAACGCGACTGAACGCGGGAAAACGGTTGTTTCAGTGATTGGTGCTCTTGAATTTTCCGCATCCAACCCCAGATTCTCCGCCATCAGGGGCGACTGCCACGCCCGACCGCTTGCCACCTAGTGATGGAGAACCCGTTCGATGAGCTCAACTGAACCCAAGCAATCCCCCCCCCACTCGCCCGGATGTCGCCGGAGCCGATGCCCAGCCGCCCGTGGAAACCACGCTGGCCGTCGAGGAGGAAGGGGCTGAACTGTCGATCAGCCACGAGGAATTCGAAGGGTTGCAGCGCGAGTTGGACCAGGCACTGGCCAAGGCCGACGAGCATTGGAAGCTGTATCTGGGCGCGCACGCCGAAATGGAGAACCTGCGCAAGCGTGCCGAGCGCGAGGTGCAGAACGCCCATAAGTTCGCCCTGGAGCGGTTTTTCGGCGAGTTGCTGCCGGTGCGCGACAGCCTGGAGCTGGGGTTGGCGGCGGCCAGCGACGCCGTGGATATCGCCAAGCTGCGGGAGGGGGTCGAACTGACGCTGCGGCAATTGACGACGGCGATGGAGAAATTCGGCGCTCGCGAGGTGAATCCGCTTGGCGCCAAGTTCGATCCGGGCCAGCAGGAAGCCATGGCCATGCTGCCGACCGATCAGGCCGAGCCCAACACCGTGGTGCAGGTCGTGCAAAAAGGATATCTGCTCAACGAGCGGCTGATCCGCCCCGCCAAGGTGATCGTTGCCCAGGCCGTGCCCCGGCCGGCGGGTTAAGCGCCTTTGTCCTCTTCCTCTGCGTCGTGCCATTGAAAATCCGACCGGATGGCCCCACATTCAACGGCAAGCAAGGCTCAACCAACCGAATTCCCTGAATTAAGAGAGCACAATCATGAGCAATATTATCGGCATCGACCTGGGCACCACCAATTCCTGCGTGGCGATCATGGAAGGCGGTAAGCCCCGGGTGATCGAAAACAGCGAGGGTGACCGGACCACGCCGTCCGTCGTCGCCTTCATGGAAGACGGTGAAATCACCGTCGGCCAGCCGGCCAAGCGCCAGGCGGTCACTAACCCGCACAATACCCTGTTCGCAGTCAAGCGATTGATCGGCCGTCGATTCAACGAACCGGAAGTGCAAAAAGACATTAACCTCGTGCCCTACAAAATCGTCAAGAACGACAATGGCGATGCCTGGGTCGAGGCGCGCGACAAGAAAATGGCGCCGCCGGAGATTTCGGCGCGGGTGCTGATGAAGATGAAGAAGACCGCCGAGGATTATCTTGGCCATCCGGTTACCGAAGCGGTGATCACGGTACCGGCCTACTTCAACGACAGTCAGCGTCAGGCCACCAAGGACGCCGGCCGCATCGCCGGTCTGGAAGTCAAGCGCATCATCAACGAGCCGACGGCGGCGGCGCTGGCTTTCGGCATGGACAAGTCCAGCTCCAAGGATCGCAAGATCGCGGTCTACGATCTGGGTGGCGGCACCTTCGACGTTTCAATCATTGAGATCGCTGAGGTGGACGGCGAAAAGCAGTTCGAGGTGCTTTCGACCAACGGCGACACCTTCCTGGGTGGCGAGGATTTCGACAAGCGCATCATCGATTACCTGATCGAACAGTTCCAGAAAGAGTCCGGCATCAACCTGGCCAACGATCCGCTGGCGCTGCAGCGGCTGAAGGAAGCGGCCGAGAAGGCCAAGATCGAGCTGTCTTCCAGCCAGCAGAGCGAGATCAATCTGCCGTATATCACCGCCGATGCCAGCGGACCCAAGCATCTGAATCTGAAACTGACCCGCGCCAAACTGGAGTCGCTGGTGGAAGATCTGGTCGAGAAAACCATCGGTCCCTGCCGGACGGCGTTGAAGGACGCCGGACTGGGCGTCGGCCAGATCGACGACGTGCTGCTGGTCGGCGGTCAGACCCGGATGCCCAAGGTGCAGGACAAGGTGCGCGAGTTTTTCGGCAAGGAACCGCGCAAGGACGTGAACCCCGATGAAGCCGTTGCGGTCGGCGCCGCGATTCAGGGCGGCGTGCTGGGCGGTTCGGTCAAGGACGTGCTGCTGCTCGACGTGACCCCGCTGAGCCTGGGTATCGAAACCCTGGGCGGCGTGATGACCAAGCTGATCGAGAAGAACACCACCATCCCGACCAAGGCGCAGCAGGTATTCTCGACCGCCGACGACAACCAGACCGCGGTGACCGTGCATGTGTTGCAGGGCGAGCGCGAGATGGCCTCGGCCAACAAGTCGCTGGGCAAGTTCGATTTGCAGGACATTCCGCCGGCCCCGCGCGGCGTGCCGCAGATCGAGGTGATCTTCGACATCGATGCCAATGGCATTCTGCATGTGTCCGCCAAGGACAAGGCGACCGGCAAGGAGAACCGGATCGTGATCAAGGCATCCTCCGGTCTGTCCGAGGATGAGATCAAGCGGATGGTCGGCGATGCCGAGGCGCACGCGGAAGAGGACAAGAAGTTCCACGAACTGGTCAACGCGCGCAATCAGGCCGAGAATCTGATCCACGCCACCGAGAAGACTCTGCGGGATCTGGGCGATAAGATCGAAGGCGGCGAGCGCGCGGCGATCGAGTCGGCGATCAGCGATCTGCGCACCACCGTCAAGACCGACAACATGAGCGCCATCGAGGCCAAGACCCGGATGCTGGCCGAACTGTCCGGCAAGATGGCCGAGCGGGTCTACGGCCAGTCGGGTGACGGGCCGCACGGCGGCGGTTCGGACGGGCCGCACGGCGGCGCGGGTAGTGGTCACAAGCCGGCCGATGACGGTGTGGTGGACGCCGAGTTCGAGGAAGTGAAGAAGTAAGCGCCGTACTTGCGGTAAACTGCGAATCCGGGAACGCGTGAGCGTTCCCGGATTTTCGGTTCTGGATGACATAACCTGGCAGGCACTCGCAACGCAACCCCATGTCCAAGCGCGATTATTACGAAGTTCTCAACGTGGCTCGCAACGCCAGCGAAGCCGAAGTCAAGCAAGCCTACCGGCGGCTGGCGATGAAGTTGCACCCCGACCGAAACCCCGGCGATCAGGTGGCCGAGGAGCGGTTCAAGGAAGCCAAGGAGGCTTACGAGGTGCTGAGCGACTCACGTAAGCGGACGGCTTACGACCAGTTCGGCCACGCGGGGGTGGACGGCACGGCGGGCGGTGGCTTCGGCGGCTTCGGCGAGGCCGCCGACCTGGGCGACATTTTCGGTGGCGTGTTTCGCGACATTTTCGGCGGGATGCGGGGTGGCGGTGGCGGTGGCCAGAACTATCGTGGGGCCGACCTGCGCTACACCCTGGATTTGACGCTGGAAGAAGCGGTATTCGGCACCACCGCCAAGATTCGCGTGCCGACGCTGGTCTCCTGCGCGACCTGCGCTGGCAGCGGCGCCAAGCCGGGCACCAAGCCCACTACTTGTCCCACTTGCCGTGGGGCCGGTCAGGTGCGGATGCAGCAGGGTTTTTTCTCGATCCAGCAGGCCTGCCCGCGCTGCCAGGGACGAGGGACGATCATTCCCGACCCCTGCGAGGCCTGCCGTGGCAGCGGTCGGATCGAGGAGCAGAAGACGCTGTCGGTCAAGGTACCGGCCGGAGTGGACAACGGCGACCGTATCCGGCTGACGGGCGAGGGCGAGGTGGGCGAGCACGGCGGCTCGCCGGGCGATCTGTATGTGCAAATCCAGGTGAAACCACACCCGATCTTTACCCGCGAGGATAACAATCTGTACTGCGAGGTGCCGATCGGTTTTCATACCGCCGCGCTCGGTGGCGAGTTGGAGGTGCCGACCCTGGACGGGCGACTGAGCCTGAAGATTCCGCCGGAGACCCAGACCAGCAAGGTATTCCGCTTGCGCGGCAAGGGCGTCAAGCCGGTGCGCGGCGGGCCGACTGGCGATCTGCTGTGCCGGATCGTGGTCGAAACTCCGGTCAACCTGACCCGGGAACAGAAGGAACTGCTGGAGAAATTCGCGGCTACCATGGAAGCCAGCGGCGAGCGCCACACGCCGCAGCAGGGGAGTTGGCTGGATGGCGTCAAGAAGTTCTTCGAGGATATGAAATTCTGAGAACTGCTCTTTGCGCTGAGTCGCCTAACAGATTGTTGTCTATATCTTCCTTGGTTGGCGATATCGTGGCGGATCGCATGGGCGACATATAGGACTCTTACCGCCCCTCCAGCATATCGCCTAGGGTCCGGGTGAGCAGGATCAAATCCTGTTCCCGCGACAAGGTATGTTCCCCGTCCTTGAGCAGCATCACCCGTACGTCGGAGCTGGCCAGCCGTTCCGCCACCTGCACACTGATACGCCACGGGACATCGGTGTCGCGCATGCCGTGGATCAGTCGCACCGGGCAATGGATGGGTAGTTCCGGCCGGTCCAGCAAGCGGTGCCGGGTCGCTTCCTCGATCAGGTTCAGCGCGATGATGTACGGTTCGCCGTAGGGCGATGGCAGGCTGATCACCCGTTCACGGCGCAGACGCTCCCGCAGCGGCGGGTCGAGTCGTTCCCACAAGAGATACTCGGTGAAATCCGCCGCGCAGGCGAGTCCGAGCAGGCCGGCGATCCGCTCCGGCCGCGCCAGCGCCGTCAGCAGCATCAGCCACGCGCCCATCGACGATCCCACCAGAATCTGCGGACCTTCAGTCAGTCGGTCCAGCACCTCAAGTGCTTCCGCCGCCCAAGCACCGATGGTGCCGTCCGCGAACCGGCCGCTGGAGGCGCCGTGCCCGGAATAGTCGAAGCGCACGAAACTCTGGCCGCGCCCCCGGCACCAGCGCTCCAGGGTAGTCGCCTTGACGCCGCTCATGTCGGAGGTGAAACCGCCCAGGAAAACCACGCCAGGTCCGCTGCCCGGACTGCGGTGATAGGCCAGGAAGCCGCCGTCGGCCAAGGGCAAACGCTCGGGTTTGGCGGCAAACAGGCTCATGTGGTCGGTTCCCAAGCCGCCGCGATCAGGGCGGGCAGAATCTGGCCGGCGGCCCCGTTCAGACTGAAGGTGACATGCGGACTAAGCGGGGTCGGTTGGGGGTTGATCTCCACCACGGTCGCCCCGGCGTTGAGGGCGGCGAACGGCAGATCGGCGGCCGGATAGACCAGCGCCGAGGTGCCGATGCTGAAGAAGAGTTCGGCGGTCGCGGCGGCGTGTTCGGCGGCTCGCAGCGTCGCCGCCGGCAGCATCTCTCCGAACCAGACCACGTCCGGTCGCAGCAATCCGCCGCAACGTGGGCAGCGCGGCGGGATTTCCTCGCTGTCCGGCCAGCTTTCCACCGGCCGATCCTCGCTGAAGCATTTGGCGCGAAACAGGTTGCCGTGCAGTTCCAAAATTTGGTGGCTGCCGGCGCGGCGGTGCAGGCCGTCCACGTTCTGGGTAATCAGGGTGAATTCGGCGATCCGCTGCTCCATTTCGACCAAGGCGCGATGCCCGGCATTCGGTTCGGCTTGGCGTACCCGTTGTTGTCGCCAGGTATACCATTCCCAGACCAGCTTGGGGTTGCGCTGGAAGGCGTCGGGGGTAGCCAGCTCTTCCGGGTTGTAGCGCGCCCACAGCCCGGTTTGCGCTTCGCGAAAGGTTGGTACGCCGCTCTCGGCGGAAATGCCGGCGCCGGTCAACACGGCCACTCGATGGGCACGGCGCAGACGATCGATGAGTTCGGGGGGAATAGGGCGTTCGCTCATGACGGCGGCCAGTCTCCGAAAGGCACAAAAACTCTGTTGAGAATAGCATGACGGCGGCTAGGTCCGGCGGGCCGTTCGGCGGGCCATCCCATATCCCATGACGTTATTTAAATCTCCACTACTCCAGCCGTCGCTTCCGTCTTCGTCATTCCTCGCTGCTCCCGAATCACCTCCGCCAGCACCGCTAGGCCGCGCTCCAGTTGCTCGGGCGTGGCGTGGCTGAAATTCAGGCGCATGAACGCGCCGTGCGCCGCGCTGGGGCTGGTGAAGAACGCCTCGCCCGGCATGAATGCCACCTTGCGCTCCAGCGCCCGCACCAGCAGGGCGCGGGTGTCGCCGCCCGCCTTCAGCCGCACCCAGAAGAACAGCCCGCCGTTGGGTGTCGTCCACTCGGCCAGATCGCCAAGATGCCGGGTCAGCGCCGTCTGCATGGCATCGCGCCGTTCGCGGTAGAAGGTCCGCAACCGTTCCAGGTGCGCCGGATAGTCACGCGAGTTCAGGAAACGGGCGCACCACCATTGGCCAATCCGATTGGTGTGCAGGTCGGTGGATTGCTTGAGCCGCACCAGATAAGGATGGACATCCACGGAGGCCGCCAAGTAGCCGACCCGCAGGCCGGGGATGCCGGTCTTGGAGAACGTGCCCATGTACATCCAGGTATTGCCTTCATCCAGCCGGGCGCACAGTGGGCCACGATCCACCGGCTCGTAGACCAGTTCCCGATACGGTTCGTCCTCCAGCAGCGGCGTGCCGGTCTCACGCAGCACCGCCGCGACCGCCGCGCGAGTGGCTTCGTCGTAACAGACTCCGGCCGGGTTCTGGAAGGTGGGAATCAGGTAAACGAACGCCGGCCGCTGGCGCTGGATCGCCTGTCGCAACTGTTCCGGGTCAATGCCGCTGGCCGTCAGCGCCAGTTCCTCGAAGCGGGCGCCGAACAATCGGAACGATTGCAGCGCCGCCAGATAGCTCGGTGCTTCCACCGCCACCGAAGTGCCGGGATCGATATAGAGCTTGGAAACCAGATCGATGCCCTGCTGCGAGCCGGTGGTGATCAGGATCTGTTCCGGCCGGCAACGCAAGCCGAGATCGGCCAACTGCCCGGCGATGGCGGCGCGCAGTTCCGGTTCGCCGTCGGTGGTGCCGTACTGACTCAGGTCGGGCGGCGGATCGCTCAGATCGAGCGGCGGCATGGCCTCGCGTGCCGGCAGACCACCGGCGAAGGAAATGATGTCGGGTTTCTGGGTGAGGGCGAGCAGTTCCCGGATCAGGGAACTGGTCAGACGGTCGACGCGTTCGGAGAACATGAGTGAAGTTCCTGGAAGATCAATGCCGGGTTGTCGTCAGCCATTCGTCCTGACGCGGCACCTGCAAATGCCAGCCGCGTTCCTGGAGGTTGCGTAGCACTTCCGCTACGTCTTCCTGAGCCAGCTTGCGCGCCGGGTCGAGTTCCAGGTCCATGACGTGGATCGGTTCGCCGAGCAGTTTCAACAGGGCGTCGGGAATGCTGGAAAAGTCGTCCTTGACGGCGAGATACAGATAGGTGTCCTGTTTCTTACGGCTTTTGTAGATCGTGCATTGCATCGGGGGGGTTCCGAAAATCAGAGTTGAGGACAACAAGGTATAATGCCGACAAAATACAAACAATAGAGCCGTATTACCGGGGAGGATGTCGCCATGTATCGGAGTGCCGTCGAACGCCGCCGCCGCTCTGCAAGGGACTGACGCTCATGCGCATGTTGAGCCTGATTCTGTGGGTGCCCTTTTTCGGGGCGGTGCTGGTCGCCCTGTTGCCGGCGGCCCAGGGGAAATTCATCCGCGGCCTAGCGCTGTTCCATGCCGGTCTGGCGCTGGCCCTGTCGTGGAGCCTGCTGGCCCAGTTCGATCGGAGCACGGCGGCCATCCAGTTGGTGGAGCAGGTGGTCTGGAGTTCCACCATCGGCGTGTCCTACGCGCTGGGCGTCGACGGGCTGTCGCTGCCGATGGTGCTGCTGACCACCCTGCTGGTCGCCGTGGCACTGCTGGCCTCGGACCGGATCAAGACCGGCGTGAAGGGTTATTACTCCTGGATGCTGGTGCTGGAGTTCGCCATGCTCGGCGTGTTCCTGGCTCAGGACTGGACGCTGTTCTTCATGTTCTGGGAACTCACGCTGATCCCGCTGTTTTTCCTGATCGATCTGTGGGGCGGCGAGAAGCGTCACGCCGCCAGCCTCAACTTCGTGCTGTACACCATGGGTGGGGCGATCTTCATTCTGATCGGTATCATCGTAGTCTATCGGCTTACCCCGACCCAGTCGTTCGCGATGGCGGCCATCGCCCAAGCGGCGACGACGCTGCCTCGCGAGAATCAGATGTGGTTGCTGCTGGCGTTTCTAGTCGGGTTTGGGGTGAAAATTCCCATTTTTCCGCTGCACGGCTGGCTGCCGCTCGCTCATGTGGAAGCGCCGAGTCCGGTCAGCATCCTGTTGTCTGGTGTCTTGCTCAAGATGGGCGCCTACGGCCTGCTGCGGGTGGCGCCGATGCTGCCGGAAGGGGCGATGGCGCTGCAACCGCTGTTGGCCGGTATTGCTCTGGCCAGCATTCTCTATGGCGGCCTGTTGGCGTGGCGGCAGACCGATTTGAAGGCGATGATCGCCTATTCCTCGGTGAGCCACATGGGCGTGGTGGTGCTCGGCATTTCGGCCCTGAACGAAACCGGTTTGTTGGGAGCGGGCTTGCAGATGGTCGCTCACGGTCTGATCGCCGGTGCGCTGTTCCTGCTGATCGGCCTGTTGTACGAGCGCACCCACACCCGCCGGATCGCCGACTATGGCGCGCTGGTGCGAGTGACGCCCGGCTTCACCCTATTCATCACTTTGGCGTTGCTGGCGGGCATGGGCATGCCGGGCCTGATCGGTTTCGTGGCCGAGCTGCATGTGCTGATCGGTGGTTTCGAACGCTGGGGTTGGCTGATGCTGCTGGCCAGTCTCGGTGTGCTGGTGAGCGCGGCCTACGCGATTCGAACCCTCGGCCAGTTGTTCGCCGGCCCGCCGCGCCCGGAATTGGCGGACCTCCAGGATTTACGGCCGAGCGAGTGGCTGGCGGCGGCCCCGCTGGCGACGGGCCTGCTGATCCTGGGGTTACAGCCGGCCTCCGTCATCGCCCTCATGAACGTCACGATCGCGCAGCTGAGCGCGATCTTTACCCCCGAACTAACGAAGGAGCCGGCCATGTCCGCGACCGTCGCGCCCGATCGGCCCGCACTTGGGCCACGCCAGATCGTCGAGCAGGCCATCGCCCATCTCGACCATGTGCTGCCCGGCCAGGCGCCGATCCTGAATTTCGTCCATCACAACACCCTGCACGGTTATCAGCACCTGCCGTTCGAACAGGCGCTGGCGGCGGCCGAACAACTCACCGGCATTCGCGCCTATCTGCCCGAGGAGAACTTTCGCGCGCTGTATCGGGCCGACCGAATTGGCGACGCGGATCTGGACGCGGCATTCGCCCGGCGGGAAGCACTTGAGACCGAAGCCGTGCTAGTCCGTGCCGGCGATCGGGGCATCCGTCGGGGCGAGGTGCTGCGTGTGGCGCTGGTTCACGGGGTGGAAGCCCTGCCCCTGAGCCAACTGATTTGGCGGATCGAGGAATTCGACGTTACCCGATGCTTTCAGTCCGATGTGTCGGCGACCGTGCGTCAGCGACTGCTGGCGGCGGCCGAACGCGAGGGCATCGTCGGGGAAGCCCGTGCGTTGGAAAGTCTGTGGCACGCCTGCCTGCAAGGCTTGCAATTGCCCGATTTCGACCTGCACCCGGAAGAACTGGAAGATTTGCAAATCAACCTGGCGAAGTCGCTGCTGGCGCGGTTCAGGGCCGATGGCGCGACTGAGGATCAGGGACCCGTCGTTCACAAGCGGATGCAAGCCGACGCCTTGGCGCTGATCGAGCAGTCGTGCGCCGAGGTGGGCGAGAAGAGCACCTTGCGGGGGTTGCTGCGGGTGTTGACCGGTCAGGATCTGCTCGACCAGGTCCGTCCGGTGCTGATTCGCCTGTGCGCCGCCCATTTGGACGAAGGACTGGCGGCCTGGTCGCTGCCCGACCGGAGCGAGGGGCTGTATGCGGCGTGGCGTCGTCTGGCCGAAAGCGATCTGGCCTGGAGCCTCGCCGGTTTGAGCGGCTGGCGTGCGGCGCTGGCCCGCTGGCCGGAGCAGCCGCTGGACGCGATCGTCGCCGAGCTGCGACGTTTGGGTCTTCCCGAGTCGCGCTGGGAAGCTTATCTGACCCGTCTCGCCCTGGAATTGCCCGGCTGGTCCGGCATGATGAACTGGCGGCAGCAGCATGGCGCTTACCCGGCCAATCGGGAAACGCCGGTCACACTGGCGGATTATCTCGCGCTGCGTTTGTGTCTGGACGGTCTGTGGATCGAACAGCTATGCCGCGAGCATTGGGGACTGGAAGGCTCGTTGCCGGCGCTACGCGATTACTTCACCGCGCGCCCGGCCGAGGCGCTGGTTCGGCAGGCTCTGTACGAAGGACGTTTGCCCGAATATCTGGCCAGCCGGGCGAGGGCGCTGGTGGAGGGAGGAATGGCCCTCTCGCCGCTGACCGCTCTCCCGCGCGGAGAGCAGGGAGCGCAAAGCGAGGAGGGGGCAAGGCGCGCGCCCTGGGATACCCTCGCCGACATGATCTGGACTTGGCGGCATAGCCCGGTGGCGACGCGGCCCGGCACGCACACGGTCCACGGCAGCGCTTGGCGGTTGTTTCGGCTGGCCCAGCATCTCGGGTTGTCCGGTGGCGAGTTGCGCGCGCTGAGTCTGCCGGATCTGGAGACGTTGCTGGCGCCGCTGGACGAGTTGCCGACCACCCTGCGCGGCGCGCTGTGGCAGTGCGCCTACGAGCACCACTATCGCGATGAGCTGATCAACGCCTTGGCCAACAATCACGGTCGCTGGGCCGCGCACGCGCAACGACCGCAAGCCCAGATCGTGTTTTGCATCGACGACCGGGAGGAGGGTATCCGTCGCCATCTGGAAGAGCTGAATCCCCGGATCGAGACTTTGGGCGCCGCCGGCTTTTTCGGGGTGGTGATGAATTGGCGCGGCCTGGACGACCGCGAGGTCACGCCGCTCTGTCCGGTGGTGGCCACGCCCGCCCATGAGGTGCGCGAAGTCGCACGGCCGGGTGCCGAAGCACGCCATGCGCTGCACGACCAGCGACGCGACCGGCGCGACCGGCTGCGCGACCTGTATCACGAGATCCGGCGCAACCTGCTGTCCTCGGCGCCGCTGATCGCCGCCTTGGCGCCGGGCGCGCTGCTGACGCTGGTCGGCAAGCTGTTTGCCCCCAGCCGGCAGGCGACCCTCGTGACGGCGATCGACGCGCTGTGGGTGCCGGCGGTGCCCACGCAAGTCGCGGTCACGGCGGCGGACGACGATACGCCGGCCACGCCGGAACGGCCGCGCTTGGGGTTCACCGACAGCGAGCAGGCCGACCGGGTGGCCGCTCTGTTGCGCAATATCGGGCTGACCACCCGGTTCGCGCCGCTGACGGTGCTGATGGGCCACGGTTCGATCAGCCAGAACAATCCGCATCTCGCCGCCTACGACTGCGGGGCGTGCAGCGGACGCCACGGCGGGCCGAACGCCCGCGCCTTCGCCGCCATGGCCAATCGCCCGGCGGTGCGGGCGCTGCTGGTCGAGCGCGGCATCGAGGTGCCGGAGGACACCTGGTTCATCGGCGCCGAGCACAACACCTGTGATGAACTGATCACTCTGTACGATCCCGGTGATCTGCCGGCCGCGCTGGCGCCGGCACTAGCTGAATTGCGGCGAGTTCTGGACCAGGCTTGCGAACGGTCGGCCCACGAACGCTGTCGCCGCTTCGCTTCCGCGCCGCGTGATCCCACGCCGACCCAGGCGCTACGGCATGTGGTGGAGCGTTCCAGGGATTTCAGCCAGGCGCGGCCCGAACTGGGGCACGCCACCAACGCCGCCGCCCTGGTCGGTCGCCGCTCGATGAGTCAGGGACTGTTCCTGGACCGGCGGGCGTTCTTGATTTCCTACGACCCGACTCAGGACCCCAGTGGGACGGTGTTGGAAGGTATCCTTCTGGCGGTGGGACCGGTGGGCGCGGGCATCAACCTGGAGTACTACTTTTCCACCGTCAACAACGAGCGACTGGGTTGTGGGACCAAGACGCCGCATAACGTCACCGGATTGTTCGCGGTGATGGAAGGGGCCAGCAGCGATCTGCGCACCGGCCTGCCCCGGCAGATGATCGAGATTCACGAACCGCTGCGCTTGCAGATCGTGGTCGAGGCGAGTACCGAAGTGCTGACCGCCATCTACCAGCGTCAGCCCAGCCTGCGCGAACTGATTGGCGGCGACTGGGTGCATGTGATCGCCAAGGACCCCGATAGCGGGGAATTTTCGATTTTCGGCCCGGCACGCGGCTTCGTGCCTTGGGCCGGACCCTCGCAGCCGTTGCCTGAACGTGCTCGCTCGGGTGATTGGTATCGCGGCCATACCGATCCGTTGTCGCCGGCGTTGATCGGTGAGAGAGGGATTTGAAGCCGATGAAAATGCCTGGTTGCTGTTCGCTTGAACTTCGCTAGGGAATTGCTGACCTTCAAGGGTGTAAAGACAATCTGAAAGCCAAATTGCCAAAGCACATGCAGTGGGTGCCGCTCGGCTCGTTCCTGAACTTCTGCTAGCGCGGCAAGCAACCGATCTATTCCGAACACATGAGCGACAAGCCTATCTCACTGTCCACCTCGCCGGAGGGCTACGCTGATTGGCTGGCGGAGCTGAAAAGCCGCATCCACAGTGCCCAGCAACGGGCGACGCTGGCGGTCAATCGCGAACTGGTGCTGCTCTACTGGCAGATCGGCCGCGACATTCTGGTTCGGCAGGCCGACCAAGGTTGGGGGGCGAAGGTGATCGACCGGCTGGCTCACGACCTACGCAACGCCTTCCCCAAGATGAAGGGTTTTTCGCCACGCAATCTCAAATACATGCGCGCCGTGGCCGAGGCTTGGCCGGAGCCGGAATTTGTGCAGCAGGCTGCTGCACAATTGCCGTGGTTTCATCTCTGCACCCTGATCGACAAACTGGCGACCCGCGAGGAGCGCGACTGGTATCTCGCCAAGGCGGTTGAGCACAACTGGTCCCGCAATGTGCTGGTGATGCAGATCGAAACCCGCTTGCGGGAGCGGCAGGGCAAGGCGGTCGCCAATTTCGAGCAGCGATTGCCCAAGCCCCAATCCGACCTGGCCCGTGAATCCATCAAAGACCCCTATCGCTTCGATTTCCTCGGCCTGACCGATGAGGCACAGGAGCGCGAGATCGAGTCCGCCCTGGTGCAACATGTCACGCGGTTCCTGCTGGAACTGGGCGCGGGCTTCGCCTTTGTGGGGCGGCAGGTGCTGCTTGATGTCGGCGGCGAGGAGTTTTTCATCGACCTGCTCTTCTACCATCTCAAGCTGCGCTGCTATGTGGTGATCGAACTCAAGGCAGGCAAATTCAAACCAGAGCACCTGGGCCAGTTGGGTTTCTACCTCACCGCCGTGGACCGGCAGGTCAAGAGCGAACAAGACAACCCCACCATTGGCCTGCTGCTGTGCAAGAGCAAGAACCAGGTGGTGGCGGAATATGCGCTGGGCGACAAGAGCCAGCCAATGGGCATTGCCGAATACAAGCTGATGGAATCGCTGCCCGAGCCCTTGCAGACCAGCCTGCCGAGTATCGAGCAGATCGAAAATGAATTGAAGGATATCCCGGCATGAGCGTTCATCGACCAACGAAGCCTCCCCGAACGCAGGAGGATACAGTTATTCGGTATCTTCGAATAACTGCCGCCGGCGGCAAGTCCGATGAGGAGGGACCATGCATCTGACAAGTGGGGACAAGCGGCTGCTGGAGGAACTTCAGCCAGCAACACGGCGTGAGCGCCGACAAGGTGTTGAGGCTGCTCGACACGGTACGCGACTACGAATTCAAGGAGCGCCGCGCCGGGGTCTATGACGCGCTGCGCGAGATCCTGAAAGCGAAGCAGGGAGAGATTCAGGACCCCAGCGGGACCGTGTTGGAAGGCATCCTGCTGGCGGTGGGTCCAGTGGGCGCGGGCATCAACCTGGAGTTACTACACTGGCCTGTTCGCGGTGATGGAGGGGGTTAGCAGCGATCTGCGCACCGGCCTGCCCCGGCAGATGATCGAGATTCACGAACCGCTGCGCTTGCAGATCGTGGTCGAGGCGAGTACCGAAGTGCTGACCGCCATCTACCAGCGTCAGCCCAGCCTGCGCGAACTGATTGGCGGCGACTGGGTGCATGTGATCGCCAAGGACCCCGATAGCGGGGAATTTTCGATTTTCGGCCCGGCACGCGGCTTCGTGCCTTGGGCCGGACCCTCGCAGCCGTTGCCTGAACGTGCTCGCTCGGGTGATTGGTATCGCGGCCATACCGACCCGCTGTCGCCGGCATTGATTGGTGAGGGGGAGATTTGAAGCCGATGAAAATTCCTGCCTGGGTCGTATCGCAAACGCATGAACCAGTTACAGAGAGAGCTGCTCTGCTAGGGTGCGCGCGCATCGCTCGGTCCTCGTGAAGGTGATCGTTTCAGGATATCCATCTAAACCGACCACCATTATCGCGCCTGGTGAGCGTTCATGCATGCAGACTATTGTGGACGTAGCGAGTTGCTGAGAGACTACACTTTCATGGTAGCAATGCCGCTCGATTTGATAAGTATCACCGCACTTAATTGTGTGATAGCTCCGCATTGAGGTTTGAGCCCGTCTATAGGTGTTGCGAAGAATATTTGTAGTTATAGCTGCATATCGATCACCGTGATAGCTAACTTGGTAAAGTGGGTGTCCACCAACCTATCCATTACACAGATCTTGATAGCGAGGGTAGCGGCCTCCATTTTGAGGGAGCGAACAAGCGGCACAAGGTGAAGAATCATGGAGACGGTGGAGGTGGGTTGGGCGGCGGCGGAACTGGGGGGGAGCGGATTTGGGTGATGCCCGGTTGAATCGACGACTGGTGCGGATGGCGGAACGGTTAGGGGCGCAACCGAATGCCAGCATTCCGGTCGCCTGCAATGGCTGGGCGGAAACCCAGGCCGCCTATCGTTTGTTAGCCCATGAGGCGGTCACTTGGGAGCGCGTACTGACCCCTCATTGGGACTGCAGCGTCGAACGGATGCATGGCCAACCGGTGGTGTTGTGCATCCAGGACA
>NZ_SPMZ01000030.1 GCF_012939995.1 Candidatus Competibacter phosphatis | reverse complement strand
GGTGAAAAGTTTGTTCAATGGGTCAAGGAACAGTTCGACTGCATTTTTGAAGTTGTTGAAAAAANGAAAACGGATAAGGGATTTCAGGTTTTACCTCGGCGATGGGTTGTAGAGCGAACCTTTGCTTGGCTCGGGCGATCTCGCCGCTTAAGCAAAGATTACGAACGGAAACCCACATCGAGTACGGGCCATGTTTATATGGCCTCAATTCGACTCATGCTGCGAAGAATTTGTAAAGAACGAGTATTATTACAAGGGACTGCTTTAGAGGTAGCTTAGGTAATTGAGTTTTTTTCACAGCTTCTTATTCGAAGCTTTCCATTTGTCGAGTACATCCTCATGGTCGGTATCGCCGGGGGTGTGCCCGATCCACGAAGTGCTGCAAGCCATATACGGCTTGGGGACGTGGTGGTCAGCAACGAAAAAAGGCGTCCTGCAATACGACAATGTTAAAAGGACGCTCGACCACATCGAGATTCGCGATAACTCGCCGAAACCGGGTGCTGCCTTGATCGCCGCAGCCAAGGCGCTGGAGTCGGATTTCGATCTTGGCCGCCATCCCTGGGAAGCACATCTTAGCAAGGCAAAACATCTTCCAAAGTTTCAGCGCCCTGCAAGCAAAACCGATGTGCTATATGATGCCCAAGATCAGCCGAAATCAATCCGACATCCTAAAGATACTTGGCGAGAACAACACCCGACAAGTTCGCGAATCCATTTAGCGGCGATTGGCTCGGCAAATACCCTCCTCAAGGATGCGGCCCAGCGGGATCGGTTACGAGACGAACACGGTGTTCGTGCCATCGAGATGGAGGGCTCTGGAACAGCGGATGCTGCCTGGAGCGCGAGACGGGATTATCTGGTAATCCGTGGTATCTGCGACTACTGCGATACTCACAAAAACGATGATTGGCAGCACTATGCAGCGCTGGTAGCCGCCGCTTACGCGCGCGCCTTGATCGAAAACCTCCCCTATAATCCTCCGCAACGACATTACGATCCAGGCCCAATTAAAAATCAAAGCATCGATACGACGAATGATCGATCATCTACCCAACTGGTTGAGGCCGTCGATATTGAGCAGCTTCGCTTGGAACTTGGTGAAGCCTATGCAAAGCGATTGGAGTCGATCATCGAGAAACGGGGGTGTGGTGATATCAATGCGGCTTGGGAATCACTGATCTGCGAATTGGCGAGAATTTCGAAGAGCAGCGTACCTCATCTAGTGCAAGCTCGCTTTTATTACCATGCCGCGCGATGGGCGCAGGAAGATGAAAAACCGGATTCTCAATATACGCAATATTACCAAACAGCGATGCGTCTCGACCCGAGCTTTGATGATCGGACCTATCGCGCTTTTGAAGCAGTGACAGCGAAGCACATCGACACTGCCATATACGTCTTCGACGAGACGGTGACATTCTTCAACAGCCGGGGCTATCACGCCAAGGCGGTCGAGGTCGGCAACAACCTGCTGGACAGTCCCTCGGTGCAAGTGCTCCAGGTGGATGAACCACTGTTCCGGGCTGGTTGGACGCTATTCCAGCAACACCGAGATAAGCGATATTCGCTGACCGACTGCATTTCGTTCGCGGTCATGCGCCAGCTTGGCATCGACGCCGCGCTGGCGTTCGACAGACATTTCGCGCAGGCCGGGTTTCGGATGCTGCCGGGCCAGTCGAATTGAGCGGCGGGGAGGGGGCTCGCAACCGCGATTACAGCTTTGGAGGCCCGCGCGTAACCGATCGGCGGGGTACGCTTCCGTCACGCAAGCGACCGATTAAATGACAATCGGTAAAAATGGTGTCGCAACGCTCAAAATGGTCACTGCTGTCGAAGAAATCAACGGCGCTCATTCATCTCTTCCCGGCTGAAGCGCCGCCCGCCGGAATGCAAGCGGCCCTGCAGGTGGTCCAGGAGCTGATTGAAACGCTCGACGTCTTGCTGCCGAGCGTAGCTTTCCAACCAGAGCCGGAAAGCCTGGTTGAGCGTGGTCTTGTGGCGATGCGCGACCTCGCGGGCCTGCTGGATCAGCGTTTCCTCGGCGGAAAAAGTAATATTCTTCACCATGCGGGGGATGATCACTCGTGTGAAGTTGACACAACCTATTATACACGAATCATTGTTCGTGCCGGCACGGCCCTGGCCCGAGCCCGCATGGATCGCACGGTCCACCTGTTGAGGTCCATGGGCAGACCCGGTCCCCCTGGAAGCATGATCCGAAAAGAGGTGTTTTGAACCCTTATAACATCCGCTAAGGTTCACTTAGAGGAAGTTAGAAAAATCGCCCGCGCCGTCTTTTTTTTCGACCTCCGCGCCGGGAAGGACCTACGTAGATAACATATTACGTATTCCGTAATAGGCGGTACGTTTGGTAATGGGTTCTGGTGGATGCGTTGGTTGAGGTTCGCGTCGAGCTAGAGACTAGCGAGTCTCTAGCGCCAGGAACCGTCATTCGCCAAACCTTGGCCCCGGCCTTCGAACGACCGCTGAGCGCCGAATCCAGCTTTTTATTCGTTTCGGTGCGGGTGGGGGAAAGTGTTCAACGTCACCCCAAGGCTGTCGAGCCTGGAGGTGGCGAATACGCTTAGGTGCGCTTGCCGCTCTTCGGCAGTGACACCATGACCGGCTGCCCCGGTTGGCTACACCCAGCATCACAGCAACGACCCGGCTGCTTGTTCCGGCTGATTGCGCGGTTGTCCTCCGCCAGCACGCCCCGCTCCATCAATCGCTCGACCAGTTCCACCTTGCTGCCGACCGGATAGTTGCGCCAAATCTCCTGCTTCAGTGCCGCCGGCGAACCACCTCCGTGCAGACTGATGAGCGAGTACCAGCCCCCTTGATAGGAAGCCGTGAGATCCTCGATAAAGCGGGACACCTCGATGCGCTTGTCGTAAGGAATGTCCGGGTTCGCGCGAAGCACCTCCGCCAGTGTCGCCGCGGTCTCTGGATTATGGTCTTCGTCAGGACCTGGCAAGGCGACGATCAGACCGCCGGAGACTTCGTGCGCAAGACGATGCATGTCGTAAATCTGAAGCGATAGCAGCAACTTGCCAATGTTCGCATAGACCGGTTCGGGCATGAAGGTCTTCGAGTGCGGGTCCTGCGCCGCGTAGACACTTGCCGCGACACCACAGGCATAGAAACCCTCGGTAATCTTGATGAGTTCAACCATCGGATCACGCAGGTTGGCCTTCTTGTTGGGGTCGAGGCCGTTGGCCTCGCACATCAGGGCGCCAGCCCCAATGAGCAGGTCTCCGAATCCGGCTCGGGCGGCAATGCAGCTATGTCGGTGATGCGTCGCATAGTTGTAGGTCACATCCCCCGAAAACTCCCACTCCCCGGCCAGAAACACCCGTTCCCAGGGAACGAACACCTGGTCGAAAATGACAACGCCGGTTGACTGACCATATTTGCGGGAAAAAAAGCGGCGCCCCGTGCTCCGGCTTTTCGCCGGGCCGGCCAGCCGGCCGGGCAACAATCGTGACGCCTGGCGCATCCACCGGTACCGCGCAGCAAACCGCGAAGTCGGCATCGTCTTCGCGCATATTGCGCGAAGGCATGACCAGGAACTCATGAACGTAAGGCGCACCGGTGACAATCGCCTTGGTACCCGTAATGATAATGCCCTTGGCGTTGCGCTCGGCGATATGGACATAGACGTCCTTGTTCAACTGCTGGTTGGGTCGCTTGCTTCGGTCACCCTTGGCATCGGTCATCGCAATACCCAGGGTCAGGTCTTCATCCTGGACCCTTTGGAGATAGGCGGAGAACTTCGCACCGTACTCCGTCGAGCCCTTCGCGTCGTCGAGCTTGGCAATGGCCTGGCCAATGCCGTTGAGCGCGTCATGATTCAGATAGCGTTGCGCGCAGCCCGTTTCCTGACAGAGCAGGCGGACCGTTTCCAGCTTGTTCAACAGGTCTCCCGCGGATTCATTGATGTGGAGCATCCGGTTGACCGTTTTGCCCGAGACCGTCTGCTTCGCCAGCATCAGCGGCGCCAGGGCCGGATCGTGAGCGAAATCGTAGGTGACGGCCAGGGCGTTGATCCCCGGCTGAAGCGAAGGAGCATCAACGACCGATTCGATCAGATCCCCATCCACATAGACGGTGGGTTTGTACTGTCTCAGTGACTCCCGAAATTCCTTGCCATCCATCAAACCATGGGTGCGCGTAGTAGACATCGTCGTTGCTCTTTATCTATCGTTCAATACATTAAACAGTGTTCAACTAATAACGGCATTGTATAATTCGATTCATGGCCAAGTCAATATCATCGCGAAAGGCGAATACCGGGAAGCCGGGGAGTACCGCACAGGCGCGGATCATCCGCGAGGGCGCACTCAATCAGGCGCGTCGGAGCCTGATCCTAGACGCCGCGCGTGCGGCGTTTTCCGAGCTTGGGCTGGATGGCGCGAGTTTGAGGGAGATCGCAAAGCGGGCGGGTTACACGCCGGGGGCGATCTACAGCTACTTTGCTAATCTGGAGGAAATCTACGGTGCTTTACTCGGCGAGTCTTTGCAACGACTCAACCAAGTCGTCCATGACGCCAAGGCCAATACGCGAGCCAAGCCTCAAACCGCTGAGACCACCGAACTGCTCCGCGCCAAAGTTGAAGCGTTCTACACCTTCTATCGCGACAACCCTAAAGAACTCGATCTAGGCTTCTATCTTTTCAATGGCGCTAAACCACGGGGACTGACTCCGGAGCTCAACCACGCGCTCAATGAGCAGTTACTGGCATCGCTCCAGCCTGTGCGGGACTTATTGGTGACTGCGGGTCTCAATACGGAGGAGGCAACCGTTGAGACCAGCGCGGTGTTTGCCCATATCGTGGGAACCCTCGTCTTGACCCACACAGGACGAATTCGTCTGTTCCAGCAGAGCCCCGACGCGCTCTTCGAGAAGTACATGAATTCACTGATTCAGCGTCTTCCAGTGTCGCACGAACAAGATTTCACGTAGCTGCCTTCAATCCACGCACCGCGCGTGTTCCCTCGCACGGCGACCGACAGAGCATCTCGGTACCAGGCGCTCCAACCTCCGCGCCCCATGAACGAGCCTAGTCTTGCAGGCACGCGGTGACCTTTCAGCGCTGACCAGCCGTTTGGTTAACAAGCAGCAGTCGCTCAACGGATTGACGACGAACGACCTGATCTTTCAACTCCAACGGGAAACTGATTGAATCATCAAGGTCGCTCATCGCACTCGCTAGGTGCTAGGTGTGGGCTAGCTAGTCGCGAGCGGCCCATGGACGGACCTACTCAAACAACGTGGCCTGTCCCGAACGACCCAAGGCGTGCTCGATGGCCGCCTGGTGCCGGTAATAATGGCGGCACAGGGTCCTGGGAAACCCGTCATGGGTATCGTGGGGGTTGTAGCGCGGCCAGTCGCGTTCGTCTTGCCAAGCGGTGTCACTCGCGCCGAGGCGGCGCCATCGATAACGGGTATAGCGGCGACCACTAAACTCGTAGACTTGCATCGCCCATTCGTGTTTGCCGACCCGTATGATCGGGGTGGTATAGTGCACGGACTCGTCGATTAAACGCATCTCGACCTCCGCCGCTTAACGCGACACGATCTCGACCCGACGACCTTCCGGGTTCCAATGCAGGCGTTGACCTTGCCGGGCCAGCGTTTGTCGCACGGTGGCGGTCCGTGGCGGTTTCAATAGGGCTCGCACGTATAAAAGAAGCGCAAAGGTCTTGATCTGGATCAGCAGGTGTTTCATTCGCGGTGCTCCCGTAAGTGCCGGTCCTCAATAACCGGGTTCCGTTTTATTTCACCGCGCTTTTTTGGTTTTGGCAAGGCTCAGCGGAAGGAGCTTGCTTAACGAGGTTATTCGCGCTCCATTGCGAGTTTCAGCTTAAATCCAACTCAGCAGATGATGCGATAATTTCAGGGCTGATAAAATGGCCGCAACGGGAACATTAAAATCATGGAGATGCGGCTACCAGGACGGATGGCGTATCGCCCGGTCCCGCTGTGGGACGAGGCCGAGGCCGGGCGGTGGATTTGCCGCGACTCGCACGGCAAAACGGGGGAGTTCGAGCGGTTCGATATGGCCGAAATCAGGCACAAAAAACCATAGTCGGCTGATTCGAACGTCTGGACACACTTGATGACAGCGTCCGGACGGTGTCTTCGTCCCGAAGCATCCAGGCCGGTTTGTTCCAGCGCGTCGCGCGGCGCGTGAGAGGTAGCCACTTCTTGGCGGGCCACCGCTTAAACCTGCCGCCGCCCAAGCCACGCACCAAGAGGAATCGAGCGTGTCCAGGTTGGACGCGGTGGCTGGACCATTGAGCGCGACGATCCGAGCTGGGGCGTGCTGGATCATTCACCGGCCTCGGCCCACCGCCGCAAGCGTTGCGCCTCGGCGCGGGCCTCGGCCAACAAGCGGTTCCAGTCGTCCGGCGGATGCCCCCTTTCCAGCATCTTGCGAAACACTCGGTAGGCGTCGTCCCCGCTCTGGTAGGCGCGCTGGCTGTCTTCGTCGTTGACCCACGCGAACACGATCACCTGGCTCGATGCGTGGTAGCGAAAGAACAGCCGGTACTGCTGGAAAAACTTCGCCCGGAACCAGTGCTGGCGATCCTCGCCCAGCGTGCCGCCCTGGCGGTACTCCGGGCGTGTGGGATCGTGCGGAATGACCTCGAAGGCCAGTTTCAGAATCGCCGCCAGTCGCTTGCTGGCATTCTTCCGGACGTACCCGGCCGGGTCCTTTTGCTTAAAGGATTCGACTTGCCGCGCGAGCGCTTCCACCTGGGCGAGGAACAGCGGGTGGACATAGATCGTCCAGCCATGAATGATCAGGGGCGCGGACGGGTCCGCGCTCATTCATCGTCCGCCGACAGGGCGGCATCGAGATCGACTTCGACGCCGCTGACCAGCGACTGGAGCCGTTGGGCGAAGCCTGCGTCCACGACCCGCAAGCGTTCGGGGTGGTTGGCAAGATCGCGCGCCAGGAAGTCCAGAAACGGACCGAGCACGGGATCGTCGCCCTCGGCGGTGGCGGCGCGGGTCAGCAGCACCTCGCCGTTGGGGCGGATCGTGTAGTGAATTTTGTCGCGCTTGCCCAGCCGCAAGGCACGGCGCACCATCTCCGGCACCGTGGTCTGATAACGGTCGGTCAGGGTGGATTCGACTTCGAGGGGAACGGCCATGACGCGCTCCGAGTCAGTGAGACGCCTTTATTATGAAGGTGAATGCCTTGCCCTTTCAATGCAATTGCATTACCCGCAGGGTTTAGGGCGCGCCTCGAACCCCCCCCCACCCGAAGCTGGCCCACACCTCGGGATCGGCGCGGAGCGGATGGACGCTGAGCGTGGCCAGATCGACGAACGCGCCGTGCCGTTCCAATTGCCCTTGCCGGAACAGCGTCCACAGTAGACTTTGCGCGAGGTCGGCCACCAAGCGGTTGATCGGCAACCACTGCCGGGTCAGCGATTCCGCCGCCGAACAGGACGGTTGGCGGGGGTGGCGATCCGTCAGGTCCGCCAATTCGGGATAGAGCTGGTACACGTTGGGAATCCACACCGTCTTTCGGCTCGCCCGCCAGTGACCCACCACGATTTGCGCTTCCCGATCCGAGTTGCCGGTATCCAGCCACAACACCGGCCGCGCGGCATCGTCGCGTCGGCGCGTGGCCAGCCGGCCGATCTCGGCGCGCACCTTGGCCCGATCCACGGCACTCAGGATCAGGTCGTACCCGTCGAGCGTCCGCGCGCTCACCCGAAAGGCGTGCGGCACCGCCACCCAATCCAGGCCCAGCGTCAGATTGGCGCGCTGCACCAGGGTCACGGCCTTGTTCTGTCCGAGATCGACCGGCCAGAACGCCTGTCGTCCCAGGTTGGCGCTCGACACCCGGTCGGGATCGTACACCGTCACCTGCAGGCCGCCCGGATGGCCGAGTGCCCGCAAGGCATGATCGAGCGCCATCAGCGCGCCGACCAGGTGGGAGCCGGTGCCGCCCGCGCCGATCAGCACGGTCCGCACCGGTTGTTCCAGCCAGGCTTCGGGAAGATGGAGTGCAGGCATCGCACACGCCCTCACGCCGGCAGGCCGAACAGATCGACATTTCGGGCGGCGGCGGCCTGTACCGCCTCGATCCGCGCCGGATGCCGCGCGGTCGGTCGGTCGGCTTCCATGCTGGCATGAACGATGACCCGCCAATCGGCGTCCGGTGCCAGCGCATTCCCCTGATAGACCACCACTTCGCCCATCGGCATCTGATGGATCAACACGTTGGCCAGCAGTTGCGCCGCTGTTATTTGCGCACAGCGGGTATCGAGATCGATGGCGGTATAGCTCCAGTGCCGCAAGGACTCGGGGGTGAATCGTTCGATCTGCACCTGGATGAAGGCGAGTAGCATGCCGCCCGCGCCGGACGCCGGTTCGTACACCTGCCACAAGCGGCCGTCCGGGTGTGACCCGGAATACTCCACATTCAGCATCTCGGCCGTCAGTCGCGCAATGCCCGGCGGCGTGAAAAACTGGCCGCGCGCTTGTTGATCGCCGCGATGCGCCACTTCCATGAACACCGGACCCAACAGGTCCTCGAACGGGGGATGCTCGGCGACACAGCGCGCGTACTCGCCCGCCAGATCGCGAAGCGACGAGAGGGCCTCCACCGGTGGCGGATCAGGCTTGCGCTGGCCGGTTAAATCCGCCAGCACATCGTCCAACAGCCAACCGAACAATTGGGACGATGGCCATTGACGCTGTTGCAATAAGCCTTGAATCAGGGACGCCGAACGGGGACGGGTATTTTGGGCCATGGCGAGGAATCCGTAATCGCTGTTTGAATCACGGTAACGCCCAAACGGATTGGGGCAAGATCGGAAACCCGCCGTCTCATTCCGCCCCTTTTTCCCGTTCTCCGGCCATAAGAAACCCCGCCATTCGGCGGGGTCTGATTGAGAAAATGAGCCGTGGTTCAGGCATGGCACTGGGCTTAAACAATTGGATTGACCCTAGTGTCGAATCGTTGGGTGAGTTCTACTGGGGTGATGAAAACGCTGACGATGCTGGTTTGCCCGGTCTGTGGTTCCCGTGACACCACCGGCCACGGTCGCTATGAGACGGTTCACAACGGAACCCGAAGCCTCCACGCCTGTACGAGCTGTGGAGAGGTCTTTTCGGAGACGACGGGCACCCCGATGCAGGGCATCAAGACGCCGATCAGCAAGGTGGCGGCGGCACTGCGGTTGCGCGGAGAAGGGCTGGGACTGCGCGCGACGGCCCGGATTCTGGGTACCCACAAGAATACCCTCGCCGCGTGGGAACGCCGTTTTGCTGGGATGAAACCCACCTTGATGCTCTACGGGTGGTGCCATGTCTTCATCCAATTGACGTTTGAAGGGGATGAGATTTACACGGTGGTCGGCCAACGGGTTCACCCATCGGACTCGACCGGATGGACGGCCATCATCCTGGAACGGGCCAGCCGGTTTTTGGTGGAGCAGCAGTGCGGTCGCAAAGACGCCATCTTGTTTAAAAAGGTCATGCGCTCGGTGGCCATGTACATGAAGCGGACCCAGGACACCACTTTTCTCTCCGACGGAGAGCGCCACTATGGCAACGCCTTGTTCGAACTCTGTGCCCAGACGGTGCGGACCGGGAAGCGGGGCCGTCCCCGCAAGACGTTGCCAAAAGGCTGTCGGGTACGCCTCAAAAACAAAGGCAGTCAACGGCATCGGCGCGGTCCCAAGCGCCCGAAATATCAAGCCCCCCAACCCGAACATCCCGACACCCCACGCGATATTCCCAAGGCGCTCATCCACGCCAATCATCTGGAAGGCCACAACGCGGCCTTACGGCGGCGCAACAGTGCCTTTCGGCGCAGAACCAACACCTATGCCAAGAACGCCGACGCGCTGCAACGCACTCTGGACGTGCATCTGTTGCAACACAACTTCATCCGTCCACACTGGACCACCGGCGAGGTACCGGCCGTGCGATTGGGCATCATGGCGACCCCCTTGCGCCTTGAAGCGGTCCTGATGATGCCAAAGGCTGCATGATACCCAAGCGACAATAGGTCAGTCTTTCTCTTCCCTTCCCGCCTTATCCAGAGAGGCGGCTTACAACAGTGGCTTGAGCCCAGTGCCCTATTCCCAACGGATTGGGAAATTCCCGCGTTGTCGAAAAAACCCATCCTGGATCGGACCGTTCATCTTGAACCGCATGGACGATGCAATCACCCGTGAAGTTTCTCTCGCAACAACGCCGTGAAGGCGTCCCGCGCCGGATGACGCGACCGATCATGCCGCCAGACCAGCAAGGTTTCGGTGCGGGCGACTGCGGGCGGCGTGGGGTGCGCGCGGATCGTGCCGGCGACCAGATGCGAATCGAGTACCGAGCGCGGCAACAAGCTAAAACCCATACCGGCGGCGACGCACCCGATGATCGCTTCAAAAGCGCCAAACTCGTTGATTCGGTTGACGGTGATTCCCGCGCCGCGCAGCCAGTCGATCAATCGCTGGCGGTAGCTGCATCCCTCGCGAAAGGTGCAGATCGACACGGTATCGAGCTGGCGTGGGTCGGCGACGGTCGGGTGATCGGCGGCGCTCACCAGAATCAGCTCCTCGATCACCGCAACAGCCACGGCCAGTTCCGGGTGATGCACCGGCGCGGCCACCAATGCCAAGTCGATGCGATGATGCAGCACGTCCTGCAAAAGTTGCTGGGTCGGCGCCGCTTGCAGGCGCAAATCCACCTCTGGGTAACGGCGGCGAAACGCCGCCAATAACAGCGGCAGACGGGCAGCGGCGGTGGTCTCCATGGAACCCAGACGCAGCAATCCCTTGGGGGTATCAAAGGCGCGAATCGCCTCCCGTGCTTCCTCGGCCAGCACCAGCAAGCGTTCGGCATAGTCCAACAATAGGCGGCCCGCCGGAGTGATGACTAGTCGGCGGTTGATGCGGTCGAACAGCGCGATATCCAGCAGTTCCTCCAACTGGCGGATGCGGGTGGTGACGTTGGATTGCACGGTATGCAAACGCTCGGCGGCGCGAGTCACACTCCCTTCTTCGGCGACGGCGCGGAAAACACGCAGGGCAGCGAGATCCATGATGTTCTCTTCAAGAGATGAATTTGATCAAATCAATTCATTTTACGCGAATAGTGATCAGGCGCTACCTTAGACGGCATCGTCAACGCAGCTCGGAAGGCGCCGCCATGAATAGCCAGTGTTTGCCTTTGATCCCTGACCGTGCCCCGTCACCGGCCATGATCGCGGTCGCCGGGTTGTCCGTGCTGGCCTTGGCCATGGGCATTGGCCGTTTCGCCTTCACCGCCCTGTTGCCTTTGGCTAAAGAACAGGGTTTGCTGACTTTGAGTTCGGCGGGCTGGTTGGCGGCAAGCAACTATGGCGGCTATCTGGTGGGGGCTTTGTGGGTCGTGCGCAGTCGCTCGGCACACGCGGCACGACGCTTGGGTATTGGACTGGTGTTCAGCGTCGTGACGACGCTGGCGATGGGTTGGGAGCTTGGCTCGGCGGGGTGGATGGCGGTGCGGTTCGTCGCCGGCGTAGCCAGCGCCTGGGTCTATATCTATGCGACCGGAATCATGTTGCGCGCCCTGGTTCATGCCCACGCCAGCGGTTGGAGTGCCCTGCATTATCCAGGGGTCGGCGCGGGCATCGTCTTTTCCGCGTGCGTCGCTCAGTTTTTGCTCAATCGGGGCGCGGCGACCGCTTGGGGCTGGTGGACGCTTGGCGGTTTTGCCGCGCTGGTGGCGCTGCCAGCCGCCGCCGTGCTGATTCGAGCCGAATTGTCCATCACGGCGACGCATTCCGCGCCGACCAGCGCGGCTCATGGCGTGACAGTTCATCCGCCCTTGGGCTGGATGGCGGCGGCTTATGGTTTGGCCGGGTTTGGCTACATCGTCAACGCCACTTTCTTGCCGACCCTGCTGCGCACGCAACCCGGCGTGGCCGATGCGGCGTTGACCGGTTGGCTGGTGGTCGGGTTGGCCACGTTACCGGCAACGGCGCTGTGGATTCGTCTCGGGTTATGGATCGGCGCTTATCCGGCCTTGATCGCATGCACTTTGCTTGAAGCCGCCGGTGTCGCGTTGCCGGTCCTCTGGCCGGGACAACATCTGACCGCCTTGGCCGGCGCGGCGTTGCTGGGCGGCACGTTCATGGGGATCGCCGGCTTGGCCCAGTGGTTGGTGCGAGTGCCCGATCCGCAAGCGACCAGTCGGCGCATCGGTTTCGTCACCGCCTGTTATGGCATCGGCCAAATCGCCGGCCCGCTAGCAACCTCTGGATTGGCCCAAGGCAACGATCTGACGGTACCCGTGTTGCTGGCGGCGGGCGCCCTGGTCCTCAGCGCCGGCCTGTTCGAAGTCTCCCGGCGCGTCGAGCGTCTGGTCTAAATCGCTGTTTGGAGGAAAACGACATGCCTTACGTCAATATCAAGATCACCCGAGAAGGCGTCACGGCGGAGCGGAAAGCCCGGCTGATCGCCGGTGTGACCGAGTTGCTGCGCGAGGTGCTGGACAAGAATCCGGCCACCACGGTGGTGGTAATCGACGAGGTGGACACCGACAACTGGGGGATCGGTGGCGAAACGGTGACGGTGCGGCGCGCGCGTGGATTTTGAATCCGACTTCGGCCAGATTTTTCCTTCGGCATGCTGGGCCGTGGCAAAGATTGGGGGCAACGCCCGCACCTAGCGGTGACCAGCCGGCGAACGCTGAAACGCCGGCATCTTCGCGAGGATTTCACGCCGGATACAATTCCGGCAATACCTGCCCTTTCGGTCCGTCCTTCATACGCGCTGCCTTCGCCTGCAACACATCTGAAACATCACGATAAAACGTCTCGCCATTCCAAGAACGCCCACCGTCCTGATACAAGCAGCGATCGAATGTCGTCAACGCATGACGCACGTCGTGATGATCGATCCGCTCGGCGATGCCCAGCACTGATCGCGGTGGCTGATCCGGCCATTGCATTCTTGCCCAGTGTAGAAGAGCGTTTTTTCGTCCGCTCCACGTCATTGGCCTGACAGGCTTTTTTTGAGTTCACGCAGGGCCTCCCGTTGAGATAGACCCATTTCTTGTGCATCCGCCGACGGTGAAACAGTTCGCACCTGGCTGCGCGCCCGCCACCAGAGCAGCAACGTCGCAATCCAGGCGACCAATAACGCCAGCGCGATCCAAAACCAATAGGAAGCACCGCTGGATAATGTGTCCGACAAACGTGGTGACGGTGTCTTGACGGTCGGCGGTGGTGATTTTTGAGGCGCGGGCTTAGCGTCCGCGCTCGGTTCCACGGGAACGGCCGGCGTTTTTTGTCGCTTGTTGTTGTACTGGAGCCGACTGGGCTGGTGTCGATGGAGCCGGAACGCCGGTGACGGTGATCTTACGGGCGGGGACGATGGCTTCGCGTGGCGCATCGGCTTGGGTATCCCACCAGGGAATGCGAATCTCCGGCAACTGGAACGTACCGGGGCGCGTGGGGACGAGAGCGATCTTCTGTTCGCGCTGTCCCACTACAACACCGGTATTGGCTTGGGTATCGGTCGCTGACCGATCTGGATAGAGCTTCAAATCCGCCGATGACGGCAACGGCAACTCCGGAAGCTGGGCACCGGTCAACCCGCGAGCTTTCAGCGTCAAGGTGCGGGTGACCGGTTCGCCGACCCGGAAAGTCGGCGGATCGGACGACCAGGACTCGGTGGCAGTCAGATTTTCCGCCGGCAACCAGGCACCACCACCGGAATTTGATGGGCGCGGCTTCACCGTAATCTGGAACGGCTGACCACGGACTTGTACCGGGCGGACGGTCTGGAACAGGGAGTTGAATGGGTCTGGACCAATAAAACCACCTTGCCCGAAGAAATTATTGCTGTTCGATTGCTGGTGGGTGTCAGGAATCTGAGCGGAGAAAATCGGCGATTCGATGCTGAGCGTGCCGCTACTCTGCGGAAAGATGGCGTATTGCCGTTCGATGACCCCATAACGTCGATCACCACGCTGAGTCGTGTACTGCCGATCATCCCCCAAACGTTCGACGAGCGCATCCGCCGCCTTGGGGTCGCTGAGCTGAGGACCATGCGGCGTCACCGCATAATAAATCCGCAACACATAAGTCAATTGTTGCTGCACGTAAGCAGTATCCGGCTTGACTTCCGACTCGATGAAGATGTCGGGGGTTGCACCGGTCGTGGAAGCCGCACCCGCTTCGGTGACCTTGATCACGATCGCTTGGGTTTGTTGATCGCCCACCGTCAAGGCTGGAATGGTGAGCGATCCGGTTTTTTGCGGTGCCAGCGTCACGATCCAGCGGGTCTTGGCTTCCATGGTGCCGTTCGTGATGTTGACCTGATTGCTCTTGTCCGTACCTAGCACCTGGAAATCTTGCGACAGCAGCGACCAATCGGGGTCACTACTGGGACCGCGTCCAGATACTTCGATGACCAACCGCAAGGTTTCGCCTTCGGCGACCGTATCGCGATCCACGAAGGCATTGACGCCCTGGGCCAAGGCCGGATACACCCATAAACCCTGGACCAAACCCAGCAACAGGATACAAACCCAGCGCTTCATCATCATTCTCCTCTTTGCGCGGCCTGTTGTTGGCGACGTAGATGCTCCAGCATGAATTTTCGCCGCAACAAGCCAGCCGGATCGTCCGGTATGCGCCGCAACCACTGATCCATGGCTTGCCGGTCCTCCGATTGCTCTGGGGATTCCGAGGTGTGGGCGGCCGCGACTTGCCGATCGGCATCCTCCGAATGGTCCGCTGCGGCCTGGGCGGTCGCGTACGCTTGTTCCCGCGATTTCTCATCCGCGTCCGGCGGTTTCGGAGAGGCGGCCGCTTGTTTCAACAGGCTGTCGTCGTCTTCCCGTGATTTCGATTGTGTGGTGGACGGAGTGGAATCGGCCGGCTTCTCCTGAGCTTGGGACGGATTTTGTTCCGACTGTTTCGGCTCGGATTGAGGCTGATGGGCATTGGCTTGGTTCTCCGACGAATTGCCGTCTGTGGATTTTCCACTTTTCGAGTCTGCTTGCTGACCAGACTGTTGCTTATCGTCCTGAGATTCCTGATCATTTTTCTTGTCCGCCGACGATGGCTTGGACGAATCAGCGGATGAGTCCTTCGCGCTTTGCTGGTCTTTCTCGCCATTCTGGTTTTGCTGATTCCGCGAATCATTCTTCGATTGCTGCTGTTGCTGTTGCTGTTGCTGTTGCTGTTGCTGTTTGCTGTTGCTTGAGCAATTTTTTCCACCAGGGTTTTGTTTTTTACGTGCGTCGGCATTGTTCGGGTCTTTTTTTCAATGCCTGATCGTAGGCTGCGTTTGCCTCTTGCAACCGTCCCAGATGAGTCAAGGCATTGCCACGGTTGTAAAGAGCATCGGCGGTGTCCGACTGACTGAAGTTTTCCAGAGCCTTTTCATAATCGCCGGCCTGATAATGCGCGGAGCCTTCCAGGCGGGATCTTGGAACAGCTCAGCCGCCTTTTTTTCCATCGCCTACCTGCAAGGCTTGAACGCCTTGCTGATCGGGACGTGCCCACCAATCCTGCCAACCAGAGGCTGAAGCCGGGTCCGGCGGCAAGGTCAACACGGCAAGCGCCACCACAGTCAACCAACCGCGTCGGAAGGCAAACGCCGCCAATGGCAACAAGACCAGCACCAGCCACGGCCCTTCCTCCCGCCAGCGATCCATCGAATGCCGGGCGGATTCGGGACGAACTTCGCGAACCTGGACTATCGGATTGGATGACAAGGCATCGATGTCGCGATCGTCCGCGCTGAGATGGACGAAATGCCCGCCACCCTGACGGGCCAGTTCGCTCAAAGCCGCCGGATCGAGTCGTGGCACGACGATGGCCCCCGTGGAGTCTTTCAGGAAACCGCCGTCGGCCAACGAAATCGGCGCACCTTCTTCCGTACCGACCGCCAGCACCGAGACTCGCCGCCCGTGGGCGCGTAACGCGGTCACCGCTTCCAAGGTTCCCGCTGGGTCGTCATAACCATCGGTGACCAGGACAATCTCCCCATGGTCCTGAATGCCTGCACGACGCAGTAATTCGTCGGCCATCCGCAATGCCGTGCGCATGTGGTCACCGGAAACCGGCATGAGTTCGGGGCTGAGCGTCGGCACCAAGGCGGCGATGGTTTTGGTGTCGTCGGTCAAGGGCGAGACGACAAAGGGTTCACCGGCAAAGACCACCAGCGCGGTTTGTCCTTCGCGATAGCGATTCAACAGGTCCAGTACCTTGAAGCGGGCACGGGCGATACGCGATGGGCGAAGATCGGATGCATTCATTGAAGGTGAGAGATCGAGCACGATGACTCGGGCCGCCTGAGTTCTATAAACCGGCTCGGGCAGTTTTTGCCAAACAGGACCGGCCAAGGCGATCACCGCCAAGACCCAAGCAACCGCCAATAACACGAGCGGCCAGCGATGGTGCCGGGCGCGACGGATCAGCAATTCCGCCAGCAGATGCGGATCGCACTGTTTTTCCCAGGCGGACAATCGACTTGTCTGACGCAGCAAACCCCAGCCGATAACGGCCAACGGCAACAACGCCCACAGCCACTCCGGGCGTAGCCAATGAAATTCCGACAACGCGTTCACCGACTCACTCCAGCACTCGTCGTTTGACTTTCAACATCGCTGCCTGGCGTCTTTCTCCACCAGGATAAACGGCTCGCGGCGATGACGATCGAAATCGCCAATGCCAAGCCCAGCGGCCAGATGAACAAGGATTGATGCGGCCGGAAATACTCAGTATCGCGAGCGGCGGGCTCCAAGCGATCCAACTCCTGATAGATCGATTCCAGGGATGCGGTGTCGGTGGCGCGGAAATAGCGGCCACCGGTGATTTCGGCGATGTCCTTCAGGGTCCCTTCGTCCAAGTCGGCCGAAGGATTGATGATTCGAGGACCGAAAAAAGTCTCTTGGCGCATCGCCTTGGCGCCGAGACCAATGGTGTAGATGCGTAAACCTTCCTTGGCCGCCAGCTCGGCGGCTTGGCGGGGCGCCACTTCCCCAGTGGTATTGGCGCCATCGGTCAATAGAATCAAGACCCGATCCTTGGCATCGGCCGCTCGCAGCCGCTTCAGCGCCAGCCCGATCGCGTCGCCGATGGCGGTTTCCTTGCCCGCCAGACCCACCACCGCCTCGTTCAACAAGGTGGCCACGGTATCGCGATCGAAGGTCAGCGGGGTTTGCTGGTAGGCTTGCGAACCGAACAGAATCAGACCCAGGCGATCACCTTTGCGCTGCTCGATGAAAGTGCTGGCGGCTGCCTTGACCACTTGCAGGCGGTTGGCCGCCTGTCCGTCGAGCATGAAATCCTCCGACGCCATGCTGCCCGAGACATCGACCGCCAACAGCAAATCGCGCCCGCTGACCGGCAAGGCGACCGGTTCACCGAGCCATTGCGGTTGGGTGGCGGCCAGCACCAACAGCAACCACGCTAGCCACGGGGCCATTTTCAGCCAACGGCGCTGCAAGGATTTTCGTCGGCCGTGCCCGTCACCGAGTACCAAAACCTCCTCAAGAAACGGAACGCGCAGTGCCGGGCCTTCGCTAGCGGGAGCAGGCGGTAGCCAACGCATCGCCAACCAAGGTAAGGGCAGGGCTAGTAACGCCCAGGGCCATTCCAGATGAATCATGAGACGGGCGCTCCTGGTTTACCGACGCGCTTGATCCAAGTTTCGGCCACATTCAGTAGCGCCTCGATCTCGAACGCTTCGGTAGGCCGATAGGGGGCTCGGATCAAGGCGCGTCCGGGTCCTGCGCTGAACGGGTTGCCGCCACCGGTTCGATCCAGAAATTGCAGCCAGGCGTCGCCGACCAGACCGGCCACCTGGGCTCTGGGAAAGTGGGCCAGTGCCAAACGGCGCAACAATGTGGAAATCCCCGCTGCAATGGCGGCTCCATCGCCATCCCGTTGGAAATCGGCTCGAAGTCGCGTCAGTTCGGCAAGCGCCACCCGTCGGGGTGTCTGCCGCCGACGATAGCGCCACAACCACAGCAACCCAGCGACGACGACCAGCGACAGCGCGGCCAACAGCCACCAACCCGGCGCGGGCGGCCACCAGGAAACCGGTTCGGGGAGATGGATATCCCGCAAGTCTGCTAAAGGGTTTGTCGCGGGCATGGAACTACGGACGAGTGGTGCGGGCGCCGGGACGCCGATGATGGACGATCAGACCACGACGCAACGTTTCGGGCACCGGTTGGCTGGTCGCCAATGTCAAGAAATGGCTCCCGTGACGATGGCACAAGGCGCGAACCGCGTCGCGATGGAATGCGAACCGATTGCGGTAAGCTTCAACCACCGTTGGATCGCCGGTGTCCAGAACGGCAAAGCGCTGACCGTCGCTCAAAGGATAACGACCGGCAGGTGGCGCGGTGGCCTCGACGGGGTCGAATACCAGAATGGAAACCACATCGTTGTGGGCGACAAGACGAGCGAACGATTGCTCAGCCTGTTGTGGTAGCCCGCGAAAATCACTCAGCAGAAAGATCAGACTGCCAGGGCGGACGATACTGGTCAGCCGCCGCAGAATTTCCACCCAGTGGCCGTTCCCTGTTTCTGCCGGCATGATACCGGTGGGTTGCATGTCGACCAGTGCCTTGAGAAAAGGCAACAGGCCCCGTTCCCGCCCGGCGGGCCGCAGTTCCCGATGCTGCTTTCCGGCAAACACGATGCCACCGATGCGATCGCCGTTGTCGCGGGCCGCCCAGGCCAGCAGTGCGGCGGCTCTGGCGGCCACCACCGACTTGAAGGCAATCCGGGTACCGAAAGCCATGTTCGGTCCCAGATCCACCAGGAACAATACCGGCCGTTCGCGTTCTTCCCGAAACAACTTGGTATGCGGCCGACCCGTGCGCGCGGTCACTCGCCAATCCATGTTGCGGATGTCGTCACCCGGTTGATAAGCACGCACTTCTTCGAATTCCATGCCGCGACCCCGATACGGTGAGACATATCCCCCCGCCTGAGTCGATAACACCCGGCGCTGGGGAGAGAAACCGAGTCCAGCCGCTTGGTCGCGCAACCGCAGCAACTCTTCGATGGAAACAGCGACTCCTCGGGTGCCGGTCGGTGAAAGTGGAGCGGGAGATTGCAAGGACGTCGAGTCGCTCGCTATGAAACCTTGCTGGATGCGTTTGCGGATTTCTTTCAACATCGGAAGTAATTAGAGGCGGGGCAGGAATATTTCAGTTTTCGACGCAGTGCCTCTCAAGGCACGGGAACGCGGTCGAGCAACTCGGTAATGAAGCGCTCGGTATCGATACCGTCGGCTTCCGCCTCGAAAGTCAGCAGCACGCGGTGACGCAGCACATCGGGCGCGATGGCCTGAATGTCCTCGGGACTGACGTAGTCGCGGCCATGCAGCCAAGCATGGGCACGAGAACAGCGATCCAAGGCGATGGTTGCTCGCGGGCTGGCGCCGTACCGAACCCAACCGGGCAGTTCCGTGCCATACGGGGCCGGATTGCGCGTGGCCATCACCAGCGCCACGATGTACGACTCCAGCGCCGGTGCCAGGTTCAGCGTCAATACCTCGCGCCGCGCCGCGAACACGCACTGTTGGGAAATGCGCACGGTTCTTTCAGCGGTGGTGCCGTTTTGTAAGGCCTGCTCGCGCACCAGTCGCAGGATAGCGTGCTCGGTTTGCGAATCGGGATAGCCGATACGCACATACAGCAGAAAGCGATCCAGTTGCGCTTCGGGCAGCGGATAGGTGCCTTCTTGCTCGATGGGATTTTGCGTGGCCATCACCAGGAATAATTCGGGCAACGGATAACTGGTGCGACCTACCGTCACCTGGCGTTCGGCCATGGCCTCCAGGAGGGCGGATTGTACTTTGGCGGGCGCCCGGTTGATCTCGTCGGCCAGCAAGAGGTTATGAAAGATGGGACCTTGCTGGAACTGAAAGGAGGCTTCTTGAGGCCGATAGATCTCGGTACCAGTCAAATCCGCCGGCAACAGATCTGGCGTGAACTGGACGCGATGAAAATCGCCCTCCAGTCCCGCAGCCAAGGTTTTGATGGCCGTCGTCTTGGCCAGCCCAGGCGCGCCTTCGACCAGCAGGTGTCCATCAGCCAGCAAGGCGATCAACAGCCGCGTATTCAACGCGTCCTGACCGAGAATCCGTTGGTTCAGATAATCGAGTAAACCTCTGATGTCTGGTAGAACCGAAGAGGTTATCGAAGTTTGCGTCGATGGATCGGCGTTCATGGCGTCCTTCGTGGTTTGAAATACGAGAGTACCTACTCGCTGAACGAGGCCGAGTCCGTTTCCAACTCGGTACGTCGAGAATGGTAGGTGGTTTGGCTTAAGCGAATCTTAAGAGAACAGTCGGTCGCGGTGTAAACTCGAAGCCGGCTCCCGACGGCATTCTTGAGAGGTTTAGAGTTTTTCGAAAGTGCCGCGCGGGGTCACCGGAAGCCCATCTGCTTCAGACTCGAACTTCGACCGCCAACCGCCGCCGCGAACCGGCCAGCCACAGGGCCAGTCCGATGACCGCGATGGGATAGGCTGCCGAGAACTGGTAGATCTGTTCCAGAGACAGCCATTCTCGCAGCGGGCCGATCACGAACGAACCGAGCCCCACGCCGACCATCAGCGCGGCGATGAGCATGGACGAAACCCAGGCCACATGCTCGGGGA
This sequence comes from Candidatus Competibacter phosphatis, assembly GCF_012939995.1. GTDB lineage: Bacteria > Pseudomonadota > Gammaproteobacteria > Competibacterales > Competibacteraceae > Competibacter > Competibacter phosphatis. The sequence goes on along the minus strand of NZ_SPMZ01000030.1, from coordinate 44,068 downwards.
ATCGCTCCGAAGCCAGCGTAATGGTCAGCGGAAAGAAAGCCGAGCAGGCCAAACCCGCCAACGCGAACAACCCCAGGCCCAGCGCTGGCGTGGAGGCGCCCGGCAGCAGCAGAAACGCCGCGATCATCAGAACCGGCAACGCCAGCCAGATCGTCAGTGGCGCGATGCGGACCACCAGCACCGCAACCAGCAGCCGACCGACCACCATCGCGCCCCAGAACACCGATAGAGCCAGCGCCGCCACCACCGCCGATAGATCCTTGGCCTCGCGCAGATAAATCACCGCCCAATTACTGAAGGTCCCTTCGGCGAAGGCGTAGAGTACCGCGATGGCGGCGAAGATCCAGAACGCCCCGGAAATCAGCGGCGGATTCATCTCGACGCGGCGCTCCTCCATCTCGCCGCCGGCCTCCGACGGTAAACGCACGGTCGCAGCGGCCAACGCCAGCAACGCGCTTAACCCCAACAGCGACAGCGGAAACCCGACCCACCAGCCGGCCCGGCCGAAACCGTCGGCCAGCAGCGGCCCCACCATCAAGCCGAGCCCTAGCAGGGTATGCAAGGCGACTACGGCAGCCGGTGCTCGCCGGGGAAAGAATTGGGGCGGATAGCTGTTCAGCGGTGCACCACCCAAGCCGAAACTCCATCCCAGCAGCGCCGTTCCGGCCAAAATGACCGGAAACGCCAGTGCCGGCATGACCCAAAGGCTCGCCGCCAACGCCAGTTGCGACAAGCCGTTGCCCGCCGCCGTCAACCAGAGCAACGGCTGCAAACCCAGACGGCGGGCCAGCGTCCCGCCAGCCACCGCGCCCAGCACCGCCAGCGCGACTTGCGGTAGAAAGATCGCGCCGTACTGGGCGTCGGTGAAACCGTGCATTTGCCTCAGCACGGCGCTGCTGGCGGGGAAGCTGACCAGCGTCAAGCCCTGTAGGAATGCGATGAGATACACCGCGAGCACTGCCGGCACGTTCGGCGACGTTTGCTTGATCATGTCGATGCTCCTTACTCTTTGCCGCCGGTGATGAGCCGAGTGCCGCGCTTGTAGGTGAGATAGGCCCAGAACCACTCGATGGCGACCGACAGACGCTTGCGAGGGTCCACCAAGAAAAACATGTGCGCGACGCCCCACAACCACCACGCCAGCGCCCCGCTCAATTTGAACCAGCCGAAATCGACGACCGCCGCTTGCCGGCCGATGGTGGCGAGATTGCCGAGATGGCGATAGCGGAACGGCGGCAGGCCAGTACGTCCTTCCAGGCGAGCCTTGATCGCCCCAGCGACGTAAGCACCCTGCTGCTTGGCTGCGGGCGCCAGTCCTGGCACCGGCTTGCCATCCCAAGCTTCGCTCAGAGCGGTATCGCCGACGGCAAACACGTTGGGTAGGCCGGGCACGCTCAGATCCGGCCCCACTTTGAGGCGGCCTGCCGAATCGGCGTCGGTCTTGAGCCATTGCGCGGCGGGCGAGGCCATCACCCCAGCCGCCCAGAACACGGTGCGGGAACCGATCCGCTGGCCGGACACCAGCGCCCCTTCAGCGTCCACCTTCTCCACCCGGCTCTTGGTCAGCACTTCCACGCCCAGCGCCCGCAACGATTGCGCCGACACTTCCGAAAGCGATTCGGGAAAGCTCGGTAGCAGGCGCGGTGCCGATTGCACTAGCAACACTCGTGCTTGGGCCGGGTCGATATTGCGGAATTCCCCGGTCAACCCGTGTTGGGCCAACTCGGCGATAGCGCCGGCCAGTTCCACGCCGGTGGGACCGCCGCCGACGATGATGAAGGTCAACAGCCGTTGCCGTTCCTCGGGATCGGCGCAGTTCTCCGCCTGTTCGAAGGCCAGTAGCAGGCGGCGCCGGATAGCGGTGGCGTCGTCGATGCGCTTCAGGCCCGGTGCGTAGGGCTCCCAGTCGTCGCGTCCGAAGTAACTGTGACGCGCACCGGTCGCCAACACCAGATAGTCGTAGCCGATGTGGGTGCCATCGCTCAGGACCACCTGACGCGCGGTGGCGTCCACGTCCGTCACCTCGCCCAGCAACACCCGCACGTTGTGCTGGTCGCGGAACAGCGCCCGGATCGGGGTGGCAACATCGGCCGGCGACAGGCTGGCTGTCGCCACTTGATACAGCAGCGGTTGAAACAGATGGTAGTTGCGCTTGTCGATGACCGTGACCCGGCAGGCGGCCAGCCGCAGGCCGTGCGCTGCCTTGATTCCACCAAAACCAGCGCCGACCACCACCACATGAGGTACGTCGGTCAGTGCGGCGTCGGACCAGCTTTCCAACGGCGGGAACCAGCGGGCGAGCTGCCGTTGCAGGATGGCATCGGCAGAAATCGGTCCCGATCCGCGCAGCGCGATCAGGCCGAGCAGGAAAAGTTGATAGAGCCGGTTGATCGTCTGGATTTCGTCCGTGCCCATGACGCCGGAGCCGAGCAGCGCCAGCGCCGCGCCGATGGCGGCCAAGCGGGTTGCCAGCCCCAGCGCCAGCAGAGGACTGACGAAACCCAACACGGCCTCCAGGAACGAACGCCCTATTAGCACCGGTGCGAACCATAGGCTCGCCAGCCACAGGCGCAGCCCGAGTTGATAAACTGGGCCGAGATAGCGAGTCAGCGAAGCGTACAACCGGCCCAGCGGTTTGACCAACGGCAGTGCCGAAGATGCCAAACCGGAAGTCAGCAGCCGATCCAGGGAAATCGGTCCCGCGCCCATGACGATGTACCAACCGAACAGCGCGACCCAATAGAGGTGTTGATCCAGGGCGCGGTATTCGAATTGGATCACCAGCGTCAGGATCAACAGCGGAATCGCGGCCAGCCGGGTGGCGAGCCCGAACGCCAGCAGCATCGAACCCAGCACCTCGATGGTGACGCCCAGCACGGCAGCCTTGAACGGGTCCAACCAGGGCACCGGGTATTCGTAGGTGGCGAGCGTCAGCGCGGTATCCCAGTTGGCCAGCTTGAGCACGCCGGACACCCAGAACGCCTGCGCCAGCCATAGCCGGATTACGAGGTCTAGAAAGGGATAGAGCGTGACTTCGGCGACGCGCAGCGCTTCATCCACGCGCTTGAGGAACACCGCGATGACATTGGCCCGACGGTGCCGGACGGCGGCGACGGTTGCGGTCAGCATGGCTCAACCCTCCACTGCGCTCGTGGCTGAAACCGCCCTCACCCCCAACCCCTCTCCCTCGGGGAGAGGGGTGTTGTCGGCTGCCATTTGCTGACTCCAATAGGCCGGGATATCGCGCCGGTAGCGGCGCATCACCAGATTCGCCAGCAGGCCGGTCCAGCCGGTCTGGTGAGCGGCGCCCAGCCCTTGGCCGGTGTCGCCGTGGAAGTATTCGTAGAATTGCAGCAAATCTTGCCAGTGCGGATCGTGCTGGAACGGGCTGCCGGTGGGGAAAGCGGGCGTCCGTCCGTTCGCGTCGCGGCGGTAGATGTCCACCAGCCGCTCGGCGATCAGCGTGGCGATTTCCTTCAAGTTCAGCTCGCGATTGCCCAGGCTGGGCACGGCAATGGTGAAATTGTCGCCCAGGAAGCGGTGGAACTTCTCCAGCGCCTGCACCAGCGTGTAGTTGGTCGGTAGCCAAATCGGGCCGCGCCAATTGGAATTACCGCCGAACAGACCAGAGTTGGATTCGCCGGGCACGTACTCGATGATGGCTTCGCCGACGCCGGGCAGCGTGCCCAAGTGCTTATGCGTGGCGTGGATGCGGCTGACGCTGCGGATGCCGTGCGGCGATAGAAACTCGTCCTCGCGTAGCAACCGCTTGAGGATGCGCGGCAACATCCGGTTGGTGACCAGCGAAAGCAGATGTTCGCCCCGCTCGTTTTCCCAGTCCGGGCATTGGCAGATGATGCTGCCGTCGAACACACCGTGCCGGTGCTGGCGCAGCAGTTCGCGAAACCGGGGGACCTTGGCCAGAATGCGCTGATCCACCACCTCGCAGGCGAACAACGGAATCAATCCGACCCAGGAATAGACGTCGATGCGCTGGCTTTGGCCGTCGGGACCGGTCACCAAATCCTTGAAAAAACCGGCTTCCGGGTCCCACAGCGGCACTTCGTGGCCGGAGTGGCCGGCGATGGCGTTGGCGATGGCGAGAAACTGCTGGTAAATCTGGATGGCGATGGGTTCGTAATCCGGGTCTTCGGTGGCCAGTTCCAGCGCGATGACCGTCATGTTGAGCGCGAACATCGCCATCCAGCCGGTGGCGTCGGCCTGCTGGAGGGTATAGCCAGCCGGCAGCGGGTGAGAACGGTCGAATACCGAGATATTGTCCAGCCCCAGAAAGCCGCCCTCGAACACGTTGTTGCCATCGACATCCTTGCGGTTGATCCACCAGGCGTAATTCAGCAGCAGTTTGTGGAACACTCGCTGTAGAAAGTTATGATCACTCTGACCGCGCTGCACCCGTTCGGCCCGAAATGCCTTGAGAGCGCCCATCGCGTGCACCGGCGGATTGACATCGCCGAATGCCCATTCGTAGGCAGGAATCTGGCCGTTGGGGTGGAGGTAATTTTCCTTGAGTACTAGTTCGATCTGGTCTTTGGCGAAATCGACATCCACCAGCGACAGCGCGGCGCAGTGGTAGGCCAGATCCCAGGCCGCGAACCAGGGATACTCCCACTTGTCGGGCATGGAGATGATGTCGGATGCTTTAAGGTGCCGCCAAGCACGGTTGCGGCCTCCTTTTCGACTGTCGGGCGGCGGGAATTGGTCGCCATCGAGCCAGCGGGCCACATCGTAATGAAAGAACTGCTTGCTCCAGATCATGCCCGCCGATGCTTGGCGCAGGATGCGCCGGTCTTCGTCGGAGGCTTCGGGCAACAGGTCGCGGTAGAACGCATCCGCTTCGGATTGACGGTTGGCGAACACCGTTGCGGTAGCGGCGAAGGGTTGAGCGAGCGGCGCGGCGCTCAACACCAACTCGACCTCGGCCTGTTGACCGCCTGCCACGGTCAATACATACCAGGCAGCAAACTTGGTGCCTTCCTGCGCGGGATTGACCGCGTCTTGCTCGCAGTTGACCACTCGACGGTGGAAACTGTCCTTGACGTAGGGCGTGGCGTTGGTCAATCCCCACAGCCGCTGAACATTGTGTTCGTTCTCGGTATACAGCGGCTCGGCGGATTGCCGGCCGTACAGGTGGTACGCGCCCAGCGCTGGATATTCGGCACGCACCGCCCAAGTCGCGCCGGTTGGCGCTGGAATCGCGTACAAGATCGGTTTGGCCGGTTTCTGGTCGGGCAAAACCGGATCGCCCCGCAGTTCGGCCAGTGCCCGCTCTTTCTCCTCGTCGCCCCAAGCCCAAGTGTTGCGGAACCACAGTTGCGGCAACAGGTGCAGGGTCGCTTCTTCGGTTCCCCGGTTGGCGACCGCGATGCGGATGTGGATTTCATCCGGGCCGGCCTTGGCATAGGACACATCTACATCCCAGTAACGATTGTCCTGAAAAACGCCGGTATCCAACAGGTTGAACGGCGGGTCTAACCGGCCCCGGCGGCGGTTTTCTTCCACCAGCCTGCCGTAGGGATATTCGGCCTGCGGATATTTGTACAGATAACGCAGATAGCTGTGGCTAGGCGTGGCGTCGAGATAGAAGTAATACTCCTTCACATCCTCGCCGTGGTTGCCTTGATTGCCGGTCAGGCCGAATGCCCGTTCTTTCAAAATCGGATCGCGGCCGTTCCACAGGGCGAGCGTGAAACACAACCGCTGTTGCTCGTCGCAGATGCCGCCCAAACCGTCCTCGTTCCAGCGATAGACGCGGGAGCGGGATTGATCGTGGTCGAGATGTTCCCAAGCTTCGCCGTGGGCGCTGTAGTCCTCGCGAACCGTGCCCCAAGCCCGTTCCGCGAGATACGGCCCCCACAGCCGCCAGTTTTCCTGATCTTGGTGCTGTCGTTCCAGGCGCAAGCGCTCGGGGTTGTCGATGGGAATCGTGGCTTTCATGGGGGTTTCTCCAGAATAGGGGTTGCGGGTGTTGAGAGGTTGTTCGTGACCGATGAGCCATTACGCCATTTTTGGGCAAATTCCTTGTCAGAGAATGAAATAGCCCGATCGATCCGGTGTTCTCCACTCGAATCAGCAACACTTATGCCACTGGAGAAATTTAAAATAACTTATTGATAATTAATAATATAAATTTGGAATGCTAAACTTTGGCCGAGGACGAGGGCTGCGAAATATCATGGAGCCGCTAAATGCAGTGGCTTTGGCTGTTATTCTCGAAAAGCGGCCAAACCTCGCCCGCCCTGCTGGCGAGAGCTATATACTTGTGACAGCAGTCCAGATGAAGGCGCGGCCGCTGGCGAGAATGCGGACGTTACCTGGCTGGGATGGTTTGCAGCGCGACCGCGCCTCGTAGCGATGGGCGAGTTCTTGGGAACGGCGAGCGGGGTGGAAGTTCCGGGGTTGGAAGGCTGGCGGTGAATGTTAATTGCTGGCGGGCGCTTCACGCCGCACAACCAGCGGATCAAGCCGACTCCGGGCGAAAAACTGTGGCTTTCCCATCCTTGTGGCGTACTCGCCACCCCGTTAAGCACTAAAATCGTTGTTGGTGTAATTAGCACCATCGAAGATAAACTGTAACTGGCATTACTGTTGGATTCTACTATAGGAAAAGTATGGTGGTTATAAAAAAATGGTAGTCGTAGTTCAGATGAATTTGTGACGATGAGAAATTATACGTTAACATAATTGTTAGGTACCTATCATGTCTTTGAGAACAAAACAAGACTACTTTGATGTGGCTGAGCGACTCGGTCTCCCAAAACGCTGCCCTGTATTCGAATGGTGTGAGCGGCGGGCAGATACAGTAGCAGTATTTAATGAGCTGGACTTCGAAGTAGCGAAAAAGTCGGTCAATCTGAAAGAGCCTATCGTCAAGCGGATCGGAGAAAGTGCTGGCCGCATAGGAGGTCCGAACTACTATAGCTGCTCTGGATTATGTCCTGAAGTTTTCTCTTTTTTGAGCGGACGCTGGCTTTGCCCGATTATGCTGGGTATCCAGCGACAAGAGGAAACTATGATAAAGACCTCAACCCACACTTCGAACTCCTTGAAACGGGACACTATACGGAATGTGCTGAGTACTGTGGTTACATAGAGAGTCGTAAGATGGATAAGCGCGTTTCTTCTGGAAAATCTAGAACACCGAAAGAAACTTCTAAAAATTTGTCTGTGAGCGAATTCCACTTATGATTGGGGAACTTCGTACTCGTCATGACAATAGAAGCACCTTAGATGTGAAGGACGAATATGATGTGCAGGATTTATTGAGAGGCCTTCTGCAATTGTTCTTTGATGACGTTCGACCAGAGGAATACACACCCAGCTACGCTGGCAAGTCTACGCGAATGGATTTCCTGCTTAAAGATGAAGCTACTGTAATCGAGGTAAAGATGACTCGAAACGGGTTAGGGGCGAAGGAGCTTGGTGAACAATTGATTCTTGACATAGCTCACTACAAATCCCATCCAAATTGCCGAGAGCTCTATTGTCTTGTCTACGACCCCGAGGCACGCATCAAAAAATCCGCGTGGAATAGAAAAAAGATCTGTCCGAGAGGAGTAATGGACTACAGGTTTACATATTTATTGTGCCGAGAATGCATGAGTAGGTCTCCCAAAAGGCGGATACGGGCTACCGCCCTAACCCGCCCTACGATAATTTGCCGTTCCAAAGGGAACAGGTAGAGAAAAGCACAACCCGTCCAAGTGGGCATTGCGCCGGAGCGGATTACGATTGCCCGTCTCCAACTATTTAATTTCATTTGTAGAATTCCATGACTAATCAAACATCTATCAATATTCCAGATGATCTCGTCGCCGAGTTGTATCGGCGAGCACCCCAACCAGATGCGCGCACTGCTCTTGTAGCAGAAGCTCTCCGTTGCTTTTTCGCCACGCATGATGTCGCAAGTAGCGACCTTGAAATCTTAAACCGCTACGCGGACGAGCTAAACCAAGAAGCGGAAGATGTGCTTGATTATCAGGTGATTCCTTGAAACGCGGCGATTTATACCGGGTTCCGCATCCATCGACCCGTGATCTAAGGCGATCCAGAGTTTTCGTTGTGGTGAGTCGCCAAGTGCTGATTGACTCAAAATTTTCTACGGTGATTTGTGCGCCGGTTTACAGTGCTTATCACGGTCTTTCTACCCAAGTTCTTGTTGGAATCGAACATGGCTTGAAACATGACAGCAGCATCCATTGCGATGATTTGGTGAGTCTGCCCAAATCCGTCCTAACGGATTATGTGGGTTCATTGTCACCCGCAAAACTTGCCGAACTTAACCAAGCTCTTCGAGCAGCTTTGGATATTGGAAATGCCTAACTGGTCGTTGTATCCGACCGTGCTACGCACAGCAGGTTAACGGAATCGTTGCACGGCGCTCCGCGCCGCACAACCACGCGGATCAAGCCGACATCGGCCGTCAACGCCTTCAGAAGTTTCCGTCCTCGTGGTTTATCTTGAGCATGGCAGTTCGAAACAGTGAGGGTTCCATATGACATCCCCCCTTCAGCAGACCCTAGAGGAGCTTTTTGCCGCCAACCGGATTCTCGCCGGCGAGGGCGTCATCGACGGATTTGGTCACGTCTCGGTTCGCAGCCCGCTCCAGCCCGACCACTACTTCATGACCCGAAGTAATGCGGGCGGCCCGGTGGAGGAGTCGGGCGTGGTCGAGCTCGATGCGGAAAGCGATGTCATTCGCCCGGCCGATGTCCGACCCTCGATCGAGCGCTTCATCCACGGGGAGATTTACCGTGCTCGGCCCGACGTGATGGCCGTGGTGCATACCCACGCCCCGGCGCTCATCCCGTTCGGTGTAAGCCCGACGCCGCTGCGTCCGCTGTACCACATGTGTGGCTTCCTTGCGGCGGGCGCGCCGGTATTCGATATCCGCAAGGGTCACGGCATGACCAATCTGCTCATTACGCGGTCTGATCTTGGCCGCGCCCTCGCGGCGACGCTGGGGAACTGTGCGGTGGTGCTCATGCGCGGCCACGGCGCGACAGTGGTCGGCTCCTCTGTGAAGGAAGCAGTCTTCCGGGCCGTATACACCATGGTCAATGCCCAACTCCAGCCTATTGCAATGCAACTCGGCGAGCCCACCTATCTTGCGCCCGAGGAGGCCAGGCTGGCGGACGAGCTCCACCACGCCGTCCTCAATCGGCCCTGGGAATATTGGCTGGAAAAGCACCCAATCCACTCAAGAGAGAGACAAACATCATGACTGAAAGAACTGGTCATTGTCTTTGCGGCGCAGTGAGTTTCAAGCTTGTCACGGAACCGCTGGCCACCCGCATTTGCTGGTGCCGCGACTGCCAACACCTCGCGGCCAATGGGTCGGTGAATCTGCTGGTCCCCGCGGACGGACTCAGCTTTTCCGGGGTGCTTTCCGAGTACACGAAGATCGCCGACAGTGGCGATGAAGTCACTCGTCAATTTTGCCCGAAGTGTGGCGCGCATCTGTTCGCCAAATCCTCCAACCGCCCAGATTTCCGCGTGGTCCGTGCGGGCAACCTGGATGACCCTTCCTCTATTCAACCGAGCATGAACATTTGGGCGGCGAGCGCACCGGGTTGGGCTTGTCTGGACCCGGCGCTTGAGCGTGAGGAGCGGCAACCGATGCCACCTAAATAACAGCGTATGGGTTGGGTTGCCGTGATTTCTGGCAACCCATCCACAAGCTGGGACGTTGGCACATAAATCACATATATATGATTTTAATAAATATTATTGTTTATTCGATTTTAGGGCAACAATAAATCTTCAATTAGGCGACAATCATTCAGTCGCCAACCAGCGCCACTCTGAACCATGCATCGAGGACGGACGGATGAGTATATTTTTACTGGGACTGGTCATTTTCTTCGCCGTGCATTCCGTATCGATAGTGAACGCACCCTGGCGGGACCGCCAAGCGGCGAAACTGGGGGAGGGACCGTGGCAAGCCACCTATTCGCTGGTGGCCCTGATCGGATTCGGGCTGATCGTCTGGGGTTACGGGCTGGCCCGCCACGATCCGGTGATTCTCTACTGGTCGCCCACCTGGTTGCGCCATCTGGCGCTGTTGCTGCTGGTTCCGGTCTTTCCGCTGCTGCTCGCCGCCTACCTACCCGGACGCATCCAGACCACCGTCAAGCATCCCATGCTGGCGGCCATCAAGCTTTGGGCCGCTGCTCATCTGTTGGCTAACGGCACGCTGGCCGACGTGCTGCTGTTCGGCACTTTCCTGGTCTGGGCGGTCGCGGATCGCATCTCGTTGAAGCGCCGCGCGCCGCGGCCGGTTCCCGGCGCGCCGCCCTCCAAGGTGAATGACCTGATCGCCGTGGTCGGTGGTTTGGCGCTCTACATCGCTTTCGTGCTCTGGTTGCACCTTTGGCTGATCGGCGTCTCGCCCATCGCGCGCTGAGGCTCTCGTCGCACCGACCGTCGGCGATCCATCCCCGCCTTATGGAAACGCGGGGATGGTCGGTTCCGTGCCTTCGGGGTGCGCCTCCGGGTGGTGGGTCGACACCAGCTCGGTGATGCGCGCCACTTGGTCGCGCGGTACGTCGATCATCATGAGCAATTCGCCGCGCTCGATCGCCGCCTCGAAATGTTTCAACCGGGAATTGTCCACGCTCAGCCCCACCATCCCGCTCAGCCACGCCCCCACGCCGGCGCCGGCCAGCCCGCCGGCCAGCACGATCCCGCCTCCCGCCACCACCAGACTGATCGGCCCCAGCGCAACGGCGATCAGGCCGGCCAGCGTGCCGACCGTGCCGCCGACCGCCAAGCCTCGCTCCATCGCGGGGATGAAATCGCTCTTTTGCAGCAACGAGGCTTCGGGCAGGTCCTCCAGCGGCGTGCCGTGCTTGGCCAGAATGTGGATGTGGCGCTCCTCGATACGCGCGAGCAGCAGCTCATCGACGATGGTTTTCGCGATCTCGACCGTTGGAACCAGAAAATATATGCGTTTCATGTTGCTCTCCTTAACCGTTCGCCCTCGGTCGTCGGGGCCGGTGGGCGATGCTGGCACGAGTCGGATGCGGGATCGGTCGCACCGACGCCTCTTCCCTGTTCTTCCCACCGGTCCACACGTCTGCGTGAACCGGCGGCATCCACCGTGAATTCACTTATTGATTGTAGTTAATTGCATTGGTTCGTACCTGAGCCGCCGTGAAGCGCCATCCGCCCCTTTCCACTATGCTTGATCCGGCAAAACCACCGAGAAGGTCGATATGCGCCGGCCTGGATTCAAGCGCGAACGGAGAAATGACCCATGACTCAAGACGAACAACACGCCAGCGAACTGGTTGCCACCTGCGCCAAGGAGGCTAGCGCTCACATTCTCGCCTACGCCCGCGAGGCCGAGATGGAACCCCTTTCGTTTCTGGTGAACGTCGCCGCGGTACTGGCTTCGTCCGCCCTGGCCGCGCAACCGGAAGACCGGTTGCTGGAAGCGTCCCGCCATATCCAAAACGCCTTGGGCTTGGTGCATTGCCTGCGCGACGACGAAGCGGCGGCGTGATCGGGTCAGGCGCCAAGTCGGGTGCAGGCATCCGGCAGGCAACTTCCGCCGTCACAGGCGTCGGGACAGGCGTCGGGACAGGCGTCGGGACAGGCATCGGGTAGACAGTCGGGCACAGCCTCGCAGCCGCGTTTCTTGCGCTTCCCGTCGCGATCCCGATCGGCGCTCAACTGTCGCGCCGCCGCTCGGCAGGCCCACAACCGGTTGCGGATCGTGCTCAGGGCCGACCACAGCCCGTCGCGGGTGATCGCTTGGCGGGCAAGCGCCGAACAGGAAGGTCCGCCGTGTAAAGCCCGGTGAGCGCAGCAATACCCCTTGCGCGGAGATAGATGGCGCTGGTAGAGCGTAAGCGCGGCCAAGGCGAGACTGTCGAGCGGATTCATGGCACCAGGGGCGTGATAGCGATTCGGTCGAGGAAAACCGCGCGGTCGGTGGGAAATGTCACCGCCCCGCCAACCTGAATGCTGGCCCGCTGACCGCTACTGTTGCTTGGAAGAATCGCGCGGTACCACATATTCCAGCCGCTCGGCGGTGAGAGTCGCGGCGCTGGTGCAGACTTGAATCTGATCGAGCAGGCTGTTGATGGCATCTTCCAGTTCGGCGGCGGTATTGATGCCATCCATGCCGTAGAACTGGGAGTGGCCCATCACCTGATGCGCCTGTTCAGCCGTTTCACGCGCCGCGCGGAGCTGACGCGCCGCACTGTTCAGTAGGCGCACCAACTGGTGCCGGGTGTCTTTTGGGATCAAGTTCGGGTTCATGGCTGCTACTGGGTGCTGTCCATCACTTTCCAAGTGGTGCGAAAGCTCGGTAACCGAGGGGCAAATCGAGTATAGACAGGCGGGATTTGCCCAGCCTCTAAATCTTGCGCTCGAAGGCGGTCAGCACGCGGTTTGCCAGCCGGTAAAGTTGCGCCGGCCGGTGCGCGCCGATCCGAAACTGGCTTGGGACCGGATCGATGATGCCCTGTTCCAGGATTTTGTGGCGGAACGATGCCTTGTCGAGGCGAACGCCGATGGTCTGCTCATAGATGCGATGCAATTCGTTCATGGTAAATGTCGCCGGTAGCAGAAAGGCTGGTAAGGAGGAATAGGTTGCCTTGCCGCGCAGCCGCTCGATGGCTTTGGCGACGATCCGGTCGTGGTCGAACGGCAACGCCGGCAACGCCTCTACCGGAAAGGCTTCGGCGGTTTGACTCCGATCCAGCAGGGAAGCGGGAATCAGAGCGTAGTAGGCGACACTGACCGACCAGCCCCGAGGGTCTCGGGTGGCCCCGGAAAACGTGAATAACTGTTCGAGATAAGGCGCGTCGAATCCGATCTTGCCGCAAACCACTCTTCGGGCCGCCGCCTCCGTATCCGCGTCCTCGTCGACATGCACGAATCCACCGGGCAGCGCGAGTTTCCGCTCGAATGGTGGCTCCTTGCGCTGGGTCAGGAGCAGACACAGGCGCTCGTCGAGAATGGTGAACAGCGCTGTGTCCACCATCACCAAGGGTCGAGGAAAGGAAGGATCCATGGTCGGCATGCTCCTGACGATGCGCTTGATTGTTAATAACAATTAACAATGATTGAATATATCATGAATCCGGCCAGGGGCAACTCTTCCTGTGCGGCATCGCGCATGATTCTCGGATTCGCGCTTCAGGTGCATGCGGGGAATGGCAAACCCGGCGGCAGAGAGGACGATGTGTGTCGCCGGGCGCGAAACGGAGGATGTTTCAGACAGCCATCCGCGAAGAACTCATCTTATGCTTGCTTGAGCACGGTCATGGCCTTTGCGGCATCCTCGTCGGAATCCAGGCCAACATACAGGACGAAACGGCTCCCGAGCACTGCCGCCGAAAAGCCGCGCAGGTTGATACCCGCCGCTGCGAGTTTCAAGGCCAACGCAGCGGCGATTCCAGACTGATTCTCCCCTTCGACCCGTATCGAATGCACTCGCGTGGTGACGTTGAAGCCCAGGGTAGCGGCGGCTTCGAGTTCGGCATCGCCGTTCAAGGGAGTGACGTAGACGACCGACTTGCCGGCTTGATCCGGCTCTCGCCGGGCGAGTATGAAGTTGAGATCGGCGCCGGCTTCCCGCAAGCCGGTTAGGACATTGGCCAAACTGCCGGGCTTATCTTCGATACCGGCAGCCCATACTTCGACACGTTCGGTGATCAGTTCCATGATATCCTCCTTTGGGTTCAGAGGCATGCAACTACTTTCCGCTGTATCCCGCGACATCATGAAATTCATGATAAAGGTCTGGGCGGCGCAGCGCCCAGACGGTTTGCCTGGATCGCGGAGCCATCCGCATCGTCAAGATCCGGATAAGCTAAAGTGTAGTTCCAAACTGAGTTTTTACCGCTCCAAGCCGTTCATCCCGGTCTCGCGAAGCGGTGTTTTCCACGAGGGATTCCCTCCCCACCGTCTTGCCGCCTTCAATCCCGACCCACCCGCAAGGACAACGGCCAGGTCACCCGCCGCCGAACCGACGGATCGCCCCATGGCGACGCGAGTTCCACCGCCAGATCGTTCACCGGGTCCGTGCCGCGCGCGGCGAGGTAACGTCCCGTCGCCGACCAGCTTCGCAAGTAGCCGAGCAGTTCCGGCAAAGTCCAGGTCGCGGTCATGTGGAATTCCGGCGCCGGAATTTCGCGAAACGGGAACGGCAAGCTCCGGTAACCGCTTTCGACATGGCGGCGTTCGGGTGGCCAGTAGGGTCCCACCGTGTCCCGATAGAAGGTTTGCACACAGGCATCGACGCGAGCCTCGTCCACCGTCTGTACGCCATAGCTCCACGTCGCCAGGATGCCGCCGGGTTTCAGAACCCGACGCACTTCCGCATAGAAACAGTCCAGCTCGAACCAATGTAGGGCTTGCGCCACCGTAATCATATCCACCGTCGCTTCGGGCAAACCCGACGCCTCGGCGGGCGCAACTCGGTATTCGACGTTCGGATGGGGCGGCGCTGCGTCGATTTGCGCCCGGCTGGCGTCGGTGGCGATCACGCGAGTGAAGTGCCGAGCCAGATCGAGCGTGGCTTGGCCGCTGCCCGCCGCGCAATCCCAAGCCAGTTCCCGCGCGGGGGCGATGGTCGCCAACCAGTCGAAAAGCGCTTCGGGATAGGTGGGGCGAAACTGAGCGTAATGGGTGGTAACCGGCGTGAAGTGATCATTGAATGGAAGGTTCATGGCGATTTCCCAGAAGTATTCCACCATTTGACACCGGAGCCCGGTGTCGAAATCCGGCGGTCCGGCTACGGTTTGACGAAGGCGACGCCGGTCGGACCTGTTCCCGCTTCCTGATAGATCACCTCACCGTCTTTCGCCCAGAGGTAATGCGGGACACCCTCCGGCGCCACGTAAACCCCGCCTGTCGGCACGGCGACGACTCGCGATTCCATGAAGGTTTCGCCGAATCCAACATAGAGTGTACCCGTCAACACCGTGCTGTTGCGGGCGTCGGGGTGGGTGTGAGGCGGAATCCGGGCGCCATCAGCGAGTTTGACTCGTATCAGATAGGGCGTCGGCTGCTTGGGGTCCCCAAGGATCTGAGCAACCTGTATTCCCGACAACCCCGGTGGGCTGACGAAGGGGATACGGTCGGGCAACAAAGGCGCGGGCGCGCGGTCTTGCGCGACGGCGATGCTCGAGCCCAGGATGAATACGATCGCCCAGATGGTACCGAATTTTTTCATGATGTGACTCCCGGTGTGGAAATCCCCCAATCCCCTCCATGAAGCAACGAAATCCTCGCCACCGTGAAATATCTCGGAATCCGCCATAAAAGACATCCCAGTACAACCAAAGCCGTCTGGGACGATAAGCATATTATGGAAAGGCGTTCACGGCGCTGCACCGGAAATATCGCGTAAAGCCTGTGCCGCTTCCGGTCGCGACGGTTGGGCCAGTTGCAGTTCGATCAGCAGCGCGCGGGCAGCGACGGCATTGATGCGCCCGAGCACGGTTGCCATCCGCAACAATGGATCGTATGCGGGACGAAATTCCGGGCTGATACGTAGCACGGACAGGAGCGGTTCGCGCACCTGCGCCAACATGCGCCGCACGTCGGAGGTGGGTCGTACATCGCGGCCCAGCTCGATGAAGCGATTTCGGGCCGCCCAGTACGCGAACAGTCGCGATGCCCAAGCAGTGTCGCGAGGCGCCGCGAGCAGTTCATCCGGGCTGATCTCGACTTCGCGCAGCAAGGCAATCAGCCGATCTCGCGGCAGGGAATCGGAAACATAGGCGATGCGCGGCGCGAGATAGGCGACCACCGGATGGTCGTCGGTGTTAAGCGGCGCGTTGCCGGCGAAACGCGCCAGCGCGCGCGGACCGGCGATAAAGCTACCCAGCAACGCGAATTCGTCGGCAATCCCGAACTCGCCGGGGCCGTGCTTCATCGCCACGCGGGTCAAGCGCTCGCGCACCTGTTCGATATCGAAGCGCTCCCCGTCGCGACGCGCGACCAGACCCAGAACGGGCGTGTCCAGGCTGTTGGTGGCCAGCATCGCCCAGCCGCGCGGAAAAACGGTGAGGAAGGTCCGTACGATGCCGCGCAGGGTTTCGAGATCGAGTTGATGCAAGGGCAGCCATTGGCAGAACAGGCCGCCCGCGGCAAGCCGATCTTGCACGGCCTTGAAATGCTCGACGGTGTAGAGCGAACCGGAGCCACTGCGCGCCGGGTGGAAGTTGTCGGAGACAATCAGGTCGTAGCGCTCGCGGGTGATTCGCACAAAGCGTCTTGCGTCGGCGGTCATCAGGTGCAGGCGCGGGTTGCGCGCGTCGTCTCCGAACATGCCGGTGAAATACGTCGATGCGTCGATGACTTCCGGCAACAGTTCGACGGCATCGACCTCCAATTGCGGATCTTCAGCGGCCGAAGAGGCGGTGACGCCGGTGCCCAACCCCAGGAAGAGCGCGCGGCGCGGCGCGGGGTGGAGCAGGACTGGCAGCAGCGCTTGTCGGGCATCGGCGAACAATGTTGCGCTACTGCCTTCCTGCTGTCGGTTGTTGATATGCAGACTGGCCACGCCATTGGCGTCCTCCACCACGCTGACCGCCGCCATCGCCCCTTCCGCATAACGAACGATCCGCCCGCCCTCGGGAACATTCACGATCGCCAGGGACGGTGCCCATACGGCCAGCGCCAGCGTCGCGCCCGCCGTGATCCATTGGGTCATGGCGAACCATGCGCGTCGCGACGACAAGGCGAGATAGCCAGCGGCGACGAGCAGCAACGCGAACTTCGATCCGACCCCCGGCACGAGCACCACTCCGAACAGCCATGGTGCGACGGCGGCGCCCAAGGTATTGACGCCGAGCGCGCGCCCGAAGCCGATGCCGGCCGCGCGCGCGCTGGTGCCGAGGTGGCTGAAGAGCGCACCCATCACGATGGTGGGCAGCAGAAACGCCGCCGTCGCCAGCACCGCTTCGGCGGCCAGCGCGGCTCCCATGCCGTTTCCCAACGCATACAGCACCGACGCCTTGACGGTTTCGGCGTCCGCGAGGATCAGGACGCTGAGCAGGCAGGCCACCGCCAGCATGCGCAGTAACCGATCGCGCGGCTGTTCCACCCCATTCAGGCGATGCGACCAACGGTCATACATGGCGGCACCAAGCGCCGTACCCACCAAATACACCGCCAGCAATAGCGCGAAGGTATAGACGGTGTTCTCGGCGACCTGACTGAGAACCCGAACGACAAGCACCTCGTAGCCGATGCCCAGCAGCCCGGTGACGGCCAGCACCATCAGAACGCCGGGCGCATCCGATCGCACTGTTGCCGGTGCCTCGTTCTCGGGTTCGACGAAGAGCTTTGCCGCCGCCACGGCGCACAGGAAGTTCAGCGCCGCGCACACGCTCGCGGTGCGGGTCAGGCCCCATTCCGGGATGAGCCAGAACGCGGTGGCGAGGACTCCAAGGACGGCACCGAAGGTATTGCCCGCGTACAGCGCGGCGATGGACGCTCCTTCACGGTGCATCTTCGCCAGGACCCGCTCCATCGCCGGCAGTGTCGCGCCCATGGCCGCCGTCGCGGGCAGCAGCATCAGAAAGGTGCCGCAGAAGGCCACGGTCCATTGCCATGTCGGCGCTGGTTGCACACCGGTGAGATCGAGAATCCAACCGGTGACTGGCGCCATGAGGAACGCGAGCATCAGGCTCCATACTCCGATCACGGCTTCACAGGCCGCGTACCAGTAGGCCGGCTTGGCGCTGCGATCGATGCGGGGACCCAGCGCCAAGGCGCCTACCGCCAGGCCGCCGAAGAAACCCGCCACCACGGCGAGCACCGCCGCCGCTTCGTGGCCCAGCCACAGCGCGCTTTGTTGCGTCCAGACGATTTGGTAACCGAGGGCCGCGAAGCCCGAAGCGACCATCAGACCGAGAGCAAGACGCGTCGTGCTTCGCCAGGCCGCGATACGAGCGTTGTCTCGACGCCGGACGCCGACACGCTACCGTGTTCCATGCTCAGCCGCTGAAGGTGATTCGGTAACCCCAGGAATCCAAGTGGGTAGGAATCGCGTTGAAAGCCAGGGTGATGCGGCGTTCGCCCGGGTTTGGCGGCACCGCGTGCATGAGATAGCTGGGAAACAGCACGACATCGCCCGGTTCGGGCGCTGGGCTGATCCATTTATCGGCGTTATAGGGGCTGGTGATCACCCCGGCATGATCGTTCTTGAAGGCGAAGTCGGTTCCGCCGGGTGATTTCATGAACACCGTCCGTGCGTCCGGGTGGGTAGGGGTGAGGTACACGACCCCGGAGATGAAGCTGTTGGCGTGGTTATGCATCGCTTGGCGACCGCCGGTATCCAGCACGTTGACCCACATCTCCTTCAAGGACCATCCCAGGCGCTCGCCGAACAGCAGCGCGCCGAATTCCGCCAGCAGCGGCGTGACAAGGGCCGCCGCCTTGACGAGAAGGGGACTATCGCTGGGACGCAGCATGGCGGTGTGGGACAGATGGGCCGATGAGTTGTTTTCCTGGCGGGCCAGCGTACTGAAGTGTTCGACCAATCCGCCGACCAAGTCGCGATCCAGGGCGCCCGGTACCCGCATGAAGGGCGTGGGGAAGAGTCCGATGATTTCGGGCATGGGGGCGATTACTCGGATGGGTGACGACGGGTTGCGGCGCCACGGCAAAAGAATCAGATTACCAGCACGATGATGACAGATTCATGACCAACGCCTTCCTGACTCCAAGGGGCTCGGAAAGCAAGCGCTTTTCCTGCTAAAGCGTGAAAAAACGCCTTCCATTGGTTGTTCTCCATGGCCAAGACCCTTGTTGTATTATTTTTGTTATTTAATGCATCATAACTAAATCATTTTTGTAGAATTTTTTTACACAAAAAATCTTCATACTTAGTCATTAAAGTGTCATGTACGGTCATTACGATTCCGGCCCGGAAAACTTAGCGATTTGCTAAGGCATTAATCATCACCCATCGGTCCGGTCGGAGGAGTTTCCTGGATGAGCCACGAATTTAGCAAAAGCCAGATCGTTCTGGCCATTACCGCAGCGCTTGGTGCCGCCACCTTAGCCGCCGCGCCCGGTATCGCTGGAGCCGCGAATACCTCTGGAACCTACGTTACGGGGGACTTCCACAATCACACCACCTGCTCGGACGGTTCGATCTCCATGCAGAAGCTGGTCAAGAAATCGACCGACAAGAGTGATGGTACTTTCGGCCTGGACTGGTTCGTGCAAGCCGGCCACGGCGGTAACGGTAACCGCAACTGCACCTTGGTGGAAGACGCCACGCTGGACACACCGGCCTATCCGTATGTCGATGGCTATGGTCCGACCACGACCTGGCAGAACACGCCGGCCGAAGTGGGGGGGCCGATCGAGCCCAAGGGCGATCTTTCCTTTTCCTGCCCCTCGGGCTCTTCCGCCCCTTGCCCTCCCTACCAGAACATGTGGCGCTGGCAGGCGATCCAGCAGTACCAGTACCCGCTTCAGGAATATCTCAACGCTAAATTGGACCGGCCGCTGTTCATGGGCGTGGAGTCGGTGGTCGCCGGTCACGAGCACACCTCCATGTCGGTGATCACGGGTCAGATGCCTGCCGCCATCAATCGCCAGAAACTGCCGAAGAGCGTGGGCTACACAGCGATCGGCAATGCCGATGGTCTGGCGCAGTGGCAGTACTGCTTCGATCGCGGTAATTCCGACACCAGTCGCGGCGCCGCGAATCAGTGGGATTGCTCAGTTTCCGGCAGTCCGAACAGCGGCAGCCCGGACTGGAACACTACGGCCGCCAAGCTCAATGGCGCCAGCGGTACCTTGGGCCACACCAAGACCGTGGAAGGGCTGAAGTGGATGGACGAGTACCACCCGGACGCCAGCTACTACGTGCCTGCCCACCTGGAGCGTGCCGGACCGTTCAACCCGAACGGCAACAACGGCTTCAACGTCGAATCCCTGCGCGACTTCAACAACACCGCGCCCCAGGTGGCCTTCGGCTTCGAGACCCAGCCCGGTCACGGTGCCTCCTCCGACCGTGGCGAGTACTACCCGGTGCGCAACGACTTCAAGACCGACAACTTCCCCGAACCGCTCAAAGGGGGCACCTTGGTCAAGGTTGACTCCGTCGGCGGCACCACCTACGGCGGCACCGGCGTCTACGGCGCCCTGATCGGTGGCGTGTGGGACGCCCTGCTAGGCGAAGGCCGCGCCTGGTGGTTCTTCGCCAGCTCCGACTGGCATAACCGCGGCAGCTTCGGTCCCGATGATCGCCGCTCCACCCAGGACTTCTACCCCGGCGAATACCAGCGCGACTTCGTGATGGTTCGGCACGACGACAATAGTGGTAGAGGTGACAAGAGTGGCAAGAGCGGCAAGCTGACCCCCCAGGAGATCGTCAATGGCCTGCGCAGCGGCAACAGCTTCGTCGCCGGCGGCCAGTTGGTCGACCGCCTGGCCTTCGTCGCCTGTATCGGCAACCCCGCCCCGCACGGCCGCAACGAATCGGCGCTTGAATCGTTGGCGTTGAACGCGGCTATGGACAACACTGACCTCAACTTCGAGGGCTGCGCCACCATGGGCGAGAAGCTGGTGGTGCCGAAGGGTAAGGACATCGTCGTAGCCATCGTGGTGCGCGACCCCGCCGGTACCAACTATTCACCCTACACTTTCGAAAACCCATCCCTGCTGCAAGTCGGCATCCACCGGCCGCTCAACAAGCCGGTGCTTGACCATGTAGACGTCATTCGTGGCATGGTGACTGGTTACAAAACCTCGGGAGCAGCGGATTACGCCGGCGAGTGGCCCCGCAACACCAACTGGCTGAAGGCCGATGGCACCACCTACGACCTCTCCGTGGTTCCGGCAGCCGCCAAGAACATCACGGCGGAGCTGTACAAGACGTTCAACGACGCCACTTGGTCGACGGTCAAGCGCAATCGTGAGTTCAAGACCATGGTGTTCCGCATCTCGGCGGTCAAGGATTCCCAGTACCTGCGTCTGCGCGGCAGCAACCTGCCGCCCAGCGTGCCATACGAAACCGACGCCAACGGCAATCCGCTGTCCGACCTGTACACCAACGCCAGCGATCCGACCATGCTGCGCATCCCGTGCACGGCGTCTCACACCGCCAATAGCCAGTTCGACGGCTGCCCCGACCATTTGGAGACGGCAACCAGCGGCACCAACAAGGTTGGTCTGGCGGTGACGAACCCGATCGAAGGCCAGAAGGCCGTGTCGTATGACGTGGCGGCCTGGTCCGACCTGTGGTTCTACAGCAACCCGATCTATATCGAAGTCAACGGCTCTACAAAAGTTGCTGGCGTCGAATAGTCGCGAAGCACCGTAAACGGAGCGCCGCGCGATATCGCGCGGCGCTTTCGCATTTTTCCATCCCTTTACCCTGAGATACTCAATGTCCGCCGTGCTGCCGACACCCTTTTCGGGCGAAGCAAAATCTTCCCCTCGCGCCGCGACATGGTCCAATTGGCTGCGCGAGCCGTTACTGCACTTTCTCCTGCTGGGTGGCTTGTTGTTCGCCATCGATCATTTCATCAACGGTCGGGTCGACGATCCGCGCACGATCGTCGTGGATGCCGCCGTCGACAACCAGGCCCGGCAGGTGTTCAAGGCGGCCCGAGGCCGCGAGCCCAACGAGGACGAACTCTATGTCCTGCGCAAGGTTTGGCTGGACAACGAGGTGCTGTATCGCGAAGGTCTGGCGCTCGGAGTCGACAAGGGCGATACCGCCATCCGCGAGCGGGTGATCTTCAAGGCGCTGAGCATCATCGATGCTAACGTCAAGCTGCCGCCGGTGGACGACATGAAGCTGCGTGCCTGGTTCGAGAGTCATCGCGATAAATACGACGAGCCGGCCCGCTACGATTTTCAGGAAGCGGTGCTTTCCGGCGACAACTCCGAAACCGCCGTGCGCGCCTTCGCGGCGGCCTTGAACGCAGGCACACCGGGTGAGGCCAAGGCGGGTCTGCGTATCTTCAAGGATCGGCCGCAAAACAATATCGTCCAGAGCTATGGGGGGGGAATTCGCCGAAGCCTTGCGGCAATCACCCACCGATTTATGGCAAGCGTTGCCAACGCGCAATGGCTGGCGGGCGATACGCCTCGAATCAATCACACCGCCAAAGCCGGCCGATTTCGAAGTCTTGCGTGGCGTGGTGTTGCAGGATTGGAAAGATGCCACCGCCTCGGCATTGCGCAGCGACGCCGTGCACACCTTGGCAAAGAAATACACGATCAAGGTCGATGGAGAAGCGGAATGAAGGCTGGGCTCCGCGCATTTTTTTCTGGCGACCCTATGCTGCCTATTGACGAGTGTTGCGGTGGCGCACGAGATGAGCATGGCCGAGATGGAACTGCGCCAAATCTCGCCCACCGAATTCCAGTGGCAATGGACAGCCAGCGGCAATCGTCCGGCGAGCGAAGTCCTAAAGTTGGTGTGGCCGGAAGGCTGCCACGCCGAGGAGGATCGGGTGCGCTGCGGCAGCAACGGCATGACGGGCAAGTTGAGCGTCAAGGGGGTTGGCAAAGCCTACTCCGCAGCCATGGTGAAGGTGTTATGGCTCGACGGCCAGTCCCATGTCTACGCTCTCACCGGCAGTCAACCTTCAGTGCACTTATACGGGTCGGCTGAAGCGACCCCCAGCGGCGCCTGGTCTTATCTTTATCTGGGTATCGAACACATCCTGTTGGGGGTCGATCACTTGCTGTTCGTTCTCGGGCTGCTGCTGATCGTCCGTGACCGCTGGATGTTGATAAAGACGGTGACCGCCTTCACGGTGGCGCATAGCATCACCCTCGCCGTGGCGACGCTCGGCGTCGCCCACGTCGCGCCGGCGCCGCTCAACGCCTCGATCGCGCTCTCGATCCTGTTTCTCGGGCCGGAGATCGTGCGGAGCTGGCGCGGCGAAACCAGTTTCACCATTCGCCACCCGTGGGTCGTCGCCTTTGCCTTTGGCCTGCTGCATGGCTTCGGCTTCGCAAGCGGGCTGGCCCAGCTCGGCCTGCCCGAAAGTGAGATTCCGCTGGCGCTGCTTCTGTTCAACGTCGGTGTCGAAATCGGGCAACTCGCGTTCGTGCTCGGCATCCTGCTGCTTGAGCGCTCGTTCCGCCTGCTCGCATTCCATTGGCCAAGGCTGGTCGAGCGGTTTCCGGGTTATCTGGTCGGCACACTGGGGGCGTTCTGGACGATCCAGCGGGTTGCGATTTTGTTGCGAGGGGTTACATGACCATGAACATGAAACGGGCGGGAGGTCACATGACAACGAATACGAAACGCTGGAAGTTTCACGCGGTGCTGGGCGCGGCGATGCTCGCATTCGTGCCGGCGATCGCGTTGGCGCATCAGGAGGCGGGCCAGGCCGCCGGCTTCCTCTCTGGATTCATGCACCCGATTTCGGGCTTCGACCACGTCCTTGCGATGGTTGCCGTGGGGCTCTGGGGGGCCGTGCTCGGTTCCCCCGCGATTTGGGTGCTACCGGTGGCGTTCCCGGTGGTGATGGCGTTCGGCGGTCTCATGGGACTGCTCGGCATCCCGGTTCCCGGCGTCGAGATCGGCATCGCCGTTTCGGCGATCGTGCTCGGCGCGATGGTGCTTGCCCAGTTGCGTCCTCCGCTGTGGTTGGCGGCGACGCTCGTCGCGTTCTTCGCGATCTTCCATGGCCACGCCCACGGTCGGGAACTGCCCGAAGGCACGAGCGCGCTCCTCTACAGCCTCGGCTTCGTCGTTGCCACGGGCTTGCTCCATCTGGTCGGTATCCTACTCGGCGAAGCGCACCGTTGGGCGGCGGGACGCCAGGCGGTACGGGCCGCCGGTGGCGGCGTCGCGCTGGCGGGACTGTTCTTCCTTTGGCGGGCGATCGCATGAGGCGAGCGATACCCAAGCTCATCGTCGCGTTGACGGCGGTCGTCGCGACTCCGGCGCATGCCCACCTGGTCGAGACCGGCTTCGGTGCCTTTTACGACGGCATCGCGCACGTCGCGGTGACTCCCTCGGATCTGCTGGTCGTGGTCGCGCTCGCGCTGCTTGCCGGCCAGGGAGGGACGCGCGCGGCGCGATATGCGGTGTTCGCGCTGCCGGTCGCGTGGTTGATCGGCGGCCTCATCGGCGCGCGCTGGCCTTCCGCGGCGACGTTGCCGTTGCTCACCACCCTATCGTTCGCCATCGCCGGCGCGCTGGTCGCGCTGAACGCGCGGGTGCGCGATATCGGCGTCACCGTGTTCGCCATCGTGGCCGGGGGGGCTGCATGGCTTCGTGAATGGCGCGACCATGGCCCAGGTGGGTGTCGGCGGACTGGCGCTGGGAGGCGCGGTCAGCGCGATCTTTTTTTCTGACCGCCATTCTGTCGGCCGAAGTCACGGCGTTACCGGTTGGCCGGCCGCGAATCGCCGTGCGCGTCGCTGGAAGCTGGATCGCCGCGACCGGTCTACTGATGTTCGGTTGGTTGGCAAAATCGGTGTCATGAAACCACGCGAGTTGCGGAAAGTAATAGTGCCTGCCAACCGCCTCTCTTGATCTTGCCAGCCACGGCGCCCAACTCGATCTCAGGTCGAGCTGGGTCCAATACGCACCGGCTTTTGCCTTGGCGTCGCGATAGGTATCGCGCCGCCGTTCCCGCACGGTCTGGAGCGGCCGACCGAAAAGCCAAACCCATCACCATCGGCTGGCTCAGATGGGAAAAGCGCCTGGCGATTTCCACGCGCCATCAATCTCGCCTCTGAATAACCGGCGATTTTTCCGCCAGTATCCTCCCTGCTGCTTTTCTCCAAGCTCGCCGCGAATGGAGGCCACGTCATATCGCGGCGGCCATGAAATAACACGGCTCAGGAAAACCCTCTCGCCAGGCATCCAACCATCGATATCACATAACATATTGATTTATATCTATTAAAATAGAATTTTCGAGCTTGGCACGGGGTTTGAAACAGATCAAGCGGGTCGCCGCCACTGGTTGAAATCCCAAAACGAATCCGGGGCATCCAGTGAGCGGCACATCCCTTCTCTTGCTAATCCGTTTAACCCTGAAGGAGCCTTGTGTCATGAACAGCAAAACCCTCGTGAATTCCGCCCTGGCCAGTGTTTTTGCCCTCGGTTTGGTTGCCGTCGCCAACCAGGCGAGCAGTCAGCCGGTGCCCGAACAGAAAGGCGCCGAGAAGTGTTATGGCGTCGTCAAGGCCGGCAAGAACGATTGCCAGACCAACGCCCATGCCTGTGCTGGCCAGGCCAGCAAGGACGGTCAGGGGGATTCCTGGATCTATGTCCCCAAAGGCAGCTGCGAGAAGATCGTCGGTGGCAGCCTGAAGCCAACAGCTTAAGGATATCCCCGATGAGCGCCAAGCCGGCAACATCCCGGCTTGGTCCCAGTTCGATTCCGGTTCGCGCCGGAATCGGCCTGCGGGCCGAGCACTACGACGCGATACTGGAAACTCGGCCACCGGTGGGCTGGCTGGAAGTACACAGCGAAAATTATTTCGGAGCGGGCGGTAAGCCGCTGGATTATCTGGAGCGCATCCGGGTTCATTACCCCCTCAGCCTGCACGGTGTCGGCCTGTCGATCGGCTCGACCGATCCGCTGGACAAACCGCATTTGGCCAAGCTCAAGCATCTGATCGAGCGGTTCGAACCGGCGTTGGTGTCGGAGCATCTGTCCTGGGGTTCGGTCGGTGGGCGTTATCTGAACGATCTGCTGCCGCTACCCTACACGCAAGAAGCGCTCTATCACCTAGTTGCACGGGTCTCCCAGGTGCAAGACCTGCTTGGCCGGCAAATCCTGATCGAGAACATCTCCAGCTATCTGCAATACGTGGAATCGTCGATTCCGGAATGGGATTTCTTGGCCGAATTGATCGAACGCGCCGGTTGCGGGGTGTTGCTAGATGTCAACAACATCTACGTCAGCGCTCGCAATCACGGCTTCGACCCCGGTGCTTACCTGCGGGGGATTCCGCGCCACGCCGTCCAGGAAATCCATCTGGCTGGATTTACCGTCAACCGTTTCGAGGATGGCGAGATCCTGATCGATACCCACAATCGGCCCGTCCATCCGGCGGTCTGGATACTCTATCGCCAGGCGGTGCAACGCTTTGGCCCCATTCCCACCCTGATCGAATGGGACAGCGATTTGCCCGAATTGGCGGTGCTGGTGGGCGAGGCCCAACAAGCGGACACCATC
The DNA here is from genome assembly GCF_012939995.1 of Candidatus Competibacter phosphatis. GTDB lineage: Bacteria > Pseudomonadota > Gammaproteobacteria > Competibacterales > Competibacteraceae > Competibacter > Competibacter phosphatis. The sequence goes on along the minus strand of NZ_SPMZ01000030.1, from coordinate 17,903 downwards.
CTGGAGGAACGCCATGCTCGCGCTGCATGAATTGCAACGACGCTTCGCCGCAGCGGTATTGGACAGCGACAGCAGCGGCTTCGAACACCACATTCGCGCGGCGGGTTTGTCCGGCGCACGGCGCTTGCGGGTCTACCGCAACAATACCCGGCTGGGCCTGACCGGTGCGCTGGAAGCGGTCTACCCGGTGGTGAGCAAGCTGGTGGGCGAGGGGTTCTTCCGCTACGCCGCCGCCGAATACATCGCCCGCCATCCGTCCCGCTTGGGCGATCTGCACGAGTACGGCGGTTTTTTTCCCGGCGTTTCTGCGTGCGTTCGAACCGGCCGCCGAGCTGGTGTATCTGCCTGATGTCGCTCGGTTGGAATGGAGTTACCACCAGGTTTTTCATGCCGCCCGCCACGCGCCGCTGGACCCAAGAGCGCTGGCGAGCGTGCCGGCCGAACGACAAGGGGAACTGCGCTTTCAGTTGCACCCCGCCGCGCGCCTGCTGGAATCGCCCTTTCCCATCCTGCGGATCTGGCAGGGCAACCAGGAAGACGCCAACGAGGCTTCGCTCATGGATTTATCCGAGGGCGGCGTCAAGCTGCTGGTGTTCCGGCGCGAGACCCTGGACATCGAATTTCAGCCCCTGCGGGACGGGGAATTCAACCTGCTGCGCGCTTTCGACGAAGGCTGTGACTTTACCGGTGCCTGCGAACGGGCCATGGCCGCGCAACCGGATTTCGACTTACCGGCCCACTTTGGCAGCCATGTCGCGCGCGGTGTCGTGACCGCCTTCGAACTGCCCGACGATCGTTTTTCCACCTGACCAAGGAAACCATCATGATGACCGCCGACGCATTCGCCAATTCCCCAGCTCAGCGTTCTTGGTGGACGAAAACCGGACCTGTGTTGTGCAAGGCTAACGCTTTGTTTCACAAGACTGCGGATTTGTTGACTCCGGTCGCCGATTTTCTAGCCCGCTACTGGGTCGCCGCCGCTTTCTTCAGCTCTGGGCTGACTAAGACCGTGAGCGGCAGCTTTACGCTGTTCGGACACAGTTTCAGCTATCCGCTGAGTCTGCTGCCGACCGAGACCACCTTCACGCTGTTCGAGTACGAGTACCACGTACCTCTGCTGCCGTCCGCGTTGGCAGCTTACATGGGTACAGCGACGGAATTGCTGCTGCCGGTGTTCCTGTTCCTGGGTCTGGGAACGCGCTACGCCGCGCTGGTGCTGTTCGTGTTCAACATCGTGGCGGTCCTGTCCTATCCGGACCTGAACGACGCTGGCTTGGCGCAACATCAGGTGTGGGGTTTGCTGCTGCTGATCACGCTTTGCCACGGTCCCGGCAAGCTGTCCCTGGATCATCTGATCGATCGATGGATCCGCCGTTGACCGACCTTACCCATCATACCGAGGAGGATTAAGCCACCATGAGCCATTTGGCCCAGGCCCCCGACGGCGAAGCGGTTGCCGTGGCCGCTCTACCTTGGTTTCCCGATCAAGACGACATCGATCTGCTCTGGCACATCGGCCTGTTTTCGGCGGACGACGCGCGCGCGCTGCGCAAGGTCTGGCGGATTCTGAAGGGGCAGACCGACGATTATCTGGACCGGCTGCTCGGCATGGTGGCGGCCTACCCGGCCTTGGCCACCGAGCTGGCCGTATTGCACGGCGAGCGCTGGCGGAAGGAAACAACCGACGATTCCGCCACCTTGCGCCGCTGGTTCCGACAGTGGTTGTTCGAAACCTGTCTGTTTCCACAAGAGCCTCCCTGGCTCCGGCAAGTCGATGCGAATTCACCGGAGCACTCAGAACCACCGTTGCTCCGATTTCGCTACATCGTTGCCTTGGCTTTTCCGTTGGCGGTGACGGTGCGCCCATTCCTTGCCACCGGTGGCAACGATCATCACGAAATTGAGCGGATGCAGCATGCCCTGCTCAAGGCCATCCTCCTGCAAGCCGCGCTGCTGAGCAAGCTCTATGTCAAGGAAGGGCTGTGGTAGCCAACCGAAACGCACGAAGCCGACGATCAGGCAGCGTGTTCAGCGCTGGCCGAGAGGATGGAGCAACGCCCCCGGACAATCGGGAAAGGTCGCCGGGGGGATCGATCAGCAGCGACCGCGATCGGAAATCCGCGGTCGTTGCGGGCGTGGGAGCGGTTGCGGCCCGCGTTTGGAGAGTTGAGCAACACTCTTTTAGCCCTGAAATTCACCTATACCTATCGATGAGGTCAATGAAGATGAAAATTTTTCGCATCATGAATGTAGCCTTGGTGTTATTGCTGAGCGCCATGGCTGTTCACGCCCAAGGGTTCAATATGAAAAGTTTCCCAAACGGCCTGGGAAAGTCGGACATGATGTACCGGTTTCTCGTGCCTGAGGGCGTCACCGTCACCAACAAGAAAGGGGAGGTCATGAAGGGAGGTTCCATCGTGACCGTGCCCGGCTCCAGCATCAAACTGCTGGAACCCGCCCAAGCCCAGAAACAGGCCAAGAACAACGCGTTCATGTCGAGCTTCATGAACGCTTCCCAATACTTCGCCATGCCGGAGGAGAAGGCGCGGGATCATGCGGTGATCGCGCTCAAGGTTCCCGAAGGCGTGACCGTTGAGGGCTATGGCAAGACGGTGAAAGGCGGGGAGGAATTGGTGCTGATGGTCGCCAATACGGGATCGGAAGCCATGCAGGACACCAACCCTCCCGGCTACTGGGACACCGCCGGTTGGGACATGAAGTAGCGGTATTCCAAAAGCCGTACCACACCTCTCTCTCCCTTGGGGGAGAGGTCGAGGCGAAAGGCTTGCCTCTCAGCGGAGTCCATGATCATGCGAATTTTCGATTTCTGGCGGTTAGTTCTGATCGGCGGCTTGTTGTTCCTGGGGGTGTACGCGCCCGCTCGCGGAACCGAGCAGCCAGCGGCCGGCGGTGAGCCCGCCAAGGCCACCTTCGCCGGCGGCTGCTTCTGGTGCATGGAACCGCCGTTCGCGTCGTTGCCCGGCGTAATCTCGGTGACCTCCGGTTACACCGGCGGTCACAAAGCGAACCCCACCTACGAAGAAGTCTCGGCCGGCGGCACCGGGCACGCCGAAGCAGTCGAGATCGTCTACGATCCCGCTCAAATCGGCTATGCGCGATTATTGGAGATCTTCTGGCATAACATCGACCCGCTCGATGCCGGGGGACAGTTTTGCGACCGGGGCCAGCAATACCGTCCGGCGATTTTCTATCACGGCGACGAACAAAAGCGCCTGGCCGAGGAATCCAAGCAGGCGCTGGAACAATCCGGGCGGTTCCAGCAACCGGTGGTGGTGGCCATCGAACCGGCATCGACCTTTTATCCGGCCGAGAATTACCACCAGGACTATTACCGGAAGAATCCCGTGCGCTATAAATTCTATCGTTATTCCTGCGGCCGGGATCAACGGCTCGAAACGCTTTGGGGCATGGCCCATTGACGCGGCTCGCGGCCGTGCCCAAGTTTTCTGGATTCGGCAGGGTCCGAGAGTATCTGTGAGGGTGTGTGTATGAATGGAACAGTCGCGCAATCCTTGAGTGAGCCCTTTGTCCTGGAGAACGATGCTAACCTGAATATGCCCGACGGGCAGGACGCCATGCAGCAGGCCCTGCGTGCCCTCGTCGAAGGGACCGCGACCGCCACCGGCACGGACTTCTTCTACGCCCTGGTGCGGGAACTCGCCCAGGCCCTCAACGTGTGCTACGCGTTTGTGTGCGAACTGCTGCCCTGCAAGAGGCGGGTGCGGACGCTAGCGTACTGGTTCAACGGGCGGTTCAAAGACAACTTCGAATTCGACTTGGACGGCAGCCCCTGCGAAGTCGTGATCCGGGGTGAGACGGTCTACTACACCTCTAAAATTTACGCGATGTTTCCCCGTGACCAAGGACTGGTGACGCTGGGCATCGAGAGCTACTTCGGCGTGCCCTTGGTGTCCGAATCGGGCAACGAGATGATGGGGCACTTGGCCATCTTCCACGATCAGCCCCTGGTCAAGGAATTTCGCGGCATGGCGCTGCTGAAGATTTTCGCGGCCCGCGCCCGTGTGGAATTGGAGCGCAAGCGGGCCGAACAGGCCCTGCGTCAAAGCGAGGAACGGCTGGCCAGCGTGCTCGCCAGCGCCATGGACGCCATCGTCACCCTCGACGCCGAACAGCGCATTACCCTGTTCAATCCAGCCGCTGAAAAAGTGTTTCGCTGCCAAGCGGCGGACGTCATCGGTCAATCGTTCGAACCGTTTCTCTCCAAGCGCTTTGGCAACCTGCTCAAGGGCTATTGCCTGGCGGTCCAGCCCGCCACGGTCAATTCCCGGCAACTGTGGGCGCCGGAAGGCTTGACGGCCCGGCGCGGCGACGGCGAGGAATTCCTGGTGGAAGCCACGCTGTCGCCGCTGGAGCTCGGCGGCCAGCACTTTTACACCCTGATCCTGCGCGACGTAACCGAGCGCTGGCATTCCGAGGAAACCCTCAAGCAGTTGCAGTTGGAAAACCTCTACCTGCACGAGGAGATCAAAACCCGGCAAACCCCCGGTCACATCGTCGGCGACTCGCCGGCCATGCGGGAGGTGTTCGCCCACGCCGAGCCGGTGGCCGGCACCGACTCCACCGTGTTGCTGACCGGAGAGACCGGCACCGGCAAGAGCGTCATCGCCCGCATGATTCACGATCTCAGCCCGCGCCGCGACAAATTGTTCGTCAACGTCAACTGCGCCGCCCTGCCCGGCGAGTTGGTGGAAAGCGAGCTGTTCGGCCACGAAAAGGGCGCGTTCACCGGTGCCACCGCTCAACGCAAGGGTCGCTTCGAGTTGGCCGATGGCGGCACCCTATTCCTGGACGAAGTCGGCGAGCTGACCGCCAGCGCCCAAGCCAAGTTGCTACGGGTGTTGCAGGATCAGGAATTCGAGCGGGTCGGCGGCACCCAGACCTTGAAGGTCAACGTCCGGCTGGTGGCCGCCACCAATCGCGATCTGGTCCGAATGGTCAAGGACAGTCAGTTCCGCGCTGACCTCTATTATCGGTTGAACGTGTTTCCCATCCGGCTGCCGTCCTTGTGCGAGCGTCCGACCGATATTCCGCTGCTGGCGCGCTATTTTCTGGACCAGTTCGCCAAAAAGATGGGCAAGACGATTCACGATCTCTCGCCCCAAGCATGTGGGCAACTGCTGCGCTATTCCTGGCCCGGCAACATCCGGGAGCTGCAAAACGTGATCGAACGGGCGACCATTCTCGCCCAGGGTCCCCTATTGGAAATTGGCAACGCGCTGGACCCGTGCTTGGAGGCACCGGACACCGCCGGGCCGGTGGCGCTGGAACCGGTGGGCTCGCTTGAAGCCATGGAACGCGCCTATATCCTCCAAGTGTTGGAGCGTACCCGCTGGGTCATCGAGGGCGAGCAGGGCGCGGCGGCGATTCTGGATCTCAATCCCAGCACCTTGCGCTCGCGGATGCAGAAACTCAATATCCGCAAGCCCAAGGCCGTGGTTTGAAACCCTGTTACGCTTCGCAACCCTCCGTATTTAGCAATTCCGCGATGTATCGCGGATGTCAGGACTTGGGCACTGACAGGGCCATCAGCACAATATTACGCATTGTCGATGCGTAAGCACCACGGACATGGAAAACAGAGGGTGCCGACACGACACGCCCAATCACCCCGACCATCATATTTAACAGTCCCTTCGACATGTCACGGCCCCGCAAGAGGATCGAATGCCAAATATATATCAATAATATGCTGATATATATCGATATTTATCTGATTTATTGATCTGGCATAGGTGTTGCTTATCCTGGTGGTATGAGGTTTTTCCATCCAGCCCACTGCCAGCACCCGAGGAATAATTTCCATGAGCGACACCCAAAAACCAGTTCTGAAAGGTCAGCGTGCCCTGGTGACTGGTGCCAGTTCCGGCATCGGCGCCGCCATCGCCAAAGCGCTGGCGGCGGCCGGCGCGAAAGTGGTCGTCAATTACGCTGGCGGCGCGGATCGGGCGCACGCTATGGTCGAGAAAATCCGAGCCGCCGGTGGTGAAGCGATGGCGATTCGCGCCGACGTCAGCCGCGAAGACGAAGTCGAGGCGATGTTCGCCGAAATGATCGAGGCTTGGGGCAGCGTCGATATCCTGGTCAACAACGCGGGCCTCCAAAAAGATGCACCGCTGGTCGAGATGAGCTTGGCCGACTGGCAACGGGTCATTGACATCAATCTGACCGGCCAATTTCTGTGCTCCCGCGCCGCCGTTCGCGAATTCCTCCGTCGCGGCGTGGTACCGGAACTGTCGCACGTCGCCGGCAAGATCATCTGCATTTCATCGGTGCACGATGTCATTCCGTGGGCGGGGCACGTCAATTACGCCACCTCCAAGGGCGGGGTGAGCATGATGATGAAAACCATGGCTCAGGAACTCGCGCCACAGCGCATCCGCGTCAACGCCATCTCGCCCGGTGCGATCAAGACCCCGATCAATACCGCCGCTTGGATGACCCCCGAGGCCGAGGCGGAACTGCTCAAGCTGATTCCCGCCCGTCGGGTCGGCGAGCCGGACGACATCGCCCGCGCCACGGTGTGGCTAGCCTCCGACGATTCCGACTACGTGACCGGCGCCACCTTGTACGTGGATGGCGGCATGACCCTCTATCCGGGTTTCGATCAGGGAGGCTGACATGAAGCGGATCGTATCGTGCCATACCATGCCCCTGCGAATGGTGCTGCTGGGCCTGTGTCTGGCTCAGCAACCCAGCGTTTGGGCTACCAGCGAAGCGGGAACGCCGACCCATTCGGATTCTCGCGCCGACCCTTCCGGCTTGCCCGCCGACGTACAGCCCTGGTGGCCGAGCCGCTATGGCGCGGACGATCAGCTCGGTACGCTCAACGAGATCACGCCTGACGTGGTGCGAGCCGCGACCGCTCTGGTGAAGACCGGCACCATCGTCGATCTGGGACGGATATTGGATGACGACACCCCGAAGTTTCCCGGCCGCTACTGGCACCAGACCGCCGACGTTTCGCCGCATTTCACCAACTTGCGCCGCCCAGATGTCGATGGCAAGGGTTGGGGCAAGAACCAGATCAACTGGATCACCGAGATTCAGGTGGGAACCTTCCAGGTCGGCACTCAGTTGGATTCCATTGGCCACATCCAGATCGGCGACCGGTTCTACAACGGTTGGACCACACGTGACGTGGTGGAGTCGTGGGGCTTGAACCGCTTCGGCACTGAAACCGTGCCGCCCATCGTCACCCGGGGCGTGTTGATCGACATCGCCGCCTACAAGGGTGTGGAGCGCTTGGCCAAGGGCTACGTGATCGGCTTGGCCGACGTGCAAGGCGCGTTGAAGAAGCAGGGCGTTACGCTGCGACCCGGCGACGCAGTGCTGTTTCACACCGGCTGGGGCGGGCTGTGGGGCAAGGATAATGCCGAGTTTCTTTCCGGCGAGCCCGGTCCCAGCTTGGATGTCGTGAACTGGTTGTACGCCCAGCGCATCGCGTTGACCGGCGCCGATACCTGGAGCTACGGTCCGGTGCCCGGCGAAGACCCGGAACGCCCCTTTCTGGTTCCTCAAACCATGTACGTGAAAATGGGAATGTTCGGTCTGGAGAATCTAGCGACCGAAGAGTTGGCGCGGCACGGCGTCCACGAATTCCTGTTCACTGTCACCCACGCCAAGACCCGCGGCTCCACGGCGGCGGTCATCGCCCCGGCGGCGGTTTTTTGAGAAGGCCACACCATCATGAACGAACGTTATGACACTCTCATCGTCGGTTCCGGCGCGGGCGGATCGGCGGCGGCTTATGCCTTGGCGCACGCCGGTCGCCGGGTGCTGCTGCTGGAGAAGGGTCAGGAACTCCCGCGCGACGGCAGCACCCTGGATGTGGATAAGGTGATCCGGCAGGGGATTTTCAAGAGCAAGGAGCACTGGCTGGACAAGAACGATCGAATCTTCGAGCCGGAGGAATATTTCAATCTGGGCGGCAAGACCAAGTGGTATGGCGCGGCCCTGGCGCGATTCGAACCGCACGAATTCGAGGCTGAACCGGCGCATCAATGCTTGCCTTGGCCGATTGCGTATCGGGAATTGCTGCCTTACTACGAGCAAGCGGAAATCTTGCTGGGCGTCCATCGATTCGAACCGGAACCGGATCTGCGAGCCATCGTCGGCAAGCTGACTCGCAATAGTGCCGGTTGGAACGCCCGGCCCCTGACGCTGGCCTTGGACCCCAACATCGTCGAACATCCCGAAGAAGCCGCGCACTTCGACGCTTTCGCTTCGGTCAAGAACCTGAAGGCTGACGGCCAGCACGCTTTGCTGGAGCGAGTTCAACATCTGCCCAACCTCACCATACTGACTGGGCAGGCAGTTCGCGATTTCGTCGCCGATCCCGATCGGCCCGAGCGACTGCTCGGGGTTCACACTGAAGACGGCGGCAAATTCCGGGCCGACGCGGTGCTGCTGGCGGCGGGCGCGCTGCACTCGCCGCGTTTATTGCAAGGCTATCTGGCCGATAGTGGTTTGGCCGAGCGGCTGCCGTGCGCGGATGCAGTGGGACGAAATTACAAATCCCACCTGCTCAGCGCCGTGTTGGCGTTTTCCGCCACGCCCAAAACCGATCTGCTGCGGAAAACCCTGCTGCTGTTGAACGAACGGCTGCCGCACAGCAGCATCCAGCCCTTGGGTTTCGACGGCGAATTGCTCAGCACCTTGATTCCGGGCTTCGTGCCGCGCGGGTTCGCCCGTGCGCTCGGTCATCGCGCCTACGGCTTCTTCTTGCAGACCGAGGACGGTTCCGATCCCGCCAACCGTGTCGTCGCCCAACGCAATGGCGCGCAGTATCCCCAGCTCGACTACGACCCGGCGCGCTTGCCGGCGGCACGGGAGGAACATCGCCGGCTGGTGCGTGACTTCAATCGCTCGCTGTGGAAAATCGGCCTGCCGGCGGCGGCCAAGGCGATTCCGTTGGCTGGTACCGCGCACGCCTGCGGTACACTGGTCGCGGGCAGCGATCCCCGCACCTCGGTGGTGGATGCCGACGGCAAGGTGCATGGTCTGGACAATCTGTACGTGGTCGACGGCAGCGTCCTGCCGCGCTCCAGCCGGGTCAATCCCTCGCTGACCATCTACGCCTGGGCGTTGCGGGTGGCGGAACGGCTGCAACAAGGGGAGCGGTCGGCATGAATGGCGCGCTACCCAGCTTTATCCGATATTGTCAACGTATCAAAAGGAGGGGTAGTGGCTCAGTTTGCCTCCTTTCGATAAGCTGACAATACCCCCGAGTGACTTCTCCAGAAGGGGAAAACGTGACCGAACAGAGTGTTCGGCTGCTGGTATTCGCCGTCCGGCGCCGGGTCGTGCTGAAATATCTCGGCGTGCTGTTGCTGTCGATGGCACCGATGGCGGCCGTGCCGGTGCTGGTCGCTCTGCACGGCGAGGCATATGAGAGCGCGAACCGTTTTGCCCTGGTCGCCCTGCTGCTGGTGATCGGCGGAGGCGGACTGGCGCGGATCGCCGCGCCGCAAAAAATCCAGATCAACGAAGCGCTGGTGGTCACGGCGCTGGCCTTTCTGATCGCGGCGGCTTCGATGGTTTGGCCCTTGATGGCGGACGGCTTGGCCCCTCTCGATGCCCTGTTCGAGGCCACCTCCGGCGTGACCACCACCGGCCTGTCGGTTCTGCCGACCGTCGAGGGTCACAGCTCCACCTTCCTGTTCGCCCGCGCCTGGTTACAGTGGTATGGCGGGCTGGCTATCACGGTGCTGGCGCTCGCCTTCATCTTGGCGCCCAGCGTGGCCACCCGTCGGCTGGCCGGTATCGAAACCGACGCGGCGGAACTGGTGACCGGCACCCGTTGGCGTGCCCGGCAGGTGCTGGCCGTGTACGTCGCACTGACCCTCGCCGGGGTGGCCTTGCTGTGGCTGGCCGGGGCGGCGCCGTTCGATGCGCTGATTCACATACTGGCGGCGGTATCCACCGGCGGTTTTTCCGGTTACGACCGCTTGAGCAGTCTTGGTCCTTGGCCCACCCTGGCGGTATTGGCGCTGATCATGTTGTTCGGCGCGACTTCCTTTTCCCTGCAATACCGTGCCTGGAGCATGGGGTCGCGTCTGTTGTACGCCGATCTGGAAGTGCGGGCGCTGTGGCTCGGTTGCCTGATCACCTTCGCGGCACTGGTGGCCTGCTTTGCCTTCGCCGGTCCAGTCCGGCTGGCGGACGCCGCGTTTCTGGCCATCTCAGCCCAGACCACCACCGGCTTTGCCAACACCCCGGTGTCCGAATTGCCGGCGGCGGCCCAATTGGTGTTGATCGTCAGCATGGGCATCGGCGGCGACATGGGCTCGACCGCCGGCGGCATCAAGATTCTGCGCTGGCTGGTGCTGATCCGATTGCTGCGATTGCTGTTCGCCCGCACCGCCGTGCCGCGTCACGCCGTCATCGAACCGTATGTCGCGGGGCGCCGTCTCAACGACGTGGAATTGGAGGCGGCGATCGGCATCGTGACCGCCTACGCGCTGGCCGCGCTGCTGTCCTGGCTGCCCTTCCTGCTGTACGGCGTCGATCCGCTGGCAGCTCTGTTCGAAGTGGTATCCGCGCTATCGACCTGTGGCCTGAGTGCCGGGGTCGCCAGTCCCGAGCTACACCCGCTACTGAAAATCGTGCTGTGCGCGGATATGCTGATGGGGCGGGTGGAGGTGATGGCTTTCCTCATTTTGGTTTACCCGCGAACCTGGTGGGGCAGAACGACGGAAGAAACATGAGAATCGCGTTGATCGGAGCGGGCCTGACCACGGTCGGCGCGGCGGAAATTTTGATCCGCCGCCGAGCGGAGGTGGTAATTGTCGAGCAGGACAAGGAGCGTATCGAAGCGCTGGTGGATACGCTCGACTGCGGTTTCATTCATGGCGATGGTTCGAAGCCGGCGGTGCTTCGGGAGGTCGGACCCCAGCACACCGACGTGTTGTGCTGTTTCACCGACAACGATCAATCCAACATTTTGGCCAGTCTGGTCGGGCGCTCGCTTGGCTTTCGTCGGATTTTCACCAAGATCGACGACGCGGAATTCCAACCGATCTGCATCGAACTGGGCCTGACCGATCTGATCATTCCGCACCTGCAGGCCGCCCGCGCGCTAGCCGATCTGGCGTTCGGCACCCTGCCCGAAGATTTCGCCGAGTTTTTCAAATGCGGGTCGCGGCTGTTTTCCCTGATCGTCCGCGAGGAGGAGGTGGGTCCGGTCGAGGACCTGTCGCTACCGAAACGCTGCGCGGCCATCTGCGTCTACCGCCACGATGAGATGCTGCTGCCCAAGGCGGGTTTCGCGCTCAAGCTCAAGGACGAGGTGGTGGTGCTAGCGCACGAAGACAGTTTGCCCGAGCTGCGGGAGCGTTGGGCGGTGCCACCTCCCTCGCCGGCGGCCGAGCCGGAATAGGGACGCACGGCGCGCGCCGGCAGGGTGCGATCCGGCGTGGGATCGTGGACTAGATTTCGTCGCCCCACATGGCGGCATCCCGACTGTTCACCGGAATGTCGCTCACGTCGCGCTTGTCGACCAGTAAGTAAAGCCAATTTTTGGCCGGCGATCCGCTCACGTCGTTGCCGCAGCGCAGCACCCGGTTGGTGGCCTTGTTGACGACGCCGCCCCGGAACTGAGCCACGGCGGTGGCTTCCAGGTTGTGAAAACTGTCCGAGACGATGTTGATCTCTTCCTTGTAGATGGCGCACATCAGAGTGTACTCGGGCCGCTCGCGCTCATGTTCGCGCCGCCGTCGCTTCAGGTCGTTGGTGATGCCGATGTAGAATTTGTTGCAATCGGCCTTGCTCGCGAACACGTTCAGCACTTCCCGCAAGTGACCGATCACGGCGGCGTGGTTGGTGACGCTAGCCGGCAGGCGATAGTGGTAGGTGAGTTTCAACGCCATGAGTGTTTCTCCCCTGGTAGGCCGCGCCAAGCGTCATGCGGGATACCGCCGTGGTGGTGGTCTCCAGTTCGTCGATGGTGGTGAGTACCGATAAATGATAGACAACGTCAACGCGGGAACCCAGCGCCCCACCGATCCAGACCGCCGCTTTCAGGGTGGCGTGGAGTCCGAGCGTCCCTGAGCATACTCACGGCACGCCCGATGCAAAAAATCCAGTTGCTTGCGGAAATTATTGCAGCCCGCGCACATCAGCAGGTGCAGTTTGAGCGGGAGGCGTTCTCGCCACTGGAGTTCGCGTTCCTGCATCTCGGACAGCAGGTGCGTGACTTGCTTGCAGTTCAACATCGATCAGCCCTCCGATCCGAACCAGCGTTGGTCCAGGCAGAGTCGGAGCCCCATGCGGGCGCGGTGCAGAATGACGTGGCAATTGCTGGTGGCGATGCCCAGCTCCCGACAGATTTCAGCAGTGTCGAAACCGAGAAATTCGCGCATCATGAACACGCGGGCGGTGTTGTCGGGCAACTGCGTCAGACAGATTTCGAAGACCGCCCAGAACTGATGCTGGGCAAAAGTGGATTCCGGGTTGCCCCAGTCGTCGGGATGCTCGTCCGGTCGCCAGAAGCCCTTGCGGTCAAACAGGTGCTCGTCGAAATCCGCCTCGTCGGCGGCTTCCCGCGCCAAGCTGGCCGCGTCCACGATGCGCCGGCGCTGGCGCAGGTGGTCCGCGATCTTGTTCTTGAGGATGGCGAACACCCAGGTTTTCAGGGCGGCGCGGCCGGAAAAACGCGCCTGGCCGCTGACGGCGGCGGCAAGCGCTTCCTGGGTCATGTCTTCGGCGGCGGCCGGGTCGCGTAGTTGCAGTTCCGCAAAACGAAGCATGTCGCGGCGCAAACCCATTAGGAATCTCTCGTCCCTCAGTAGCTGCGAAGGATCGTTCCCGCTGACTGAAGAGTTGCTGGCAACGCTCATTCCCCTTTCTCCGGCGTCGAAGGACCCGCGAACGCGGGCCATCGGGCCAGATGATGGCGTCATGACCGGAGAGTTGCAACAACCGGGTCGGGTGCTCTCGATCCTTGTTTTCCCCGGAGTCGCGGCTTGCTTGGTCGGTTCTTGTCAGACCGTGGCTTTGGCCTTTTGGGTGACCGGTTCCGCCATACGTCCGTCAGGACCGCGCCGCCAGGTGTGAAAGCGCTCCACCCAAGCCAGCAGTTTCTCGGGTGCATGGGCTTTCTTCCAGACGCCGGCCGCGTACTTGTTGGCTTCCGCCAGGGTCGGGTAGATGTGGATGGTGCCGAGCATCTGGTTCAGGCCGATGCCGTGGCGCATGGCCAGCACATACTCGGCCAGCAGATCGCCGGCATGTTCGCCGACGATGGTCGCGCCCAGAATCCGATCCTTGCCCGGCACGGTCAGTACCTTGACGAAACCGTGGGCCTCGCCGTCGGCGATGGCGCGGTCCAGATCGTCGATGCCGTACACCGTGACCTCGTGAGGGATACCCCGCGCCTTGGCTTCCTGCTCGTTCAGGCCGACCCGAGCGACTTCGGGATCGACGAAGGTGGACCAGGGAATCACCGAATAATCAGCCTTAAACTTTTTCAGCGGATCAAACAGGGCGTTGACCGAAGCGTACCAAGCTTGATGAGCGGCGGTGTGAGTGAACTGGAACGGTCCGGCCACATCGCCGGCGGCGTAGATGTTGGGGTAGAGGGTTTGCAGATATTCGTTGGTTTCCACCGTGCGGGCGGGTGTGGTGGGGATGCCGAGTTCCTCCAGTCCATAGCCCCGAGTATTGGCCACCCGACCGACCGCGACCAGCACCTGATCGAAAGGGATGCGCACGTCCTGACCATCGTGCTCGGCGATCAGCACCTTTTCGCCGTTGTCGATTTTGAACCGTTTGGCCTTGTGGTTGACCAGCACTTCGATGCCTTCCTCGCGGAAGCGCCGGGTCACCAGTTCCGAGACTTCCGGGTCTTCCCGGATCATGATGCGCGGCGCCATTTCCACCTGGGTGACCTGGGCACCAAGACGGGCGAAGGTTTGGGTCAGTTCCGAGCCAATCGGCCCGCCGCCTAGCACCACCAGCCGCCGGGGCAGTTCGCGCAGTGCCCAGACATTGTCCGAAGTGAGGTAGCCCGACCTGTTCCAGCCCCGNAATCGGCGGCACGAAGGGCCGGGCNCCGGCGGCGATGACGATGGCGCGGGTGCTCAGGGTCCGTGTCCCGTCCGCCGTGGCCACATCCACCGTCCACGGCGAGGTGATCGTCGCCGTGCCTTCGATGACTTCCACACCCAGGCCGGTATAGCGCTCCACCGAGTCGTGCGGTTCGACCGCCTTGACCACTCGTTGTACCCGCTCCATGACTTCGGCGAACTCGAATTCGGCCTCGGCCTTGCGGATGCCGAATTCCTGGGAGCGGCGCATGTGGGACAACAGCTTGGCGGAACGGATCAGCGCCTTGGAAGGCACGCAGCCGGTGTTCAGGCAGTCGCCGCCCATCTGGTGCTTCTCGATTAGGGTCACCTTGGCCTTGACCGCCGCGGCGATGTAGGCGGTGACCAGTCCGGCGCTGCCGGCGCCGATGACGATCAGGTTGCGATCGAAGCGGGCGGGTTTGGACCAGTTGGCGTAGACGCGCCGTGCCTGGATCGTCGCGACGATTTTCTTGGCGATCAGCGGAAACACCCCGAGCAGAACGAAGGAGGCCAGCAGACCCGGCGACAGAATGCCTTGCAGGGAGTCGATTTGCGCCAGTTGGGTACCGGCGTTCACATAGACCAGGGTACCGGCCAGCATGCCGACCTGACTGACCCAATAGAAGGTCCCGGTGCGAATCGGGGTCAGGCCCATCACCAGGTTGATGACGAAGAAGGGGAAGATCGGCACCAGCCGCAGGGTGAACAGATAGAAACCGCCTTCCTTTTCCACCCCGGCGTTGATGGTTTTCAGCCGCTCGCCGAACTGGTCCTGCACCCAGTCGCGCAGCACGAAACGCGAGGCGAGGAAGGCCAGGGTGGCGCCGATGGTGGAGGCGAAGGAGACGATGAGCGTGCCCCACCACAAGCCAAAGATGGCGCCCGCGACCAAGGTCATGATCGCCGCGCCCGGCAGCGACAGGCCGGTCACCGCCACGTAAATCGCGAAGAAGAGCCCGGCGGTCAGGGCCGGTTGCGCCGCGCGATAGGCTTCGATGGCGGCCTGCTGGGATTTGAAGAAATCCAGGCTGAGGTAGCGGCCCAGATCGAAGGCGAAGAAGGCGCCGACCAGCAGAACAAGTGCCGCGATCAGCAGAAGCTTACGAAGGTTCATGTGGGCTCCGGTTCCCGTGGTGCGGGTGGTGGTTCGGGGAAAAGCGTTTTGGGATTTAGTCGAAGCGGGCATCGAAACCTTACAGCGGCGCGAAGATGGTCGATTTTTACCACGCTGCTATTCCAAGACCGATCGGTGAACGACCATCACGGCGCTTGCGTCTCGCGCCTCGGCGCCACCGGCGGGTTGGGTCGGATCGAACCGATACGGCTCACCGGGCGGGTCCATTTGAACCTCTAACGACCGATTCCGTGTTGACAAATCGCCGAGCCAAGGAAAAATCGTTACATTTCAGTGTCTGAAAAATTGGCATGGGATGTGTCTGCCGATTGACGACCCTTCATGGCCACATCAAGTCGCCGTGGGTTGACCCGACTTTCCCTTCTGCTATAGAGGTGGCGATCATGACCTACGAAATCAAAGTGGTTCGCGGCGAGAATCAGGGAACGCTTTCCTTCAATTCAGGCTCGATTTCCGTCAGCACTCCCTGCTGGTGGGACCCGGCGGTCAAAGTCGAAGCGGGCACTTATGCAGGGTATGCCACTTGGATGGCCGACAAGATCGACTCGGGCTCGCCGCCCGATAACAAACCGTGTCCATGGAAGAATAATCAGAAACGCCGGGTCGGCATTTATCTGGGCAAAGGCGTGCCGGTGGTCAACCGCACGCGTCATTCGGATGACATTTTCATCCACAAGGGGACGGACGCGAGTTGGTCGGACGGGTGCATCGTGGCCGACAGCGGTGAAGTCTTGAAGATCTGGAACGCGATTACGCCCAAGGATTCCCAGAATGTCACGGTGATCGTGGAAGACCAAAAGCCGGCGGCGAGCCCCCCACCGCCGGGAGGGAAGAAAAGCTACAACCCTTTTCTGATCTGGGGCGAACGCTGCGGATTCATCCCCTAGCGAACGGCTGGCTGCCGATCCGGGCACATCACCGGAACTCGTTGCCGGATGGGATAGGGGCGTCGAGCTTGATCATCGCTTGGCGCGGCGCTGCGGGCGCTATCGGCCAGGCTGCTGGACGACTTGAAGGAAGCCCGGGACAGACCGGACAACAGCTCGTGGCCGCCGAACAATCGGGCGTCGGTGGGAACGGGGAGCATCCCCTGAACCGACTGACGGGCCGGTTGACCATTCAGCCGCGCCAGTCCCTGCACCGCCTAGCAGTTTTCGCGATCCCCCAGCGCACTTGATCGCTAGCTCAGCGCAACCACTATGCATGGTATGTTCAATAGCCAACGCAACAGACTCGGGAACCTCAACATGTTGATGCTCTTACTCGTTGCCGTTTTATTGATCGCGCTGACGGTAGTCCTCCACGCCATGGGAACCACCTATTGGATACGTTACGCAGTGCGGCGCTACGGCGATCATAATGGCAATTTCAAGCCACACACGGCGTTGCCAGCGGTGATGTGGACCGCGATTGTCCTCATATTGCTGCATATCGTGGAAGTCACGCTGTGGGCATTAACCTACGTCCTGCTCCCTGGCGATCAACTCGATACCTTTGAAAAGAGCCTGTACTTTTCCGTGGTCAGCTTCACTACCCTGGGTTATGGCGACATTACCCTGACGGACTCCGAATGGCGTCTATTGAGCGGGATCGAGGCGCTGGACGGCATCCTATTGGTGGGATGGTCAACAGCCTTGTTGTTCATCGTCGTACAACGGAGTTGGAAGCATCTCGGGCCGGAATGAGATATGGAAGCGAGCGATTTCTCGCTTCCAGGGTAGGTTGTCCTAAGAACGTGTTCACGATCTTCTGCTGAGTCTGCGAACATCGGGGGATGCGTACGAAGAGATACCCCAGTGACATCAGTAGAGAACAGTTTGGGCCCATTTTGCCGCTGCTGGAGCAGGCCAGGCGCAAAACCAAGCCCAGGACGGTAGACCTGTACGAGGTGTTTTGCGCCGTGCTGTACCTGCTACGCATGGGCTGCCAGTGGCGAGCGCTGCCCAGTGACTTTCCCCAGTGGCGCACGGTGCATGCGTACTTCGCCCAGTGGAGCGAGCCGGGCCAGGATGGCGTGAGCCTGCTGGAGCAGGCATTAAAAAAATCAGGTTGGCGCGGCCCGCGAGAGACAGGGGCGCAACGCCTCCAGCACGCTCTTGATCGTGGACGCACAGAGTGTGAAGAACACGGACACAGCGGGCCTGAAGGGCGATGACGCCGGCCAGAAGATCTCGGGCATCAAGCGCCGCATCGCGGTGGACACCCAGGGGTTGCCGCATGCGATGGCGGTGACCACGGCAGAGGTCACTGACCGCAAGGGCGCCTTGCAGGCCTTCAAACGCTGCAAGGCAGCGCTGAACCGAGTGCAAAGCGTACTAACCGACAGCAGCTACACGGGCGAGCCCTTTGCGCGGGGCGTGCGCGAGGTGTTGGGCGAGCAGGTCACTGTGCAGATTGCCAAACGCAGCGAGCTGCACACCTTGTACTGCCCCAAAAAAGACTTCCGATAGTTAAGAGAGTATAGCGGCCACCTCGTCGGCCAAAACGGTGGCGGGCGGACGATACTCCAAATGGCTGTGCAACCGGCGCTCGTTATACCAATACTGGAATCCAGGTAACAGGGTCTTGAGATCAGCCAGGGTACTGACCTCGTGACGAAAGACGAATTCGTGCTTGAAGGTGCGGTTCAAGCGCTCCAGGATGCCCATGCCCGCCGACCG